>JBARFX010000116.1:0-32758 GCA_049797655.1 Candidatus Acidiferrales bacterium | reverse complement strand
TTTGAAGCGTCGCCCGAAATGAAGCGGCTCTACCGCACGGTCGCAAAACGCATTCATCCCGATTTGACGTCTGACCGCGACGATCGCGCCAAGCGCCAACAGCTGATGTCCGAAGCGAACGAGGCCTACGAGCGCGGCGACGAAATGCAGCTCGCGAGAATTCTCACCGAGTACGAGCACAGCCCCGAAGCCGTGCAAGGCGAAGGACCGGGCGCGGAACTCGTGCGCGTAATCCGGCGCATTTCGCAGATGCGCGGCCGTCTGGCGGAAATGGAAGCGGAACTGCAGGAACTGCTGCGGTCGGACCTGTTCCAGTTGAAGTCGAGGCTCGATGAGGCTCAGCAGGTGGGCCGCGACGTGTTGCAGGAAATGGTCGCGAAGGTGGACGAACAAATCTCGCAGGCACGGCAGCGGCTATCGGAATCCGGATTTCAGAAACCGCGAACGCGCGGAGATTGATTGCGGAAGATGGATACGCACGACGCATCATCGACAAAGCAGATTGCGCGAGCCGGCGCCGGCGCGCTGGCAGTGCGGTCGTCCGCGATCGTCGCGCGCGGATTGCGCGATCTCGCGCGCGATTCGAACTGGTTGATTAAGAAAGTTTTCACCGGACGATCCCAGCATCTGGCGATTTCGTCCGCGGGACAGGTGTGCGCGACTTCGACGCACGTCCATCACGGCACTTCGCAGGTGGCCCTCTACGACATCGAGCTGAGCATACCCACGATGGCGCTTTCCGTGCCGAATGGCGCCCCCGCCGCCCCGCCGGACTCGCCGGCTGTTTTTTCCTGGTCGCCCGATGCGCGATATCTGGTGGGAACATGGAGCGGCTGGCCGGCCGGGCTGCACCTGTTCGACCTGCACGGCAAGCTTTATCTGGGGCGCCTCGGCGAATCGGAGAGCGCGCCCGGAAATCTGGCGTGGTCGGACTCGGCTGAATATTTCGTCGCGACATCGCGCGGGAAGCAGGCGGCGTTGCGAGTGTGGGAGCCGCGAGGCGGGGCGCTGGCGGGCGAAGCGGCACGGGAACTCGGTACGCCGGATTGGATCGAGCCGCAGCAGGCCGGTGAGGAATTTGCCGAAGAAGGCTCGTTTAAGGGCTACGGGCGCGCGGCGTTCAGTCCGAATGAAGAGGCTCTCGCCACCGTGATCGAGATCAAGGGCGAGTGGGCGGACGATTCGATCATGGTTGCGGATGTGACGAAGCTGTCGCGGCGCTCCGTGTTCGGCGCACAGGGCCACGTCACGGATCTCACATGGACGCCCGATAGCGAGCAGATTATTTATTGCGCAGCGGGACAGGCGTATCGCCTCGAACCACAGAGCGTGAATGAGGCGCTGCCTTTTGGCGCCGAATTGTGCGCCTGCCATCCCCACTTGCCCCTCTGCGTCTGCTTCAGTTCGTGGCTGAAAAATTCGGCGAAGGGGCGATTGTTTCTGGTGGACCTGAACCGCGTGGCCGTTTTCGACGAGTATCCGGCGGAAGGCGTGGCGGACTTGCGGTGGAGCGCGGACGGATCGAAGGCCTACGCCGTGACGCGCGATGGCATGGCGTATATCTACGAACCGCCGCTGATTTAATTTGAGTGGAGCAAACGAAACGCGCGCACGAAAGCGTCCGCGAACGTCACAGCACAAATCCAAAAATCAAATAAAAAGTTTAGTATTCGGGGCGGCGGGCGGCGCTGACGGTTTTGCCGTTGCGCGGCGGCGGAATCACGGTGGCCATCTTGCGAATCATGGCGAGGACAAGTTTCTTGTCGTCGTCGGAGAGCGTGGTGGAATATCTTTTGATGTCCGCGAGGAAACGGATTTCTTCTTCGGAGAGTTCGCCGAGAACTTTGCGCGTTTCGCGGTCCTGCACTGTGTCGCTGCCCGGGAAAAAATCCGCAAGGCTGATTTCCATCGCTTCGGCAATCTTCGCGAGCGTCTCGAGCGAAGGAACCGTATGGCCGTTCTCAACGCGGGAGAGATAGCAGCGGAGAAGACCGGTGCGGCGTTCGATGTCGCCTTGCGAAAGGCCGCGATCGCTGCGGTAGGAGCGAATAACCTCGCCGATGTTTACCTTGGGCTTTTCTTTGGGCACAGTGTCAATCCTGACAACGGGCGTAGCATACGAGTTACCCCCGTAGCACGCAACAATATTTTTCCGCCGGTGTTCCTGTGATGAACACCGTGCTGCTCCTTCGTTGCGACAAATTCCGGCCGTGCACTCGAATACTCGAAATCAGGAAACCGATTGGGAAACCGCCGCAGGTATCATCGAAGGGCTGACCCGCTTACCGGAGCGCTTGTTGGCATAGAGCGCGTCGTCGGCGCGCTTCAGCAGCTCGGCCGCGGATTCACCTGGCTTGTAGTCCGTGAATCCGCTCGAGAAATGGCAGTGAATGCGCTCCCCTTGATATTCCACTTGAAGGCCCTCCACGCGGCCCAGAACGTGGCGCACTTCTTCGGCGCGGCATTCCGGCAGCAAGGCCATGAATTCGTCGCCTCCGAGCCGGACCGCGAGATCGGAGCCGCGAATCGCGCGCTGGAGACGGTCGGCGAAACCTTTGATGAGCAGATCGCCGGCGGCGTGACCGTGACGGTCGTTCACCGCTTTTAGTTCATTGAGATCGAGAAGCAAAACCGTGAGCGGGCGCCCGTGGCGCTGGGCGCGGCTGATTTCCTGAGCCAGCCGCTGTTCGCCCGAACGGCGATTGTAGAGGCCGGTGAGCTGGTCGAGCGCCGCGAGTTTGTAAACTTCCGACGCCAGACTCTCCACTTTCGCGAGAGACTGAATCTGTTCCGCGAGCTGGCTCCGCATGCGATAGATCACCACCTGCTGGTAGACCACATAAACGCTGAAGAGCAGCACCATTCCTACGAGCGCTCGAATCGATTGGTTCAGATAGAACGAGTACGCGCCTTGATCGCGGTTCAGCATGGCTGGAAACGCGAACGAAGCGACCGTGAGAGTGAGCAAGAGAATCACGGCGACCGTGGATGACCACAGCCACCACTGGCGGCGGTCGAGATGCCGCAGGTGCGTCTGTATCTCTTCCGGGCGAGCAGAGGCCGCCTCGGGCGAAGGTGTGAGTCCGATGTCAGTCATTTTTTGGGCAGAGTGCCTGCATCAAGAAATACAAGGCTTCGACCGCAAACTCCATCCGTATATTCCGCACGAGTGTCAAGACCGTTACCTGTCCCTTTTTGAGTAACGCGCGGCGTACGTTATGCCCGCACGGATCATCTGAATCGTCTTTCCTGAACGCTGCGAAGCAACTTTCTTACTCGCTCGCGAGCGCGTCTTGTTCCGTTCTCCTTGAACACCACTGCTTTCCTTTCCGAGCAATTCGCTCCGATTCGCTAACTGTTCGCCGGTCTTCTCTATCTTCTCCCCGGCCCACGGGCCGATTCCACTCGAAGGAGAGAAAAAATATGAAGAAGGCTGCGAAGAATTTCCTGATTGCCACAACTGCCATCGCGGTGCTGACGATTCCAACCACAACGTTTGCAATGGATGGCAGGAGCCCCGTTGCACCAATGCATCGCGCCGATGGGACGGAGCCCATGCCGCCGTACCCGCACCTCGACGGCACTGAGCCCATGCCGCCATACCCCCACTTCGACGGCACCGAACCCATGCCGCCATACCCCCATTTCGACGGCACCGAACCCATGCCGCCATACCCCCACTGATGCGATCGTGAATTTCGTTTGGAGGGGGAGAAACGCGAGCCCTCCCCTTCCAAAAAAAATGTTAGTATGTACGTCCATAGGAGGTACATGGCGGCCTCACTCTTATGGATGATCGGCCTCGTCCTGGAATCGGTGATTCTCGTCCGCTTCCTGAAATGTAAGCTGTTCACACATTACCCCTTCTTTTTCGTGTACATGGCGCTGGTTTGGTCGTCGAGCATTTCGCTTTGGCCGATCTATCATTTTTATTTTTCCGCTTATCCGAATTTCTTCTGGGCGAAACAATTCCTCACTCTGCTGGCCGGGTTCGGAGTGCTTCTCGAGATCGTGCAGAAAAGCTTCGAGAAGTATCCAGGCGCTAAAGCATTCGCAACGGCCGTCCTTGTGGGGATGTTCGTAATTCTCTTCGGCTACTTTGCCTTTCGATTGCCGGCAGCGCCGCTCGTGTCATCGGGAGAAAATCTTTCGGACGTGGAGCGGGACTTCCGCGCGGTGCAGGCGATCGCACTTGCCGGCGTTCTGGGAGTGATTTTCTACTACCGGGTCGACATAGGGAGGAATTTGAGGGGAATAATTTCCGGATTCGGATTGTACGTGGGAAGCGTTATTTTGAGCCGTGCGCTGAGGGGTTATGCGGGACCTTCGCTCGATCGGGAGTGGAGCATCGTTCAGCCGTACATGTATTTGGTTTGTCTGATGATATGGACGGCGGCTCTGTGGTCATATGCGCCCGCTCAGGCTCCTGAAACGCCGCCAGGATCTGACGGCGAATATGGAGCATTTGCCCGCAGGACGAAGGAACTCCTCGGAACGATGCGCAGTGACGTCGGCAAGGTGGAGCGGCAATGATACAGCTGCTGCTTTTCATCGCCGTCGGTGCGGGACTTCTCGTCCTGCTCCTTCTCGTGATGCGCCGGTCTCCGACCGCTGCGGAAGGCAGTGCAGCAGCTCTCGTGGCAGCGAAACACTCTCTGCGGGCATTGCAGACTGGCCTGCTGGCAACAGAACTGGTTGACCGCGTATTCGGCAAGCAGGATACGGAATACGTGTCGTCGATCGGCTCGAACGAACTTCAGAATCTATTCGTGGGGGAAAGAAAGCGGCTTGCGCTCGAATGGATCGGCCAGGTTCGAAGGCAGATTCGCGAGCTTAAGGAATTCCACACCCGCCGTTCTCGAATGTTCGCCCAGATGAGCCGATGGACCGAACTCTCGCTCGCCGTCGAATTTGCAAGTCTTCAATCGGAATGCATGGTATTGCACTTAGTAGTGCGGTGGCGCGGACCTTATGCCGCGCCGCATCTGGTGCGCCGGACAACTTCCACGGCTGCGGGATTGTGTGCGGTCCTGGATCGCTCGCTCGCATTCTTAACGCCTTCCCTCCCAGTAGGGCTGGGGCGCGATTCCGGAACCGATAGGACGGCAATCTAGGAGTGGGTGTGATAGCGAGAGCCAAACGAGGGGACGTGCTGGCGGCATACGAAGATCTGCGGCGACGCACTCTTTCACGGACGCCGAGTTCGCTTGACCGGCTGATTTACCTCGCCTCGATGCGGGATTACAACACCGGACTGTACGTTCATGAGGGTCTCGCAGCGCGGTTTTCACCGGAAGCTGCTTGCGAGGCGCTGGCGGATTGTCACCGAGAGGCTTTCCAGGAGCTATTTTCGTCCTCGCTCAGGGATCTCGTGGCGCAATTGGAAGCTTATATGTTTTCCACGAGAACCGATCCGGCGGAATTCATTCCCGCATGGAAGGATCTCGAACCGTACCGGGTCGCGATTCCAGTCGGGACGGATGCGCTGGCGGCGGAGTTTCTCTTTTCAAACCTCAAGATCGCTTTGGCAATCTTGGAGCACCAGCAGGCACCGGACCCGGCCCAGACACGAGCCGCATAGCCACTGCCGTCACCTGGCCGACAATTTCGGCCTCATCGGGATAAGCGAATTGCCGAGTGGAACAAGCGGAGAGCGGATGCGGCAGTAACGTCAGCTGAGAGCCGCTCAGCTCGCACCACGAGCAGGCATAGCTGTCCCGCAATTCGATGAAGTAGATCGGCCGGTCGAATTCCGTTCGCCAGGCAGACGGCTGGATACTGGCGAGTTCGCTGTCAATCTGCACAAACGTTCCTGGACGGAGAAGCGGGTACATCATGAAGTCGCACATCCCGATATAGCCATATTGTGTGTGGCGCACATCCAGCATTTGGATGAGCGAAACCGGCACCTCTCCCCAAACTTCCACGACCCGCGACACCAGACTTGTCTTTTCCAAGCTGAAGCTTCGATCTAAACGAATTGGAAATGTGACGGCAGCTTCCGGATCGAGAGTCTCGAAGGCGGCAAGGTGCGTATTGGCAAGGGGAACCTCCAACTGATACTTGGCGCTGTCCCCGAGGTCGATGCCAAATATTGCAAGAAGGTCGACAAACCTGGAACGGTAGATAACGCTCAAACTGAACAGCTTATAAATGCTTGGAACAGAGTCCCTATTCTCGAGCTGCGTCAGCCACGCGTTTGAAATGTAAAACTCTTCGTTCCCGGAATTCTCCGCGAGTCTGCGACTGAATTCCTCGACTTCCCTGGTGGTTATGCCGAGGCGATTACGAAGCTCTCGGAGTTGGTCTCCGGGGCTCGCTGCGTGGGCCATTCGCTGGTCTCATTTCTGGACGTTCCAGAGATTCTGCAGAGCCTAGAACTTTCAGTCCGGGGAATCAACTGGTTTGGCCGGCTGTCTGGAGCGCCTGAAACTGAGGCTGGAGACGGAGCGCGGCTAGCCCGGGAGCAGTTGTATCGTTAGATGCTCGGTATTGAAAGCAGGCTACCATGTCCGTTCCCAATTCGGGAGGTCGGTAACCGCACAACTACGTATAGAGCGCTAGTCTGTCGAAAATCTCAAGACACTCGTATTCTACAGCCAAATATTCCGGCAGTCCTCCGTCACCCGGCCACCTGGACAGGTTTGCCTTTCGCGTCACTGCGGAGACGCGAAGCTGGCCGAGCGCGGCTGGTTATGCCAAGCTGATGACGGCAGTGGAGCCTTGAGATGGGCGAAACTAGCGGGCCGCAGACCAGATCGGGTCAGACCTTTCGCGAACAGCGATCGGTGCCTCGCTATAGTTTTATCGCGCACGTTGACGTGGTCGAGCCTGCGAGCGATACGCGAATTGCCGGCCGCGTATCCGAAATCAGCCGCAAAGGCTGCTATATCGATGTGTTGATTACCCTCCCTGCCGGCACACTGATCGAGCTGAAAATTCTGCGAGATCAAGGCACGTTTACGACGAAAGGCAAGATCATCTACGTTCAGGAATCCATGGGAATGGGCGTGGCGTTTCTCGAAATCGCAGACGACCAACTGAAAATACTCGACGCGTGGCTTGCCGAAATCGCCGCGTAGGGCTTCCCGCCATTTGAAGGCTGACCGCATCACCGTGCCATCCTACTGCAAGGGCTAAAACCATCCCTGCCGAGGTTTGGCGATATCGCGATCAAGAACCGCGTTTCCGTTTCGAGGATCTGGCGGGAGCCGGGCGTCCGGCGGCAACCAGGCGATAGCTACCGGTCACGAGGGCTTTGATTTCGGTCCAATTGAGGCGCGCTGCATACACACGAAGCGTGACCCAGCCGTGCTTGCCGACGTATGGCGTGCGGAAAAACCGCGGGTCGTCGAGGAAAATCCCCTGCAATTCTTTTTCGACTTTCACACAGATTCCCAGCTCACCCTTGTATTCCTCGAGAACGCTGAACATCCTGCCATGCACCCGAAACGTGGGATGTCCAAACGTGACCGCCTCGCCGGCGCCGGGAAGCGCGAGACAAATTTTGCGCAGTCGCGCAAGTATCTGAGTCTCGCTGAGCATTTAGGAATCGAGACCCGCATACGGTAGAATAATTGGCCCTAAGCCCCACCGGAGGACGGATTGAGTTTCAGCGCCAGTACCCGCCAGGTTGGCGACATTACGATCGTCGACGTCAGCGGACGGTTCACTTTGATCGAAGGAGAGGCAGTGCACGAACTGCTGGGCGATCTTTTTCGGGACGGAAAGAAACGGGTGCTGCTGAATCTGCGCAACGTTTCGTATCTCGACAGCTCCGGAATCGGGCAATTGGTCCGCTCCGTTTTTACAGCGCGAAAAAACGACGCCGATCTGCGCGCCGTGGATCTGAGCACTCGCGCTCAGGAAATCTTGCGGCTTACGAATCTTCACACCGTCTTCACCGACTTCCCGGACGAACAGGCGGCGCTCCGCAGTTTCGATTCCTAAGAATGCCCATTACGCGCCTGCGACGGCGCCACTCGAGAACGAATCGATCGCGGCAGCTTCGTCTTGCCGAATGTCGAACACCGTATAGAGTTTCGTCATTTTCAGCAGTTCGCTCACTTGCTTCACGGGGTTGATGAGTTTCAGTCCTACATTCTTACTCCGGGCGCTCGTAAGCGCTCCGACGAGCTGGCCGACTCCCGAGCTGTCAACGTACGTCACTCCTGCAAGATTCAGCACAATCTTTTTATGCCCCTGCCCGGCGAGATTGCGAATCGCGTCTGTCAGCACCACGTCGCTCCCGGGGCCGAAGGCAAGCGCTTCGCCGAGACTGAGGCGGCCTTTCAAATCAAGAATCGTAACGTCGTGAATGTGCCGGACGTTGCATTCCATGGTCATCGTCGTTACTCCTTCTTATGGGCTGACGTCCTAACAACATGGGGAGTATCTGCCATGTAGCGCTGCCGAAAGCGGGACGAGGTGGGAGAGTTTACAACCGGGCTGCGGAGAACACAACGGACGCAGGAGGGAGTGACGAGCGGCGCCGCTTGCCTGCGTCCGTTGTCAGTTTCGAGGCGGTTCGATGCCCGCCTGCGCTAGCTACTGGCTCGTTCCGCCGCTCTCGATGTAGCGGAAGGCTTCTTCGACGGTCCGTGCCGGGGCGTGCGACTCGGCCTTCGAGAATTGCGGGCGGCGGCGCGGCGAGAATTTCGTCGGATCGAAATTCCCGCGCTGCATCTTGAAGACCCAGACGTATTCACGATGGGCTTTGTCTGCTTCCGATAGTGAAATGAGCGCCGTGTCGATTGTGGACATCGGGCTGAAATCCGAGAATCCGTTGTGGTCTCTGTGAATTTCCGATGGCAGCGTAGAGCCGAAGAAGTCTACATCGTGCGTGAAGATGATCACGAAGTCGATCTTCGACGGATCCGGAGCGGGACACACGCTGGAGAACTGTTTCTTCCGGTTCTGTGCGATCCACTTGAACTGAGCGGGCGAGAGCCCATACGCGGAAAAGAATGTCCGGCACGCGGGATCGGCGCTCGCATTCTCCGGTTGGTACTCCGGATACTCGTCCGACTCAGTTGCGGCTACGGTGTGCACCCCGGCGACTTCGCGGGCGGGCAACGGCTGGATCTCGACCGTGGTCTCAACTGTTCTTGTTGTTGCCGGGGCGGCGGGCGTCGGCACCGAGGGGGTCGGTGCCGGATGCGCGCCGCCGCTGGGCTGAGGTTGCGCCACAGCGGACTTGGTGTTCGCCACCTTGGCGCTGGCAGCAGGCGACGACGATCTCGTACTGCTCCTGACGGAAGTGGACGTCAGTGCCGGAGCATGCGAGGCGGCGGCCGGTGCGGCGGCCGGAGGAGCGGGTTGCGGCTTGCTCGCAGCGCTTGCGGCTGAGTTCGGTTTCCTGGAAGCTGCGGGCACCGAAGGTGATTTTGCATTCGACGCTACGGCAGGAGCGGTTGGGGCCGGCGCGATATCTGCCGCCGTCGAGACGGGAACAGGCGAAGTTTCTGCTACGGTGCGCACGGCGGAAACGGGCGCGCTCGCCGCAGAGGAGGTCTCTGGCGTCGGGGTCCGACTGGGCGGAACCTGCGCGACAATTTCGATCGTAGAAACTGGTTTCGGGCTTACCACGACCGCTGCCGCCGGAGCCGCATTCACAGCGTTGGCAGCAGCTGCTGACCGGACGGCTGCCGCACGAGTCGCGGCGCGCGTCGAGATTCTCTTGGCGATCGACGCAGTTTCCGCGGAGGCGTCGTTTGGATCAACGAACGGAGGCAAATCCGGGAAAGTGGTATCCGGTACGTAGCCTTGCGTCCCGTTGGCCGCGCGGATCTTTACAAACCCTTTTACGCGCCCGGTGATCTCGACGGTTTCGCCGCATTTCAGTTTCGCGGAAACGTCAAAGCTGTTCAGCGAGTCGTAAACCCACACGCGATCCTGATTCGCAGTGCACTTCATTGTGGCGCTGTCCCCTGCAAAAGCGGTACTAGCGGCCGAGGCGCCCACGAGGAGAAAGAAGACTCCGAGTCGGTTGATCATTGGGCCTCCATGCGATTTGCGAGCGGGGTGTGCGGGTGGATTGTGGCAGCGGTTGTAGTGGCAATGCGTTCCCCAAGCCCACTTTTGAGAAGCAACAGCGTGATTCAGCACGTCCAGTTTGAGGGAGGCGAGGAGATTCGGACAACTGTACGAGAGTTCAAAAATCGGGCAGGCGAAAGGTCGTGAAAGGCTTGTAGAACGCATCGTCGCAAAAGGCGCGAGATTGTGCGGGCCGTTGAGCGGTGGTATATGGTTTCCAAGCAGGGACTTGGGGCGTGCTGTGCCGTTCGCGAAGGAGGATGCACGATGACCTACGACTTTCTTGTGGAGACGTATGCGACAGAACGAATTAAGGTTGTGAGCACCTGGAGCGAGTTCCGCGATGAGGAGATGCCCCTTCGCCCGCGAGCAGGCGATCCCCGCGGCCGGAGCGTGCACGAGCAGATGGTGCATCAGTGCGTGAGCGAGGATTTTTGGCTGCGCACGATGTTGGGAATCGACGTTGGTGCTCCGCCATTGCCCAAACCGGAGACGCGGCTTGAATTCATCCGGCGGTATGCGGAGGACAGTGGCAAGCGGCTCGGGCTGTTTGAGCAGAAAGACGATGCATGGTGGCAGGGGGACACGACGTTTTTCGACGTGCGGCGATCGCGCGCTTGGGTGATGACTCGGCGCATCGCACACACAGCGCACCATCGAGGCCAGCAAATTGCCATGCTGCGTGTGTTCGGCCACGACCTGCATAGCAATTACGGGCCGACCGCGGACACGGGCGGACTGATGCAGTATCACGCGCCGACGATCTACGCGTATCCCAATCTCGGAGCGCTACTCGAGGGCGAATCCGCGGGTGGCCGCAAGTCTGCGCTCCCTGGACCGGGAGATAAACCCGCGACCGAGCGGCCGGGCGAAAAATAGGCGCTTACGAGCCGGTTTTCGCAATCCGTCTATCGGCGAAGCGAGCTACTTCCTTCACCGCGCGGTGAGCTTCGTCGATCGCTGCGCTTGTGTAGGCGAAAGCGGCTGCATCCGCGTTCGCAATCGAAATTCGCCCGAACGGCTGGCGGCCGATCACGCAGGGACGCTCGTTTTCCGGCCAGTTTGGATCGAAAAGAGAATTGTATTCGTACGCGTAGCCGTGCGGCCAGCGATTGACGGTGATCGCCTGAATGTCGCGTGCCGGATCGAAGCCGCCCGGCGAGAGAATTCTCGTTAGTTGATCGCGGATGTTGCGCTCGAAGGTCGCAAATTGCGTTCGGTATAGTTCCATGCGGCCGGCGATCTGCTGTTCGCGCGCCGTGGAGCCGGGACCGCACGGAATTCTTTCCAGATGAAGTACGCAAGGCTCTTCGGAATTGGTCGGATATCTGTACTCTCCCATGCTCACCGGGAAGTCCATGTCGACACCTCCAAAATAGCTGCCCGGGCACCTGATTTTTCGTACGTCGAGCTTTTCGAAGGCGCGTGAATTGCGAATCTGCACGTTCGTGTAGACGAGCGGCACTTTCACGCCGTAGGCGAGCGCATCCTTTTGCTTCCTCGACATGTCCGGACACATGTACGGAATCACCATGTTCCAGCAAGCGAGAATGCATGCGTTTCCGCGCACGGTGTGGGCGTGTCCGCCGCGGACATACGTCACGTCCACCGCCGTCGAGTTCCCCGGATCGCCGACGTTGGTGGCGCGAACCACAGTGCTGTTCAGCCGGATGCGCACGTGAGATTTCGGCTCGTCGAGAACTGCGTAGTTCATTTTTGCAGTGACGATGTCTTCCATCGTGCTGCCTGGGGCGCAGCCTGGAATGAGCGCGCGCACCAGCAGCCGCGCGATCGATGCGTTCCCGTCGGGGAAATGATAGATGTACGGCGCATCATCGTCGCGTTTTGTAATTTCGACGCCGAGGCCCGGGCCGGGTGGTCCGGAGAGGTCCATGCCGCTGAATCCGGGATATCCCAGGCCGGCCATATCACCCGCGGGAACAACGTCGATTCCCACTCCGTAAAGCCCGTAGGTTTGTTTCTGCAGGTATGGAATCGCGTCCGGATGCACCTTGACGTACTTGAGAAGAAATTCCTTGTAGCTCGTCTTGGCCAGGAGAACCTTTTTGTTCCACGACGATAGGTGCGGCAAATAATCGACTTTCTCGGTGCGGAGCCGAACCAAGTCCTTCTGAACGTCAGGGGTGAGCGGAGTTTTTTCGAAAAACTCGGTCCAGGAGGTTTTCCCGCGGCCGGCAACAAGCTTGTCTTCGCCAAATGTCTCCTTGTCGAAGAATACAGCGGCGGATTCGGTTGGGTCCGGGTCGATCGCGCGATCGAAATATTTCTCAAAGCGCTGCACGTCAATTCCCAGTTCTTTGATCAGGCCCATCGCGTGCTTGCTCCAGCGGTTCGGGGAATCGATGGACTGCGTCCCTCCATACCCGATCAGCACTCGTTCCGGCGTGCGGTATTCGTTCCGCTTCGCGTGTCCGCCAAAGTCATCGAGATTTTCGAGCACGAGGATGCGCGCGCCCGGTCCGGCGAGCTTGCGGAAGAAATATGCGGCCGAGAGGCCGCTGATTCCGCCGCCCACTACAATCAGGTCGTAGGATTCCCGGTCGTGCGCGGCGTTGGGCCATTCCTTTCCGTCACGAAGGGCATGCCCGACCGCCATCGAGGCGTCCGTCGTCCCGCGCATGCCCGTGAGCGTGGGCGGATAGTAGTCGGGGCTTTTTTCGGGTGCAAAGGGAGACTGCGGAAGTCCAAACGATTCGAGCCATCTGTAGTCTGAAGGAAGAAATGAAGCGCCGACGGCAACGCTGATGCCATTCAGGAAATCGCGTCTTGTGATACGCCGGTCCATCCCGAGATCGCGGTCCGATTTTCCATCCGCCACAACTCCCCCATGAAATTTGACCGCCAGGACAACAAGGCCGCATCCGCGTGCGTCTGCGGGATACGTCTCCCTGGCTTTAGATTTTCAGCGGGAAAGCATAACCCGAGAAACGAACTTACGTGGGAAGAAACTGCGAGTAGAGAGAATCTGCGGCGCCGCGCGGAGATCTAGCTCGAAGGGCCCTTTCGCATGTGGACTTCCGTACCGCCGCGCTCAAAATGAATCTCGTCCATGAACTGCTTCATCAGCAGGATGCCCCGTCCGTGTTCCGCGCCGAGATTTTCGGGTGCCAGGGGATCGGGCACCCCACCAGGATCAAACCCTGCGCCTTCATCCCTCACGACGAGAGATACGCCGGTGGCCTGCTCGCACTCGCACCAGACGTGGACTTTTTTCTGAGAGTCTTCGCGGTTGCCGTGAACGACGGCGTTTGCCAGCGCTTCCCTGAGCGCGAGCTCGATGGCGAACTCGCTGCCGGGGCCGCAATGGGTTTCCTTGATCCTGAGCATCAATTCGTCGACGAAGGGCGAGATTGCTTCGATTTCGCTGTTCATCGAAAGCTCCAGCTGCAAGACGGGCCGCCTCGATCGAGAGTTTCGCTGCATCTTACCGATGCTGCGCTACAGATTCAAGCGGCCGCTCGTCGGCGGCGGTTACGCGATAAGCGCACAAATACTCCCTCCTGCGCCGGATTTCCCGATGGACTCACGTTCCGTTTGGGGCTAGAATGCAGCTTCTTCAAGATTCCTGGGCCCTCTTCCCCACGCGAGGTTACAAATGATCGCTGAAGCTAGTAAGGAACAATATCGCGGTGTCCTCTGCAGTCATTGCCGCCAGCCGATTCCGCTTTCGGCGTCGCTTGTCCGCAAGGAAAAGGAACTGCGAGAAGCGGGACCGAGCGAAATGAGCGAATTGACGTCGCGTTCGTTTAATCTGCGCTGCCGCGCATGCCACGGCGAGGCTTTGTACACGGAAACGGACACGATTGATTGTGAGGGAACACCTCGTACCAGGAGTTCGCCGGTTCGGCGCAACCCCTTGCTCAAGCCGGAGCCGAAGAATTTGTCGCGGGCTGCGAACATCTGAACCACGGGCGCCTCAGCTCGTCCGGGCCGTCACATTGAAAAATCACTGCACAGTGACTTTCACGGTGGCAGTCGTGCGCCCGAATTGATTCGTCGTCGCAAGGGTGTACGTTGTGGTCTGAGCCGGGTTCACCGCCACACTGTTTCCCCTCACCGCTCCCACGGCCGGTGAAATCACGAAATACGATGCGCCGGTGGCGCTCCAGTTGAGCGTCACCGCTCCGCCTGCTGAAGTGGCGGAGGGCGTGGCGGTGAAGCTCGAAATTGCGGGCGCTGCGCCGGTCGGCACGTTCGACGACGTGTAGATCGGGTTCATCTGCACCACTTCGAAGTCAGACGCGGTCACGCTGCCGAGCGAGTGCAGGTCGTCGTTATCCCAGCGATCGTCGGGCGCGCCACTGATGTACATCGACGAACCGTTGTCCGCCATGATCATCCCGTACTGCTTCAGCGCCTTGAGGATCACCTGATTTGTCATCGAGTACGTGGAGATGTCGAAATTAGACCTCAGCCGGAGTCGCATTCCCATCGGTGCGGCCATTGCTTGCGAAGAAGTTGCCGCCCAGTGCGATGCGGGCGGCGTCATAGCCGCCCGGCTGAACTGCAGAGTAAACCGGATCGCGTGTTTGATTTGTCCGGCTGCCACTTCGTCGTAGCGGATCAGGCCAGGAAATATTGGGAGGCCTGCGGCGTCCGCTGAAGTCCAAGTCCACGGGCGCCGCTCGTTGTTCTGAAGGTCCCACACTGCGGCCGAGCCTGCATTCCACGCGCCGCCTGACGCGGCGGACGCGTTGTACAGCTCGTACAGCCAGCAATTGCTGTTGTCGAGCACAAGGACATGGCGGTCTCCCGTCCCCGGATTCGGATATCCCTCGATTGGCGCATTCGCCGGAACTGGCATGGGTCCGGGATCGCTCTCGTCGCCGAAATCTGTGAAGTTGATATTCACAAACGCCTGTGTCGAATCGACGATGACGTATGGAATTCCGATGCTCGATCCCTGGTAGAGGCCAGAACCGAAATCGGCATGCATCATCACGGACCCGCCGATGAAATTGATCAGAGCTGTTGAATTTGCATCCACTGGCGCCGACGAAATATCTTTGTTCCACAAGTTGTCGGCCGGGAACGGGAGGAATCCGTTCAAACTGCCGCCCTGGCCGGGAGTCATCACGTTGCATGCGCTCGGCGGCGGCGGGGCGTTTGATGTCACCTGAACGTTGACGCCACTCGAACTGCTGCTGCCGGGATTCGGATTGCGTACCGTCACCGCAAACGTTCCCGCGCTGGCCTCATTGCCCGTCGCCGTGAGTTTCGTCGCGGAAACGAACGTCGTAGTCAGCGCCGTGCCTCCAAAAAGCACTTGAGCTCCGTTGACGAAATCGCTGCCGTTGGCCGTCAGAGTGTAAGCGCCAACAGCGAAGGTTTGCGGGCTTACGCTATTGAGAACGGGCGCAGGGTTCCACAGCGTGAGGTTGCTCGTTGCCGTCGCGCTCGAATCAGCGGCGCTCACTGCCTTGATCGCAGCGGCACCGGGGCTCGGCATCTTGTTCGGCGCGGTGTAGAGACCCGAGGCGCTGATCGTGCCAACTGTCGCATTGCCGCCGGCGATTCCGTTTACGGACCAACTCACATTGTGATTCGAAGACCCGCTGACTGTCGCCGTCAGCTGGTCGGTTGCGCCGAGCCGGACGCCCGCGGAAGCCGCCGAAACTGAGACGGCAATGTTGGGCGGAGGAGGATTCGTGCCCGTCGAGCCGCCATTCGTGCTGCCGCAACCGATCTGAATGCAGAGTGCGAGTGCTAAGAGAAAGGGGTGTGCGCGTCGCACGAAGATCTCCGTGTGAGCCGCCGAAATTGGTAAGGAACTCACAATTGACTATGCAGGAAGGCCATCGCTGCGAACAACTGGACGAAGGTACAAAATAGGTGCAGGGCGAAGAACGGATTCTCGGGGCTACTGCAAGACTCATGCCAATGCCCTTCAGCGACGCGTGTAGCGCAGGAAGAAAGGGCCTGCCACTGTCCCAAATTACCCGCCGCCCGCCTGCGAGCGACACGGCAGAAACCCACCTAAATACCACGAATCACGGGACTTCTCTCGCTTTTGCCACTTGGCAAACACATTGCACTATTTGAGTTCCGTACTGCAATGAAGCCGTTGCAGCCGGGGCGGCAGCGATATGGGCGGGCAAATAAAACGAACGCGACACGACACTGAGAGCGAACAACTGATTCCCAGCATTTTCTTCCTGCTCAAAAAATGGGAATCAATCACATGGAATCGGGAGGCCACTGAAGTGAATTGGGACCAAGTCGAAGGAAAATGGAAGCAGTACACGGGCGAAATCCGCGAGAGATGGAGCAAGCTAACTGACGACGACATCCACATAATCGCCGGAAAACGCGAACAGCTTATCGGCCGGCTGCAGGAACGCTACGGCCTCGCCAAGGAAGTGGCCGCGCACGAAGCCGATGAATTTGTCAGGGAACTAACCGAAGAACCCGAAGATTCAAATCGCCGGGCGAGAGCTGCTGGAAGCCGGTGAGATTTCTACAAACTTGCGGGGCACGTGGAAGGTAATTCGGGAGCGATCCCGGAGCCCAGGACTCCGGGATTGCTACCCGAATCGAAAAGAAAGGAAAGCACTCATATGAATAGGGCCACGATACCGGGAATCATATTGGCAGTCATCGGGATCATCTTATTCGCACATCAAGGCATTGCGCAGGCGACGCAAAAGCGAATCTTGGCCGAGGCCTCGACCATCCACCAGTCGAAAGCGATCCAATTGCCGGAGCAGAAGTTTCCAATTGCTTCCCTGCTTGCCGGGTTCCTTTTTATGAGTGGAATCGGATTGGTTGCGATCAGCGCGCACCCTCCTGCGCTGCCGCGACATGACGACCCGGACGCTCAATCCTGATTGCGATATTCTTCCGGTACGTCGTCTTCGGGAACTTCGCGGGTCTTCACTTCGGAGGCGTCCGCGTTAGGAGCGTTCTCGATCGCGTCCACGATCGATGCTTCGAAATCCTGACCCTCTTCAGCCAGCTCTCGCACGCTTTCCGAATCGACGTCTTCGGTCCCGGACAAACCCTGCAGGTCGCCGGACTGGCCGCCTTCCGCGAGGCCCACTCCCTGATGGATGCTCGCGATCGATTTTTCAGTCGGCTCAGTGCTGCGGCTCCGGCGCTTGCGGCGCACGAGTTTCTTCGCCTTCGTCTGTTTCTTCGTTCGCCTTGTGACCTTTGCTTTGCGAGCCGGCTTCTTGCCGGAAGCTGATTTCTTCTTACGGTTTGATCTCTTCTTGGCCATGCCCAAGTTTAGCACTGGCTGCGTTGTTGCCGCAAAAGGCTTACAAGCTGCAAATCGGTAGTTCAAACCTCGGTCGGTAGCATCAGAGTATAGTGGAGAAGATAGGGATACATCACGCGATTCAACAACCAGGGAACGGGACTGAAGCGACGAATGGATGCCGAACGAAGTCCGCGCGGACGTAGCAGACTAGAAAAATCAAAGGATGCCTGGAAGCTGCTGCCGGACGTCTGGGAGCTGATCCACCCGCGCCGGGCGCTGCTGGCGCTTGCCTTTGGCCTGATGCTGATCAACCGTCTCGCGGGCCTGATCCTTCCCGGATCTACAAAATTTTTGGTCGACAATGTGATCGGCAAGCGGCAGACCCATCTCCTGCTGCCGATTATCGGCGCCGTGGTGTGCGCTACGATAATTCAGGGCATCACTTCGTTTTCGCTCACGCAGCTTCTCTCCAAATCCTCCCAGCGAATGATTTCAGACCTGCGCATGAAAGTGCAGGCTCACATCGGTCGCTTGCCGATCACGTTCTATGACGCGAACAAGACGGGCGTGCTGGTCTCGCGCATCATGAGCGACGTGGAAGGCGTGCGGAACCTGATTGGTACCGGGCTGATCGAATTTGCAGGCGGGATCATGACTGCCATTTTCGCGCTGGTCGTGCTGATGCGAATCAGCCCGGGCATGACGGCTGTGGCCGGTGTGGCCCTGCTGGCGTTCGCCTTTTCGCTCAACAAGGCCTTCAAGACGATTCGCCCGCTGTTTCGCGCGCGGCCCAAGCTAAACGCGGAAGTCACCGGGCGGCTCACTGAATCGCTCGGCGGCGTTCGCGTGGTGAAGGGTTACCACGCGGAAGCGCGCGAGGAAAAGGTTTTCGCCGCCGGCGTTCACCGCTTGCTCGACAACGTCATTAAGACGCTCACCATGACTTCGCTGATGAGCCTTTCGTCCACGGTGCTCATGGGCCTGGTCAGCGCGGTGATCATGTTCCTGGGCGCGCGGCAGATCCTGGCCGGCACCATGACGCTCGGCACTTTTCTCACGTTTACGATTTTCCTCGGAATGCTGATCGCGCCGCTTGTGCAGATCGTTAGTATCGGTCCTCAGCTTACAGAGGCGATTACCGGGCTCGAACGCACGCGCGAAGTGCTGAATGAAAAACCGGAAGACGAAACACCGGGCAGGACGATCGTTCTCGGACGCATCAACGGCTCCGTCGTCTTCGAGCATGTGGATTTTTCCTACGACACCGGCAAGCCCGTTCTGCACGACGTTGCGTTTAATTCGGCGCCCGGCACTGTGACTGCTCTCGTGGGACCTTCTGGCGCTGGAAAATCGACCGTGATCGGATTGATCGCCGCGTTTTACGTTCCCTCGAGCGGTCGCGTCCTCGTCGATGGATACGATCTTGCGAACGTGCGGCTCGATTCCTATCGCACGCAACTCGGCGTCGTGTTGCAGGATACATTTCTGTTCGATGGAACGATTCGCGAGAACGTCTCGTTTGCGCGGCCCGAAGCGACCGAAGAGGAGATTCTCGCGGCGTGCCGGATTGCCCGGGTGGACGAATTCGCGGAAGGCTTCGAGAAGAAATATGACACGGTCGTCGGCGAGCGCGGCGTCAAACTCTCCGGCGGACAGAAGCAACGAGTGTCAATCGCGCGAGCGATTCTGGCGGACCCCAGAATTCTGATTCTGGACGAAGCCACTTCGAGCCTCGATTCCGAATCCGAAGCCCTGATTCAGGAAGGACTGCGCTATCTGATGCGCGGGCGCACCACGTTTGTTATCGCTCACAGGCTTTCCACCGTCCGGCGCGCCGATCAGATTCTGGTGCTCGAAGCGGGACGAATCGTCGAACGCGGCACCCACGAATCTCTTTACGCAACCGGCGGCCGCTACTACGACCTCTATACGAAGCAGCACGGCGTTGAAACCAACCTCTTCTTGGCGCCCGGTGAAAGCGGCTCTGAGTTGACCGAAAATGAAATCTCAGAAAACGAGCCGGCCTCGACCGGCCAGGCCGATTCCGACCTCCCGAATGCCATCCGGCTGATCCGCGGCCCTGGCAACTAAACCCTTACAGCCCTGTTTTTGCGAACCTTGTCTACTCACGCCCCAAGTTTGTGAACGCGTTTGGCGTAAGTCCGCTGTGCAACCGCTGCACAAGCTCGTCGACTAATTCGCGGTCTCTGAACCATCACCGCGCGGTAGATGAAACATCGGTTTGAACCAAGGTCAAAACGGCCGAGGAATGCTATCGAATCGCTCAAAAATATGGTGCCGGAGGAGGGACTTGAACCCACACGGGCCGTTAAGCCCACCGGATTTTGAGTCCGGCGCGTCTGCCAGTTCCACCACTCCGGCACGTGTTGCTATTGCTGAGCAGATTTCAGCGTCCTGCTCAATGTATCGCTTGTGAACATCAGCGGTCAAGTAAGGCGCGGAATCGGTAATGGGTCAGTTTCCGATCACGCGACTACCCGTCCACTGGCCAACGGGTAAGACCCGGTGGGTCGGCATGTTCATGGAAAATAGTCGTCCGGGGAACACGGTCAGTGCAAACCGCTGCTTCTAAACCACACGCCACGTGTCGCGGGATTCCATAACCGAGTCGGTGTCCGAATTTGGACATTGACTGCCGAAAACGAGCATTTCCTACGACGCAGCCCGTGGTAAGTGATTTACAATGTGGGTCTTTCTTTTGGCACGCGTGTTGCGAATAAACGCCGAGGGGGCAAGAAACATGTCATTTTTCCGCGATCTAAGAGTTGCACTCCACTCGCTGATGCGTAGCAAAGGGCTTGCGACCATTGTGGTCCTCACGCTGGCGCTTGGCATCGGGGCCAACGCGGCCATCTTCACGCTCGTGCGCGGGGTGCTGCTCAAGCCGCTCGTCAACCGCGACGAGAATCGCCTGATCTACATCCGCCAGAGCGCTCCCACCCTCGGCTCCGACAACACCACGTTCTCCGTCCCCGAAATCAGGGACATCGAACCCAGCGTCCGCTCCGTGAGCGAGTTTGGCGATTTCTCGGAGATGGGCTTTACGATGATCGGACTCGGTGAACCTCGCGGAGTTCGAGGCGGCGTGGTCAGCGGCAACTATTTTGAAGTGATGGGCCTGCGCCCCGTTCTCGGCCGCCTCGTCGGACCGCAAGACGATGGCCCCAACGCTGCGGGCGTCATTGTGCTGACGTATCGCTTCTGGTCCACCGTTTACAAGAAAGATCCCAGTGTGATCGGCAAAACGGTTCGCCTCGAAAGCGTGGGCGATCGCTCAGCCACGGTGATCGGCGTCCTCGAGCCCAGTGTTCCCTACCCCGCGGATACGGAAATCATCGGCAACCTCGTCACCAGTCCGCACCACATGTCCGCGACGATGGTCACCGGCCGCGTCCACCGCATGACCGAACTCTTCGGCAAACTTGCACCCGGCGCCACGCTCGATGAGGCTCGCAACGAACTGCGCACCGTCTACGCCGCGATGGTGAAGGACCACCCCGAAGCCTATCCCGAGAACGACGGCTTCCGCATTGAAACCAGGATGCTCCGAGATCAGATTACTTCCGGCGCGCGTACCGTTCTGCTCGTCCTTCTCGTTGCCTCGGGCCTCGTCTTCATCATCGCGTGTTCGAACGTTGCCAACTTGATTCTCGCGCGGACGGTTCGCCGCGAAGGTGAGCTCTCGATCCGCGCTGCGCTCGGCGCAGACAATGGCGCGCTGCGGCGCATGTTGTTAGCCGAAAGCCTTCTGCTCTGCGGCGCGGGCGCGGCGATCGGCGTACTGATCGCGCAGCCATTGGTGCAAATTCTGGCTCGGTATGCTTCGCGGTTCTCGGTTCGCGCGCTGGATTTGACCGTCGATTTCAGCATGCTCTGGGTGGGAGTCGGGCTGGCGCTCGTCGCCGCTGTGATTCTTGCATTCGTGCCGCGCCTGCCCACGGCCAACTCTTCGAACGGCATGAACCTCGCGAGCGGCGGCGTCCGTATCACCAGCAGCACCAAGCGCCGCCAGCGCATATTCGCCGTCACGCAAATTGCCGCGTCTTTCGTGCTGCTCGCGGGCGCGGGCATGTTGATCACGACGCTGATCGCATTGCAAAGAACCGAGACCGGTGTCGATACACGCAACGTTCTCGCTCTCGACGTTCCGGCGCTGTCCTACGGAAAAACCGATCAGCAGGTCGTCGATTTTTACAAGGAATCGATACGTCGCATCAATGCGCTGCCCGGCGTCACCGAAACAGCTTTCGCTGTCGTTGCTCCCTGGCGCGACGCCGACACCTTCGGCCCCGGTTTGCAGTTCTCCGGTGATGGTCACGTCCACGGCAAAGACGATCCTCGCGCGCAGTGGCGCACCATCTCTCCCGGCTTTTTCAACTCGCTTCGCGTTCCCATTCTTGCCGGGCGCGATTTCAACGAGCAGGATGATGACAAGAGTCGGGACCCGGTCGTGATCGTCAGCCAGACTCTCGCTCAGCGCATGTTTCCTGGCGAAGACCCGATCAATCGGCACGTCTATTGGACCGATCCCGTGCTCGAGTACTTTGGGGGAAGTGACAGCGAAAAGGCGCGACTCAGGTCACCGCACCGCATTATTGGCGTCGCTGCCGATGTGGACGACGAACATGTCGTTCGGGTGCCCACCTCAACCATTTACAGCATGTTTTCAGACGGTCCCATGTTCGGCGGCCACCTCTTCATCCATTCAACCGTAAATCCCTATTCGCTTGTAACACCGGTAACGAAAATTATCCGGGACATGTCCGCCGATGAACCCGTGGAGCACGCTGCCACACTCGAAGACATCCGCGCAAAAGTGCTTGCGCCCGATCGCTTGAACTCGCTCGTGTTTGGCGTGTTCGCAGCGGTCGCGTTGCTGATTGCCGTCGTTGGCGTCGCTGGCGTGCTGGCGTTTTCAGTGAGCGCGCGCACACGCGAATTCGGCATCCGTCTCGCGCTTGGGTCGCAGCCGAAAGATCTGCTCAGAGGCGTGGTGAAGGACGGCGTCGTGATGGCCGGCATCGGCGTTCTCGCGGGCACGGCGTTCGGCCTCGTCGCAGCGCGCGTGGCAGGCAGCTATTTCGGCGAGCTAAAAATGCCGGGCGCGCTACCCGTGGTCATCTCCGCGCTCGTGCTGTTAGGCGCGGCGATAGCGGCTTCGATGCTCCCGGCAGTACGCGCCGCCCGCGTCGACGTGATGGAAGCGCTCCGCTCGGAATGATTTTCCCGGCGCGTCTAAGTTCGCCGTAAGCCGACGAATCGTCGAACTGGAACGACTCCCGTGGCCCGTCATCGAGATTTTCTCTGACCGTCAGGCTGCTCAAGCTCAAGGGCCAGCGAGGGAAGTGTCTCGGTAAGCTGCACGGATTATGCTTGGTTTCTGAGAGTGCCGCATCGTAGCACGATCTGCCCACTCCCGCTCCGATGGAGACGAACGCCTGACTACCGCCGTCACCGGAAACTGACCCACTGCCGCGGAATCCTTGCATTTTTCGCTTCGAACTCGTGAGGCGATCACGTCGCTCGCGCATGGGCCTTGGCATGAAATTTCTCTGGCTCGACGATCGCGCGATACACCCGCCCGCGCCCGATCAGGTGTTCTCCAGCGACGGCTTCGACGTCAAACACCATGAACCGTCCCTTATGCTCGGCCAAACGCGCCGTCGCTCGAACCATCGTTCCTTCCGGCACCGCCTTCAGATGGTCCACCTCGATCCGAGTCCCTACCGTGATTGCTCCCGGAGGCAGGTCGTTCAGCACCGATTCCGAAGCAGCGATTTCCATCATTCCGATCATCGAGGGCGTAGAGAGCACGGCCGGCAAGCGCGGATCGTAGAAAGCAAGGGTCCATTCGTGGGGGACGGCCCTCTCAATCGTAGCCTCGAGGCCCAGATGAGGCCGGTGCTCGTGAAGCGAGTGCACTGAACCAGAGCCTTTCGAGGAACGGCCGGAATTTCTTTGGCTCTTCGCCTTCTTCGAACGAACCGGACGCTTCATCAGGAAGGCTCGCGCGTCACCGCTCCGGCCGCGCCCCGGAGGCCGCGCGGGTCGACCAAGCTGTGCGCGAACTCCGCCATGGTAATTCCAAGCTGGCTCCACAACCGCTGCTTCAATCCGCGATAATCCTGCGACCCGCTGAAAATATCGCGCATCAGATCGCCAAACGTCGGTGAGTAATTGATCAGCTGAACCATGCGTGTGGTAATCGCGCCGCCTAGAAACGTGCCGCGAAATACCTTGCGCGCGATATTCGCGGCAAATTCCAGGTCCGCCGAAAACGCAGCGCGCAACCGCTCGGGATACGCGTGCTGCCGCCCCTCGGCGATCGCCTGCGCCAGCAAATCGCCGGACCGCAATGCATAGTAAAGCCCTTCTCCCGTTATCGGATCCACACAGGCAGCGGCGTCGCCGGCGAGCGCCCAATTTCTTCCTGCGATGCGCCGGCCGCGAATCGTCTGGGCCTGCGGTGACGGCAGCACGTGGCTATAGAGTTGCGCCCCTTCCATAGGAACTTTTTCTTCGCAGATGAAATCCTCGAGATGTTTGCGCAACTCCGAACTCGACGTCTGCCCCAGCTTCGCGCAAATGCCGATCGAAATATGATTCGCGCGCGGAAACGACCACAGGTATCCCTCAAATTGTTTCAGGAACTTTACCTTGATGATGTCTTCTTCCGTGGGCACGAAATATCCGAGCGTCATTTCCAGATCGCGGGCGCCGAGGGGAGTCGTTTCGGGAAGCAACTGGTTGCGCGCGCCCGCTGCCAGCACCACGAAATCGGATTCGCGCTCCGCACCGCCGGCGGACAATTTTACTTTCGCCCCGTCGGTGTTTACGTCGGTTACCCGCGAGCCAACCACCGTGCATCCGGCCGCCACCGCGCGTTCCAGCAGCAGGCCATTCAAAATCTTTCGCGCGTAGATCACGATCGGATTGCTCATCTCAAACCGCGCCCGGTGGCCGCGGCTCGAAATCAGCTCTGCCGTCCGAACAATTTTTTTGGGGTGCGGCGTGTCCAGCAAGAACGGATAAGTTTCGATCGCTTTATGAGTTAGCCCGCCGCCGCAGGGCTTTTCCCACGCCAGCCGCTCGTCGAAAATCGTCACCCTAAAACCTGCCGTCGCCAGCCGCTCGCCGCAGAGCGCACCGGCAGGACCGCCTCCGACAATTGCGATTTCTTTCATCTCGCGGATCAGGTTAGTGGGAGCACCGACGCAATCAACCAGGCGGCGAGTATAGCACCAAAAAGTGCAGCTCCTGTGGCGGAGCCGGTGCGCCGGCGTAACGCATCGGTACCAAGCCTCTGCAAAATGGAGAACGCCGCCAGCACCGTCACCAGCAGCAATATCAGCACTTGCCCGTTCGCAAGCTCGTAATAGGCGAACACGCAAACCAGCCAAATCTCGAGCCGCAATGCCATCGCGACCGCGAACCGGATCGCCCGCCGCTGGCCCGAATCCACCGGGCCCAACACCGCTTCTTCCGCGTACGCGAAAACCCACAGGATCGGCAACAACTCGCAAAACCGCATCCATCGAGGCCCATTCATCCAGCCGTCAGTGACTTGCCAGTTCAACCATGCCCCAACCGCGAGCATCGCGCCGGCCCCCAGTGCCGCAGCAGCAAGCTGTGCCCGGAAATCGAGAGCGAGATTCGTCCGTGCATTCGATCGATTCAGGACGACGAGCAGCACGCCGCAAATCAGCAAAAGCGACGCGAGATAATCCCCGGTGTAAATGTGCAAAAACTTCAGCGGAATGAACACGATCAAAATCAAAACGCCGAGAAGCGCGCAAACGAATCCTTCGACCAGTAGCAGCGCCCGCCCGGGTGACGCCTTCCGCGATTCGAGTTGCAACTCGTCGCTTGGCTCGGCGTTCGATTTCACGCGGGCTTCATCTTGAACTGCACCGAAGAGTCGAGCCACCGCCGAGGCGCACAGCGGAAAAAGCATAAGGATCCCGGCGAGTCCGAACACAGCCCCAGCCAATCGCCGCCGGCCGCGATGGAAAGTCTCGTAAGTTGCCAAATCGAGATTCAAAGTAAGCGTCCTCGATGCGACACTCGGGAACAGCGCTTCCATCGCCCACAGTTCCGCCCGATGCGCCACGCGGCGGTCCACTAGCAAACTCGTGTGCGTCGCATCCGCGATGTACTCCAAATCGAACGCGCGGTTCTGTGCAAAGTCCTCCGGCGCGCTCCGACCGCCTCCAGCCGCCGCTTCCAGATCCCTCGCTTCTTTCGCGAGCGGCGCCAGATCAAATTGTGCCGTGAAAACGAGCAGGTTCGCGGGCATGCGAAGCGGAGGATTCATGGGAGCCGGGGAAATCGCAATCGTCGCGAGCACGGGCTCGCGGTCCGCCATACGAATCGCTATCGCGGCGCCCATCGAGTGCCCCGCAAACACCGTCGTGCGCGGATCGATCTTGCCGCTCCGAATCAGGGTTTCGACGGCGGCCGTAGCGCAGTACTGCGCGCGAGCAAACGTGAATGCCTCGGTGTTGTCCCCATGCCCGGGTAGATCCAGCACGTAAGCCCGCAAACCGTGCCCCGCCAGATCCTCGCTCAAATACGTCATCACGCGGCGATTCGCGGAGAGACCATGAAGCACCACCGCGGCGCCGGCCGGGCTCACGTCCGCGGGAGGATCGAATACCGTCACTGGCAAACGGCAGCCGCCCGCCTCCAGCACGAAATCCTGTCGCGGCAATTCCCCGCGCCGAATCCAACTCGCTCCAAGAATCAGGCAGATCGTGCCGCCGATCGCGAGCGCAAGTTCCCAGCGCCTCATCGCGAGAGACCTGTCATCCCCGGCTCACATGCTAGAATTGTGTGTTTGCATCGAATCATCGCAAAGGGCTGGGGAGTGCAAATTTGGGCCGCGTGATTTCGCAAGATGAGCTGATTCTCCACCGGAGCGAATGGAAACGCAACGGCAAGCGCCTTGTGTTTGCAAGCGGCTCGTTCGACCTACTTCATCCGGGCCACATTCGTTTGCTCGAGCAGGCTCGCGCGCAAGGAGATCTGCTCGTAGTAGGTATTGAGAGTGACGCAAGCGTGCGTGAAAAACACGCTGGCGCAGCCAGCCCACTCGACCGCCCGATTACGCCGTCTGCCGAACGCGCTGAAATCGTGGCCGCTCTCGCCTCTGTGGATTATGCGGTCGAGTTCGATCCCAGATCGTCGCGCGCCTTGATTGCGCGCCTCGCGCCGGAAGTTATCGTCAAGGGCGGGAATCCGGGTTCCGATCGAGCCGCCTTCCAGGAGGACGAAGCATCCTCATCGGCGGGAAGCAAAGTCATCCGCATCCCCCTCGAGCCCGGCCACTCGACCGCGCGTCTGCTCGAGCGCATCAAAAATCTTAGCGCATGATTCTGTCCCTGGTATCCGAGCTTCTCGCTCGGGTCGCCCGCCGGCCCGTCGTCGAAGAAGCACTTGAGACGCTGCGCCGCAGCGGTGGCGAAGTGCGCCTCGATGGTCTCACCGATCCCGCAAAGGCTTTGCTCGCGGCGCTCGCCGCTACCGAATTCGGCCGGCCCACCATCGTCATCGTCGAATCGAATCAGCGCGCCGAAGCGCTTGTCGAACCGCTTCGCTGGTTCTATCGCGCCGTCACGGGCAAACCGGGCCACCGCGTCGTCCATCTTCCCTCCCTCGAAGTCCTGCCCTACGACAACCGCTCGCCGCACGCGGAGATTTCCGAAGATCGCGCCGTCGCGCTCTGGCGATTCGCCAATGGCGACGCCGACCTGATGATCGCCCCCGTGCAGGCGGCTCTCTGGCGCATGCGCGAAGCCGAATTTTATCGTCAGCTCGCCCGCACGATCGAACGTGACCAGGAAATTCCCCACCGCGAACTTCTCGATTTCCTCGCAAGTGCGGGCTACGACAAACAAACGACCTGCGAGATGCCCGGGCAATATTCCGTTCGCGGCGGCATCATTGATGTTTTTTCGCCGGAAGCTCCGCAACCCATCCGCATCGAATTGCTCGGCGACACGATCGAATCCATCCGCGCGTTCGACCCCAATACGCAGCGCTCCACCAATCCGATGGAGCGCGCCACCCTCCTCCCTCTCACGGAATTTCCGCGACGCGCCGAAGTCCTCGAACGCCTCCGCGTCCCGGCCGCCTCCGGGCGAGAAGATAACGAAACTCCACCCGGCTTTTATCCCGGCTGGGAATTTCAGGAGATTCTGCTCCGGGAGCGCAAGTCCACGCTCTTCGATCTCGCCGGTGATCCGCTCGTCATTGAGGACGAGCCCTCGCTGCTGAAATCCGCCGTCGAGCAGTACCGCGAGCGCATGCGCGTATCCTTCGACGAATCCGAAAGCCCGCTCAGTGAGCCGCCGAACCGTTTCCTTTTCGACGACGAAGAGTGGTCGCTCGCCCTGCAACTTGCGCCGCGCCTCGGCGTCGAGCATCTCGGCGTCGCTGTCGAGAGGGCAACGTCGCGCACGCTTCATACGCAGCCCACCACCCGCTATCACGGGAATGTCGCCGCGTTTATGTCCGAAGTGCGCACCCGCCTCACTGCCGGCGAAAACGTGATGGTCTCGGCTGCAAGCACCGGCGAACTGGAACGCCTTGCCGACATTTGCCACGAGTACGAAGTGGCCTATCGCCTGGGCGAGCTCGAAGAGAACGTCACCGTCAGCCGCCTCGCCGAAGAATCGCACGGTGGAAATGTTCCCGGGATGATCCTCGTCAAAGCGCCCACAAGTGACGGCGTCGTGATCCCCGAAGCAAATCTCACGATCTACGGCAACACGGATCTTTTCGAAACGCTGCCGCCTCCATCGCAACGCGCCCGCTCGCGGCCAAAGACCGCCAGCTTCTTCAGCGATTTCTCCGACCTCAAGCCGGGAGATTTCGTCGTGCACGTGGACCATGGCATCGGTCAATTCGACGGCTTGCGCCAGGTGGCAGTCGAAGGCGCAAACGGCGAGTTCATGCTTCTTCGCTATGCCGACGACGCCAAGCTATACGTCCCGCTCGCCCGCCTCGATCTCATCCAAAAGTATCAATCCCTCGGCGGCGTCACTCCCACACTCGACCGCCTCGGCACCACGATCTGGGAAGCCCGCAAGACCCGCGTCCGCAAGTCCGTCAGCGACATGGCGGAACAGCTCCTCGAGTTGTACGCCGAACGAAAGATGGCCGCCGGTCACGCCTTCCCGCCCGATTCGAATTTCCAGCGCGAATTCGAAGATGCGTTTGAATTCGAAGAAACTCCGGATCAGCAAAAAGCGATCGACGACGTGAAACACGACATGGAATCCACGCTCCCGATGGACCGCCTGCTCTGCGGTGACGTCGGTTACGGCAAAACAGAAGTTGCAATGCGCGCCGCTTTCAAGGCTGTCGCGGATTCGAAGCAAGTCGCCATCCTCGCCCCCACGACTGTGCTTGCGTTTCAGCATTACGAAACTTTCCGCCGCCGCTTCGCCGCGTTCCCCGTTCGCATTGAGATGCTCAGCCGTTTTCGCTCGGAGCGAGAGCAAAAGAAAACACTTGAGGAACTCGAAGCCGGAAAGGTGGACATTGTCATCGGCACCCACCGCCTCCTCTCAAAGGACGTCAAATTCCAGGATCTCGGCCTTCTCGTCGTGGATGAGGAGCAGCGCTTCGGCGTGGCGCACAAAGAGCGCTTGAAAGAAATGCGCAAGAACGTTGACGTCCTCACGATGTCGGCTACTCCCATTCCCCGCACGCTGCACATGTCCCTCGTCGGCCTGCGCGACATGAGCGTGATCGAAACCCCGCCAAAAGACCGGCTCGCGATTCAAACTTCCGTAGCACCCTTTAGCGAGTCGCTCGTCCAGCGCGTCATCGAAGAAGAGCTCGCTCGCGACGGACAGATCTTCCTCGTTCACAATCGCGTCGAATCAATTCATTCCATCGCCTCCATGATCACCCGCCTTGTGCCCAAGGCGCGCGTCGTCGTCGGCCACGGACAGATGCGCGAAAACGAACTCGAAAAAGTCATGCTCAAGTTCATTCGCGGCGAGGCGGACATTCTTCTCTCCACCACCATCATCGAGAATGGCCTCGATATCCCGCGCGCGAACACCATCATTATTAACCGCGCCGACCGTTTCGGCCTCTCCGAGCTTTACCAGTTGCGCGGCCGCGTCGGCCGTTCGAACCAGCGCGCCTACGCCTACCTGCTCATCCCCACAGAATCCGCGCTCACCTCCATCGCCCGCCAGCGCCTCGCAGCCTTGAAAGAATTCAGCGACCTCGGTGCGGGTTTCCGTATCGCCGCCCTCGACCTCGAACTTCGCGGCGCCGGCAATCTTCTCGGACGCGAACAGCACGGCCACATTGAAGCCGTCGGCTTCGACATGTACTGCCAGATGATGGAGCGCGCGGTTGCCGAACGAAAGGGTGAAGCGCTTCCGCCCGAGCGCCGCGCCACACTTAACCTCGGACAGGAAATCCGCATCCCACCTGAGTACATCGAGAGCGAGAATTTGCGTCTGCGTATCTACAAGCGAATCGCCGGTGTCACGTCCGATGCCGAGCGTGTGGAAGTTCGGCGGGAACTCGCCGATCGTTTCGGGCCTCCTCCTCCTGCGGTCGAAAACCTGCTGGAATACGCCGTCTTGAAGGCGCTGGCGGAAAAGATGCTCGTCTCAACCATTGACCGCCGCGCGGAACAAATTGCAATCAAGTTTTATGACGACACCCCGCTCGGGCCCGAGCGGTTGGTCAAACTGGTCAGAAAGCGAAGAGGAATGCGCCTCGATCCTACCGGAGTCCTCTGGTTTGATTGGAAAGGTGACGCGGGCGGCCCGATGGGAGCGGCCAGAAACGTATTGCAACAACTACAATCGTAGGTCTAAACTTTCGCTTGAAGGGATACCAATGAAATATCGAACTTTGCAACTCCTAAAAAATTTCCCGCTAGCGTTTCTGTTGCTGGCCTTCCCTGCGTCGGTTCTCGCTCAAGCGAAGCAATCGACGGTTATCGCGCCCCCTCCTCCGCCCGCTCCCGCGGCGGTCGCTCCCACCCATCATGGCGTTGTCGCCGAGGAGATCGTCGCCCGCGTCAACAACGACATCATCACCCTCACGGATTACGAAAAGGGCGAAGCGGCGCTTCACAAGGATGTGGCCGACGATTGTCAGGCCTGCCCTCCCGATCGCATCGAGGCGATGTACAAGGACAAGCAAAAAGATTTGCTTCGCGACATGATCGACCAACAGCTTTTGATTCAGCGCGGCAAGGACGAAGGCATCAGCGTTGAATCCGATGTGATCAAGCGCCTCGATGAGATCCGCAAACAGAATAACCTCGCCAGCCTCGACGACCTCGAAAAAGCCGTGGAAGGTGAAGGCTTGTCCTGGGAAGAGTACAAATCGCAGTTTCGTAACTCCCTGCTGACCCAGGAGGTGATCCATCGCGAGATGGGCAGCCGCATCGTGATCGGCCATGACGAAGTGAAGCAATATTACGACGCGCATCAGAAAGATTTTGTCCGGCCCGAGCAAGTGGACCTCGCCGAAATTTTCCTGGATACCCAGGGCAAGAACCCTCAGGAAATCGAAGCCATTGAGCAAAAGGCCAACGACTATCGCAATCGCATCCTGAAGGGCGAAGAGTTCAGCGAAATTGCCAAGCGCTACTCGGAAGGCAGCACGAAAGATAAGGGCGGCAATCTCGGAACTTTCGAGCGTGGCCAGCTCTCAAAACAGCTTGAAGACGTCGTTTTTAAAATGGACAAGAACCAGGTAACCGACGTCATCCAGACAAAAACTGGCTTCGAAGTCCTCAAAGTCCTCGATCATTACCAGGTCGGCCTGCAGCCCGTGGAAAAAGTTGAAACCGAAATCATGAACAGGATTTACCTGCAGAAGATGCAGCCGCAGATGCGCGAATATCTCGCACAGTTGCGCGAAGAAAGCTACGTCACGGTGAAGCCCGGATTCACGGATTCGGCCGCAGTTCCCGGCGCAAGCGTAATCCAGGAAGTCGCGCCGACGCCCGACACGCAGCAGAAAAATAAAAAGAAGCTCAAGCCGAGATTGAACAGCTGATGAAAACCCTCTACGTTTCCGGCCTCCAGGACGGCCAGGCGGTCACCTCTCTCTTCCTCGTCCGCGAGAAAGAGATTCGCACTTCTCCGCGCACTGGCTCGTCCTGGCTTCAACTCGAGCTCGCCGATCGCACCGGAACGATCTCCGCGAAGATGTGGGACAACTTCGCCGCCATCTCCGGCACCTTCGACCGCGACGATGTCGTCCAGATTCGTGGCCGCGTTAAGCTCTATAACGGACAAAAAGAACTCACGCTCGAAGCCGTGATTCCCTCTGCGGAACGCGACTACGAGCTTGCCGATTTCCTTCCGCATACGAAGTTCAACATCGACGACCTTTACGCGCGGCTCCGCTCCGCCGTCGCGGCAATGAAGAACCCGTTTTTGCAGAAGCTACTCTTCACCTTCGTGGATGACCCCGCGATCGTTCCCAAACTCAAACGCGCTCCGGCGGCGATGACCATGCATCACGCCTTCATCGGCGGGCTGCTCGAACATATGGTCAGTCTCATCGGCCTTGCGCGCTCCGTCGCGGCACACTATCCCGAACTAGACGCCGACCTGCTCCTCACCGGGGTAGTTCTCCACGACATCGGGAAAATCGACGAATTGCGTTACGCTCGCGGCATCGATTACTCCACTGAAGGCCGCTTGCTCGGCCACATCATGATCGGCGCCGGTATGGTCCAGGAGCGGATTAGAACGATTCCCGGCTTCCCCGCCCCGCTCGCCGTGCTTGTCGAACATTTGATCCTCAGCCACCACGGCACGTATGAATTCGGATCGCCAACACTGCCTCAGGTGCGTGAGGCGGTCGCTCTGAATTTTATTGACGACCTCGATTCAAAGATGGCGGCGATGGGCGCGACGCTTGAATCGCTGGCTGGCGACGACCAGTGGACCGGCCGCAACCCGTCGCTTCGCCGCGCGCTGCTTGATGGCGGGAAGTATTTGGGCGCCGGCGCGGCAAAATCTGCTACCGTGGGCGACACGAAGAAGAAAATCTGAATGGCACGAACGAGCGCCAATGACTGACACAATCTCGAAAATCCAATCCCCACGCCGCTCTGTTCTCGACCTTGCGCCCCTCGAACTGGACTGCATGAATACGCTCTGGCCGATGGGCGAAGGTACTGTTCGCGAAATTCGCGATCGCCTCGCGGCCCGCCGGCCCCGCGCCTACACCACAATCATGACGATCATGGACCGCCTCGCGCGCAAAGGGGTCGTTGAACGCCGCAAAGTCGGTCGCGCCTACACTTACCGCGCAAATGTCACCGCGGAGGAAGCGCGTGCGCAGGCGCTAGGTCAAGTGGTCGAAAATTTCTTCGGCGGGTCGAAAGAAGCTCTGCTCGCGCAACTCAACGGAGTCCTGCCCGCGGCTCGCCTGGATCCCAAGTATCCTCCCGCTCCTCGCGCGCGCGCCGCTGCCGCATCC
>JBARFX010000115.1:0-30929 GCA_049797655.1 Candidatus Acidiferrales bacterium | reverse complement strand
GCATGTCCCCTCGGACGATACACAACTTCGTTGTATCAAATGCTATCCGAACTGTCCAAGTGGGCCGACGCGTTCTTGTACCGATGAAGAGCGTGAACGAGCTAAAACCAGAGGAATCCTTATGACCGATGAGACCCACGCTGTTTGGAGCAGGATTGGAGCAGCCAACGAGGACGCCCGATTCAACTAAGCGCAACCTCGGCAACGACTTAGCTTGGGGAATTGTCCTGCTTGCAAAGCAGGTGCTCTCCCAGCTGAGCTACACGCCCACAGCGGGAACTGCTCTTAATTTTAGAGCATTTGCAACTAATCGCAAAGCTTGCGACCTTACTCTTGTTCTCTTGGGTCGAAACGGTGTTCCCGGACATTCTGCGTTCGCGCGCTTTACACGATCTCCGTACTGTTCTTCCCGTGGCACCTAGCACAAATAGCCGCATTCACTTATAAGACCGCATGGCCTGCTAGTTTGCGACACAGCCTCCGGACGGTTCACACAGCGGCTGCGCTCCCTGGGCCCTCGCCCCGATACCGCGCTCGCATGAGCCGCGCTGCAACTCATTGCTTTACAACCGATTAGTAACGCCAATCAAAAACGCGCAGTGAATGCTTGGAGGTAGTACCATATTTACCCCGGACCTCAGGAGCGTATTAGAAATGGGGACCTTCGCTTTCCGTTTTTCGGCCATTCGCATTTTGTTTTTCGCGGTTTTCGCATTTCTCACGCTGCCGTTCATCCATATAGAAATCGTCCGCGCAGATTCTGCGGCTTTCGATTTGGCAGGGCCTCGCGTGGAGATGACCGTCACGCGGGCCGGCAAGACGCTGCCGATCTCCGATGTTCCCAACCTCCAACCGGGCGACCGGCTGTGGATTCACCCTGATTTTCCGGAAAGCCAGTCCGTGCACTACCTCCTGATTGTCGCGTTTCTCCGCAGCTCGACGAACCCGCCGCCCGACACCTGGTTCACCCGGGCCGAAACCTGGAACAAGCAAGTGCGCCAGGAGGGAATCGTCGTGACGGTTCCGCCGGACGCCCAACAAACGCTTCTATTTCTAGCGCCGGAGACCGGCGGCGATTTCGGCACGCTGCGTACAGCCGTACGCGGCAGGCCTGGCGCATTCGTGCGAGCATCACAGGACCTGAATCAAGCCAGTCTGGATCGCTTGCGGCTCGAGAAATACTTGAGCGAGGTGAAAGAAACTTCGGACACGGATCCCAAGGCGCTGCACGAGCGCTCGATCCTGCTGGCCCGAACTTTAAACATTAAACTCGATCAGCAGTGCTTCGATAAACCCACGGAACAGCAAGCACCGTGCCTCTCGCAGAACTCCGATCAACTGGTGCTGGACGACGGGCACAGCCAGTCCATGGTGACCGCTCTTACTTCCGGCCCGTCCTCCGATTTCATCGGAGCGGTGAGCGCCACCTCGCTCGCGGGCGGAGGATATTACAGCGCGTACGTGGGAGCGATCGTAGACCTCGCCCGCATCATGGGCGATATCCATACGGCGGAATACCAGTACATACCGGCGCTCGCGCTCGCCAAGCAGCAGCAGTTGAATCTTCGACTGAATAATCCGCCCTCGTTCCGGAAACCGAAATCCGTGCTGGTTGTGGGGCTGCCCGCGGTCGAGGCTGCGCAACTGCCCCCGCTGCGCGCGGTAAACACGGCGGAAGTGTTCTGCCTGCAAAAATCACCGCTGGTTCTTCCCGTCGAAGGCGCTCCTCTGGTGTTCGCAACCGATATCGCGCACGATTTCGTTCTTCATGTCGAGAGCAAGTCCGGAACCGGCATGGACCTTCCCTCTGTGGCGGACGCGGCCCGCGGTGGATTCTTCATTGATACGCAGGGGCTGCATGCAGGCCAGTTGGATCCGGAAGCGAAGGGAACTCTTCGCGGGCGCTGGGGCTTCGAGACTTTCGACGGACCGAGTTTTCAACTGCGGTCCGCGCATGTGGCGAAGTGGATCGTTCCGGCGCCGGACCAGAGCTCGCTGATTGTGGGCCGCGACGATTTGGTTCACTTGCAATCGGCGAGCGCGGCTTGCGTGGAGAAAGTGAGCGCGGCTGCCGGTAACGGCGAAGATTTGAAGGCCACATGGAAAGCGGGCAAGCCGGACGAACTCGAAGTGCAGATTCCGCTCAAAGACAAGCCGACGGGCCCCGTGAAACTAAAAGTGAAACAGTACGGGCTGGCGGAGGCCGACGAGCTCAGTCTGCACGCATATTCGGAGGCGGCACGTCTCGAACGGTTCACGATCAATGCAGGCGACCAGCAGGGTGTATTGAAGGGAACGCGTCTGGACGAGGTGGACAGTTTCGAACTGAACGGGATTCATTTCGCGCCTGCAAAATTGTCGCGCGCGGACCAAAAAGACGAGCTGCGCCTGGCAACTCTGAACAACGCGCCGACCGGTGCGTTGCAACCGGAAGAAAAACTTGTGGCGCACGTGGCGCTGAGAGACGGGCGTGTGCTGGACTTGCAAACGACCGTGGAACCGCCGCGCCCGAGGGTCGCGCTTCTCAGCAAGAACGTGCAGCGCGGTCCCGCGTCTGCAGCAATTCGCTTCGGCAGCGATGACGAGCTCTCGCAGGGCGGACGGCTGTCGTTTTTTCTGAAGACGGAAGTGCCGGAGAAATTTGCGCACAGCGAAAAGATCGAAGTGGCGACGGCGGATGAATCATTTCACGTGCTGCTGGGCGAGGCGGACGGCGGCCTGATCCTGCAGGACTCTCATACCGTCCTCGCGATATTTGACCCGGCGAAGAACTTCGGCGCTTCGGCGTTTGGTCCGCTGCGTTTTCGTCCCGTGGCTGCGGACGGCGCCAAAGGCGATTGGGTGCCGCTCGCAACCCTGGTGCGCGTTCCATCGCTGAAAGAAATTCGCTGCCCGGACAAGCCGGACAAAGGGTGCGCTTTGAGCGGGGCGAATTTATTTTTGATCGATTCGGTCGCGTCCGACCCGCAGTTCAGCCACACGGTTCCCGTGCCGGCAGGCTTTGTGGACTCAACGCTCAGCGTGCCGCGTCCGAATGGAACGTTGCTGTATTTGAAGCTGCGCGACGATCCGTCCACAGTGAGCATGATGGTCCTGCCTGTGCTACCGGAGGAATAGCGGATCCGGAGAATCGGCGCGCCAAATTCCGCATTTCCCGCCGGCGGCATGCCTGCGCCCTCCCCCTCGCGCCGCCGAGTGCGAATGAAATCCCTCAACCGCTTCCCGGCAAGGAATATCGGACGGATGACGGCCGTTGCGACAGCCGCGGGAGAAAAGCAGGTCCCTCCGGCGCAAACCACTGTCGAGATGACAGAGCTCGAACAGGCACACGGGTGCAAAATGCTTTCCGCATGGCTGATTCTCTGGTAGCATCCAAACTCACGCTATTTGAACGAATTTCCATCTGGAGCAACCGTCAATGGCACTCGCATGTGAACTTTGTGGCAAGAAACCGAGCTTTGGCAACGTGATCAGCCACGCTCATAATGTCCGCCGCCGCCGCTGGAATCCGAATCTCCGCCGCGTGAAGACCGTCATCAAGGGCACGCACAAACATATTCGTGTCTGCACCGCTTGCATCCGCGCCGGCAAGGTGAAAAAGGCCGCTTGAAGATCGCCGCCCCTCCGCAGACATTCCGGTTCGCCCGGAGAACGCTGGTTCTCTCAGCGGTGCTGGTGTGTGGATTTGCGGTTGGTTGCAAGAAAGAGTCCGCGCCGGGGCCGGATGTGTGGGCGGTGGTGAATGGGAAAGACATCTCGCGCGGAGAAGTGGACAAATACTATCGCACGCGCGTGAATGCGGACGCGCCCGCCCCGTCGCAGGAAGAATCGCTTTCGCTGAAGCTCAGCATCCTCGACGAGTTGATCAACAACGAAATCCTCATCGAGCGCGCCAACAAGATGAATCTGGTGGCGAGCGATGCTGAAGTAGAAGACAAATTCACGGAGTCGAAAAGCCCGTATACCGAGGAAGAGTTTCAAAAGAAGCTGAAGGACACGGGCCTTACCGTGAACGATCTGAAAAGCGACATCCGCCGGCAGCTTTCCGTACAGAAGCTTCTCAATCGCGAAGTGGTGGCGAAAATTTCGATTACCGACCAGGATGTTTCGGACTTTTACGAAAAGAACCGGTCGCAATTTAACGTGGCGGAGCAGCAATTCCACATCGCGCAAATCGTTGTGACGCCGCATCCGGACCCTTCCGTCCACAATCGCAAGAACGATAAAGCGACCACCGAAGCCGAAGCCAAGCGGAAAGTCGCAGTGCTCGAGCAGAAACTGAATTCCGGCGCGGATTTTGGACAGCTGGCGATGGACTATTCGGAAGATTCCACCGCTTCGACGGGCGGCGATCTTGGTTTTATCCCGGAGTCGGCGCTGAATAAATCCGACCCGCTCCTGAAGAAAACTGTGCTCGCGATGAAGCCGGGCGAAGTGACGCAACCGATCGGCGTCAATAATCAGGGCTACCGCATTCTGAAATTGGTTGCGAAGGAAGCTGCCGGGCAGCGCGATTTAGCCGATCCGCAGGTGCAGCAGACGATTCGGGACACGCTTCGGAACCGCAAGGAACAGCTTCTGCGGTCCGCGTACATGATCGAAGCGCGCGACGATTCGCACGTGACGAATTATCTCGCCCGCCAAATTATCGAATCCGCCGGCAAGTTGCCCGCCTCGAAGTAATTCGCTCGCCAACGTTCAAGTGAATTTTGGTTTGCAGCGGGATGCGAAGCGCCCGGCGCCCGATGTAAGACCCGATGTGAAATCTGTTACGAGGAAACGTGCGGAGAGGTTGCGGCTGGGTTGCGGCCCGTGGTTTCCGAAACCGTCTGGCCGGTCCGTGCGGATCGGGCCATCAAAACCACCACCACGCCGGCGAGCGGCGTCAGGAAGAAAGAAATCAACAAGGTCCTCCAGAATCTGAGTCCCTCCTTCTCTCCTTCCGCAGCAAGAATTCCGCAGGGCATCGCCCAAAGAAGTATGGCGATTCCTTGCAGCACGACGATGGCGGCCCATGCGAGGCTGAACGACATTTGCATCTTCTACTCCTGATTTTGTGCCGGTTGCTAATGCCGGATTCTGTTCTGTGAATATTGTGGCAGGTTCTCGCGGCGTGGTGCGCTGTGGAGCATATTGGGACACACGTAACAGTTAATATCTATCGAGCGGATTCCGGAAAAGTGACGCCGCCGGTCGGCGGCCAGCGCATTTCGTCAGGCGATGATGGCGAGCACTTCACCGGCGTTTACCGTTTGACCTTCAGTCACCAGAAGCCGTTCCACGATTCCGGATTTTGGCGAACGAATTTCATTCTGCATCTTCATCGCTTCGACGACGAACAAACCCTGTTTCGTTTCCACTGTGTGGCCTGCGCCTACAAGCACGCGAACGATCTTGCCCGGCATCGGAGCGAGCACCTGCTGCCGCCCTTCGGCTTCCGCGGCGCCGCTTCGATTGCGGTGCCACTCGCGCGGATCGCGAATTTCGGCCTGCCATTCGCGGTTCGCTACAGTGAGCCGCAAGCCACGGCCGTCCGGCTCGACGCGCGCTTCGAACGATTCGCCGTCAATCAATATCGAATAAATACCTGGCGCGATTTTGACGCCGTCGGCTTCGAGCGGAACGCCGTCCACGATGCAGCTCAGGCGATTGCCGGCGTGCGTAAGTTCCACTTGATGAGCTTTTCCGTTGAGCGCGATCGCGAGTTTCATCGCCCGCTCGCTCCACGCGTCGAATTGCAAGCGGCGCTCACCGCGATGGCTCCCGGTCGATTTGCTCCCGGCGCCCTTCTGCTTTCCAGCGCGATGCTTCCAACCCTCCCGAATCTGCGGATGGCTGGCTGTTTCCGGCGGCCGCTTCGCTTCCTGAAAGATGCCACAGCGCCGCGGCGAACAACGCCGCGCTTTGCGCGCGCGAGGCATCTCCTTCTGCGGCAGGCTCGGCGGTCTCTTGAGCGTCGCGCAAATAGTCATCCAGCCAGCGCGTATAGATATCGCCCTTCTGAAAATCGGGCGTGACCAGGATTTTGCGGAACAGCGAAATATTCGTTTTGATTCCGCCTGCGTAATATTCCTCGAGCGCTCGCCGCAGCCGCGCGATCGCTTCGGCGCGGTCGTTTCCCCAGGCGATCAGTTTTCCCAGTATCGGGTCGTAGTCGTTCGGTACCGTCCATCCGGCGTACACACCGTCGTCGAGACGAATTCCGGGGCCGCTTGGCACTCGCCGCTCGCGAATCCTTCCCGGCGACGGAAAGAAATTATTTTCAGGATCTTCGGCGTAGATTCGGCATTCGATCGCATGCCCTCTAAGCGCGACTTGCTCCTGCGAGAACGGAAGCGACTCGCCTGCCGCGATTCGGATTTGCAATTTCACCAGATCCGTAGCCGTCACCATCTCCGTAACGGGATGCTCCACCTGCAGCCGCGTGTTCATTTCGAGGAAATAAAAATTGCGATCGGCGTCAACTAGAAATTCCACGGTTCCGGCATTCGTGTATCCGCCGGCGCGCGCAAGTTTCACGGCGGCCTCTCCCATCTTCCGCCGAAGTTCGGGAGTCACGATCGGCGAGGGTGCCTCTTCAATCACTTTTTGATGGCGCCGCTGGACGGAACATTCGCGCTCGCCGAGATGGACGATGTGCCCGTGTTGATCGGCGAGCACTTGAATCTCGATGTGCCGTGGTTTCAGAAGATATTTTTCGAGGTAGAGCCGGCCGTCGCCGAATGCGTTCTGCGCTTCGGATGAGGCATCGCGCCAGGCTCCCGCGAGTTCAACTTCCCGATCTACCGAGCGCATCCCCTTGCCGCCGCCTCCGGCCACCGCTTTCAGAACCACCGGAAATCCGGTTTTGCGCGCGATCGCGAGCAACTCGTCGGCAGTCTCGATCGGATCGAGCGTTCCGGGAACCGTTGGCACATTCGCTTCGTGCGCGACGTGCCGTGCCGCTGTTTTCGAGCCAAGCTTTTCCATCGCTTCAGCGGATGGTCCGATAAATGTGATTCCCGCCGCACGGCAAGCCCGAGGTAGCGACGGATTTTCGGCGAGAAAGCCGTAGCCGGGATGAATGGCGTCGCAGCCTGCGTAACGCGCGGCCCCGATTATCTTGTCGATCACGAGATAGCTTTCGCGAGAAGGCGCCGGGCCGATCGGATAAGCTTCGTCGGCAAGCCGGACGTGAAGCGAAGCGCGGTCGGCGTCGCTATAGACCGCAACGGAGCGCACGCCCATGTCTCTACACGCGCGCACGATGCGCACGGCAATTTCGCCGCGGTTAGCGATCAGGATTTTACGAAACATTGGGACCTTGTAGTGGATGTCCGGAACGAAAACACGGCGGCGAAACGGAGGCTGCGCTGGATGCTCTGCTGTTGGCAACCTCCAAGCGAGCGTCTATCATGGCGTCGCGATTCGAAAGCGGCGGTGGAGGAGCGATGGACGCGGGCGAGCAGAATCGTTGGAAGAAGGAAGCTGCGGAAGCGGCGGCAAAGCTGGTCGAGAACGGCATGGTGGTCGGACTCGGCACCGGCTCGACGGCCGCTTACCTGGTGAGTGAACTCGGCCGGCGCGCCGCCGAAGAAGGATTGCGCTTCGCGGGAATTCCCACCTCCGAGCGCACCGCGGAACAAGCGCGCGGTTTGAAAATCCCTCTCACGACGCTGGCGGAACATTCCGAGATCGATTTGACGATTGACGGCGCCGACGAAGTGGAGCGCCGCACCCTGTTCCTGATCAAGGGCCACGGCGGGGCGCTGCTGCGCGAAAAAATTGTGGCGGCGGCAAGCAAGCGAATGGTGGTGGTGGCGGACGAGTCGAAAATCGTGAAGCGTCTGGGTTCGACGTTCTCGGTTCCAGTCGAGGTGGTGCCGTTCGGCTGGCAGGCGACCAACCGAAAACTCAAGGCGCTCGGCGCGAACCCGGCGCTGCGGCCTGGCACCGACGGTAAACCATACGTCACCGATGGCGGCCACTACATTCTTGATTGCGCGTTCGGACCGATGGCAAATCCGAAGAAGGTCGCGCGGGAACTGGATGAAGTTGTGGGAGTCGTGGAGCACGGACTGTTTCTCGGACTCGCGCAGCAGGTTTACATAGGCGGGAGCGGGGGAGTAAAAGTTCTGAAGGCTGCCACGGGTCGAAAATCGCGCGCCAATGGCAAAAAGAAATCGAAGCGATCTCGCCGCCGTCGCTGAAAGCACACCGCCAGCCGGAAGAGGAATTTCAGCTGAGTGGATAAGGCGCAGGCCGGAAATGTTCCGTCCGCTTAATTCTTTGACGCGCAGCCTTGCGGATAGACCGCATCGAGCGCACCCCAGAGGGCTTTCAAACTGCGCTCGGCCGCACAGAGAACCGCGACCTCGTCGACGTTCTTTTGTTCCGCGAGCCACTCGCGCCAAGCAGCCCGGTGCCGCACATCGGCTTCTAGGTGCACCGCAAAATAAGCCAGCGACCGCGAATCGGTGATTCCGTAAAAGCGGCGAAGCCCCGAAATTTTCTGCGAGGCGATTTCCGGAACCTGCGCTTCGTAGCTGTAGAACATCGCGACGGCTTGCGCCATCGTTCCCTGTGCCGCCACTTCGTCGAACGTATCGAGAAGCGCTGCGATCCCCGGCAGAACGCGGGTTGAATCGAGCGCTGCGTCCGAAACGCCCAGTGACGACGCGAACTCGCGCCACAGCATCGGGTGTGGCGCCGTCGGATCGATCTCTTCGGCGAGATTTTCGTTCACGAGAGTTTGCAAGTTGCCGTTCGTGCGCGTCGAGAGCTGCTTCAGATTCTCCGGAAACGCGCGCACGTGCTGGTAATACTGCGCCGCGTAAAGTTGCAGCGCTTCCTTCGAGAGCGTGCCCGCGGTCCAAGCCTGATAGAAGGGATGCTTCAGAAGATGATAGCAGTCGATAAGCGCGTCGAGCGAATCGAGCAGCGTCTTCGGGGCGTTCTTGGAATTGGACTTCGGGCCGGACTTGAGCATCGCAATCTCCTAGGGCTCTCTTACCTGCCAATAATAATGGCGCAAAACCCCGCAATCCTACCGAATTGCCCCCCCAATGTCCAGTTCGTGGCTCGGCGTAGGAGTAACGCTTTAGATGAGCATGACTGCCGGTCGATTTCGCTTCAGCCGATGCCGTCATAGCGGGATGTTGCCGTGTTTCTTCTTGGGGTTGGTGTCACGCTTGTTTTCGAGGGAGCGGAGGGCGGTGATCAGTTTGGCGCGGGTTTGGGAAGGCTCGATGATGGCGTCGATGTAGCCGCGCTCGGCGGCGACGTAGGGGTTGGCGAAGCGCTCGCGGAAGTCGTCGGTTTTCTCGCGGCGCAGCTTTTCGCGATCGGCTTCGGGAGCGCGATCGATTTCGCGCTTGTAAACGATGTTCACCGCTCCCTCCGGGCCCATCACGGCGATTTCAGCCGTTGGCCAGGCGTAATTGAGGTCGGTACGAATGTGTTTTGAGGCCATGACGCAATACGCGCCGCCGTATGCTTTGCGCGTGATCACCGTGATTTTCGGGACGGTGGCTTCGGCGAAAGCGAAAAGAAGTTTCGCGCCGTGCTTGATGATGCCGCCGAATTCCTGCTGCGTGCCGGGAAGAAAGCCGGGAACGTCTTCGAAGGTGATCAACGGGATATTAAACGCGTCGCAGAAGCGGACGAAGCGCGCGCCTTTCATGGAAGAGTTGATATCCAGAACGCCGGCGAGAAACGCCGGCTGATTCGCGACGATTCCGACCGGTCGCCCTTCGAGGCGCGCGAAGCCGACGACAAGGTTTTTCGCGAAGTGTTCGTGCACTTCGAAGAACTCGCCATCGTCCGCGATTTCGTGTATCGCATCTTTGATGTCGTAAGGCTTTTGCGGGTCTTCGGGGACAAGCGCGTTGAGCGCAGCGGAAGCACGGTCCCAGGGATCGTTCGACGAGCGGCGCGGCGGGTCTTCGAGATTATTGGACGGAAGATATCCGAAGAGTTCGCGAATCATCGCCAGGCATTCGGCATCGTCGCGCGAGACGAAATGAGCGACGCCGCTTTTTTCGTTGTGAGTCATCGCGCCGCCCAGTTCCTGCTTTGTGACTTCCTCATGCGTGACGGTCTTGATGACGTCCGGACCGGTGACAAACATGTAGGAACTTTCGCGCGTCATGAAGATGAAATCGGTGATCGCGGGAGAGTAGACGGCGCCACCCGCGCACGGACCCATGATCGCGCTGATCTGCGGGATCACTCCGCTCGCGAGAGTGTTGCGAAGAAATATATCGGCGTACCCCGCGAGAGACATCACGCCTTCCTGAATGCGCGCACCGCCCGAATCGTTGAGCCCGATTACGGGTGCACCCTGCCGCACGGCGAGATCCATGATTTTCGTGATCTTCGACGCATTGGCTTCCGACAGCGAGCCGCCAAAGACGGTAAAGTCCTGCGCGAAAACGTAGACGAGGCGCCCGTCAATACGGCCAAAACCTGTGATGAAACCGTCCCCGGCGGGGCGCTGCTGCTCCATCCCGAAATCGGTGCAGTGGTGGCGGACGAATTTGTCCAGCTCTTCGAAAGAACCTTCGTCGAGCAGCAGATCGATGCGTTCGCGCGCGCTGAGCTTGCCTTCCTTGTGCTGGCGCTCGCGCCGTTCGGCGCCGCCGCCTTCTTCGGCTTCGGCGTTGCGGCGGCGAAGTTCTTCGATTCGGTCGTGATGTTTTCGATGTTCGATTGGTTTTGGAGTGCTCATGATCGAGTGTTCACCGGGTTGCGATCGAGTCGCGGCTTCCCAATATCGGCCTTTTAGAGCGATTAGGCAAGGTGGTCGCCGGATTCCCGAACCCCTCTTTGCCGTACTCCAGGATGGGCGGCGAGCTCATGTTTTCAATGGTTTAGCGGGAATTCCGTACGCGCCACCGCACGATCCAAGTTTTCGTAATCCGAAGAAATTACATATGGCAAGCGTCCGCGGGCTCTCCTGAGTCTTTGGCGATGATCGGGAGGAGAGCTAGCTTCGATTTCTCGAGGATGGAATTGACGGACGGGATTGTGTCGGAGTTTAGCGTACGCCACTCGGAGATTGATTTGTTCAGGGCCGCGCAGGAATCGGAGATTACTTCGAGGGCTGTGGCGGCCGGAGCGGCATCGCCGGATTGGATCATGAACGAGGTGCGGGCGAGGTCGCGATTTACAGCGCCTACGCCTGAGGAATCCTTTGCGCCTTCGATGATCTCCGCGGTTTTTGCGTCGAGAGATTTCAGCGCCTCGGCGGCGGCCTTTGCTTGCGGATCTGCCGCTTGCGCGGCGGCGGACTTCATGATGGCGTCGAGACTTCGTTCGCGCTCGGAGACCGCATTGCGGAGTGTGGCGACCGCTTGGTAGATGGCGTAGCTCGCACGCAGGCCGCTATCGGCGCGCTTCGCCGCCGCGAATTGCGCCGCATAATCGGCCGGGCCAATGTGAACGCGCGGATCGGGAACAATCGTGAACGACTGGCCCACCGTTTGTCCGTTGGCGTGGAGCACAACCTGATACTGGCCGGGCGGTACGATTGGACCGAGAACCTGTTCGCGCGGCGTTTCACCGGGAATGGCGTGATCGGAGAGCGTGTACTCAAGATACTTGAGGGGCTGGCCGTAGTAGCTGTATTGCAGCGATGGCGGCGGCTCGAAGCGGAGGTCCCAAGTGAAGCGATTCAGGCCTGGATTTTTCGTGAGCTGAGCCTGCGGGCCAAACCAGTAGTCGGGCACATTTTTTACGACTGTGTCCGGCGCGGGCGTAGCGCTGGAGAAGCGGCGGACTAAATTTCCCTGCGCGTCGTTAATATCCAGAGTGACGTCAGCGGCCGGAACGGACTTCAGCGAGTAATAAAAGATCGCGCCGTCGGGCGGATTTTGCCCGGCGGGAAATTCCGGAGGCAGCGGAGTTTCCTGGTCGTTGTCCCAGCGGATGCGCGTGACGGTGGCGGGACTAAGCAGCGCGGCATCGGCGTTTGCGATTCGGGCACTGGCCTGGCGAAGGGGTGAGAGGTCGTCAAGAATCCAGAGGGCGCGGCCGTAGGTGGCCACCACGAGATCGTTGTCGTGGACAACGAGATCGCGAGCGTCGCTCGTGGGGAGATTCAACTGGAGCGACTGCCAGTGGTCGCCGTCATCGAAGGACACGTAAACGCCATTCTCGAGCGCGGCATAGAGCAGTCCCTTGCGGACCGTGTCTTCGCGAATGGCGCGAGCGACCCATGTGGCGGGAAGGCCCGTGGTGATTTTCTGCCAGGAATTTCCGGCGTCGAGTGTGCGGTAGATGTAGGGAGTCGGGTCGCGGCGATTTTCGACTGTGGCATAGGCGAAGCGCGAATCCCACGGCGAAGCTTCGAGGATCACCACGTTGCTGTGCTCATTCAGATCGGGTGGTGAGACGTTCTTCCAGGTGAGGCCGCCGTCCCAGCTGAGCTGAATGAGTCCGTTATTCGTGCCAGCCCAAATGACGCCCGCCTGCAGTGGCGAAAGGGCGATTGTGCTGATGGCGCTGCGGCGGCGGGCGGACTGCTCGTCGCCGAAATCTTTTTCGTCATCCGCGAATGGCGCGAGAGATTCCGATTCGGCTTCCGGGAAGTGACCAGGATTGACGGCGGAGGCGCTGCGCGATTTCTCGCTTCCGTCTTCGTGCGAATTGGGGCGCGATTGCGGGGCGGACTGCGCCAGTTGCACCGGCTGCGCTTTCGAGTCGTCATCGTTCTCGGCGGTCTTTGCCGGAGCGTCAGGCCGCGCGGCCAGATCGGGACTGATGGTTTGCCAGGTGCGTCCGGAATCTTCGGTGGTGAGCACGAACTGAGTGCCGAGATAGAGGAGGTGCGGATCGTGCGGCGAAAAGACCAATGGCGGCATGTTGGTGGTGCGGTATTTTGGGCCGCGCACGAATGCGTGAGTGTACTGGCCGGTGGTTCTGTCGAAGCGGACCACGCTGCCGTACCAGCCGCCTGAATAGACGATATTGAGATTCAGCGGATCGGGCGCGATGTAGCTGTATTCGAATCCCGCGGCAGAAAACCAATCACGATAGGTGAGCGAGCCGTAGTCGCTGCGGCTGGGAACTTCGGCGGTGCCGCTATCCTGCTGCGCGGCGTAGGCGATGTAGGGAAAATTGTTGTCGGTGGTGACGTGGTAGAACTGACCGGTGGGCTGGTTGTACCAGGAAGTGTAGGTTCTGCCGCCATCGACGCTGATGACCGCGCCTTGATCGACGCCGAGAATCAGGCGCGCGGAATTTTGCGGATCGGTCCACATGTTGTGGTAATCGTCGCCACCGGGCGCGCCTTTGTAGGACGCGAAGGTTTGGCCGCCGTCGGTTGAGCGGTAGAGCGAAGTCTGCATCACGTAGACCATGTCAGCGTTGCGCGGGTCCACGTAGACGGGGGCGAAATACGCGTTGCCGATCACGCGAGTGTCTTTCGTAATCTGGCGCCAGGTGGCGCCGGAATCATCAGAGCGGTACAGGCCCTGCGTGAGAATTGCGAAAACGCGTTGACCGTGATTTCCGGGAGCCACTGCGACGCCGACGCGATCCCAGGGGGCCTTGGGGAATCCGGTGTAGGCGAGTTCTTTCCACGTGGCGCCCTGATCGGTGGACTTATAGACCCACGAGTTTGGTTTTTCGGGGCCGTCATCACCGGCAAAGAAATCGGTGGGATGCCACAGAGAGGCGTAGAGAACGCGCGGATTTTGCGGGTCGGCGCAAAGGTCGGCAACGCCAGTGAGGTCGTCCTTGTAGAGAGTTTTTTTCCAGGTCTTGCCGCCGTCGGTGGTTTTGTAGACGCCGCGGTCGGGGCTGGGCGGCGAAACGCTCAGCAGCGGGTGGCCCAGAACGCCGACGATGATCACGTCCGGATTGCGCGGGTCCACGATGATCGAGCTGATGTAGCGCGTCTCTTTCAGGCCGATGTTGGTCCAGGTGGCGCCCGCGTCGGTGGATTTGTAGACGCCGTCGCCGGCGGTCTGCTCGCCCGTGCCAACGTAAATAATCTTTGAATTGGACGGAGCGATCGCGATGGCGCCGATGGAGGCGACGTGTTCCTCGTCAAAGATCGGAAACCATACTTCGCCAGCGTCGGTGGTCTTCCATACGCCGCCGCCGGGAGTGGCCATGTAATAAGTGGATGGGTCGTTGGGAATGCCTGCAACGCCGGTTACGCGCCCCGCGCGATGCGGCCCGATAAGCCGCCAGCGCATGGCGGAATACTGGCTGGGATCGACGGGCTGCGAGGATTGCTGAGCGGGGGCGGCGAGCGGGGCTGCGATTATTGCGAGGATTGCGAGTGCTAAGCGCCGTGGGCGGATGCGCATCTGGTGGGTTTTCTCCTATACGAAGCTACAAAGTGTAGCACTGCGTTAGAGAGGTTGGTAATTGGGAAGTGACTGAGCAACTGCCTGGTTCAGTGGATGTGCTATAAGTTATTAAACCCATGAATCAACCCTCGCAAACAATTCGCTGCGGTCGGTGCTGCCCGATTTGTGGCAAGCCAGTGGAACTAAGACGCATCACTTATGACACGCCGTTTAGATGTCAAAGTTGTGACGCCATGCTGGACGTTTCGTCCTTTTCTGCGTGGCTAAGTCACGCGCTGGCCTCAACCCTTGCGCTGATCTTCCTTTGGAAGGCCATGCATCTTGATTTTTGGGTCGCTGCCGTGGGCACCATCTTACTGATTCTCCCGCTGAGAGCACTACTGAGATCGCTGACGAAGCCAATCATCCCTCTAGAACCGTCCGACGTAGTTAGTTAGAGGCCGTCTTGTGTCGACAGGAAGTAAGGTCTGGCACCCGTCGAGCGTCAGTGTAAACCGGACCAGTCGTCAGCTAGCAGAATTGAGTTGCTGGGATTGGAGGGGTCGTATTTTACGCTGGCGGTCTGGCCTACGGCGGCACGCGCGAGGTGGAGGCGCTCTTCGAGACCTGTGACGTCCTGAGCGGTTTCGTACGTTACGCCGGAGATGGAATAGGTGTAGTAGAGCAGGCGCTGGATGCCGTTCGTGGGAGCCGCGGCGCGGCGCAGCGGGAAGCCGCCTGAAACTTTCGGAGGGGCGGGGTGCGGGTTCTCGGTAATTTCGAGCACCTGGCCTTCGACGATACGGCCCACTTTGTTCAGGTAGGCGCGGCGCTGGCGCTCGATTTCGGCTCCGTCGACAGGCTTGCGGCGCAGCCAGACGATGATCCCGATTGCGGCCATCACGATCAGGCCGGCCATCGGAAGCAGTTCGCTCCAATTCGACAGAAGGTTTTTCAACGCCCGCCTTTGCTCGACGCGACCGGCTCGGAAATCTCACCTAGCGTGCCGCGCGCTTTTTCCCAGTCTTTCAGAAACGACTCGAGGCCCCGATCCGTCAGCGGATGCTTGAAGAGCATTTCGAAAACTTTGAACGGCATCGTGCCGATGTGCGCTCCCATTTTCGCGGCTTCCACCACGTGCATCGGCCCTCGAAGGCTCGCGGCCAGCACCTGCGTCTTGAAATCATACGCGCGATAAATCTGCAGGATGTCGCGAAGAAGGATCAGGCTGTCCTGAGAGATATCATCAACGCGGCCGAGAAACGGGCTGACGAAATAGGCACCGGCCTTGGCGGCGAGAAGCGCTTGCGAAGCGGAAAAGACGAGCGTGACGTTGACGCGCACGCCCTCCTTCGAAAGAACGCTCAGGGCGCGGACGCCATCGGGCGTCATCGGAATTTTCGCGACCACGTTCGGGTGCCAGCTGACCACTTCGCGCGCTTCGCGAAGCATGCCGTCGTAATCGGTGGAGACCACTTCGGCGCTGATGGCGCCGTTTTTTACGATGTTGCAGATTTCGATGATCAGCTCGCGAAAGGGCTTCTTCTCTTTGGCGGCGAGCGTGGGGTTCGTGGTGATGCCGTCGATCACGCCGGAAGCTGCGCCCTGGCGGATTTCATCAAGGTTCGCGGTGTCCAGAAAGAATTTCATATTTTCACCTGTGTGTTTTGCGGGCGCTGCGCCTAGTCTTCGGGCGCGGTGACCGGATTTCGAAGCGTGCCGATTCCGGTGATGCTCACTTCGACGACGTCACCCGCGGCGAGAGTGCCGATTCCGGCGGGCGTTCCGGTTGCGATTACATCGCCGGGCTCGAGCGTCATTACCTGCGCTATCCACCGAATTATAACATCAACCGAAAAGATCATTTCCGAAGCGCTCGCGGATTGTTTTCTAACGCCGTTCACGAAAGTCTCCAAACGTGTATCGGCCAGATTGAGGTCGGACTCCAGTAAGGGGCCGAAGGGGCAGAAGGTGTCGAACCCTTTGCCACGAGTCCACTGGCCGTCGAGTTTTTGAAGGTCGCGAGCGGTGACGTCGTTGAGGCAGGTGTAGCCCAGAATGTAGGGGCGAACATCGTCATTCGCGCCGAGGAGATGGCAACGCCGTCCCATGATGACGGCGATTTCACCTTCATAATCGACGCGCTGCGAGATGCGCGGCAGCACGATCGGTTCTTCGGGCGCGATGATCGCCGACGGCGGCTTCAGGAAAATCAGCGGTTCTTTCGGTGGAACGCCGCCCATTTCCGCCGCGTGGTCGGCGTAGTTTTTGCCGACGCACACGATTTTGGAAGGCCTCGAAGGCGGAAGAAAAGCTATCGACTCAAGCGGCCATTTGCGGCCGGTGCGTTCGCGCGGGCCCCACAGTTCGCCTGAAAACTCGTGGACGGAGCTACCTTCGATGATTCCGTGGCGCGGCTGGGGATGAATATCGTGCGGTGCGCGCGCGACCTCAGTCGCGGCGAACTCTTGCGGCTGGAAGCGGCAAAGCTTCATGGTTGCCGATGGATCATGGTTGTTGGTGAAGGTGATGCGTGCGGCGGCGCCGTGGTGCAATCGGATTGTGGCGCGCCTGAAGAAACATCCCGATCACCCAAGCGCCGACGGCTGCCACGCCGTAAACGATGGCGCCTTCAATGAGAGCCTCGAACGGCCGGCGTAACACCTGAAAGAGATTCTGATAGAACATGCCGGCGATGTCGTAGGCGACGACGAAAGTGAACCAGCCGATCATCGCGGAAATGAACATCGGCAAGGGGCGATTGAAAAAGCGGGCGATCGGGATCAACATGATCATGCAGAAAACCGCGCAGAAGGCGGCATTGCGTTCGAGAGCGTAGCGCTCGCTGCCGGGTATGTGATTGGCGACGAAGAGCGCGCTCACCATCACGACGATCAGGAGACCGCCCATATAGAGGCCTGTTTCCAAACTTGTGCGGTGTCCCGCGGCCAGGACGCGCCGGCCGACCTTTAGTGGATCCGGGATCGGATGTTCAGTCATCTCTTCTGCGATTCTTCTACTGACTTTCTGCCGGAACGCTGCCCGAAGCAGGGGCGCTGGCAGGGCTCTCGTTTCCAGAGCGATCGACCGCGAAGACGGTGTAGAAGTAACGGCGACCGAGCACAACATTCATATCGCGAAATGCGGGCGTAAGCAACAATTCGGAGTTCACCCGCGTTCCGAGGCCGTCCTGCGACTCACTGCGATAGACATTGTAGCCCGCGATATCAGTTTCAGGATTGATCGCCCACGAGAGTTCCAGGTTTGCAGGCGCACCGCCAACGGCAGGAACAAATACGACGACAAGATTTTGTGGGGCCGACGGAGGGAAAATATCCTTGGCTGTGACGGTGGCGAAATTCGAGTCGGCCGATTCGAGCGCGACGTTTGGGTACTGGGAGACGCTGCGAACCGTATAAATGTAAGTCTTGCCAAGTTGGGCTAGCGTGTCCGTGTAGGGCGGGGACGCTGGCTCTGCGATGCGCGCAAATGGAACCTTTGTTTTGGAGTTCTCCGGCGCGTTTGCTGTGCCCGAATCCGCGTCAGGATTCGCGGTAGTACTTGACTCAGGCTCCGACTCGGCGCGATAGACGCGATAAAAAGCGATGCGCGGCGCGGCGCCGGCGAGCGTCTTTTGCGGCGGAGTCCACGAAAGCGTTACGCCCGGATGCGCGATTTCGGCTTTCAAGTCTGCGATTGGATCGGGAACCGGATACACGGTGAGCGCGGCAACGTTCGAATCGGCCGACAGTTTTTTCGGCGACACAAATGTGCGCACTCGGTACAGCGCCTCCCGGCTGCCGGATGGAGCGAAATCCTCCGCTCGAAGCGAGTCTACGAAGCGAACGCGGCCTTGGACGGTGTAGTGGTCGACCATGCCGGGTGGAATCGTCAAAAGCAAAGTGGGATTCGCGGGCGCCGGTTCAAAATCCCGGTACACCTGAATGGTCAGCGACTGCCTGAGTTGGCGCTTTTCAACCGAGTCGCGCGGAAGAGTGAACGCGAGCGTCACATCGTTTCCGGCTTGGGTGGCGTTCAGGTCGTTCACCGGATTCGGAGTGGGCGGTTTGCGTTCGATGGGTTCGGCGGGAGCGGCGCAACCGTAAAGAAACAAAACGGAAAAGAGAAGATAGAAAATGGCGGCGAGCGGCGTGTGCGGACCTGTGACCGGCTTGGGTGGGAAGTCCCCTTTTCGATTTTCCATTTTTCCGGCGTCAGAGTATGTAGCGGCTCAGGTCTTGGTCCTTGACGATGTTTGCCAACTGCTTCTGGACGTAAGCGGCATCGAGCTTCACGGTTTTCTTCTTCATCTCGGGGGCCTCGAAGGAGATTTCCTCAAGCACCTTTTCGAGAATGGTGTGGAGGCGGCGCGCGCCGATGTTTTCGGTGTGCTCGTTCACTTTCGCGGCAAAGCCGGCGATCGCTGCGATCGCGTCTTCCGTGAACGCGAGCTTCAATCCCTCCGTATCGAGTAGCGCGATGTACTGCTTGATGAGCGCGTTCTTCGGCTCCGTCAGGATGCGGATGAAATCGGCTTCGGAGAGCGGACTCAATTCCACGCGGATCGGGAAACGGCCCTGGAGTTCGGGAATCAGGTCCGACGGCTTCGTGGTGTGAAACGCGCCCGCGGCGATAAATAAAATGTGGTCGGTGCGAACCATTCCGTAGCGCGTGTTCACAGTCGTGCCTTCGACGATCGGCAGGATGTCGCGCTGCACCCCTTCGCGCGAAACGTCCGGGCCGTGTCCCGATTCCCGCCCGGCGATTTTGTCGATTTCATCGATGAACAGGATTCCCATCTGCTCCACGCGATCCACCGCCATCCGCGTCACCTGGTCCATGTCGATTAGACGGTTCTCCTCTTCCTGAATCAGGTAGTCGAAAGCCTCGGCGACGGTCATCTTCCGCTTCTTTTTCTGCTGCCCGAACATGCCGGAGAGCATGTCCTTCACGTTGATGTCCATCTCCTCGACGCCCTGATTGGTGATGATTTCAAACGACGGCATCGAGCGCTCGCGGACTTCCACCTCCACCATGCGCTGGTCGAGCTTGCCTTCGCGAAGCTGCACGCGAAGCTTTTCGCGGGTCCGCTGCACCTGCTCGCGGCGCTGCGCTTCGGAAGCCGGATTCGCATCGGCCGGGACGGGCGAGGACGGCAGCAGCAAATCGAGCAGGCGCTCTTCCGCGGATTGTTCGGAGCGCTCGGCCACTTCATCGAGCTTCTCTTCACGCACCATGTCAATCGAGGTTTCCACCAGATCGCGCACCATGGACTCAACGTCGCGGCCCACGTACCCGACTTCCGTATATTTCGAAGCTTCCACTTTCACGAACGGGCAGCCGGCAAGCCGGGCGAGGCGGCGCGCGATTTCCGTCTTACCTACACCGGTGGGACCGATCATCAGAATGTTTTTGGGAAGGATATCTTCGGCAAGTTCGGGCGTCAGTTTCTGGCGGCGCACCCGGTTGCGCAGCGCGATAGCGACGGCCTTTTTCGCCGCATTTTGGCCCACTATATATTTGTCCAGCTCGATGACGATTTCGCGCGGGGTCAGCTCGTCGAACGACGGAAGCGGTTCCGGTTCCGACGCCTGTGATTCTCCGGCCAAGTAGATCACCATGTCTTTCTCCGATTTCCCGGTCATAGTTCTTCAATGCTGAATTGCGCGTTTGTGTAAATGCAAATTTCGCTGGCGATGCGCATCGCTTCCTGCGCGATATCCTTGGCGCCCAGCTTCGTGAATTTCGTCAGAGCGCGGGCGGCGGCAAGCGCGTAGGGGCCCCCGGATCCAATCGCAGTGATCCCATCGTCAGGCTCGATCACGTCGCCATTTCCGGAAAGCAGGAAAGTGGATTTGGCGTCGGCAACCACTAAGAGTGCATCCAGGTGGCGGAGCGACCGGTCGGTGCGCCATTCCTTCGCGAGCTCCACCGCCGCGCGCGGCAGGTTCCCGTGGAACTCCTGCAATTTGTTCTCGAACCGCTGGAAGAGCGAGAGCGCGTCGGCCGTGCTGCCCGCAAACCCGGCCAGGATTTTGTCGTTGTACAGCCGGCGCGTTTTCTTGGCGTTGTGCTTGATAACGCCTTCGCCGAGGGTCACCTGTCCGTCGGCCGCGAGGACCACTTTATTGTCGCGGCGCACGCAAAGCACCGTAGTGCTGCGTACCTGTGCAGATTTTCGCGTCGTGTGCATCAGGTGATTATACTCCGCGAGTGCGAATTCGGCGAATGGCTTGGGGAATCGTAGCAACGGGCGAGAAAGCCCAGGACAAGCAAGGCGCTTCTCGTGGCTACCCAGTAAAATTCGAATGGCGCGCTCGATGGATTGGAACGGGTCGTTGCTGGTTACGCGGGCGGGTCTTAGACCCGCCCCTACGGAAGTGCGACTGGACCGGCTAGCTCTTGTTTTTCGCGGCGTCTTTTTCGGCCCTCTTGCGTTCTTTCTTGCCTACTTTTTCCCAGCGCTCGTCGAGGGATTCTTTGGTGAAGAGTGAATCGGAGAGGCTCGTGTTGTACTGGCACTTCTCGAAAAAGACCTGGTAGATCTTGATCCCGTTGCGCTCGCGGGTGATTTGGAAAGGAGTTTGGACGCCGTCAATGGGATGGTAATTCGAATAGACCTCGATCTCGCCCGATTTCGTGCGCGTATTCGCGTCGCGCGTGTTGACGATTTTTCGAATCGGCAGGTGAGTGGATCGCGCGAACGCGATCCTGAACGTACGGTTTTCGCTGTCAACCAGCTCCACCCAGTCGGCCTGTTGCAGGTCGACAATGTCCTGGCCGGCATACCGGAAAATCATGTTGGGCTCTTTGATTCGATTGCGCAGAATATTGTCGATATCCTTCTTGATGTCTTCGTGGAATTGCGCCAGGTCGGCGCCGGATGCGTCGGAAACGCCTCCGCGATCGAGCACCCAGCCTTTGTCGCCGTTCATCACCTGAATGATGTTGCGCTTCGGAAGATTTTCGGTGCGGTCCTTGAAAGGCGGAACCGTATAATCCTCGAAAGTTTCAAAGCCGTTCAGCTCGCCGTTGTGTCCGAACTGGCTCAGGCGGCCGGTGCAGGTGACGTCGTGAATGTTCAGGTAGGCGCTGCCGCCTAGACCTTGAATCGCCTGTTGCAGAAGTTCTTTCGCTTTCGCGGCGCTTTGCTCCGGCATCAGATCGTCGCCCTGCGCGAACGCGGTACGGGAACCCGCGAGCCACACACCCGCGAGCAGGACGCTGGAAATAAATACGCGTGAAATTATCCGCACAGTACAGCCCCTCCGTTTACGTTGATTACTTCACCTGTGATGAAGGTTGCCAGGTCGGATGCCGCAAACAGGATCGGACCCGCGATTTCTTCGGCGGTACCGGGACGCTTCAGCGGAATTGCCGCGGCAGCCCGCTTCAGCCCCGCCTTGTTCCGCAGCACCGACGCGGACATGTCCGTATCCACCCAACCCGGCGCGATGCAATTCACCAGAATGTTGTGGCGCGCGAGTTCCGTCGAAAGGCCTTTCACGAAGCTGATGATCGCGCCCTTGGACGCTCCGTAGTGCGTGTGAAACGATTCGCCCCGCTGGCCGGCGGTGGAACTGATTGCGATGATTCGTCCGCCGCGCTGCGCGATCATGTGCGGCACGGCAAAATGAATCACGGAGTACACGCTCTTGACGTTGACCCGCATCATCTCGTCCCACTCGCGCTCGGTAAGCTTCTCGATCGGCGTGTCGGTTTCGTTCCAGATGCCGGCGTTCGCGACGAGTATATCGATGCGCCCCAGGCGCTCCCGCGTGAAGTCGACGAGTTTCTTGGCGTCGGTCATTTTACCCAGGTCCGCTTTGAAGGACTCGATCCGCGTGCCGTGCCTGCTGGTTTCTTGTGCGAGCTGCGACGCCGCGTCGTGGCTGCGATGGTAGTTGAACACCACGTCGGCGCCCGCCTGCGCGAAAAGCTTCACGGTAGCGGCGCCGATTCCGCGCGAGCCGCCGGTGATAAGTGCCGCTTTGCCTGCCAGCGAAATCATGAGTCCCCCAAGGAGTATGGATCAGGCCAGCGAGCGGCCGGTTCATGGCAAACGGGAGTTGGGCTTGCGCCCCCTGTTTTCCGAGCCTACGGCTGTGAGAGCTTGACAGGCGTCTTCCGCGCTGCTGCCACCAGGCCGCTGAACAAGCGCTGCGCGAGAGGATCCGTCTCGACCATTCGTTCCGGGTGCCATTGAACGCCCGTAACCCAGTTCGAGTCGCCCGTCCATTCGACGGCTTCGACCACGCCGTCCCTCGCGCGAGCCACCACCCGCAGGTTGCGGCCCGGCTCGAGGACCGACTGATGGTGCGAGCTGTTCACCCGCACTTCATCCGCATCGGCCAATTCCCGCAGGCGCGAGCCGGGTTCAATCTTCGCCGTATGGAACGGTTCGGGAGCGCCCTTATCGCGGCTCGACCAAGGGTGCTGAATCTCGGTGCGAAGCTCGCTCGGGATGTCCTGCACCAGCGTGCCTCCGAGGAACACGTTCATGCTCTGGTTTCCGTAGCAGATGGCGAGGACCGGCTTGTGCTCGGCGAAGGCGTGTTCGAGCAGCGCGAAATCCGTGCGCTCGCGATCGGGATCGGCGTCGGCCGCTGCCGGATGCCGGGTGGCGCGATAAAGCTGAGGATCTACGTCAGCGGGGCTGCCGGGAAGGACGATACCGTCCAGAGTTTGCTCGAGTTTTTTCAGTTGTTCCGCCGTGAGCGAGAGCGGGACTTCCACAGGCTCGGCGCCTGCCATCCGCACGGCTTGAAAGTACTTGTCATACTTCGACCGATTCCGCGTAAGTTCTTCTTTTCGTGTGCGGTACGGGATACCGACTCGCGCTTTGTGCGTCGTATCAGCGGCCATGGATTGACCATCCTATCATCGCTTGCTATGGCCGGCAACTTGGACGCGGGAGCGGCGGGCGCGGTATAGCGACGCGCGCAAAGTGCACGAAGTGCGCGAAGCGCGCCATCACGCCAAACCGCGCGACGGATCGAAAGATCGCAACAGGTGTCGGAGCTTAAAGCCCGGCGGAAAGCGTGATCATGCGCGGGGACGCGCTCGCTCTTGCCGAGGGAGATGCCGGCTTCCTGGGCGGATTTGCTTTCAGCCAGAGGTCGTAGTTGCGCTTCATCTGTTCGATGTGGTGCGGGATGTGGCGCTCCTGAATTTCCACCCAATCCTCGAGACGCAGAAGTCCGTCGTTGGGATGCTCCACAGTGTTCGACCAGACCGGATCCGGAAGCGAAATCAGCAATTGGTAGGTCATCTTTCGAAGCCTGCGAATAATCTCGAGCGCCTCGCGCGTGCTCTGGTGAAAATACCCCAGCGAACCGGCCCACCGGGCTGCATCAAATTGCAGCACTGGGCTTCCAGGCTCCGCGATGAAACGGCGGCAGCGAACGTACCCGCTCGCTTCGCTGTCGGCGAGATGAAGAATCGTTTCGTGGATGCTCCACTTTTCCGGCGACGGTTTGTAGAGCCACATCTTTTTCGGAAATTGCCGCAGCGCTCCGCCGAGCAATACGGGCGCGTGGCCGAAAGATTCGATTTTGTTGCGTCTCTCCTCGCGTGTCATTAGGCCCTCCTGCTATACCGCTTAGACGTCGCCACTTGCAGATTGGCTGCCAAGCCGTCTTTCAATAAACGAAGAAAAGGCGTTAATTGTTTCCGCACAATATCAATTCCGTTCAGAAAATACTTCGTTCCGTCCGAACTCGGGAAATCTTCGTGCGCACTTGAGACGCAAAAGCGAGCGTTCCGGTTTCGTACTACGTGCGATTTTGGGCCGATAATACGGCCTTCTCCGTACCGGATATGCGAATCGGAATCGCAGATATGCTTTGCGGTATTGCTTGTCTACGAGATTCAGGAATGCGGCTGGGCGGCCGTAAGTTTTCGATCCCGCCAGTACGTACGCAGATCGCCCACCAGGTAGAGCGAACCCGTGGCGAACACAGCGTCATCGTCGCGCGCCATCTGGACGGCCTGCTCGAGAGCTTCTGCGGGATCGCGCACCACTAAATGCTGGCGCGCAAGGTGCGCCGTCATTTCGGACAGCAATGTAGCGGAGATCGCGCGTGGCTGGCGAGGCTCGGTAAGGATAACTGTGTGCGCGTTCGGAAATAGCACGCCTGCAATTTCGTCCACAGCTTTATCGCGCATCGCTCCGTAAACCAAAAATATTCGACGCCCGGCGAAATTCTCTTGCCAGAATTTCAGCAACTCGCGGGCCCCCGCCGGATTGTGCGTGCCGTCGAGATAAACCGCGGGTGTTTCGGAGAGCCGCTCGAGCCGCCCAGGCCATTGCACGGTTGCGATCCCGCGTTCGATGGCTTCATCCGTAATTCCCAACCCGCGTTCGGCCAGGACACGAGCCGCTGTGGCGGCCGCCAGAGCGTTCCGCACCTGGAATTGGCCCGGCAGCGGCGGCGCGATCGAGAGCCGCACGCTCGAATTGGGTTTCGTGGATGTCGCGACCGCGCTGTAACAACCGTTTACCGGATGGCGCCTCTCGACGCGCCACTCCTCGTCAATTTCGATCAGGCGCGCGCCTACCTCCGCACATTTTCGGCCGATTACCGCGCGCGCTTCCGCCCGCACAACGGAACTGACCACGGTGCCGCCCGGCTTGATGATGCCGGCTTTTTCCGCGGCGATTTCTTCGATCGAATGCCCCAGGAAATTCTCGTGATCGAAATCGATGGGCGTAATCAGTGCGACCTCGGGCGTGACGATGTTCGTCGAGTCCAGCCGGCCGCCTAGCCCCACTTCAAAGATGGCGAAATCGAGACGCTCTTCCGCAAAAATCAGGAACGCCATCGCCGTAACGCACTCGAAGTAGGTCGGGTGCGCTGTCAGTTTTCCCGACGCCATCAGCGATTCGATCGACGCATGCACGCGCGTCCATGCCGCTGCGAACTTTTCATCGGAAATGTTTTCGCCATTCAGGCGGATGCGCTCGTTGATCCGTTCGAGATGCGGCGAAGTGTAGAGCCCGGTTCGCAGCCCGGCGGCCCGCAGAATGGAATCCAGGATCGCGGCGGTGGAACCCTTGCCGTTCGTGCCGGCAATGTGAACGCATCGAACGGCGCGGTGCGGATTGCCGAGGTCGGCGGCGAGAATTGAAATATTTTCAAGGCCGAATTTCTGGACGCGCGCCTGCTGCGGCGCGGCCAGCTCTTTGCCGAGCGCCATTAATGCCCGGACGGATTCTTCGTAATTCATTTAGGAATCGACAAAAAAAGTAAGCGCCTGGCTGACGTACGGCTTCAGTTCTTTGCGCGGAACGATGGCGTCGAGGAATCCGTGCTCGAGAAGAAATTCGGCGGTCTGGAAGCCTTCAGGAAGTTTTTGGCGAATCGTGTCTTCGATCACGCGCGGTCCCGCGAACCCGATCAATGCGCCCGGCTCAGCGATATTCAGGTCCCCGAGCATCGCGTAGCTCGCAGTTACCCCGCCGGTCGTGGGATCGGTGAGGATCGAGATAAATGGAATGCGGGCTTCGTCAAGCCGCGCGAGCGCCGCGGAAACTTTCGCCAGCTGCATCAGGCTCACGACGCCTTCCATCATCCGCGCCCCGCCCGAGCAGGAAACCACCACCAGCGGCTGCTTGCGTTCGATCGCCCGCTCGATCGCCCGCGCCACTTTTTCGCCCACCACCGCCCCCATCGAGCCGCCGATAAAGCCAAATTCCATCGAGCAGCAGATTACCGGACGGCCGTCGATCCGGCCCTCGGCGGTGAGGATTGCGTCTTTCATACCGAGCTTGTGCTGCGCGTCTTTCAGGCGCTGGGCGTAGGGCTTGGTGTCGGAAAAGTGCAGCGGATCGCTTGAGGCAAGGTCGGCGTCGAGTTCTTCGTATCGCTCGTCGTCCAGTAGAAGTTCAAGACGCCGGCGGGCTCCCAGGCGGAAATGATGGTCGCACTTCGGGCACACCGCCCAGTTCGCGTCGAGGTCTTTCTTCCAGATGATCGCGCGGCACGAGCTGCATTTCGTCCACATGCCTTCGGTGCGGACCCGCCGTTCTTCCACCGGCGTGGGATTTTCAATCGGCTTTTTTTCGCGCTTGAACCACGTCATGGCTAGTAGTCGATTCCCCGCTGCGCGAGGATGCCTTTCGTGTACGGGTGTTTCACCTCGCGCATTTCCGTCACCAGGTCGGCCGCTTCCACAAGCTTCGGATGCGCGTTGCGCCCGGTACAGATTACGTGAATGCGTTCAGGGCGCTTCGCAAGCGCTTCGACGACGCGATCGGCATCGAGCATTTTATAGCTGATCACGTAGTTGATCTCGTCGAGGACCACCAAGTCGTACTTCTCGCTGTAAATCTGCTCCCGCCCGAATTCCCAGGCTTCTTCGCTCAGCCGGATGTCTTCCGGATCCGTGTCCGCTCCGCCCACTTTCACGAAGCCGCGGCCCATCGGCCGAATCTCAAATTTGTCGTCGCCCAGCATTTTCGCCGCGTCGAGTTCGCCGTAGTGCCAGGAACCCTTGATGAATTGCACCATCAGCACTCGAAGGCCCTGCCCCACGGCCCGAAAGGCGGTGCCCAGCGCACACGTGGTTTTGCCCTTGCCCGGCCCAGTGTAGACGATCAGAAGCCCTTTACCTTCCGGCATTCGTTCGCGCCCCGCGGGAGAATTCACAATAGTGGATGCAGCGTGCACAAAGGTCAAGCGTCGCCGGCGGGAATTGAGAGCGTCGTCGCATACGGCGAGCGAACTGGGACTCTCGTGTATCTTCTCGCGTCTCAAACTCGAGTAAGCGGCTTTTTCTGAATGAATTGACGCGCGTCTTCGATGAGTGAAAAACTCCGGCTCCCGACTGCAGGCCGTCCCTCCCCACGCAGGGTCCGCCATTTGCCGCAGCCCGCGTCGGGCGAGTTCCTGCATGCCGCCCATGTCCTCAATCAACGCCCCGATCCTAGGAAGTCTGCTAAAATTCCCCGCATCAAATCTCACCGGTTGTTCCCTGGAGATCCGCCGTGACTCAAAATTTCGAAAACCACGCCAAGTTCGTCCCGGCCTTTCACATTGTCGTGCTTGGAATCCTCACCCTCAATCTGGGCTGGTCTGTATACCGCGTCTTTCGCGCATTCTCGGCCGAGAGTGTGATTTCGCTGCTCCTTGCCATTGCGTTGATCGTGCTCGCCTTCTGCGCTCGGATTTTCGCTCTCACCGTGCAGGACCGCGTGATCCGCCTCGAAATGCGTCTGCGGATGCAACAGATTTTGCCCGCCGAGCTCCGGTCTCGCATCCCCGAGTTCACCGTCGGACAGTTGGTCGCGCTCCGCTTCGCGAGCGACGCCGAATTGCCGGCCCTGGCGCGTAAGGTCCTCGACGAAAAACTCGACGATCGCAAAGCAATCAAGAAAATGGTCCAGAACTGGCAGCCGGATTTTCTCCGCGCGTAACCGCCCGTCACTCGCAGCAGCCGGAAGGAATTTGATTGCTGCGCCAATCTTCCAGCCTCCGCCTTCCGGCACATATTGACGGCACCCGACCCCCACAGTACACTCCCTGCCAGTCCTGGTAAGCGCGCGGCTCGGCGGGACGTCAAGTCTTTAACCGCAGTAGGCCCTCACGGAGCCCGCATGAACGCTAGGAAGGCAGCGCACCCTCGATTTTCAGCTGCCGCGCGCCTTGCACTCCTCTTCTTCGCGTTTGTCGTTGCGCCGCTCTCTTCTCCCGTTCGCGCCCAGTCCCCGCAGTCCGACACCTCGCAACAAACTTCGCCAAGTCCGGCTGCGCCCGCTCCTGCTCTGCCTCCTTCGCAGCCCAGAGCCTCCGATTCGACGCAGGAAATGAACACTCGGGATTCCGTCACACCGTTTTCCGTGCGCGTCAACCTCGTCCCGATTCGCGTCGTAGTCCGCGACGCTCACGGCCATGCCGTGCCGAACCTGCGCCAGGAAGAATTTCAAGTCTTCGAAGATCACAAACTTCAGCTCATCTCCCACTTTTCAGTCGAAACTCCGCCCGCCGCTCCGCCACCTGCAGCGGAGGCCAGCCCGTCGCATCCCGCCGATTCCGGGAACGCTCCCGCGCCACTCGTACGCCCCGCCAGATTCGTCGCGCTTCTGTTTGACGACGTCCATCTCCCGTTCGGAGAGCTCGCCCGTATCCGCAATATCGCCGACGAATACGTCGCCAGTTCGTTTCAGCCATCCGATCGTTTTGCGGTGTTCACAATCTCAGGCCAATCGCAGACGGACTTCACCGACGATCGCGCCAAACTCCACGAAGCGCTGCTCCATGTCCAGCCTCGTCCCGTTACCGCTGGCAGCGCCTCGGGTGTTGGTGAGTGCCCCAGCATCGACTACTACCAGGCCGACCTCATCGTGAACCAGCACGATACCCAGGCCATCACCGTCGCAACCAACGACGCGCTCGTCTGTGAATTTAACAGCAACACGCAATTCCTCGGCGCGGCGCAAGGTGTCGCACAGGCGATGGCGCTGCACATCTTGACCACCGGCGATATGCAGACCCAATATTCGTTTCAGCGGCTTCGCGAAGTCGTCCGCAGAATGACCGTCGTCACAGGGCAGCGGCTCATCGTGCTGATGTCTCCCGGGTTTTTGACGCCCACTCGCGAGTACGAACTCTCGGAAGTGATCGACAGTGCGACTCGTTCGAATGTGGTGATCAGCACGCTGGACGCTCGCGGCTTGTACACCGTCGACGCCTCGCCCGACGTTAGTGCACAGCCCACAGGTGACCCTTCGCTATCGGGCTTTCACACTTCGTACCGCGTGCAGGGGCAAGCTCGTCAATCCGACGTGTTGTGGAGCCTCGCGAACGGCACCGGTGGCTCGGGCTTTGCCAACAGCAACGACCTCGCCGCTGGTTTTCGCCAGGTGGTCGCTGCGCCGGAGACTTCCTACCTGATCGGGTTCGTTCCGCAGAACCTCAAGTATGATGGCCACTTTCATTCGCTGAACGTAGCGCTCGCGTCAAAAGAAAAATATACGATTCAGGCTCGTTCCGGTTTTTACGCGCCGAAACACAGCGAAACGCCTGCCGACGCAGTGAAACAGGAAATCGAAGAGGCGGTACTTTCGCAAGAGGAGCAACACGGGCTTCCCGTCCAGCTTCACACTCAATACTACAAAGTGGACGCGACCGATGCGAAGCTCGCCGTCCTGACGCATGTTGACATCGGACGCATTCACTTCGACAAGGTGGAAGGCCGCAACCGCAACGATCTCACGGTTGTCGCCGCCATCTTCGACCGCAACGGAAATTTCGTTACTGCAACGGAAAAAGTTCTCGAGATGCGCCTCCGCGATACGACTCTCGAACGGCTCAGCCACACGGGCGTCACCGTCCGGTCGAGTTTCGACGTGAAGCCGGGCGCGTACCTGGTGCGTCTCGTTGTACGCGATTCGCGAGCGGCGCAGCTCTCCGCCGAAAATGGCGTCGTTGAAATTCCGTATTAGGGCCGCGTAAAGGAAGGTGCAACATGGAACGGTCGAGCATCAAGAGATTCGGCATGAAGAGCCGCCGCATTGCCCCATTTTTGGCGGTCGCTATCTCGCTATCCGGATTCTCGCTCGGATGGCAGACGCTCGTTTCGCCCCGCCCCGTTCATGCCCAGCAAGCTCCTCCGCCACCCGCTCCGCCACCGCCTGATGCATCCGCGCCCGCCACCTCGCAATCGGGTCCGGTGGTTCGCAGCGAGGCGCGCGTGGTGCGCGTCGACGTGATCGTTACCGACAAAAAAGGAAACTATATCCACGATCTCACCGCGAATGATTTTCGCGTATACGACGACAACAAGCAGCAGACCGTTGAAAATTTTTCTTTCGGCGCCGATCCTAATTCCCCAACCGCTGCCGAACGGCGCTACATGATTCTGTTCTTTGACGATTCCAGCATGGACCCTACCGATCAGCCCCGCGCCCGCGAGGCCGCCGGAAAGTTTATCGACGCAAACGCAGGCCCGGATCGCGCCATGGCCGTGGTGGAATTCGGCGGTGGCCTCCGCATCACTCAGAATTTCAGCACCGACGCCGAACGTCTGAAGCAAGCCGTTTCCGGCGTGAAGGTTTCTTCCGTGACGGCCAATCCGCAATCTCCCACTGCGATCGATGCGGCTCCCGCGATGGGCGGCCCGGCTCTCGGCAGAGCGGAAAACAATTTCGCTGCATACAGCGTCCTGCTCTCGATACGCAGTCTCGCGAAGAATCTCGCCTCCGTCCCGGGCCGGAAGAGCCTGGTGCTGTTTACCGCTGGCTTTCCGTTGACCCCGGAACGAGATTCGGAATTGACCGCCACGATTGACGCTTGCAACAAAGCGAACGTCGCAGTGTACCCGCTCGACGTTCGCGGCCTCAAAGGGCCGCTTTCGATGATTCCCTCGAGACAAACGAACGCTGCTCCACACTTCGTTGCGGCCTCGCTGCACTCCAGCAGATCAACGAAATCGGCGCCGGCCCTGCGCCTCGCATCCTTTCACCCTTCTGACTCTCTTCACGATTCTCTTGACGCGGAACCTCAGCACAGCGGCGGAGGTGGTGGAACGGGTGGAGGAGGTGGGGGTCGCGGTGGCGGCGGTGGCGGCACAGGCGGCGGAACTGGTGGAGGCGGCAGGGGCGGCGGAGGCGGAGGAACCGGCGGAACCGGTGGCTCCGGAGGCAAAGGT
>JBARFX010000114.1:0-2372 GCA_049797655.1 Candidatus Acidiferrales bacterium | reverse complement strand
TGGGAATCCCTCGTGCGACAAATCACCTGTGGTCATATTGACGAGCACGCCCAAAGCTGCCTCACAACGACTCGAATAGCCATTGATTTGTTATCTTCCAATAGCTGTTCGTCCTCTTAAGTACAAGGAGCGCAAACGTCGGATGGTAAGTAGGCATAACGTAGACGAACTCCAACGCGTCCTCTCCATGTTCCGAATACGCTGGGAGCGTCATTCGTATGGCACCATCGATTACAGCGCACGATCGAGTAAATCTCTCTATCACTGAGGTTGGAAAGATCTTGTGCGATAACTCCTTCCCGCTCGGACGCTACTTCGCGCAGATCCACTGGTGAGTTATTCCTCTGGCGAAGGCGGCCGATCAAACTCTTCGCGGTACTCCACAAATCTCTCGGCGCGGTGGCTTCGTATCAGGTCAACGTGGTGCCGTTCACGAACGACACGAATTTCTCGCTCGGGACTCCATCGGGCGTGCTCGGATCCACTCTGACGTCACTCCAGATTCCACCGTATGCCGACGAGGGCTATGTCACGATGGATCTCGTCAGCGGAGACGGCGGCCACCAATTGCCCGGCGGCATAGATATCAATCGTCAGGCCGTGACTCTCGACGGGCTGCCGGTCGCTGGTTTCATGGTCTATAACATCATCAATGCGCAGGCGCAACCCGGTTTGCTTGCGAATTACGGGGGCGCATTTGTGCATCGGGCGACAGCATCTTGCGTCGGCGACACGGTGAACTGCGCCCATTGAATGGCGCTGCGGTGAAGTGATCTTTCGACAGTACACCCCTCTGTCCAGGCACACACCTAGCGGCCCGCCGTGTGGCACTTGAGTGCCACTGGCCAAGCGCGTTCCACGCGCCTCGCCTGCTTGCAGCTAGTGGTCGTCGTCCTTCGTCTGTTTCCCGTCATCGTGTTTCATCATTCCATCGTGTCTCATCATCTTGTCGTGATGCATATCTTCCAAGTCTTTCATCGTGACCATGCCGTCCTTGTTCTTGGGTAATTTGTCCCACATCGCCTGATGAAAGGCCATGAACTCCTCCTTCGAGATCAGGCCATCACCGTTGGTGTCCATCGAGGCCATGTGAGAATGCATACGGTCATATTTCGTGTCGTCGTGCGCGAAAGCCACGATCGAGGTACACATAAGAGTCGACGCGAGAAGGCTTGAGACGAGCTTGCTCATCGGAATTCTCCATTAAGGCGGGCTTGGATGAGGTGCATCAGCGCATGCCCGCGAGCGACTGATTGCGTTGCGCCGTTTCCGGCGTGGCTCTCGGCGATTGCGAGAGCGGATTTGTTCGCTGGAACCGACCGACTATACGCCGCTCTTTCATCGATCGATCCAGCACGCAGCGTCGGTAGGGCCTTTCGTCGAGAGGCGTGCAGGTGCCGTTCACATTGGCGTCGTTGCCCGAAATCGCCGCGGCGCGCGCGCATCGGACTTCCTATTCTGCGTGCATCAAGTCCAACGAAGTGGTTTGCGGGAATCGGGTCGATTCAAAGACCTTCGAATCCGTTGCGGAAGATGGAGTCCGACGTGACCTGGACAACAACAGTACCGAGGTTGGAATCGGTATCGCCGTCCCATGCCGCAAAGGTGAATGTGTCGACGCCGCTGAAACCGGCCTACGGGAAATAGGTTGCCGTCGTTCCCGCTAGGCCGACGGTGCCGTGTACCGACTGCGCGACAACGCGCAACGTCAGCGCATCGCCGTCGGCATCGCTGGCGACGAGAGGAATACCGCTGGCAAGCCGTCCGACGAAGCCGACGCGTCGTTCACGACTCACGCCCACCATTGAATCAAAGCCTCGCGCAAAGTGGGCTCGTCCAAGCGAAGCTCGCTCCGGGGACGTTGCCGGAAAACAGTGATGAGTTTCCATTCGGTGGCGATTCGTCCGACCGTTTGGAGAGGCAGGGTTACGGCAAATCAGATGAGGTTCGATCATCTGCTTTCGCACCGCGCGGGGTGCCCGCGCGGCCGTCTGCCATGTCCTCAACAGATCCTTAGAACTTGACCGTCACGCGACCCCAGTAGTAGCGGCCCATCAGATCGAAGTCCGAAGGATCGGTGTTCGCGTTCAAGGTGTTGTTCGCGAACAGGAACGGCGGCTGCTTGTCGGCCAGGTTGTTCACGCCGATGTCGAAGCGCGTGTTCCAGGCTTCCAGGTTGTAACCGAACTGGATGTCGTTGTAGACCGTCGCACCGTACTTGATCACGAAGCCGTGCAGCGTGCAGTAGTCGCCGTAATAGCACGTTCCGGCCGGGAACACATCCTGCGAAGCGGCCTGCGAGCCCATCTGGAAGCGGCCGATATAGCGCATGCGCCACGAGGCATCAAAATTCCCGAGCTGCCAGTTCACCG
>JBARFX010000113.1:0-83422 GCA_049797655.1 Candidatus Acidiferrales bacterium | reverse complement strand
AGGAATGAAATCTTGAGTTTTTCCGTGTGATATTGCGCGAGCGCTTCCTGCGTGATCAGCGGATGCGTCTCCCGGTGTCCCAGGTATCCAGGAGGCGACCCGATCAGTTTCGCAATCTCGTGTGAGTGCTGAAACTCCGCGCAGTCAATTTTGATTACCGCGCGCGGATCGCCGAACAGCACTTCCGCCGTCGCCTCGACCACGCGTGTCTTACCGGCGCCCGTCGGCCCGAGGAACAGCAAATTCCCTACTGGTCTCCCCGGCGAGTTCAGTCCGGCACGAAACACCTGGTACAGGTCCACGACGGCCTGTACCGCTTCGTCCTGCCCTACGATTTTCTGACGCAGCCCCGTTTCGAAACCGAGCGACTCCAAACTTCTCCGCTCCGGATCCAGCTGTATTCCAACTAGCGCACCCATAAATAGTTCCTCTGTACCTAACATCGGCATGCATGCGATTTCTCATTGCAGCTCTTATGAACTCAAGCGAGTGCAGCCGCATGGCCAAACCACTTCGATTCGCGGATCGCAAGTTCCATGCCTTCAGCGGGTCCGCGCTTCAAGCAAAAGTCGATTCGAAATGGGACGCGCACAGAACTACTCGACAAATCCTTCCGTAAAATGAAATGAACCGGTATGAACCGTTTGTAACAATCCATTAATCAATGAATGCTAAAACCGTTAGCTTGCTTCCGGGGCTCCGTTTCCCGTATGTTGTGGGCAACCGAAGAGAGAAAACCATGAAGCGCATTCTGGTGGTCGAAGACGACAAAGACATCGTCGAGCTGGTCCGGTACAACCTGGAAAAAGATGGTTACCAGGTCGGTGCCAGTGGTGATGGCGCTACCGGCCTCGCGCAGCTCCGAAAAACTCCGCCCGATCTCCTGATTCTCGACTTGATGCTCCCGAAACTTTCGGGCCTCGAAATCTGCAAGGAGGTCCGCAAAGACGTTAGCTTGAATCGCCTGCCGATCCTGATTCTCACGGCCAAGGGAGAAGAAGCAGACCGCGTGGTGGGTCTGGAGCTCGGAGCCGATGATTACGTTACGAAGCCGTTCAGCCCACGGGAACTTGCTGCTCGCGTGAAGGCGCTTCTTCGTCGCGCCGAGCCCGGAACTCCATCCGAGAAAGCGCTCGAAATCGGGGCGCTTCGTATTGATCCCGCAGCCTACCGCGTTACGCGCGCGGGCAAGCCCGTTCCGATGAGCACGCTCGAATTCCGCCTTCTTTATTTCCTCGCGGCCCGGCCCAACCGCGTCTTTACGCGCGACCAATTGCTCGATGGCGTGTGGGGCACCGAGCGGTTCGTCACACCACGCAGCGTAGACGTTTACGTTCGCCGCCTGCGTGAAAAAGTCGAGGCCGATCCCCAGCATCCGGTCTACATGAAGACGATTCGAGGCGCCGGATACCTCTTCGAGACCCGTGCGAGCTAGGCTGTTCTGGAAACTCGGGCTGACGTACCTCGCCCTCCTCGTCTGTGTTCTGCTCGCGGTCGACCTTTACTCCGCGCGCGTCCTTCGCCGCGACTACATTCGTTCCGCAAACGACGAACTGAGCTCGCTCCTCAATCTCGCTCAGGCGAGCGCCCCGAAAATTGACGATCTCCCGCAGCTCCGCTCCTGGGTTGCCTGGTTGTCGCGTTCAGGAGCCCGCGTGACCGTGATTGACACCACCGGAGCAGTCCTCGCCGACTCCGGCCACGATCCCGAGACGATGGAGAATCATGCGAATCGCCCGGAAATTCAGCAAGCCTTCGCAAGAGGAGAAGGGCAGTCGATGCGTTTCAGCGCAACCGTTCAGCGGAACCTTGTGTACCACGCCATCCGCTACCAACCGCCTGCCGGACCGCCCGTGGTGATCCGTGCAGCAAAGCCTTTGGCCAGCATTGACTTCTCTCTCACTGAGCTGCGACAGCGGCTGCTTGTCGCTTCGCTCGTCATTTTCCTTGTGGGCCTCTTGGCATCTCTTATCATTTCGCGCATGTTTTCGGCGCGCGTCGAACGCCTCACGGATTTCTCGAAGCGCGTCGCCGAAGGCGATTTCCGTCCTCTGCCCGGCGAAGACTCGCGCGATGAACTCGCGGAACTCGGCGAATCTCTCAATGAAACAGCGCGTCGCCTCGAATCTGAAATCAACTCGCTGAGCCGCGAACGAAACCGTTCCAGCGCAATCCTGCGAAGCATGGTGGAAGGTGTCGCTGTGATCGACGCTCAGGAGCGGCTCGTATTTTGCAACCGCGCCTTCGCGGAGATCCTCAATATCGATTCCAAAGACAGCGAAGGGCGCCCGCTCATCGAAGTGGTTCGCAACTCTGCGCTGACCGGCTTGATCCGCAGGGCTTTGAAGGGTGAAGAGGGCCTCCAAAGCGACATCGCGACCGGTATTGTCCAGCAACGGAGTTTCTCGGTGACGGCAGCGCCGGTGAAAGCGCTCGAACACACGCCCGGCTCACTCAACGTGACCGGCCCTGTCGCTCAATCTTTCGCAACGACGCCCGCGGAGAAACCAGCCGGCGCGGTCGTTGTGCTTCATGATGTCACCGAACTCAGGCGCCTCGAACGCGTGCGCCAGGACTTCGTCGCGAACGTCTCGCACGAATTCAAGACTCCGCTAACCGCCATCCAGGGCTTTGCCGAAACTCTCCTGGCGGGCGCGCTCGAGGATCCCAAAAACAATCGCCGTTTCCTCGAAATCATGCGCGATCACGCGAACCGCCTGGCCCGCCTCACCGACGATCTCCTGAAGCTCGCGCGGATCGAGGCAGGAAAGCTCGAAGTGGAATTTTCGCCCGTCAGTGTGATCGAGGTTATCGAGCGCTGCGCGGAAACTGCCCTGCTAAATGCAGGCCGCAAACAGATCACGCTCGAAATCGATGTACCTCCCGCTCTTCCCGCTGTGCTCGGCGACGCCAGCCTTTTGCGCGACGTTCTTCAAAACTTGCTCGATAACGCGATCCAGTACACGCCCGCCGGCGGTCACATTCGCGTGAGCGCAAGTGCCGGTTCCCGCGAAGCGGTCATCACTGTTTCCGACACCGGCATCGGCATTCCGCTCGCCGACCAGGAACGCATCTTCGAACGCTTCTACCGCGTCGACGCCGCCCGCTCGCGCGAAGCTGGCGGCACGGGCCTGGGCCTTTCAATCGCGAAACACATCGTCGAAGCGCACTCCGGCCGCCTGTGGGTCGAAAGCAACGTCGGCCAAGGTTCGCGATTTTCGTTCGCAATCCCTCTCGCCACTCAAGTCACCCTGTCTTGAAACATTCACGGCCGATTCAAGCGCTTGCAACATCCCCCCTTCATCCTGTACCCGCTAATAATAGAGGCCGTTGGCGCCAGTCAGTCTGTCGGCCCCCAGGAGGAATGCAGAGCGTGGCAGCAACAAAAACCAGTTCGGAAGCGATCTTTCAGAACGTTCTCGTGAATTACTTGGTTTCGCAAGCGCGCACGGTCGAATCATCGCTGAACCGCGCCCTCTGGGCGCTCATGGAACGCAACGAGCGCCTCGCGAGCGAGGTGTTCCTCACGGAGCCGCGCATCAACGAAATGGAAATTCTGATCGACGAACACGCGATTCGCATGCTGCGCCAGTCAAACCCGCTCGAGGGTGACGTCCGCCTAATCGTAGCCACTCTCAAGATCAACAATGATCTCGAGCGTATGGGCGACCTCGCCGTCAACCTCAGCGAGCGCGCTATCTCGCTCGCGGGCATGGGCAAGGTTGACACTCCTCCCGAACTCGAGCCAATGACCACCGCCGTGCGCGCCATGGTGTCGAAGTGCCTGGGCGCTCTGATTTACCAGAATGTAGATTTGGCTACACAGGTCCTCGAAAGCGATGACATTGTGGATCAATATCGCGACCAGCTTTTCGAAGCGCTGCTCGCCGGCATGACGCAGGACTCCTCGCTCGCAGCTCCCAATCTTCATTTCGTCCTTGCGTCGCGCCACCTCGAACGAATCGCCGACCATGCCACGAACATCGCCGAGGATGTCTTGTTCTGGGTGCGCGGTCTCGAGGTTCGGCATGGCCGGGCTCGCATGATGGAAGCACAGGACGACGCGAAGGCTTCGTAACAGTTTTTTCACAATTCGATCATCTAGCGTTCAAGGCCAGCGACTAGGCTGCGACATCCTTTTGCGGCCGGACGTATGCCGTCGAGGCGAAAGCCATCGCCGGCAGCAACAGGGTTCGGCACCTACAAGTTCTAGCGCACCAGCACTTTGCGTTAGAAAACGCAGTCTACGACCTGCGCCCACCAAGAGGCGCGGCCTGGACAACCCCCGGGGCCGCGCCTCCCAAAGCTCTGAAGGCGGGGTCCCATTTCACTTCGAATTCTTGAGGATGTAACACGACTGTAACAATTCAGACAAAAAATACACTTCTAAGGAGAATTCAACCAACATGAAGAAGACTTTGCTCGTTGTGTCGATCCTGTTCGCCCTGGCGCTCACTGTCGCTGCTCGGCCGGGCACTGTGCTGCTGAACGCGGCGGGCGCCACTTTCCCCTATCCGATTTACTCGAAATGGTTTGACGTCTATCACCAGAAGAATGCCGGCATTCAGATCAACTACCAATCGATCGGTTCCGGCGGAGGAATCCGCCAGCTACAGGCTGGCACCGTGGACTTCGGCGCTTCCGATGGACCAATGAACGACGACCAGCTCAAGGAATCTAAGTTTAAGATCCTGCATTTCCCGACGGTGCTGGGAGCCGATGTCCCTAGCTACAACGTCGCTGGCGTCACCTCTGAATTGAATTTCACCCAGAAAGCATTGGCGGGAATATTCCTGGGAACCATAACGAAATGGAACGATGCGGAGATTGCCAAGGCTAATCCGGGCGTGAACCTTCCAAGTTCGGATATTGTCGTCGTTCATCGCTCCGATGGCAGCGGAACTACCTACATCTGGACTGACTTTCTCTCCAAAATCAGTGACGAATGGAAGAACAAAGTCGGAAAGGGCACTTCCGTAAACTGGCCGGTGGGGTTGGGCGGCAAAGGCAATGAAGGCGTTTCCGGGCTGATCAAGCAGACACCGGATTCGATCGGGTACATCGAGTTAATCTATGCCGTGCAGAACAACATCCCCTACGGAAAGGTGCAGAATGCCGCGGGCAAATTCTTGAAGGCAGATCTCGCAGGCGTTACGGCTGCGGCTGCCGGCGCTGCGAAGAATATGCCCGACGATTTCCGCGTTTCGATTACGAACGCGCCCGGCCCCACCGCGTATCCGGTTTCGAGCTTCACTTGGCTTTTGATTCCTGCGCAGATTTCGGATGCCGCGAAGCGCGACGCGATTAAGAACTTCCTCAAGTGGATGCTCACCGACGGACAGGGCTACAATGAAGGTCTGTCCTATGCTCGCCTGCCCAAGCCGGTGATCGAAAAGGAACTCAAGGCGATTTCGCAGATTCAGTAGCATGACCTCAACCGCCACCACCATTCAGCACGCGGCTCCGCCCTTTTCGGGGCCGCGTGCATTCGTTCAGCGACTTCGTCACGGCGATGAAGTCGCGCATCTCCTTACGCTTACCTTCGCCGCTGCAATTCTCCTCATCACCTCGATGCTCGTCTGGGAGCTGTGGATCAACTCCCACCTGTCCCGCGCCAAGTTCGGTTGGGATTTTTTTTGGACCCGGACGTGGGATCCGATCTTCGATAATTTCGGTGCGGCCCCATTCATCTACGGAACTCTCGTCACCTCAATCGTCGCGCTCGCGCTCGCCGTCCCGCTCGGCCTGGCCAGCGCGATTTTTCTCTCCGAACTCGCTCCGCGGAAAATTAGCGACATCATTTCATTTCTCATCGATTTGCTCGCCGCCGTGCCCAGCGTGATCTACGGCCTCCTCGGCATCTTCATCGTCGTCCCGCTGATGCGTTCCTGGCTCGGACCCGCCTTGATTCACACTCTCGGCCACGCCCCCGGCATTGGAAAGCTGTTCGAAGGTCCCAATTACGGTGTCGGCTTTTTTACCGCGGGAATTGTTCTCGCCATTATGGTCGTCCCTTTCATTATTTCCGTTTCACGGGAAGTACTGCTCACCGTGCCCCGCGAGCAGCGCGAAGCGGCCCTCGCTCTCGGCGCCACACGATGGGAATCCACCTGGAAAGTGGTCGTCCCGTGGGCGCGGACCGGAATCATGGGCTCCATCTTCCTCGCTCTAGCGCGAGCCCTCGGCGAAACCATGGCCGTCACCATGGTCATCGGAAACGACCCGAAGATCAGCGCCTCGCTCCTCCATCCGGGTTACACGATTGCCGCCGTCATCGCCAATGAGTTTACGGAAGCCACCGGCGATCTCTACCTCAGCGCGCTCATCGAGCTCGGCCTCGTTCTGTTTCTGATGACCTTCATCCTCAACGGCCTCGCGCGAATCCTGATCGTCGCTACCGAGCGCGGCGGAGGACGTCCCGCATGAACCGCCTCCTGTTGCTCTGGAGAAAATCGCTCAACGCCGTGATGCTCACGCTCACCGGTGTCGCCGCTCTCTCAGTCGTCTCCGTTCTATTTCTCATTCTTGGTTATCTCATCTGGCACGGCGGCTCTTCCTTGAGCTGGAGTTTCTTCACTCAATTGCCCAAGCCTGTCGGTGAGACCGGCGGCGGAATGGCTAACGCCATCGTCGGAAGCCTGAAACTCTTATTGCTCGCAGCCGTCATGGGTTTGCCCGTCGGTATACTGGCTGGCGTCTACCTAGCGGAATTCGGAGGCAAGACTTTTTCCTTCGTCGTCCGCTACACCACGGATTTGCTCAACGGCGTGCCGTCCATCGTGATCGGCATCTTCGCTTATTCCCTCGCCGTGCTTCCGGTAAAACATTTCTCCACTCTCGCCGGCGGCTTCGCCCTCGGAATCATGGTGATTCCCATCACTGTCCGCAGCACCGAAGAATTTCTTCGCTCCATTCCGGGCAGTCTCCGCGAAGGCGCCATGGCTCTCGGCGCCAGCAAGTGGAAGACGATCGCCACCGTTGTGCTTCCCGCTGCCAGTGGAGGTATCCTCACTGGTATGCTGCTGGCCCTCGCACGCGTGGCGGGCGAAACCGCCCCGCTCCTCTTTACCGCTTTCAGCAATCGTTACTGGAGCCCCGGCTGGGGCCAGCCCATCGCTTCTCTGCCGGTTATGATTTATACCTATGCAATCGCGCCCTACGACGACTGGCATCGCCAGGCTTGGGCCGCCGGTCTCGTGCTCCTGGGACTCGTTCTTCTCGCCAATTTTGGCTGCCGGCTCGCCTTGAATCGCGGCGGCACGGTTCGGAGCATCTGATATGGCTTCGGCGGCGCAAGGAAAGAACCACATGACCACGCGGTTTGCACCGGAGGTCCGGATGATTGATCCGTCCTCAACGGGTTCGGAGAAGGAGTCCCCGTTGCGCTTTAAGATTTCGAACCTCGACTTCTTCTACGGCCCCAAGCAAGCCGTCTTCGGCCTCAACCTCAACATTCCCATCAACAAAGTCACGGCTCTCATTGGACCGTCCGGTTGCGGAAAATCCACATTCCTTCGCACCTTGAACCGCATGAACGAAACCATCCGCAACACTCGCGTCGAAGGCGAAATCCTTCTCGACGGTCAGGACATTCTTGGAATGGACGTCGTTGGCTTGCGCCGCCGCGTGGGCATGGTCTTCCAGCGCCCCAATCCGTTCCCAAAATCCATTTACGACAACGTCGCCTATGGTTTGCGCATCAACGGTTTCAAAGGCCGCCTCGACGACCTCGTCGAGCACAGCCTCCGCCGCGCCGCTCTCTGGGAAGAGGTGAAAGACTACCTCAAGAAATCGGCATTCGCTCTCTCCGGCGGACAACAGCAGCGCCTCTGCATCGCCCGCGCCCTCGCGGTCGATCCCGAAGTTCTTCTGCTAGATGAGCCTTGCTCCGCTCTCGACCCCATAACCACCGCGAAAATCGAAGAGTTGATGTTCCAGCTTAAAGATAGCTGTACGATGGCCATCGTCACCCACAACATGCAACAGGCCGCGCGCGCCAGCGACTTCACCGCCTTCATGCTCGACGGAAGGTTGATCGAGCACAGCGAAACTTCCAAGCTGTTCACTACGCCGACCGATCCGCGCACAGAAGCCTACATCACCGGCCGCTTCGGCTAATCCGCGCGGCTGCACGGGTCCGGTTTTCAGTTTTGATTTGAAGGGGACTGAAATTACATGGAACGCCATTTCGAACGCGATCTCGAAGAACTGAAGCAGCGCTTGCTTTGGATGGGAAGCCTCGCCGAGCGCGCCGTCCACCAGGCTGTGCACGCCGTATTGGACGCCGAAGAGCACCTCGCTGAAACCGTGCTCAGCGAAGAGGATGCCATCAACGAGATGCAAATCGAAATCGACGAGCGCGTTCAGCGTCTGCTCGCGCTGCAGCAGCCCATGGCCGCCGATCTTCGTTTTCTCCTTGCTGTTTCGCGCATCAACGGCGACCTGGAACGCATCGGCGATCAGGCCGTCAACATCGCTCAATCCGCCATGCGCGTTCTCCGCCATCCCCAGGTGAAACCTTACGTCGACCTCCCGCGCATGAGTGAACTCGCCGAAGGCATGGTCCGCGATAGCCTGAACGCTCTTGTCCGCGGGGATATCGAGCTGGCACGCAGCGTCCTTCAGCGCGACGACCAGGTCGACCGCCTCCGCGATCAGCTCTTCCGCGAACTGCTCACTTACATGATGGAAAACTCCGCGGTCGTCTTCGCCGCTTTCGAGCTGATCCTCGTCGCCAAAAACCTCGAGCGCATCGGCGACCACGCCACTAATATCGCCGAAGACGTAATCTACTTCGTAGCCGGCCGCGACGTCCGCCACCCCGCCCTCGACCGCCGCTAGCACGCCTTCTCAGTTGACTGGATAACGGAGGCCCGGCACGTCGAAGATCCCAGATAGCTTTTCGGGACCGTGCCCTCTCGGCTCCCAGCACAGCCGTACCCATCAATCACGATTGTGCAACACCGTTCAGCAAGCCGCGGCGCGCGCCTCACCTCGTCGTGGGCCCTTCTGCAGCTCGCGCACACGTATCCCGGCGAGCAGCGCTATCCGATTCAAGGGTGTGGATAAGCGTAATCGGTAGGAAAAATCTAAATCCGGGTCAGCGCCGTAGCTTCGTCGTCCGCCAAATCCAAAATCGAATCCAGCCGCACCATCTTCAGCAACATCATCACCCGCTTGCTCGGCGCAAAAAAAGTGCACTTCCCGCCCGCCCGCTTCAGCATCGTAAACGAGCGCACCAGCGCCCCGATCCCCGAACTATCCAGCTCCGTCACGCCCGCCAAATTCACCGCCACGTGCGTCGACCCCGCATCCATCAGTTGCTGAATCTGGCTGCGGAACGCTTCCTCCGCTTCCCCCAGCTTCAGCGGGCCATCGAGATCCAGGATCGTGGCCTGCCCCGCCTTCCGGATACTGATATTCACAGGTGCCTCTCAGCGAGTTGCAAAGCTAACCGAATTGCGCCCCGCAATCAAGGGGCTGCACTTTTATATCTCTTGTTCTTAGGTGGTCTTACAGGACACTTCCTTGACGCGCTACGGCTGCATTTGCTAGGCTCCGCCCGTTCTCTTTCCCTCTGCTTCCGACCCGGCCGGGGGGAGAGCGAGGACGCCCCTCCAGGGAGAGCAATGGAAACATCCTCTGCGCTCTTCGAACTCGCGAGCGTGTCTCTAGCGTGTCGCGATCAGGATACGCTTTTGAAGACGTTTGCCGCCCGCGTCGGCGCCACTCTTGGCGCGCGCGCCGTCTTCGTGTGGATCCGCGATCCTGAAGCGGAAGGCCTTGTCTGCCGCACGCGCTGGACTGAGACCGGCGAACGAATCGTTCCGGTTAATGACGCTGTCAGCGAAGGTCCGCTCGCCATCGTTTTCGAATCCGCCGTCACCAGCCGCCTCTCCGCGAAGGACCTCTCGCTCGAGGATCTCGAACATCTCGAAGAAACCAGCCGCCTTCGCGTCAAATCCGCCATGTTCGCCTCGCTCCCGGGCGCCCACAGCCCGGAAGGCGTCGTCGAAGTCCTCAATAAACGTTCCGGTGAGTTCACAGCGGAAGACGCTCATTTTCTTGAGGAAGCCGGCCGCCTCGCAGGGCAAGCCCTCACCAATCTCGGCGCGATCGAGGGCGAACGCCAGGCCCAACTCGCCACTCTCGAGCGTCTCACCGCTCTCTACGACCTTGGCCGCACCTTTACCTCCACGCTCGAGCTCGAAGAACTACTCCCCATCGTCGCTGGCAAAATCAAAGACATCCTCGGCGCGGGCGCTTGCAATCTTTGGCTCGCTGCAGGGGACGAACTCCATCTCGCCAACACCGCGGGTGAAGATCCCACAATCGGCGAAGACTCCAGCGTCTCCGTCACCGAAGGACTCCTCGGTGAAATCGCCCAGCAGGGCAATCCAAAGCTTGTCGAAACTCCCGCCGAAGAACCCGGCCTTGAAGAACGCATCAAAGCAGGCGGCGAGTTCGAGATTCAATCGTGGATGGCCGCGCCGCTGCGAAAAGAAAATGAAGTACTCGGCATCGTCGAGCTCGTGAACAAATGCGACGGAACTCCCTTCAACGAAGAAGATCTCTTTTTCCTCGAAAGCGTCAGCGAACAAGCCGCCGTTGCTCTCAGCAACGCGAACCTCCTCGAGTCCGAACGCAAAGTTCACGCCCTCGACGCCCTCCTCAAAATCTCGCAGGAGATCACTTCCACCCTCGATCTCGATCACGTTCTCTCTACCGTCGCTCAGCAAGCCGCTTCCGTCATCCCGTTCGACAAGCTCGTCATCGGTTTCTTCGACCGCCGCCGCTTCGTGCTGGGCGCCGTCTCGGGCGAAGAGGAAGTTCCGAAAACACGCGAGATGAGCGACCTCCGCGATCGCCTCGAATGGGTCGCGCAGCAGGAAAATCCGGTCGCCTTGGATATGTATGAAGACGGCTGGCACGCTGACCCGGAAGAAGCGCGCGTGCAGGTGGCCTCGTTTCTCGAAGCGCACGAATACAACGGTATGTACGCCCTTCCCCTCCGCGATGACCAGGGCGTTCTCGGCGCTATGGTTCTGCTGAGCAGCGACGCCGACTTCCTTACCGACAACAACAAAGAAACAGTCTCGATCCTCGCCAATCAGACCACCGTCGCCATTCGCAACGCTCAGCTCTACCAGCAAGTCCCCCTGATGAACTTCCTGCAGCCGCTTGCCGAGCAGAAAAAGCGGCTCATGTCGGTGGTCCCGGAGGGACGCTTCCGGCAATATGCCGAGCGCACCGCCATCGTGATCGCGCTCCTCGTCGCGATTCCCTGGCCGTTGCGCGTCCGCACGGACGCCACCATCGTTCCCGCCGAACGCCGCGTTGTCAGCTCCATTGAAGGCGGAGTTGTCCGCCGCGTTTTTGTCCATGAAGGTGACGCAGTCCAGCAAGGCCAGTTGCTCGCGCAGCTCGATGACAGCGACGATCGCATCAAGCTTGCGCAAGCCGAGGCCGCACTCGCGCAAGCCCGCCGCGATTCCGCCGAAGCGGAATTCCGTAACGACCCCTCCTCCGCCGGCCAGGCAGAACTTCGCGCCAACCTTCACGCTGGCGAAGTCCAGCTCGAACAGCGGCGCGTCGCCGCTGCCGATCTTCAAGCGCCAATCGCCGGCATCGTAGTCACGCCCAAAATCGAAGAAAAAACCGGAGTGATGGTCAAGCCCGGCGATCCCTTCTGCGAGATCGTCGAACAAGACCGCATGGCCGCGGAGATGAGCGTGCCGGAAACCGACCTGCCGCTGGTTCACCCTGGGAAAAATGTTGCGATCAAGCTGAACGCTTTCCCGACCACCACTTTCGAGGGTGTGGTCGAAAGGATTGGAGCGCAAACGCATTCTGACGCCGGCGAACAATATTTTCTGGTGCGCGCTCTCTTTGAAAATCCCGGCGGGCGCGCCCGTGATGGAATGGTTGGACGCGTGCGGATACGTGCGGCCGGTGAATTGGAATGGTTCAACAGTGGCTTGTATCCGGTCGGCTACGCATTGCTCCGCGATCCGTTTCGTTGGATTTGGCAGAAGATTTGGGGCTGGCTGCCCTAATCATAAGAGACAAGAACAGAAGGGCAGGTACATGATGAGACGTGCAACGTATCTTTCCATCGCGGCATTGGCGCTAGCCGTTGCCGGCTGCAGCGATTCTTCCCGGGGCCCGGATTCGACCGCCGCCGCTCCCGCTCCGGCCGCTTCGGTGCCGGCCCGTCCGGCTGCTCCGTCCACCGCGCACAGGACATCCGAACAGGGTGACGTTCTCAGCGTTCTTTCCGTCGAGCATCAGGTGGACCTCTCCACCGAACGCGACGGTGTCGTCGTTTCTCTCGCCAAAGACGAAGGCAGCTCCGTCAAAGCCGGCGAAATTCTCGGTCAGCTCGACGATCGCAGCCTCCAAATGGAACTGGCCAAGGCCCGCAACGACCTTACCGTCGCTGAAAACAACGTGAAATTTAAGGAAGCCGAACTCAAAGCCAAAGGTGCGGCCTTGAAACGCCAGCAGCAGTTGCGCGCGTACGGCCTTTCGAGCGAAGCCGATCTCGAAGCCGCAGAATTTGAAGCCAAGGGTGCCGAATACGACATGCACGGATGGCAAGCCCTCGTCGAAAGCAGTCACTCGGAAATTCACCGCCTCGAAATTCAGCTCGACCAGACTCGCCTGCGCGCCCCATTCTCCGGAGTCGTCGTCCGCCGTTATGTCCGCGAGGGGCAGGCCGTCGGCAAAAATGACAAATGCTTCCGCGTTAGCCAACTCTCCCCGCTGCAGGTTCAGTTCCAGGTCCCGGAATCGTCCTCCAAGCGTCCCGAACGCGGCGCGCCCGTCGATCTCTCCCTCGTAGGCGATTCCAGCCGCTCGCTTTTCGCTCGCGTTGTGAAAGTCAGCCCCACGGTCGATCCCGCGAGTGATAGCTACGACGTAACTGCTCAGCTCGTGGGCCCCGGCATTTCCGATTTGCGACCAGGCATGGCCGTGCATGTCGTCTGGCCCGGCACGGCGCGCGCAAAACCCTAGGCGGATCCGGTCATGCGTTTCGGTCCCACCAGTATTCAAGTCTCCAGCGTCCTCTCCAAAGGACTGCGCCGCCCCAAGCTTCGCTCCGATCTTCGCATCAGCGAACAGACCGTCTCCGGAGAAAAAAGCTACGTCATCAAGAACTACGAAACGAATTCTTATAATCGCTACGGAGAATCCGAGTACCAGCTCCTCAAACTATGCGACGGCACTCGCACCCCGGCCGAAATCACCGAAGCGTTGTGCGAGCTGGATCCCGACTCCCCGATCGCTGAATCGGAAGTCCTCGAATTCCTCGACACGATCGAACCCGCCATGTGGGAACGCTCCCTCGGCGAAAAAAATCTTGCCGTCCTCGAACGCATCCGCGACGAGCGCAAAGGCCGTATCGATCAGTCGAGCATGCTCTATATCAGCTTCAAAGCCTGGGATCCCAATAAGACACTCGCAAAGCTCGACCCGTATTTGGGCTGGATCTACACCAGTCAATTCGTTTTCTTTTGCCTGCTCCTCTTCATCACTGCTACGTATTTTCTCGCCGGTGACTGGGCCAGGGTGCAACACGACACCGCATCCCTCTACACTTTTGCCGACAAAAGCGCCTACGACATCTGGGCCTTCTGGATCCTCCTTCTCCTCCTCGGCGCCATTCATGAATTCGGCCATGGCCTCACCTGCAAGCATTTCGGCGGCGACGTCCATCAGATGGGCTTCTTGCTCATCTATTTGACGCCCGCCTTTTACACCGACACCACGGACATTCTCCTCTTCGATCGCACTTCCCGCCGCCAGTGGGTAATCTTCGCGGGCATTTGGGTCGAGCTTGTGGTCTGCAGCCTGTCCGCCGTCGTCTGGCACTTCACTCCTCCCGGCACGATCCCCAACGATCTCGCGTATAAAATGATGCTCCTCAGCGGCATTCAAGGCGCCGTTTTGAACCTGAACCCCCTCATCAAAGCCGACGGCTACTACGCCCTCTCTCAGTTCCTCGATATCGACAATCTGCGCGAGGACTCTTTCGCCTTTCTCCGCGTCTGGTCCGAAAAATATCTTCTTCGCCGCGATATTGACTTGCCCCCCTCGAGCCGCCGCCAGCGGCGCATCTTTTTTATCTTCGGCGTCACCGCAATCATTTATAGCGTGGCTCTTCTCGGCATCGTTCTACTGTTCGCAAAGAACGTTCTCGTTACGAAATTCGGCGACTGGGGCTACTTCTTGTTCGCAGGAGTGGTCTATTTTTTGACGCGAAAAGCCATTAAATCTTACTTGCCGGCCGTTCGCGCCTGGATTCGAAAACAGCGGGAGTCCTATATGACCTGGAAAATCACTCGCGCCCAGACTTTTGGCGCTCTCGGAATCGCTCTTCTTTTGTTCGTGCCGCCCGTTCCCTCGAGCGTCTCCTCCGACCTCGTCCTCGAACCCGGCAAAGACGCACATCTCCGCACCCAGGTCGCGGGAAAAATCGTTCAGGTTCTCGTCCATCAGGGCGACAAAGTGAATGCCGGCCAGCTCATCGCTATTCTCGAGAATCCCGAGATTCAAGCAGACGCCCGCGTCGCTTCCCTCGAATTGGCCGTCGCCAGCAGCAATCTTCGCCTTACTCAGGACGACCCGGCATCCGGCAAATCCGCTCAGGCCTCCCGCGAACGCATTCGCTTGCAAAAAGAACTAGTAATTGCCAACCGCAATCTCGATGCACTTCAAATCCGCGCCCCGTTCGACGGCACCGTGAACACTCCCGAAATCGACCAGCGCGTCGGTGTGTTTCTGGCTGCCGGCGACGAATTCTGCCGCATCTCCGATCGAGAGACCATGAAAGCGCGCATCCTCGTTCCCGATCGCGATTTTGGAGAAGTCCGCCCAGGCGCCATCGCAAGAGTAAAGGTCCTCTCTTATCCCCTCCGCACCTACTCCGGCCACGTCGACCAAATCCTTCCCGCTGCCGCCGCAGACGTCCCTGTAGCTCAGACGCAGAAGCTTATGCGCCTCGGCCAAGAGCTCACCAACCACATCGCAGTTGTAATGGATTTCCCGAACCCAGACGGTTCGCTCAGCGAAGGAATGACAGGTACAGCCAAAATCACGGTCAAAAGCCGCCCGCTAGGCTTGCAGGCAACCCGCTCCGCTTGGCACTGGCTGCGCTCCCAGGTTTGGTGGTAACGCCCCACGACCGTCGTCCCAAAAAGAGAAAGGGCCGCCGTTCCTGGGACGGCGGCCCTTCGGGGTTGCTGCTACTTCAAACTCCCGGCCTGGCGGAGCGCAAGGTCGGAAGATCGTCGAAATCGTTCAGTTCAGTCCGCTGTTACCACTTCACCGTCAAGGAACGGACCATCAACGGCGCTTTGCGTTCGAGCTTCTTGCCGCTCACAAGCTTTTTGTTCTTTTTTACTGGCTTCGCGGTTGGTTTCATGGCTATCCATTTCCCCTCGTCTAGATTTGGCCTGTCCGGCTCTGCTCCTCTTTGTTGCAATCGGCGCGCCAAACGAAGGTTTCCTCGGCGGTACTCAAACCAAAGCGTTTAGGCAACCGATTCGCCGCTGCTTCACCGTGCCGGGCGTATCCTTCTCGTTGAATTTTGCAGGCTCTGTTGATTTTTTCAACGATCGGTTGCCGCAGCACCGCTCACCCGCGTTTCTCTGGCTCGCTCATGCTTTTCCCCGTCTTGCCTGTGGGCAAAATCAACCTGGACTGGTATAACGGGCCCTCACAGGAGAATCGAATTGCCCAGAGCGACCGCTAGAGTCGGGCCGAGACCCAACACATATGCAGAACTAGGACCGGTCTATGACGAGATATGGCCTCTTCCATATAAAGCCTGGGGACCGGCCCGCAAGCGCATGCTGCGTTCCGTTCTCCCACACGTAAAAAGTGTCTGCGAGCTCGGCTGTGGTTCTGGTATCGCTGCGCTCGATTTTGCCCGCCGCGGCCTGAAGGTTTTCGCATTGGATCTCTCGGTTGCCATGTGCCGCGTGACTCGCGAGAAGGTTCGTAAATCCGGCCTGAAAGTCGATGTACGCCGTGCCGACATGCGTTCCTTCCGTCTTCCGGAGCCTGTCGATTTAGTTTGTTCTCAGTGGGGAGTTATTAACCATCTGCCGAAGCGCACGGATCTCCCACAGGTGGCTCGCGCAGTCGCCCGCGCCCTTCGACCGGGAGGCTATTTCTATTTTGATCTGCATCAAAAGCGCTTCTACGAGGAGCTATGGACCCCCACGGACTATGGGGAGTCGTCGAATCTGTTTGCCGTCCAGCACGGGGGGTTCGACCGGCGCCGAGGCAAGGGATGGACGCACCTCACCTGGTTCGTCCGTCGCCCCCGAGGCATCTGGGAACGTCACGACGATGACCTGGAAGAGATCGAGTGGCCCCACGCCGAAATCGTGCGAGTTCTCCGCAAAGCGGAGCTCAAAGTGATTCGCGTCTTTGATTTCCCAGACTTGTCCTTGCCACCCAGCCCGCGGCGCACTCCCGACGGTCTTCGCACAATGTACCTGGCGAGAAAGACCAGCAGATAGAAGAACCGGCGAATCGGGGATTTAGATTGCGATCGGGAGGCTCGGATCTTATAGGTGGGAAAGGTCTTCCAGCTACTTCGTTAGCCAGGGCGAACGAACCAAGGGCTTGGTCGCTTCGAGCTTTTTCGGGGTCTTTAGGCGCTTTGGCGTCTTCTTCTGCTTCATTCCCATCATCCCTGCAACATCAATTTCACGTCCTGACCACGATCCCGGCATACTTCAAACGGGAAAAGGGCTGCTCTTTTCGGAGCAGCCCGCCTTTACCCGTCACAATTTCCTTGTCTTTCAGGTGTGCGCTCGAAGAATCCGGCACACCGCCCACATTACGCCTTGGCCGACAGCGACTTGGTGGACTGGAGCTTCTTCGACTTCTTCAAGGTTTTCTTTGCCATTTTTTTTCTCCCTCTCATTTGCCCCTCTGGGGCGATGCCCATCTATATGCAATTAGTTCGCCATTTTCCACGTTTTCAGTTTCAGCCGTAAGTGGCGTGGAATCTGCGCAGCCCGTATCCCAACTTTTCATCCACTCTCTTCTCTATAGTCTCGAGTATTGATTTAATCAACGATGCTGAATTTTTCAACGCTTTTCTACAGCTCATGCTTCCGGCACAGGTAATTCAACCGGTTCCGGTCCACTCCCAGGAGCCGTGCCGCTTCTGATTTCACCTGTTTTGCTTGCTCCAACGCCTCGTTCACCCACCTCCGCTCGAACGCCTCCAGCTCCTTATCCAAGTTGATCCCCGTCCCGGGCAATCGGAACTTCCCCTTGTCTCGTCCGGCCGCCGGCACGATGTCCGCTGGCAGGTCCTTCAACCCGATAATCTCGTCATCCGTCATGATCACCAGCCGCTGGATCGCGTTTTCCAGCTCCCGCACGTTTCCCGGCCACGGATAACGCTTCAGCGCCTGCATCGCGTCATCCGCGATCCGCTTCGCCGGGAAACTGTTCGCCGCGCAATACACGCTGACGAAATATTCCGCCAGCACCGGGATATCCTCCACCCGCTCGCGCAACGCCGGCACGAAAATCGGGACCACGTGAATTCGGTAATAGAGGTCCTCGCGGAACCGGTTGTCCCGCACCATCTCTTCCAGATCTTCATTCGTCGCGCTGATTAACCGGAAATCCACCTTGATCTGTTTCTTCCCGCCCAATCGCGTCAGCGACCGGTCCTCCAGCACTCGCAGCAGCTTGCTCTGCAGCGGCGGCGTCAGCGTCGCTATCTCATCGAGGAACAGAGTCCCCTGGTGCGCCAGCTCCACGCGTCCTTCCTTCGTTCCCACTGCTCCGGTAAACGCGCCCTTCTCGTACCCGAAAAGCTCCGCCTCCATCAACCCCTCGGGCAGCGCCGCGCAATTGACGCTTACGAACGCCCGGCTGCGCCGAGGACTTTGCTCGTGCAGCGCTCGCGCCACCAGCTCCTTGCCGACCCCGCTCTCGCCGCGAATAATCACGTTCGTCGTTGCCCGCGCCATCCGCTTGATCGAATCAAACACGTGCCGCATCGAATCCGTCGTCCCGATCAAATCGCCGAGCGCGTTCTTCCGGCTGATTTCCTCCCGTAGCAACCGGTTCTCGCGCTGGATGTGCAGCTTCTCCACCGCGCGCTCGAGCAAGTGCCGCAACACGTCCGTATCGATTGGCTTGATAAAATAATCGTACGACCCCGCATCGATCACTTTCAGCGCCGTCGATTTCTTCTCATCCGAACTCAGCACGATCACCAGCGTGTCGATGTCGCTTCCATCCAGTCTCGCGAGCAAGCCCGTGCATTCCTTCACTCCCCCCGATGCAATCGGAAGCCCCAGCAGCAACACGTCCAGCCCGCGCTCCTCGAGCAGCTTCACCGCTGCTTCGTAGTCCTCTCCCTCGAGCACTTCAAAATCCGAGCGCAGCGCCGAGGCAATCTTCGCGCGCAGCGCCGCGTCATCATCCACTATCGCAATTTTTGGCTTGCCCAATCCTGGCGTGATGGCTGTCTCCGTCGCAGGCTGCCAGCTCGCGCGCGCCGATTCCTGGCTCCCGAATCGAACTCCCGCAAGCCCGATTTCCGCCGCGATTCTAGGTGCCGCAGCCCCGCATGTCAACGCGCGCTGCGATCCATTCACGCGATGCATTCCGGCGGCGCGAAAATGGCTTCGACGGAGCAAAGGAAGTGCGAGGGCGCGGGCAGGCCTCCGGAAAAGTAAAATTGGAAATAGCGGGTTTTTGTTGCGATTAGAAAATAGATAAGCCGCTGAAGGCCGATGAGTTGAGGGAAATTCTGACTGGGTGACTGTTGCGGTTAGCCGCCCACCACGACGGGTAAACCACGGCGGCCAGGGAGATGTGGCGAAGAGTGGCCCGCGACGGAGGGCAGGCGCTCGGCCAGTGGTGAGTGGCAAACGATCGGCTGCCGTGGTCATGGCGAGTGAGGGAAGCCGCAACCTATAGTGGCGCGCTCCAGCGGCTACACCGGAGCTGAAAGACCCCCTTTTACCGTAGATTAGAAATGGGGCAATAACATACTTGACTCAGTAGGGCGACAATGGGAGACTCCGCCGTATGGGGTGGTGTCCCTACTAGATATGTTGCAATTCTACGCTGAACTCTTCTTGAAATTGATGACCCAATTGCACGTTGCAGAAGCAAGATGTCATTTGCTCGGGTCAGATCCCAAGCGGTCCATGACAATTCACGATTATTCTAATGTGTACTCAATTGTAGGTTCGCTCGCCGCAGATTGTGTCACGCATGGGCTTTCTAGTTCTGCGCAGAAGTGCGGCAGGATTCATGAGTCGATGGAAGCGAAACGTATGGCCACAAAATATGAGGAGTGTGGTAACTGGTTGAAAGAATTGCGAGAACGATTGGAAGATGATTTTCATTCGCATCTTTTCTTGCAGCTTTCAGGGAACGACGCGGAGCTTTACAACCATCCGCGCAAGGGCTGGGAGGATGTCATAAGGCGATTCCCCAAAACAGCGAACGACATTGAAGAATCTTCAAAGTGTTTCGCGCTAAACCGCTATGCCGCGTCCCTATTTCACATTCTGTTGGTTGCGGAATACGGCGTGATCGAAGTCGCAAGGCTCTTTGGTGTTGCTGGGGATAAGCCGGGGTGGGGAGCGACAGACCGCTTGCAGAGAGTTCACGATAAAAAATGGAACGAAAAAACTCCTCTTGAACAGAAGCACTCTGAGCTATTGGGAAAGATTCTTCCTCTAATGCACTCTATAAAGAATGAGTGGCGACACAAAATCAACCATGTGGATAACAAACTTGAGTGGATCGATACCGACTTTAGCCCGGAAGTCACGGGACGAATTATTTCAGCAAGCCTTGGATTCATGATTTTCTTATCCGCAGAACTACCGAAGGAAACAAATGAAAAAAAACCAAAAATATAACGAATTCACAAAGCTGATGGACGGAATCCTTTCTGTTCCGCACAGTCAAATTAAGGAAAAATTAGACGCTGAGAAAAAGGGGAAAAAGCGGAAGAAATCTAAGACTTCCTCCGCTTCGGGCCACGTTTAAGCCGTAAAGGATTGGGAATCCGTCGGAGTCACCTTGCCGGTTAGTTCGGCATAAGTGATACGCTTGCCAAGGACATGAGAAGCAACAAAATCAAACCGTTCACCGTCAGTCACAGGGCCATCAGGGTCTTTGCGCATGTTGTAGCGGAATGCCTGTTCGTCAAGATAGCGGAACAGATGAAAAGGCTCGACGCTCACGTAGGTTCCCTTGATTCCGCGCTTCAAGAGGCTCCAGAAGTTTTCGAGATTGTTGGTGTGGACTCTGCCATCCACATAGGCTTCGGCGTGGTCAATCACTTGGTGGTAGTAATCTCGAATCAGTCCTTCGTAGGACGGCAGCGCGTCAGTAAAGAGAGTGCTGCCAATCTCGACATACTTTTTGACTTCTTCTTGAAGCGGCTTCTTTTTGCGACTGGTAATAACCTTGGCGCGTACTTTTCCGTCGCGCTCCAAAAGGCCGAGCACTGGAGTCTTTCCCTTGTCGCCTTGTGTCACTTGTCGGAGTTCGCGGATATGTTGGTGCATGTTGCGCGACTTTCCGCCGATGAATGCTTCATCCACTTCAACTTCTTTTCCCTCTCCACCGATCTTCACCGGAGAATCGTCCTGCATCGCCAGACGAACGCGGTGCATCATGAACCAAGCCGACTTCTGAGTGACGCCGATAGCGCGGGCCACTTCGTAGGAACTGACTCCGTTCTTGCAATTCGCAATCATCCAAACGGCGACGAGCCACTTGTCGAGAGAGATTGGCGAATCCTCAAAGATAGTCCCGACCTTTGCGGAGAATTGTTTCCGCGCGTGTTTGGCTTTGCATTCCCACATGCGGCGAGTGGAGATGAAGCGAACGTCCTTACTTCCGCAAGTGGGGCAGGTGACGCCGTTCGGCCAGCGGCGCTCGACCATGAACGCGAGGCAGTTGTCGGGATTGGCGAAATATACGATTGCTTGCTGGAGTGTTCTGGGCTTCTTCATGGTGTTCCTCACAAGCCCAATACTAGCAAATCGGCTCTACTGAGTCAAGTATGTTATTGCCAGAAATGGTCGCGGAGTCATGTTTTCAATGCCTTACGAGGATTTCTAATCGCGCCACAGTAGATTAAAAAAAATGCGAAAGGGGGGTTCTCCAACTCGTTCGCCGACGGTGGGCAGGGGAATTCAGCGTGGAGCGACGCGGCCGCGTTCGCCATCCGTCGAAGCCTAGACGTGGCGAAGGCGCACAGGCAAGAGTGCCTGTTCCAGTGAAATCGCGGGGCCATGCGGGCGGCTGATAGTGGTGTGCGCGTCGTCATATAAAAACGGGCAAGGGTAGCGCAGATTGTGGCAGTTGAGTATCCGTAGAACTACGCAGATCTGTGGAAAACGCAGGATTGGAAGCATGAGTTGGTTAATGATGAAAGTGCGGAGTCCCGTTGAATCGTCCGGGACGCGGACAGCGGGGAGACGGGAAGCAAAAAGGCAGGAAACAAGCCGCCCGCTTGAAGGCGGCGGCTGCAAAGACAACGGAGCTGGCAGGATGCCGGTAGCACAAGAACACAGCAAAGGCGCCGGCAGGTTGCCGGCAGCACAAGAACCAAAAACCAGCGCACGGTGCCGCCTCGGTCCGGTTGGGCAAAACCAACTGGCGGCGGTTTGGTTGACTTGCGCTGGCCGGCCAAACTAACATGCGGCGCTTGCCTGTGGTTCCATGCCGCTTCTAACGATTGTTTTTACGGATGTTGTGGAGTCGAGTGCGATGAAGCGCGACGTATCGCTTGGCCGCGACAGCCGGGAGCGCGACCGCGCGTACCTCGAGAAAGTGCAGTCGCGCCATTTCGAACTGGTCCGCGCATCGTGCCAGGCGTTCGGCGGCAAGGAAACCAGCACGATGGGTGACGCGTTCTACCTCACGTTCGAGGATCCCGTCGAAGCCGTTCGCTGCGCCGCGGACATCCAAAAGCGCCTGGCCGCAAATCCAATCGAGACACCCCTGGGACCGCTGCGGTTGCGTATCGGAGTTCATTCCGGCTTCCCGGAATTTTTCGAAGGCAGCTGGCACGGCACCGACGTAGACACCGCCGCCCGCGTGGAAGCGACCGCCACCGAGCGCCAGATATTGCTTTCTTCGCGCACTTACGAACTGGTTCGTCACATGACGGACGTTCGTTTCCATCCTCGCGGCGAATTCGCGCTGAAAGGGGTGGATCGCATGGCGCTCTGGGAAGCCGATTGGGACGGAAAAGGACCGCGTCCCACCGCCGTGAACCCGCTTGGCGTGATCAAACGCCGGCGCACGATCCGGATCGGCGCTCTCGCCTTCGTGGCGCTGATAGTTCTCGTTGCCGCGACAGGCTACTTGATCCTCCGGTACGCAAAACCGCGCGGGCGGAGCCCATTTCCCGCGCCTGCCCGGCAATCGGTTGCCGTCCTGGGCTTCAAAAATCTGGGAGGGGCGAGCGAAGACTGGCTTCAGAACGAGCTCCCCGAAATGCTCAACACGGAACTCGCCGCCGGCGCCCGGCTGCGCATGATTTCCGGCGAAGACGTCGCCAAAACTACCGCCGATCTCTCTCTGCCGAAAATGCCGAGCTACGGAAAAAGCAGCCTCGAGAAATTGCGCAGCATCTTGAAGTCGGACTACGTCGTGGCCGGCTCTTACGTTGCCAACGGCAATCAAAAGTCCGATCCGATCCGCCTCGACGTGCGCCTGCAGGACGCAAGCTCCGGCGAAACCGTTTCATCCTTCGCCGAGGCGGGAATCATCGGCGGGCTGCCGGAAATGTCGAAGCGAATCGGGGCAGCGGTGCGCGCGAAGCTCGGGATTGAAGGGCCCTCGGACGCCGAGTCCGCAGAAGCGCAAGCCACGCTGCCCGCGAATCCCGAAGCAACGCGCCTCTACACCGGAGGGCTCGCGAAACTCCGCACCTTCGACGCTCTGGGCGCGCGCGACCTTCTCGAGCGCGCGATCGCGCTCGAACCAAATCTCGCCGTCGCCCATGCCGCCCTCGCCAATGCCTGGCAGATTCTCGGGTACGATTTGAACGCGCGCGAACAGGCCAAAGAAGCCTTCGAGCTTTCCGCCAACCTTTCGCAGATCGATAAACGCTCGATCGAAGGCCGCTATCGCGAGCTGACCGCCGAGTGGGACAAGGCGATCGAAATTTACAGCTCGCTCTGGGGCGTTTTTCAGGACGAGCCGAACTACGCACTCGAACTCGCCAAAGTCCAAACGAACGCCGGAAAAGGCCAAGACGCGCTCGCGACCCTCGCCGCGCTGCAAAAGGTGCCGCAGATGGCGGACGACCCGCGCGTCGATCTCGCTCGCGCACTCGCATTCGAATCGCAATCCGACGTCAAACAGCAGCGCGCCGCCGCTGCCGCCGCTGCGGAGAAAGCATCCCACCTCGGTTCGCGCTACCTCGCCGCGCAAGCCTACTGGCTCGAATGCAGCGCGCTCTACGCTCTCGGCGAACTCGATAAGGGCGTGACGGCGTGCCAGCAGGCGGCTGCCGCCGCGCCTTTCGCGCTCCAAATCACCGCGCGCACCCAAACGGTGCTCGCCAACATCATGCTGGCGCAGGGACAGGCGACCGAAGCGCTCGAAATGCGCCGCCAAGCTCTCGATACCGCGCGCAAAATCGGGTCGCAAAAAGACGTGATCGGCGCGCTCGAAAATCTCGCCAACCTCGTCGACTTGCAGGGCAATACCAAAGCTGCCCGCCAATATTTCGACGAAGCCTTTCGCGTCGCACGAGAAATCAACGACAAGCAGCAACTCCTGAAACTCGAAAACGACTACGCGGCGGACCTCTACGGCGATGGCGATTTCAAAGGAGCCGAGGAGCTCTATAGAAAATCGCTCGCCACCGCCCGCGAGATCGGGGACCAGCAAGGCACAGCGATGGCGCTACAGAATCTCGGCCTCGTCCTGCTTCAGCGCGGTGAACTGGCTGAGTCGCAATCGTCGATCGAACAGGCAATCAAGATCCAACAGGAAGCGCACCTCCAGGCCGACCGCGCCAGCTCGATCCAGTCCCTGGGCGACATCCTTCTTCTGCGCGGCGATCCCGCAGGCGCGAAGAGAAATTACGAAGAATCTCTGAAGCTCGCGACAGACCTTCACATCCCGGCGCAAGCCGCTTCCTGCAGCGCCTCGCTGGCAAACCTAGCGCTGCAGGAAAAAAAGTTTTCGGAGGCGGAATCTCTCGCGCAGAAGGCGGCTGAAGAATTCCAGTCGGAGAAACTAGTCGACCAGGAGGCCGACGCACGAAACACGCTGGCACGCGCCTACCTGGCCGATGGCAAGGCCAGCCAGGCGCAATCGGAAGTGAACCGCGCGCTTTCCGTGTCTCCGCAGGATCGCATCGTCCGCATGTCGCTCTCGATCACAGCCGCGCGGCTGAAAGCCCGCAATGGAAACCAAGCCGCGGCGAAGAACGACCTGGACACGGATTTCGCCGAAGCGTCAAAAATGGGATTGGTTGGCTGGCAATTCGAAATCAGGCTGGCTCGTGAAGATGCCGAAACATCCGGCGCGAAAGTCTCGGCTCCGCGTCTCGACGCCCTTGAAAGCGAAGCCCGCACAAAAGGCTACGTCCTGCTCGCTTCACAGGCGAAGCAAAAACGCCGCGACCTTTCTCGCTAGCCTGCCTCCCTCACCGGGCACGCCAACTCGAAAGGTCGCGGGGTCTCAGTTTAGATGCCGAGCTGTTCTACGCTCGCGCTCGCCGCTTCAAAAACAAACCCACAAGTCCACTGCTCAAGAGCAACATCGAAGCGGGCTCAGGCGCGGGAACCACGGTGCTGGGCGTGATGGCAGCCGTCGGAGAAGCAACCGCGCTGTCATTGGCGGATTCGGTTACAAAGAACGTAAAGCCGTTGCCCTGCCCCGTCACATTGAACGTTACGCTGCTGTTTCCATTGTTCGTCCAGGGAATGCTGGGAAGCGTCGCAGAGCACAGCGGCCCGGGACCGTTTCCAGAAGACTCATTGCAGAGGAGCCCGCCAAAATTTGGGATCCCGCTAATCGAACCGTCATCCAGCACGAACCCCGAAAGAAAACCGCTGAGCGTGAAATCAAAATCGGAAACCGGCGACTGGATCTGAAAGACGAAGGTGATGTCGCCCGGGCAGGGTGAGCTACCGCTGCCAGTCGGACAGACCATCTGTTCCTCAACTGTGAATCCATTCACGTCCAGCGTAGTGCTGCCGAAATTCCAGCTGCCGCTGCCGTCGCCGACTCCGTAGCTGCTGTTCCCCCGAGTCGGGATCGAATTCGCTCGAGTCGCGGGCGCAATCGAGAGCATCGCCACGAGCACGGCAAGTGAGCCCATCAACATTACGAGTTTGATTTTCATCTCGTCCATCCCCTGAAGCGCTATTTGCGGACAACTATCCTTGTCAAGCGCAGGAGCAATTTCGAGACCACTCAAACCTATACCTTAACGTCTAACTCCCTTACAATGCGGCGCTTATAAGCCACTCCGATCGGCTCTCGGCTCGCTGTGCCGAAAGTGTGCAAACCTTTGCACTCTTTCGCCATCTCCGTCTCGCTTCGTCCCAACGATTCATTCGGTGGAAAATATTTCAGCTCGCATGCGGAGCCGTCGTAAAGAGTTCCAGTACGAGCCACAATGTTCAATTAGTGCTTCCGCGGTGGAAGATATTTTTTGTCGATCTTCGGGATGATCACGTAGTTGGGGTCGACCATTTCCGTCACGTGAATCTTTCCGACCTTCGATAGCAACTCGTAAGCGTCCAGCTCGGACAATCCGTAATCGGCGTGAATCCAGCCGATCAACTGTGTAAAGGCGATGCGCAGCGAATCGTCGAGCGGCCGGTAAATTCCCGCCGCCATGATTTCATCGGCGTTTTCGAAACGCGGCCAATCGATCTTCTTGCCTTTGATCACGGTGACTCGGAGGCGAACGCGGAGCGGCACCTCCACGGCCGTTCCCGCGATCTCGCCGTCGCCCATGGCCGCGTGGCCATCGCCCATATAGAGCAGCGCGCCCGCCGCATTTACCGGGAGGTAGAGCGTGTTGCCGACGCTCGCTTCGGGCGCGTCCATATTTCCGCCGAACTCAGCCGGCACAACGGAGCTGCGCGCTTCGCCTCCTGCCGGCGCCACTCCGATGCAACCGAGAAAAGGGTGCAGGGGAAACTTCACCGAGAAGTTCGAGTCGAGGGCGTGAAAGGTCGCGGTGCCCGCAGCATTGTCGATTGGATATAGCCAGATTTTCTCCGGCAGAGGCGGATGCACCATTGGCGTGTAGAACGTCTCGTTAAGCGCGCCGAACCCGGGCGCAAACGCGCCGACACCTTGCGACGAATCCACATCGACGGCGAGAAACTGAATTGCGAGCGTATCGCCCGGCTCGGCAGTTTCGATATAAAACGGCCCACTGAGCGGATTGTCGCCCTTCACCAGCGCCAGCGTGTCGCCCGGTTTTTGAATCGCGTTGCCGAATGCGTCCACGGTATTCGTTTCGAGAATATCGCCGGGCGCGAGGCGGGCCACCGGCGCCGAAGTACTGTTGTAGGTGTACTTCACGTCGTTCATCGTGGTGTGATACTTCACCACCCTCTGAGCGCCGGCTCCCGCCGGACAAATCAACGCCAGCACGATTCCAGCTGCGGTTCGATAGTTCATCAGCGACTCCTTTTGTCGAAGCGAGGTATCATCTCAAAATCCCGGCGCGGTGTGGAGAAATCACGAACTTCCGATCAAAATTCCCACCGCGAAGACGAGCCCGCCGCCCACCACCACTTGCACCGCGGACGAAACCAGCGGCGTATCCATATAGAGATGCCGAATGTAACTGATGATCGCGAGCTCAACCGCGACGACAGGCACTGCCGCGCCGAGCACCGCGTGAAAATTGGCAATCAAAAACGGCAGCGTGCTAGCGATTCTGCCCGGGCGTAATGCTGGCGTTCCACTTCGGGCCGTCGGCGAAATCCCATAGACGCGGCTGTCCTTTTCCTCCAGAAAAATTGCCAGCGCAAAAAAATCTCGCGCTCGATAAGATCCTTGAAGTTCTTCTTGGCCATCGTGGCTGCCCCCGGCCAATTGAATCACGGAAAAGCAGCCGCGCTTACCCAATCAGGATCGGGCCGCGAACAGGACCAAAATGAGTCGAACGCGCTCCGACGGGCATCCATACGAATAGGCCCGCCTGAGCCGGTCAAGCGCACAACGGAGGAAATCTTCACATGCCAGAAACAGTCGGATTCATTGGATTGGGCAACATGGGAGCGCCGATCGCTTCCGTTCTCATCAAAGCTGGATATGGACTGCGCGTATACAACCGAACGGCGGCGAAGGCCGCATCGCTTGTCGAACAAGGTGCGACGCTCGTGCCGAAACCCGCGGATGTCGCACAGCCTGGCGGAATCGTCCTAACGATGGTGGCGGACGACCGGGCAATCGAAGAATTGTGCCTGGGAGAAAGCTCGTTCATAGAAAAGCTGGGTCACGGCGGAATTCATATTTCCATGAGCACGATCGCACCGGCGACAGCTGAGCGTCTCGCCGGCCATCACTCGAAATACCAGGTTGACTACATCGCATCTCCGGTGTTCGGCCGGCCCGAAGCGGCTGCGGCGAAAAAACTTTGGATCTGTGTCTCCGGAGCGCCTGCCGCAAAAAAGCGAGTGCAGCCGGTGCTCGAAGCGATCAGCCAGGGGATCTTTGATTTTGGTGAAAAAGCCGCCGACGCGAATGTCGTCAAACTTTGCGGAAATTTTCTGATCGCGTCAGCGATCGAATCGATCGCCGAATCGCTCACACTGGCCGAGAAGTACGGAGTCGATAAAAGCGCGGTCGCTGAAATGTTCGGCAAGACGATTTTTGCCTGCCCGGTATATCAAGGATACGGAAAACAGATCGCCGAGGAGCGCTTCGAACCGGCAGGTTTCCGGCTGGCCCTGGGATTGAAAGACATCTCGCTCGCTGTTCAAGCGGCTACTGCGAAATCGATGCCGATGCCCGTCGCGAGCCTATTGCGAGACCGCTGGCTTGCGTCCATTGCCAAAGGCCGGGAGAATCTAGACTGGACTGCGATTGCACTGGCTGTCGCCGAAGACGCCGGATTGAGAAACAAAGGACCCAAGAATGAAGGCGTGCGTTCTGCAAGCCGCAGCACGGATTGAGACGAATCCACTCGAATTCAAGGACGTCGCCATCCCGCAACCGGGAAAGGATGAAGTGCTTGTTCGCGTGAATTGCTGCGGTGTGTGCCGTACGGACCTGCATGTGATCGAAGGCGAGTTGCCGCCGCGTAAATCGCCCGTGATTCCCGGGCACCAGGTGGTCGGCATCGTCGAGAAACTGGGCGAGGCGGCGCACCGACTTCGGACGGGCGCGCGAGTGGGAATCCCGTGGCTGCACAGCACGGATCAGAGTTGCGAATATTGCCTCTCGGAAATGGAAAACCTCTGCGACCACCCAACCTTCACAGGCTACACGGTTGATGGAGGCTATGCGGAATATGCCGTAGCGCCCGAAGATTTTGTGTACGAGATTCCGGGGAACTTTGAAGACCAGCAAGCAGCGCCGCTGCTCTGCGCCGGAATCATCGGGTTTCGCTGCCTGCGAATTTCAGGAATCAAGAAGGGTGGGCGGCTGGCGTTCTATGGATTCGGCGCGGCGGCGCATGTGGCGATACAAGTGGCGCGGCACTGGGGAGTGGAAGTCTACGCGTGCACAAGAGGCAAGAAACATCAACAGCTTGCGATGCAACTCGGGGCAGTTTGGGCAGGAGAAGCTACCGAGGAGCCGCCAGCACAGCTCGATGCGGCAATCATCTTTGCGCCCGCAGGTGAACTTGTGCCGCCTGCATTGAAGGCTCTGAAAAAAGCGGGTGTGCTCGTGCTGGGCGGAATTCACATGAGCCCGATTCCGCAGTTCGATTACGATCTGCTGTACGAGGAGAGAGTGATCCGCAGCGTGGCGAACAACACGCGCCGAGACGGCGAGTATTTTCTGCGCGTCGCTGCGGAAATACCGATTCACTCGCAGGTGAATCTGTTTCCGCTGCGCGAAGCCAATCGCGCTCTAAACGACTTGAAAGCCGATCGCATCAACGGCGCCGCGGTCCTGGACTGCAGAGCTTCATGAAGAATGACCGGTTTTGTAAGGCTCGTTCCGAGAAGAGCACATGCTGAAAGTAGTGTCGCTCAACGTCGGGGTGCCGCGCACGGTGGTTTGGAAAGGGCACGAAGTGACGACAGGAATCTTCAAGGAGCCCGTCGACGGCCCTGCGATGCTAAGGCGATTAGATTTCGATGGCGACCGGCAAGCCGACCTCACCGTGCACGGAGGACCGGCCAAAGCGGCCTATGCATACCCCTCGGAGCATTACCCTCTTTGGAAGATTGATTTGCCGGGAATGATCTTGCCGTGGGGCATGTTCGGGGAGAATCTCACTACGGAAGGGTTGGACGAGAAATCGACATTCATTGGCGACAAATTCAAAATCGGCAAGGCGATTGTCATGGTGACGCAGCCGCGCGTTCCATGCTACAAGCTCGCGGTGAAATTCGGACGCGACGATATCTTGAAGCGCATGCTGGGCACCGGGCGCTCCGGATTTTACTTCTCGGTGGAACACCAAGGCGCGATCGCAGCCGGAGACACGATCGAGAAAATCCACGAAGACACGAGCAGAGTCTCTGTAGAGGATATCAACCGCCTCTATAGGGACGGCGGCGAAAATGCTAACCTGCTGCGCCGCGCCGCGAGGCTGGAAGCTCTGCCCGAAAGCTGGCGAGACTACCTCCTCGAAGAACTCAAGTCACACGAACGGGAAAGCGGAACGAAGACAACTTGAAGCCGCAACGTTCATCGCTGCTCGATAAGACATTCCACACCGGGATCGCCATCAAGGGGTTCGACAGCCTGCTTGAGTGCATTGGCGGCGTGCTGATTTGGTTTATCAAACCGAGTGCGATGAACGGAATCGTGCGGTTCGCAGCGATGCACAACCTTCCCGGCAAATATGACGAGAAGCTCGTTGCGGAGCTGCTACACACGACGCAGATGCTAGCGAACGGAGGGAAAATTTTTGCTTCAATCTACTTGATTACCCATGGACTATCGAAGGTACTGCTGATCATCGCACTCTGGCTCAACAAACTGTGGGCGTATCCGCTGACGATCGTCGTGTTTACGGTTTTTTGCGCCTATCAAATGCATCGGTACACGCGCACGCATTCGATTTGGCTCGTGCTGCTGACGATCTTCGATCTGCTGCTCATCTACCTCACATGGCGGGAGTATCTGCAAAAGAAAAGTGAGCGCGACGCTCGCGGCAAGACGGAAGCAATCGCAGCGACACAGGAAACCCTGGACTAACGGAAACAGCCGGAGAAACGTCATTGTCGAGTGAAAGCCATGCCGATAAAACGAATCGAAACGGAAGAGCAGGTCGCAACTGGGTCAGCCTTGTCCCCTACGGCCTGAACGAACAGCACCCCAACGCCTACAAAGATATTGCCGAGACGATCTGGGAGAACCGCGACAATCTCGGGTACGCATGGCGCATTCTAAATGATGGTTGCTGCGACGGCTGCGCGCTCGGCACGAGCGGAATGCACGATTGGACGATGAAAGGCGTGCACCTGTGCGCCGTCCGGTTAAAGCTACTCCGGCTAAATACGATGCCAGCAATGGACTGGCATCTGCTCAAGGATGCCGACCGACTGAGCAAGGCGCCGTCGCACAAACTTGCGAAATTGGGACGGCTGTCCGTGCCGATGGTGCGGCGGAGAGGCGACAAAGGATTTCGACGAATTTCATGGGACGAGGCGATTCAAATCGCCTCGGATGGATTGAAGGCAACTGATCCTCATCGGATCGGATGGTTTCTCACCTCGCGCGGGCTGACGAATGAGTCGTACTACGCGCATCAAAAAGTGGCGCGATTCTTGGGCACGAATCACATCGATACGAGCGCGCGGATTTGCCACGCGCCGAGCACGGCGGCTCTGAGCGCGACGGTCGGGTGTGCCGCGACAACTTGCTCCTACTCGGACTGGATTGGAACCGACCTCTTAATCCTTGCAGGGGCAAACATTGCAAACAATCAACCGGTCGCGACGAAGTATCTCTACTACGCAAAAGAGAAAGGCACGAAGATTTTCGTTGTGAATCCATATCTCGAGCCGGGTCTCGAGCGTTACTGGGTGCCTTCGGTGGCGAAGAGCGCACTATTTGGGACACGTTTCGCCGATGATTTCTTTCCAGTTCACGTGGGCGGCGATATTCCGTTTTTTTACGGCGTGATGAAACACTTGATCGAGAACAATTGGCTCGATCGCGAATTCATCGCGTCGCGCACGGTGGGATGGGACGATGTGGCTGCGAAAACGCGCAGTCTGAAGTGGGAAGACCTTGAGCGTGGCTCGGGGCTGACGCGCGCCGAGATGCATCGCTTCGCTGAAGCATTCGGGAAAGCCAAGTCAGCGATTGTCGTGTGGAGCATGGGCATCACGCAGCATCGCTACGGAAGCGACAACGTGCGAGCTATCGTGAACTTGCAGCTCGCCAAGGGCAACGTAGGCCGCGAAAAAACGGGCTTGATGCCAATTCGAGGCCACAGCGGCGTACAAGGCGGCGCCGAAATGGGAGGGCAGCCGGGCGCATACGTGATGGGCTCGCCGGTGAACGAAGACAATGCCCGGCGGTTTGGACGACCGGAGTGTTGGGGGTTCGAGCCGCCGATTTGGAACGGTTTGACGGCTGCGGCGATGATTCTAGCCGCCGGACGCGGCGAGATTGACGCCCTATGGCAAAGCGGCGGCAATTTCATCGATACGCTGCCAGAGCCGGCGAGAGTGCGCGAAGCAGTCGGCAAGATTGGCTTGCGGATCCACGAGGACATCATCGTGAGTTCCAATATGCTGGTGGAGCCTGCGGACACGGTGCTGCTGCTTCCTTCGCGGACGCGTTACGAACAACGAGGAGGCGGGACAGAAACGAGCACCGAACGACGGATCATTTACAGCCCGGAGATTCCCGGGCCGCGGCCCGGGGAGACGAAAGATGAATGGGAAATCCCCGTGCTCGTCGCGCGGCATGCTGATCCCGAACGAGGTGCGAGACTTTTTCCTTGGAACGACACACAGGATATTCGCAATGAAATTGACCGTGTTTGTCCAGCGTATGAGGGAATTGCAAATCTAAAGAAAAAGGGCGATCAGATTCAGTACGGAGGGCCGCGGCTCCTGGTGGATCGATTCCTCACGCCCGACGGCAAGGGGCATTTTTCTCCGATCGACCTCCCCGAAGAACAAATTCCCGAAGGACACTATCTATTGTCGACGCGCCGCGGAAAACAATTCAACAGCATGATTCACGGAGAGGTCGACCCGCTTACCGGAGCGCGACGTGATGCGATCTTCCTCTCGCGCGAGGACGCCGGACGGCTCGGCGTGAGCGAAGGAAATTCGATTTTGCTGCGCAACAATCACGGCGAATTTCGAGGTCGAGTGAAAATTGCGCGAATCAAACCGGGTTCGATTCAAGGGCACTGGCCGGAGGTTAATGTGCTGGTTGCGGGGGGATGCCTCGACCCGAGCGGCGTGCCAGACTACAACGCGATCGTTGAAATTTTTCCTGCCAAATCCGGCCCCAAAATGATAAGTGATACTGCAGCAAGATTAGCCGGCCCAAGATAAGTTCCTCATTACTAATCTCGGAGGTGCCTTCATGGGCTTTGAGACCCCGGGCTCGGATACCTCGCGCGGTGCAGCGGCGTCCTTAGAACCGCGCGTCGTGAACCGATGGATTCAACTCATCTGGGGAATGGTGGCGATGGCGGCCATCGCGAATCTTCAGTATGCGTGGACGCTCTTCACGAAACCGCTGACCGCCAGTCTTCATACTACGCTGCCGATGGTTCAATGGGCGTTTTCCGGATTCATTCTCGCTGAAACCTGGCTGGTCCCCTTTGAGGGATGGCTTGTGGATAAGTTCGGACCGCGCGTGATGCTCGCTGTTGGCGGCGTGCTGGTGGGCGTCGGTTGGGTGGGCGCCGGACACGCGACGACTGCGGCGGAACTGATCGCGATCTACTCCGTTGGAGGGATCGGCGCCGGCATTGTGTATGGCGGAACGGTGGGCAACGCGCTGAAGTGGTTTCCGGATCACCGGGGGCTTTGCGTCGGGCTAACGGCCGGAGCGTACGGAGTGGGGACGGCATTGACGGTCGCTCCGATCGCGAAAATGATCAAGACGACCGGTTACGCGCACGCGTTCGTGACCTGGGGAATCATTCAAGGGATCGTTGTGGTGGTTGCTGCGTTGTTTCTGGCTAAGCCGACCGCGGAGTGGTCGCCACCCGGCTGGGCGGAAAAGCAAAAACTGGTGAATGCTCGCGTGCGGTCTTCAGCTGTGTGCATGACGCCGATGCAGATGATTCGCACCCGCTCGTTCTGGATCATCTATTTGATGATGACAATTCTGGCGTTCGGCGGTCTTGTGGTCACCGCGCAACTCTACCCGATTGCTTCGTTCTACCATGTGGATCAGGTCGCGGTGGCGTTTGGGATGTCGGCGCTGGTGCTGGCGATTGAAGTGAATCGCATTCTGAATGGACTGACGCGGCCGTTCTGGGGCTGGGTATCGGACCATATCGGGCGCGAGAACGCGATGTTCATCGCGTTTGCGCTCGAAGCGGTGGCGGTATTTGGATTGTTGCAATTTATCCGGCGACCCGTCTGGTTCATTCTGCTTTCGGGATTGTGTTTCTTTGCGTGGGGCGAAATTTTCTCGTTGTTCCCCGCAATTACCGGTGATCTGTTCGGAAAGACGTGGGCCACGACAAACTATGGGATCGTTTACACGGCGAAGGGACTCGCTTCGATATTCTCCGGGCCCGTTGCGGCAGCCGTCGGCACGGGCAAGATGGGCTGGGTGCCTGTTTTTTGGATGATGATTGTGTGCGACATCGTGGCCGCGTTCATGGCTTTGTTTTGGCTAAAGCCGGTGGCGGCCCAAACGATTGCTGATGCGCAGAGAAATATGCCGGCTGAAGGAGCGACGGCTGCATCGATTCCGCAGTAGATGACTGCGCGGGATCCGAGAAGCCGCCCACAGAATCTCCCCCAGGAACCTAGTACGAATCACACCTTGCGACGACGGGAGCACATCGCGGTCGGGACCAAGCTACAAACCATTTTCGGCAGGAATATTTCAAGGTGCGGCCGCACGTTCATCTATCGATGACGATGAACGACCAGCGCGCTGTGGGCGACGTTGTGTGGAGCCCGTACGATTACACCGTCGATAGCAGCCGGGAGTGGCAAAAATCTAAGGGCCACACACCCTTCCATTTTTGATTACGATAATTTCGGGCAGCTGCTTTTTGCTCGAAAACTAACCCGAACAGCCAAAACAAATGGGATTTTGACGCAGTTCTGACACAGGGGATGGAACTTGGTCGAAAATTCTGTCGGCCCGGCGGTTTCCTTTGACCTGTGCGGGCAGGATTTCGGGCTAACTTCGTGGCAGGCTTCGGGCCGGGCACAAAATACTTCCGCTCAGCAGCAGAGTAGCGATCGGAACATTCAAGCCCGTCCCGACGTCAAAATGGCGCTGGATCGAAGTGCTCGGTGCCGAAAACTGCCATCGGCACGGAAATGAACATCGGAGCGCAGCAAATCATTTTCTCCACTGCATTTGACTGCGGTGGGACATGCTTCATCGCGATGGTCAGGCCAAAGACTGCGAGAAGCACAGCAGCAGAGTAAGGCACATGGACGGTTGCGAGCCTTGCAAAGCCTTCCTATCGAGCCTAGAGAAGTCGATCCTCCAGTGCCGAACGGCACCAAATGAGTGCCCCGACCCGCGCATCGCTGCGAGACTCAGGCGCGAATTGATGTCAGAGTATCAAGGATTATTGAGCAAGATCACCAGACACGACGCCACCGAAGTTAGCCGAAGTTAGGCCCCGCGCAAACCTGTCCCAATCCCTCCACATTTTCCTGTAACAAATTCCACTCCATTACTGCATTTATCAATACGGTCTCTAGAAAAGCAACGTGGAATTTTAGCCGTCACATCGAATTGTGATTCTCGTCACAGCAGAGAGGACACACTTCGCGCTTAAATGCGTCGTGGCAGCGTAGGTGTTTGCCGCCTCGTGCGGCTGGAACCACCTCAACCAGGCATCTTCCGAAGGAACCTCGACGATAGGAGGCAAAAAATGAAAATTCGGTTCGGTTCACGTATCCCAACACTGGCAATCACTTTCATCGCGGCCCTGAGCGCGGTCGTAGCATACGGGCAACCTCGCCAAGGCCGTGGCACAGGAACTCCGACCTACGATCCAAAAACTGAAACAACCATTACCGGCGTAGTCCAAGAAGTGAAGGAGGTATCTGGTCCCGGTCGCGGTACGGGCACACACCTTATCGTCAAGGCCGGCAACGAAGTGGACGATATTCATGTCGGGCCGACTTGGTACCTAAAGCAGCAAAAGTATGCTTTCGCAAAGGACGACCAAATAGAGGTAATCGGTTCAAAAGTGAAATACCAGGGCGCCGATGTGATCATCGCACGCCAGGTCAAGAAAGCGGGCAACACTTGGACGCTGAGAAACGCGCAGGGTATCTCAGTTTGGTCGCGAGGAAAGAATCAGTAGGAGAACACACAAAAGGGATCTGGCTCTGACTCTCTAGGAGCGGAGTTACGTGGCGCCACTCCGCCGGATTCGGTCACACTTTTTTCTTTATTGCGCAAGTCGAAGGGACTCCTCTCGAAGTTCTGCTTCGACGAGGGGATGTGTGGAGCACATTTTCTGAACTCATCGAGGCTCATCAAATTGATCTGGCTGTGATCGGAACTCACGGACACCGCTTGACGAAAGTGTTTCTAGGCTCCGTGGCTGAGCAAATCTTTCGACAGGCCCCGTGTCCGGCGCTTACCGTAGGCCCCACATCTCGACAGCTCCCGAGAGCACAGCGGCGATCCATCGAATATTGCATACAACTGATTTCACGCTCGAGTCCTTGGCGGCGGCACCCTATGAGATCTCCTTGGCCGAAGAAAATCAGGCACAACTTTCTCTTTTGTACGTGGTAGAGAGCCGGAAGGAAAACTCATCGGCGGATTTGTTCGCACACCGGCTTTACGACCTGGTCCCCCACGGGGTCGGGCTGTTGTGCCGTCCAACTGCTTTCATCAAATACGGCTCAGCCGCCGAAGCCATTCTCGAGGCGGAACATGAACGAGGAGCTGACTTAATCGTACCGGGAGTGAAACGCGCGGATCGATTTCCTGCCGCATCGACGCACAGCTCCTGGCCGAAAACTCATAGAATCTTGGCCCATGCACACTGTCCCGTGCTGACGATTCGCGGTTGAAACAAGGAGCCCGGCGTATCGAGCCAGCCGAAAGAGTTGTCATCTCTCCACGGAGAGAACCCCTAAGAGCCGGTGCGCAGGTCAATCCGCGATGTGAGCGGCGTCACAGACCGATATTGCAGGAAGCAGTACAAGCGACGTGCTTGGCAAATGACCTCAGCTCTGCAGCCCGAAAGAGGACGATCGCTGGGTTCGAGTTTATTCGCTTCACGAGTCTCGGAGCCAGGAACGAGTTAGATCGAGCCGCTCGGAATTGCATACGAAAGGAGCCAAAAACCATGAGTGAGAAGTCAGCCGCAACGCAGCGCGCCACGACGCGCACATCCTTGAAAGCCGAGGACGTAATGCAGCAACCCGTTATCGCGGCAACCCCTCGCGCTTCACTGCGGGACGTTGCAACCCAACTCGTCGTCAATGAGTTCAGTGGAATGCCGGTTGCTGACGCCGATGGGAGGGTCGTGGGGGTCATCACGGAAGCAGACATTGTTCGCGCATTGAACGAAGGCAAGCGTTTAGAGAACCTGACCGCGGGATCCGTGATGACTGGCCCACCAATTACCGTAGATGTGGAAACACCAATCGAGGACGTGATGAAGAGCTTGGAGGAGCACCGCATTGTTCGGGTGCCTGTGACAAGCCAGGAGAAACTGGTTGGGATAATCGCTCGTAGGGATGTTATTCGAGCTGTCTTGGAGCCAGAATTTATGGCATTTGGGGAATTCTAGCTTCAGGAAGAAAAGGAGTGCACCGGCAGCGATTCTCAGCGCCGCGTATGACTCTTCGCCGGGTGGCGTTCACGTGCGCGGAGAACTGTGTACGTCAGATTCGTCCGCGGCGAGCCACCTACATTCAACGGCCCAGTCCTCACGGTCGGCTTGATATCAGATTTTCTCGATTCGTACGGCGGTTCGTTTGTATTCGGGCGCGCTAACATACCCGTCGCGCCCAGGGCCCGTGATGAAATTCAGAAAGACTTCTGGCGTGTGAAACGTTGCGAAGAGCTCGCCAGACTTTACCGCCCGGCTGATGTTGACGTGCAAATTGGCTGAGCCATACCGGCTCCGGATACGGACTTCGCAACCATTTTGAAGGCGCAAGCGTTCAGCATCTTCCGCTGAAATGTCGAGACAATCCTCTGGCCGCAGCTCGGAGTTCGCGGTGCGGGATGTCATCGTGCCTGAGTTGAACTGATAAAGCGTTCTGCCCGTGGTCAGCAGAAAAGGATAGTCTTCCGCTGTGGTCTCCTTCGTTGGCCGATATTCAATCCGCCGAAGCTCCGGCCGTTTTTCCGCTGGAGATCCTGGGGTGTACAGTATCGTCGTTCCAGGGTGATCCACGGAGGTGCATGGCCACTGCAAGCCTTCGCGCTCGATGCGTGCGTACGTGATTCCGCTCGCAGCCTTCCAAACGGTTCGAATCTCGTCCCAGATCTCTTCCGGTGAACGAAAACGGAACAACTCCCCTTTCCCCATGGCGCTCGCAAGTCGGCAAATAATCTCCCAGTCGGATTTCGATTCTCCTCGAGGCTCGATGACTTTTCGAACCCGCTGGATCCGGCGTTCGGCGTTCATGAAGGTTCCATCCTTCTCGAACGAAGAACTGACTGGCAAAAACACGGTGCCGAACTTCCTTGCGATTTCATTGAAGAACATATCCTGGACAACGATGAACTGCAGAGACCCTAAGGCTTGCTCAGTAGCAGACGCGTTCGGATTCGTGAGTAAGATGTCGTACCCAATCGCCCACAAACCTTTGAGACTCCCCTGCAGCGAGGCGTCCACCATCTCCATGAGGTTGAGGCCCTGTGCGGTTGGCAGGGGTAGGTGCCAGACGCTCTCAAAAAGGCTTTTCCCGTCGTCGAGAGGAATCGCGCCGGTCAAATTATTCGGGTCACATCCCATCTGTGCTGCGCCCTGGACATTGTTCTGGCCGCGCAGGGGATTGATCCCGGTCCCCGCCCGACCGAGATTCCCCGTCAGCAATGCTAGATTCACCAAACACATCACTCCTTCGGTCCCTTGGGTGTGCTCGGTCAGGCCTAACCCATGAAAGCTCATCGCCGGTTTTTCGGCCGCAAATAACCGTGCGGCCTCACGAATCTCCCCGGGCTTGACTCCGCAGAGTGGAGCTACGCTTTCGGGCGACCAAGACTTGATGAATTTTTGGAACTCTGGCCACCCTCCGACGTGCTCCTTCAGAAAGATCTCATCGTAGAGCTCTTCTTCCACAATGGTGTGAGCAAGGGCGTTCAACAGAGGCACGTTCGCTCCGGGCTGCGGAGATAGGTGAATGTCTGCGTAATGAGCGAGTTCAATTTGACGAGGATCGATCACGATCAACCGGGTTCCGCGCAACGCAGCCTGTTTGATTCGCGCGCCGACAATCGGATGGTTCTCCGTGGGATTTGCGCCGCAAATCAGGATGACCCGAGCTGCTTCGATATCGTCGAACGAATTGGTGGCGGCCCCGGTGCCAAGCATAAGTTTTAGAGCGGCGGCGGAAGGTGTGTGGCAAACACGCGCGCAGCAATCCACATTGTTCGTCCCCAGGACTAGCCGGGCGAACTTCTGTGCCAGATAGTTTTCTTCGTTCGTGGCGCGTGCGGATCCCAGCACACCGATGCTGCGCGGACCGTTTTCCGCGAGAAGGCGCTGGAACTCGGCGGCCGTGAATGCGATTGCCTCGTCCCACGTGACCGGCGTCCAACTGCCCTGGTTTCGGATCATCGGCTGCGTCACGCGGTCATTGGCATACACGAATTGAAACGCGTATCGTCCCTTCACGCACAGATGACCCCGGTTTACCGGGGCTTCGAGGGCGGGCTTGATGGCGACGATCAGACCATCACGAGTGCCCACGTCCATTTCGCATCCGGTTCCGCAATAGGCGCAGGTAGTTTTCGTCCAGCGAGTTGCCATACCGTGCAAAAGCACGGATTGGTCCTCGAGCGCACCGGTGGGACAGGTATCCACGCAGGCGCCGCAGCTTACGCAGGAACTCTCGCGCAGGGTGGTTCCGGAATCGGGCTTGATCCTTGTTGCATCACCTCGATTCCACACTTGCCACACGAACTGCCCCTGTACTTCTTCGCAGATACGCACGCAGCGGAAGCAGTAAATGCATCTCGACATATCCACGTGGATATATGGATTGGAATCATCGATAGGTTCGGCTGCGGAACCGTCGCCGCATTCTTGCAGAAGGCCGTACGTGCGAATCAGTCGGTGGAAGTGTTTTTCGGGGAATCGCTCAACCGCCGACAACGGGTACTTCCGTGCCAATAGCCTCAAGAGCGACCGGCGCCAATCCTCTATGACACGCGTGTGAGTCTCAATGTTCATGCCTTCCGCGATCGCCGAGTCGCAGGCCGTCAAAGGACGCGGGTGTCCATCCACTTGAACCACACACAGACGGCAGCCACCGATTGGTTTCAGGCGCGGGTCATCGCAGAGCGTGGGAATCTCGATGCCGAGCGAACGCAGCGCGCTCAATATGGTCTGGCCTTCCTCAATCTCACAACGTTTGCCGTTGATGGCTACATGAAGCATGGGTCCAGGTCCTTCGAGTAGTAGCGAAACGCGCTTCTCGCGAAGTCTGCCAAGCCCATTCCAAGTCCGCACAGGCTGGTCATTCCCAGGCACGAAACAATTTCTTCGCACTCGGACTTTTCTTGGACGGAAACATGGCCTGAACTAAGAATCGTTCGGAGGATTTCGTCAATGCGTGGTCCTCCCAGCCGGCAGGGCGTGCATTTCCCGCACGATTCAAAGGCGGCGAATTCAAAAACATGGTGCAGAAGCTCGACGATCGAGGTGCCTTCGTCGAATGCGATGACTCCGCCGTGCCCAACGCCAGCGCCGATGGAAGCCAACTCTTCGAAGCCGAGCGGTGTATCGAAAAGATGAGGCGGAATGATCCCCGCCAGCGGTCCTCCCAGGAGCACGCCTTTGGCCTTCCCAGCCTTCAGACCTCCGCCGAAATCCTCCACAACTTGGCGGACGGTTGTCCCGAATGGAACTTCATAGAGTCCCGGTCGGCGAAAGAGGGAGTTGAGGGAAAGAACTTTGGTGCCGCGACTCTTGGAAAACCCGATCTGTGCGTAGGTTTCGCCACCGCGCAAAACAATCCAGGGAATGCTGGCGAATGTTTCAACGTTGTTGACGAGCGTGGGTTTCCTGAACAGGCCACATTCCGTGGGATACGGCGGGCGCGGTCGCACTTCCGGACGCCGGCCTTCGATCGAGTTCAGCATTGCCGTCTCTTCTCCACAGACGTAGCTGCCCTCGCCCACGAGGATTTGGATCTCCAGGGAATACGAACTCCCCAGTATTTTGTCTCCTAGGAGGCCTTCGCGCCGAGCCTCGGCAATTGCCTCTTCGAGCGAGCGCAGAGCGCCGGGGTACTCCTTGCGGAGGTAGATATACCCGCGTGTAGCTCCTACGGCGTAGCCTGCAATTGTCATCGCCTCGAGTAGTTGATGCGGGTCATCCTCCATCAGAAACCGGTCGATATAAGCCCCAGGATCTCCCTCATCCGCATTGGCTACCACAAACTTCTCCGTGGCGGTTGCTGCCGCCACCGCTCTCCATTTCCTGCCCGTCGGAAAGCCTGCGCCACCGCGCCCGCGCAAATTGGACTGTTCGACCGAACAGATCGTCTCCTCGCGAGGTTTCTGCAGAGCCAACTCCAGCGCCGCATACCCACCTAGCGATCTGTAGGCAGCAATTGTTTTAGCGCCACCGCGTGCAACATTGCTCAACACAATCGCGTCAGGGGCGGCTACCTCGATTCTGGGACGCGCGTGGTCTGAACTTGCCGCTGGCGCACAATAGCACCTGCCCAAGCAATAGACTCGCTGCTTCTGGCCGAAGGCTTCGTGCCAACGATTGGGGTTCAAATGCCTGGCCACGAAACATGCGGTTCCCTGGCAGGCGACTTCGCCGAGCTCCTCTCCACCAAGGTGGTAGAAGGATTGAATATGCGCCGGACTCGGCCCTTGCGGTGCCACCGGATTTCGACGTAAGCGAACTTCGGGAGGGGTTGAACGATTCACATTGTCCTTTTCTTGTGTGTTCCCATCATCACCGGCGGTGCAGCTCGCAGTCAGCTCCTGCGTAACATGGCTGAAATCCGGCGGCCAGCCAATTCTGTCAGAGGATGCTGGCGGCTTTGTCAAGATCGGAGACTGCCAGCACCAGAGTCGCCTTCTTGCAACCGCTTGCGGCGGTCCCGTAGCCCGCCGCGATGTTGATGTTTTGCGCCGCCAATTTGCCGGCAAACTCGCCAAGACATCCAGGCAAATTTGGCAACTCCAGCGTAAGTACGTCCTGTTCCGTGTAGGGAAACCTTGCGCGATCCAGGATCGCCTTCGCTTTGTCGGCGTCATCGACAAGAATCTGAACGGCGCCGTGCGTGCCAAATGTGGCGCAGTTCATGGCAACGATGTTCACTTTTCCGTCGCCAAGCATTTTCGCCAGCCGGGCGAGCGTCCCCGGCCGGTCTTCGCAAGATACGGTCAACTGCTTCGCTTTCGGCATCTGGCATCCCTTAGCAAAGCGGCGGACGTTTAATGCTCCTCCGCGTAAGGCAAAAAGTATGCGACTGGCGGGTCAGCCAGGACGTGACGAACATCACTTCCGTGAGTGAGTCGGGTCACACCGCCGCGGGTGCAGTTGAATTAGCCTGTTGACCATGGATTGAACCAGTCGGCAACTCAAGACTTGGGCTGGAGGACAGCATGGAGCGCCAATACATATATCGGGTCACAGGGGTTGCAAGCAAAGTTCGCAGCGGCACGGTAACCGCTGACGAAATTCAACCGACGATTACTTTCAGCGCGCCGCCTGAATTTTATGGACAAGCAGGCCAGTGGACGCCGGAGCACCTGCTCATGGCCTCGGTGGCAGGATGCTTCATCAGCACATTCTCGGGAATTGCAGAGTTCTCAAAATTTGAATTCCTCTCGCTCAACCTCGACGTCGAGGGGGTGCTGGAAAAGGGCGAAACCGGATGGCGCTTTACACGGATCCTTCTACATCCCCGGCTGAAGATCGCACAGAATGACAGGGACCGTGAACGGGCGAACCGCCTGCTTGAAAAAGCGGAGAAGAGCTGCCTCATCACGCGCTCGCTGAGCTGCCCAATCACCCTTGAGCCGGAGGTAGAGGTGGTGGAGGAATTGGTGGAATCCGAAAAAATAGGCAGCGCAGTTCCGATCAGCTGAGTGGGGACAGCATATTGCAGCGGCGATAGATTCACGCGGGTGGGAAACAATGCCAAAGGATACGATTGAATGCGTTCAGGAAAGTCAAACGCCCTGGCGAACGATCGTTAAGTCTAGGAAGGATCAAGCTGTCGAGTCCAACCTGACAGACTATGAAGAAAGCAGGAGGACATTCTCCTGGGAAGAAGCGCGCCGACTGCTCGACGGACTGCCGGAGGGCCAAGGATTGAATATCGCCCACGAAGCGATCGACCGGCATGCGAATGGCCCCCGGGTCGGTCATCTGGCAATCCGCTGGCTTGGGAAGAACGGAGAGCTGCAAGACTACACGTACGGCCAGCTTCGGGAGCTGACAAATCGCTTCGCCAATGTGCTTCAGAGTCTTGGGGTGAAGAAAGGAGACCGCGTCTATCTGCTGGCTGGGCGAATTCCGGAGCTTTATATCGCTGCTTTGGGGACGCTCAAGCATCGCTCCGTCTTTTGCCCTTTGTTCTCGGCGTTTGGTCCCGAGCCCATTCGAGCGCGGCTCACAATCGGTCAGGCAAAGGTACTGGTAACAACGCAGTCGCTTTACGAGCGGAAGGTGAGAGCCATCCGGTCCTCACTTCCGTTTCTCGAGCATGTATTGCTGATTGGAGACGACCACGCCGCCACAGACGTTCCGGAAACAAAGAGTCTTCATCGGTTGATGGAAGCCGCTTCCGGCGCGTACACGATTCAGCCGACTGGTCCGGATGATACGGCCCTTCTCCACTTCACGAGTGGCACAACCGGCACGCCAAAAGGCGCGGTGCATGTTCACGGAGCAGTGGTTGCCCATCACATTACCGGCAAGCTGGCTCTGGATTTTCATGACGACGACATCTTCTGGTGTACCGCAGACCCCGGATGGGTTACCGGCACGTCCTACGGAATTATTTCTCCTCTGACAAACGGAATTACGAGCATTGTCGATGAAGGTGATTTTGACGCCGACCGCTGGTACGGGATCCTTGAGTCGCAAAAGGTTACGATCTGGTATTCCGCGCCAACAGCGATCCGCATGCTGATGAAAGCCGGGGCTGAGATTGTGCGCAAATACGATCTGCGTTCGCTGCGGTTCCTTTCAAGCGTCGGCGAGCCGCTGAACCCCGAAGCGGTGATTTGGAGCAATGAAGCGTTCGGCATTCCCTTTCACGACAACTGGTGGCAGACGGAAACCGGCGGGATCATGATCGCCAACTTCGCGGCGGTGGACATCCGGCCCGGTTCCATGGGCCGGCCGCTTCCCGGCATCGACGCATTCATCGTGGAGAGAAAGAAAGACGGCTCGGTGGAGGAAATTCGAGAGCCAAGTGTGCAGGGCGAGTTGGCTCTGCGCCCCGGTTGGCCCTCCATGTTCCGGGGTTACTGGGACAATCCCGAGAGGTATGCGAAGTGTTTCGCCAGCGGCTATTACCTGACAGGGGATCTCGCTAAGAAAGATAGCGACGGTTACTTCTGGTTCGTCGGGCGTCAGGATGATGTGATTAAGTCCTCGGGACATCTGATCGGACCATTCGAGGTAGAAAGTGCCCTGATGGAACACAGAGCCGTGGCCGAATCGGGCGTTATCGGCAAACCCGATCCGATGGCATTCGAAATCGTGAAAGCTTTTGTTGTGCTTCGCAAAGGATTCGAGCCCACCGAAGAATTGAAGCGCGAGTTACTGGCGTTTGCCCGAACGCGACTGGGAGCGGTGGTTGCTCCGAAAGAAATTGAGTTTGTGAAATCGGTCCCAAGAACGCAAAGCGGCAAGATCATGCGCCGCTTGCTTAAGGCGCAGGAACTCGGTCTGCCCGAGGGTGACATTTCCACATTGGAGCCAAGTTAATGGCTACCGCCACCATTCCAGAACGGCCCCCGGTTACTCGGGAACATGCGCTCTTCCTTCTGCGGGAAATGCTGCGGATCCGCCGGTTCGAGGAAAAAGCGGCCGAAATGTATACTCTGCAAAAGATTCATGGCTTTCTTCATCTCTACATTGGAGAAGAGGCGACGGGAGTCGGCGCGATGCAAGCATTTACACCCGACGATGCGATTGTGGCTACGTACCGCGAGCATGGCCAAGCGCTGGCACGCGGCATGCCGGCTCGCACGTTAATGGCTGAAATGTTCGGAAAAGCTACCGGATGCAGCCATGGGCATGGCGGCTCGATGCATTTCTTCGATGCAAGCAGGCGCTTTTATGGCGGGTACGCGATTGTTGGAGGCGGCCTGCCGATCGCCATCGGGCTCGCGCTGGCCGACAAACTTCAAAACCGGCAAAGAATCACGGCTTGCTATTTCGGGGACGGCGCCGTAGCTGAAGGCGAGTTTCATGAATCGCTGAATCTTGCCGCTCTCTGGAAGCTTCCCGTCGTTTTCCTCTGCGAAAATAATCTCTACGCGATGGGCACGGGGCTCGAACGCCATCAGGCGCAAACTGATATCAGCCGGAAAGCGGCCGCCTACGGTCTGCCTGCCGAGGCGGTGGACGGAATGGACATTCTCGCGGTCGAGGAGGCTACGCGACGTGCCGCCGATTTTGTGCGAAGCGGCAAGGGGCCGATTCTACTGGAGTTCCGGACTTATCGCTTCCGTGCTCATTCGATGGCCGATCCCGACCTCTACCGCACGAAGACTGAAATCGAGGAGTGGAAGAAGCGGGATCCCATCCTACTTTTCGAGTCCCGCTTGCAAGGATGGGGATTGCTTGCGGAGCCGGACCTTGCCGGCATGGAAGCGCAGATCAGCGCTGAACTCGATGAAGCAGTGCAATTTGCCGAGGCGAGTCCGCGTGAGCCGGTCGAAGACCTGCTCAAAGACGTAGAGGGACCGCTACGATCATGATGAAACTCACCTATCGCGAAGCGGTGCGCGCGGCCCTGCGCAAGGCCCTTCGCAGCGATCCACGCGTCTTTCTGATGGGCGAGGACGTGGGGCGCTACGGCGGGGCTTTTGCCGTGAGCCTCGGGCTACTCGAAGAATTCGGACCCGAACGGATCCGGGACGCCCCTCTTTCCGAATCGGCTTTTGTTGGCGCGGGCATCGGCGCGGCGCTGGGGGGCATGCGCCCGATCGTCGAAATCATGACGGTCAACTTCAGCATGCTGGCGATGGACCAGATCCTGAACAACGCGGCGACGCTGAGGCATATGTCCGGAGGACAGTTCAACGTACCGCTGGTGGTACGCGTCGCGACCGGAGGAGGCCGTCAAATGGCGGCGCAACATTCTCACAGCTTGGAAGGATGGTATGCCCATATTCCCGGCATCAGGGTCTTGACACCCGCGACCGTTCCCGACGCTTACGGAATGTTGCTCGCAGCATTGCGCGAGCCCGATCCAGTCTTCCTCTTCGAGCACGCAACGCTCTACTCATTGCAAGGCGAAATTGACGAGGCTGCGGATTTCACCGACATCAGACACGCCTCCATCGTCCGTCCTGGCAACGACCTGACGCTCATCACCTACGGCGGTACACTTGGCAAGACGCTACAGGCGGCGGTTCGCCTGTCGAAGGAGGGCATCGAAGCCGAAGTGATCGACCTGCGGTCGCTCCGTCCACTCGACACCACAACTATCTTGCACTCGGTAGCGAAGACGCACCGTGCGGTGGTGATTGATGAAGCCTGGCGCACAGGCAGCTTCGCTGCGGAGATCAGCGCCCAGATTGCCGAGAACGCATTCGATGAGCTCGATTGTCCGGTCGCGCGGGTGTGCAGCGCTGAAGTGCCCATTCCTTACGCCAGGCATCTCGAAGAAGCGGCTCTCCCGAAGATCGACGAGATCGTTGGCGCCGCTCACGGTATGATTCCCCACCATGGCTGAGTTTCTGATGCCCCAACTCGGGGCAGATATGACCGAGGGTAAGCTCATCGGCTGGCGCTGCAAGGTCGGAGACCGCGTAAAGAGGGGGGAAATCATTGCCGACGTCGAGACCGACAAAGCGGATGTTGAGGTGGAGGTCTTCACGAGCGGAGTAATCGAGAAATTTCTCATCGAGCCGGGGGCGAAAGTGCCGGTCGGCACCGTTTTGGCCATCATCCGAGAGGATGGGAAGCCGTCCGCACCGGAAGTTCTCACACCGCAGCGAATTGTGTCCGCTCAACCGGCTCCGGCCGCGCCGATAGCCCCGCCGCCTTCTGGAGCCCCGCCGGCCGCGATACACCCCGCCGCTGCCACAGAAACTGGCCGGCTGCACATTTCTCCTGTGGCAAAAAAGGCCGCAGCTGACCTCGGAGTCAATCCAGCCTCTCTCAAGGGAACGGGTCCGGGTGGGCGAATCACGCTCGAGGACGTGCAAGAAGCGGCGCAGGCCCGAGCAGTTAAGCCCGTGCCGGAGCCAGCTCCCGATCGACACGCTCGGATGCGGCAAGCCATTGCGGCAGCTATGGCTCGCTCCAAACGGGAAATTCCTCACTACTACCTGAGCACTACAATCGATATGAGCCGCCTTCAGACCTGGCTCGCCAAGGAGAACCTCAAGCGTTCCGTTGAGGATCGGCTTCTCTACGGCGTTTTGCTCCTGAAGGCGGTGGCATTGGGACTGCGGCAAGTACCGGAGCTGAATTCCCTCTGGACAGGTGGGAAGGCGGTTGTCTCTCCCGATATCCATGTGGGAATGGCCATCTCTCTACGAGGCGGCGGCTTGGTCGCTCCAGCCCTGCATAATACGGACCGGCAGAGCGCTGATGAGCTGATGAAGAACCTACGCGACCTCATACAACGAGCGCGTTCAGGCTCGCTGCGAAGCTCAGAGATGAGCGATCCGACGATTACGGTCACGAGCCTGGGAGAGCAGGGCGTCGAGGAACTGTTCGGCATTATTTATCCCCCGCAAGTCGCGATTGTCGGCTTTGGCAAGATCGTGGAGCGTCCATGGTCGGTGGAGGGTCAGGTGGTATCGCGACCTGTGATCACGGCCACCCTCTCCGGGGACCATCGGGTGACCGACGGCCACCGCGGCGGCCTGTTCCTCGCTGCCGTCGATCAACTCCTTCAGGAGCCGGAAAAGCTATGACCAAAGATGAAATCAAAGCGGCGGTGCTGCGAAGGCTCGGAGAAGTTGCTCCGGAAGCAGACTTGGCGGCACTCAAACCGAACTTGAGGCTCCGCGATCAATTGGACATCGATTCCATGGATCTGCTGAATTTCGTCATCGGATTGCACAAGGAATTCAAGGTAGACATTCCCGAAGCAGATTATCCCAAGCTTGGAACGCTAGATGGTTGCATTGAATACCTCGCAGCTCTTCAGGTCCCTCGTTAGGCTGCCACAGCCCAACCCCAGGATTTCAACTCGAACCCAGGCAGCCATCGCCCTGAAAGCCAGGTGCCCCCGGTCACCTTAGCCGGTGACGTATGTCACCGTGCTGCGCCTGAGCCTCGCACATAATTCACGTCATTGGAGGGGCTGTAGCCGATGCACGGGGTATCTGAGTCTTTCGGAGGTGACCCGAGTTTCCGGCTTAGTGCGATCGGTCACATCCTCCAAAAAGCTGCCGCTCAATCGGTCGGAGATTTCGAGCGGGCACATAAAGAAAGAGAGCATTTACCCCCGGCAATGGTTTTCCACCTCACAGTTTGGCTATCCACACCGAGGCGCAGTCTCCACACCACATTTGGTTTGAATCGGCGCGAACGAACTGTTTCCGCCGTGAGGAGTTTCCAATGAAGATCCGCACAGTGCTGTTGATTTTACTCCTGGTGCCGGTCGTGATTGTCGGGGCTATCGTCATCACGAAAGTGCCGATGAATGCTGCGTTCGTGGCCGCGCTCGGCGCGCTGATGATCTATTTGGCGTACACCTTGTACGCGCGTCGGATCGACCGTGATGTCATCCGTCCCGATGCTAAAAAAGCAACCCCCGCCCGGCTGTACACCGACGGCGTGGATTTCATGCCTACAGGCCGCAACGTGCTTTTTGGGTATCACTTCAAATCCATTGCCGCTGCCGGGCCGATCGTAGGCCCAGTCGCAGCTGCCACCCTATGGGGGTGGCTGCCAGCGCTGCTTTGGCTCACGCTCGGAGTAGTGTTCGTTGGGTGGGCCAGCGACTATTCAGCGATCATGGTCGCGGTGCGGAATGACGGCAATTCACTCTCCGCGATCGCGCACCGCCTGATCGCGCCCAGGACCCGCACGATCTTATTCATCTTTATTTTCTTCTACCTGATGCTGCTGGCGGGAGCATTTGTCGGCATCCTTGCCGGAATCCTCGATCCCCGTGCCGATGTCCCATTCGGCATCTTTATGCTGGCAATCGTGGCACTCCTTGCCGGGCAGATGCTCTACCGCTGGAGGATGGATCTCATACCGGTGACGATCCTGGCGCTCGTCGTTGTCGTGGCGTCGATGGCGCTTGGTGCAAGGGGAATGACGGCGGTGAAAGGTACGACTCCAGATGGAAAACCGGCGAGTGCGATGACCTACACCGGGCCGATCAACTATGTGGTGGACAAACTTGGTGATGGCATCGACGCGATCACCGGGCGGAAAGCGATGTATACGGTGGTCGATCCGACCAAAGCCGACCCGCGACTGGCAGTGACCACCCTCAATGAGGAAGGCAAAGTCGTTCCCAAATACCTGGACCAGACGGGAGCGATCAAGATGCTGCCCTCCTTCGTGTTCTGGTGCCTGTTTATCTTCGCTTTCTCCTATCTTGGCACGGTGCTGCCGATTTGGCGGTTCGCTCAGCCCGTGAGTTACATCGGGTTCTGGCTGACGTTCTTGACGATCGTGCTTTCAACTCTCGGGGCTCTCTCTGCTGGAGTGATGGGCCTATTGGGCAACACGGAGATGTTGAAAGCGGTCACATTCCAGACAGCCGCATTCAAGTCCTGGATGCCGATTCAGCAAGTTGCTGGTCAATCGCTGCCCGCTATTCAGCCACTCTGGCCGATGCTCTTCGTCACAATCGCGTGTGGAGCAGTTTCCGGCTGGCACACGCTGGTGGGCTCGATCGGCACCGCCCGACAACTTGAATATGAAACGGACGCCCTGCCGGTGGGTGGTGGCGGGATGTTCGCCGAATACTCGCTCGCGCTGCTTTCACTGATCGCCGTTTCGATCGCGGGCGGCGTCGGGGCCGGTGCATTTGCAGCCGGCGTCGGCAAGCTGCTCGGCATCGTCACTTTTGGCGCTGTGCCGCAGGCCTATGGTACAGCGCTCGGACTCGGCGTGTTCGTCGTAATCGTCCTGACCGTCGTCCAACTCGTCTTCCGGGTCATGCGGGTGACGCTGGGCGAGTGGCTCGGTGAGGCCTGGGTTGGCTTCAAGAATCCACACATTGCCGCTTTCATCTCCATGGCTCTCACGTTGGCGCTTGTGCTGAGCGGGACGTGGATTTACCTCTGGCAATTGTTCGGCGCGTCCAATCAGCTGATGGCGGCGCTCGGCCTGCTGGTTGTCACACTGTGGCTGTATTCAACTGGCCGCAAGACGGCTTATGCCTTCTATCCGATGGTCTTCATGTACCTCACCACGATGGCGGCCATCGTCATTACCGGCTACAACCTGTATGCCAGCATTCTCTCCAATCCGAAGATCGCAGCACAGCGGATCAACGTCCTCGGTGCGGTGGGGATGATTATTCTTGCCGTTCTGCTGTTCATCGCATCGCTATTGATCGCGCATGATGCCTGGGCAGCGTGGCGAAAAATGCGGGTTCGGCCGGTCCAGGCACCGGCAGTCGCGGCCGATTAACTTGAACAGCCGAGATCCGGGCCCGCTTCCGGCGATCAGAACAAAGCACGAAGGGCCCGGTTCTTGGCGGGTATTACAGTTCTTGAGCGATCTGGTGGAAAGTTTCGAAGAGGACCCTTGACGATGCACGCCCAAAACGATCGAGTTGCCACTGAACTTCAAGCTGCGGTACAGATCGGCGGATCGCCAAGCGGACTAGTGGGAGTTGGCCGCCCGCCGCAAGACGTAGCAGTCTTGCGGCACCTTCGAGTCTTCCCTCGCCCCGAGCTATCAGGCGCGCGTCGGGGGGAGTCTCGATGCTCGACCATTGTTTCTGTCGCGCCTCCTTGCGAATGGCGCGAGTCGACCAGGCTTCCGGGTCGAATGCTTCGAGCTGAAATCGGGGACTCGGAGCCTGGCAGCGCACGATCAGGATGTCGCGTCGCCCGCGCGCATGGAAGAAGGCCCAAAGAAAAGGAACATCGCGAGGTTCCAGCAAGATGAAAATCTCAACGTGGGAGAGCGGCTTGCGGGCGTCCTGGAGCTTGAGCTCCACACCGGAGGAGCCTAACCAGCGCAGCGTGGTTTTTTCACCGAGCAAGGGCAGGCCGTCTTGCATCCACCGCCCCACAGCATTGCCTTTGCGGATGTTGAGAAACATACCGATCGCGAACCATCCAACAACCACGATGACGGCGAGGAAAAACAACGCGTGGGCGGATTCCGGTGCGATGAACAGCGATGCCATGGTCAACGAGCACCCATGGTTATCACACTTTTCGGGCCGTGGCCAGCAGCGTCACAACTCCGGAGGGGACCGGCAGAGATGGGTTACGCGGATTCGCGAATTCTTGTACGGGATGACGGGTTGGGAGTTTGAACGCCAGGCAAGAGAAATGCGTGGTGCCTTGGAGAACGTATTTCTCACCGTGACTTTGGGGGACATGCTCGGGCTCCCGATCCTGCCGCCTATCTATTCCCTCCGCCTGCTTCCATTCGTGGTACCGAGCATTGCCAGTTGGAAGCGGCGGGTGTCGCGCTACCGGGACCTTCCTGAGTCCGAAGAGTACGACCTTCACGGAGTGTGAGGAATCTGACTAGCGGAGAATGAACCATGGCCGAAGAAGCGAAAGAAAAGAAAGAAGAGAAGCGCAGCGCGTTCACGAAGTTCAAGGAAATCATGTACGGCATGGGTGCGCATGATATGTCGCGCTACGCCGTCCGCACGCGCGCCAGCATGGAGCACCTTTTCATCCTGATCACGATGGGAGACCTGATCGGCGTTCCGATTCTGCCTCCTTATTATTCCCTGCGCCTGCTGCCCTATGTGGTTCCGAACATCGCCACCTGGAAGCGGCGCATGCTGCGGGAGAAGGACGTTTCCGACGCAATGTTCTGAAGCCGGTGCGCGTGCCGAGCGTTTTTGTGGAAGATGGAAATATTTTGGATTGATGGGTGAGGCGGCTATGTCAATGAAAGATGTGTTCCTGCAAAATCCGGATCGTCGCTACATCATGTTCGGCGGCAAGGGCGGTCTGGGCAAGACGACTTTTTCCGCAGCCACGGCTTACTGGCTGGCCCAGCAGGGCAAGAAAGTGCTAGTTTTCTCCGTCGATCCCCAGGCGTCGCTCAGCGACATCTTCCAGCGGGACATTTTCGGCAAGGGCCCCGTTGAGATCATGCCCAACCTCTTCGCCCAGGAGATCGACGCCGATTCTCGCATCAAAGCTTATCAGCAGGAAATCCGCAAGAAAATCCTCGACATGTACGGGTTCCCGGAGATCCCCGAGGAAATTGAAAACTACATTCAGGCCGCGTCGGCCGAGCCCGCCATGGAAGAGTCCGCAATCTTCGACGCGGTGGTGGACATTGTCGTGCAAGGCGGCTACGACTACTACATCTACGACCTCGTGCCGTTGGGCCACGCCCTCTACTATCTCTCGATGGCCAAAGTCTATGACGAATGGATCAACCGGATTACCAAGCTCCGCCAGGAAATGCGTGAGCACGAAGAGATGGTGGCGCGCATCAAACGCCAGAAAGTCACGGAAGAAGACCACATACTCACCGAACTGCAGTACATCAAAGGCCGGATCAATCAGTCCTCCAGCATTCTAACCGACAAGAAGAAGACGGCATTTTTCTTTGTCGTGGTTCCTGAGGAAATGATCATCCTGGACACGGAAAAAGCCGCACAAATGTTTGCCAAATTCGACGTGCCGCTCTCGGGCTACGTGGTCAACCGCGTGCTTCCGCCTGAGCTTGCGGGAGAGCACTGCCCGCCGTATCTGCGGAATCGCGTGCAGATGCAAGCGCGGTATCTGGACGAGATCAAGAAGAGGTTGGGAAACCAAGTCGCGGGATTCGTGCCGGAATTGGAGCGCGACGTCACGGGTCTCGAAATGATTAAGAAGCTGGCCGGGATCATGTACAGCGACAACGGCAACGGCCGGCGATGAGGACACCATGGGCGAAATCGAATTGAGCTTGAGCGAATTTATACGATCCAAACCCGGACTGAAATACACCTTCTTTGGGGGCAAGGGCGGCGTCGGCAAGACGGTGCTGGCCGGAGCGGTGGCGTTGCGTCTAGCCGACCTCGGCAAGCGGACCATCCTCGTCTCGACGAACCCGGTCCACAGCTTGAGCGGCATGCTAGACCAGAACGTGTACGGCAAGGCTACTCCGGTGACCGGAGTAAAGAATCTCTGGGCGTACGAGATCGACACGAAAGAAACCATCGAACGCTCGAAGGCCGACATAAAGCAGAAAATCCAGTGGTTCCTGAAGTTCGCTGAAATCTCCACCCAAGCTGACGCCTTTGTCGAAAGCGCGACCATGAACCCGGCGTTCGAAGAGTCTGCCATGTTCGAAAACATGGTGGACCTCATGTTCAAGAATGAATACGACGCTTACGTGTTCGATACGGCGCCTACCGCAAACGCGCGCCGACTGCTGGGCATGAGCAGCGTCTATTCTCTCTGGGTGAACAAGATGGTGAAGTCGCGCGAAGAGGCGCGTTCGCTGAGAGAACTGCTCTCATTCACCAAGAAAAAAGAGAAAGATCCCTTGATGGACTATCTTCTTTCCTTCCGGGATCGCATTGAGCACGCCCGCGTGCTTCTGACCGACAAGGAAAAGACGGCCTTCTTCTTCGTCACACTTCCCGAAGCGTTACCCATAGCCGTGGTCAAGCGATTCATGCAGTGGTTTCACGACTTCGGCATCCCCGTGGGCGGCGTCGTCGTCAACATGCTGATTCAGAAGGACCAAGTCCGGCCAGACTCACCCGAATTCGTGAAGAACCGTGTGGCCATGCAGGACGCGTATATGAATCAGATCTGGAGGGATTTCCCTGGCGCGGTTCGGGCGATCATCCCGCTATTCGACAACGAAGTCCGGGGCGTCGACAGCTTGCGCAAACTTGCGGAGCACGCCTTTGCAGAGGTGAAAACTCCCGCTGCGGCGCTCTGAACTTAGCCTCGTTCTTCGTCAGACGGATCGCGCATCGTTCTTTGAGTAGCCGCGACCGCGTGGCCTGACCGCGAATTCTTGCACCACGTGAGACGAGAGAAGATTCACTTGAGAGCAAGACTGGTCATGTCAATTAATGCGTGCAAGCCCCCGCGAGATTGCGACTGGACAAGCTGTCCGGTGGAGCCAAGGAGAACAGGTATTGCGATCCGGGGAGCTGCCGGAGACTGCTCCCGTCCGCGTTCAGCCGTGCCCAAGTGCGGCGGTACGACGGTGGGAGTTCCGCGTGTATCTCTGGCTCTTTCTGTGGCTACGCATTCTGCGCGATCTGAAGGAGCGATCGCCAAACGAAAAACGCGTACCGCAATGCCGGAGATGGGGTGCGTAGCAGGCGGCCGAGAGCCTGTCTCTATGGCAACTGTCAGAGATTGAGGAACATTTATGATTCTGTTTAGCTTTTCGGCCTATGAGAACACCGCCCGGCAGCTACAGACCATTGCTTCTGTGCGAGCGGGTCGATTCACCGTGCGCCGCTTCGAAAACCAGGAATTGTATGCGTGCGTCGAGGGATCTGTCTCCGGCGAACATTGCGTGATATTAGGAACTATCGCTCCCCCGGACGAATGCTTGCTTTCCGTGACGCTGCTCGCCCAAACGCTCAAGAAGGAAGGAGCAGATCAGGTCACAGTCCTGCTTCCTTATCTCGCCTATAGCAGGCAGGACAAAGACAAATCAGGGGAAAGCCTGGGGACCGCGTGGGTCGGAGCGCTTCTGAAGAGTTCCCGAATCGACCAGGTGCTCACCGTCGATGTGCACAGTGAACGCGACAAACAGCTATTTCCGATCTCGCTGATTTCCCTGTCGACGGCCAACCTATTTGCCGACGTCATTCGGAAGCATGGGCTCACAGATGCGACGATTGTGGCACCCGACAACGGAGCAATCGGCCGTTGCGAGGCCGTGAAGAGAGCGGCGGGGATGCCAATCGGCGTGACGCCATACTTCGAAAAGAAAAGGACTGAAAAAGGGATCATCCATGACGGTCCCGTCGGCACAGTCGGGGCTAGGGTGGTAATCGTCGACGACATGATTGACACGGGTGGGACCCTCGTCTCTGCCTGCGAAAAACTGAGGGCAGCCGGCGTTCAGGAGATTTATATCCTGGTCACTCACGGACTCTTCACGGGATCATTTTGGCTGAAGTTATGGTCCCTCGGTGTGAGGCGCATATTTTGTACTGACACAGTTCCTTTGCGCTCAGGAATTGACGCCGCAAACATCACGATTCTCTCGGCAGCGCGGCTCATTACAGAAAGACTTTCATGTCTGGATAAAGAGAGTCGACGAATGGCTGCGCCTGGCCAATGATTCCAGATGCACCAAGCGCAATCTTCACTCTCAATCGATGGCTCACTCGGCGAAGGTGGCGGGCAAATTCTGAGAACTTCTCTCGTGCTGGCGTTGATTACGGGCAGACCCTTTGCATTGAGAAACATTCGCAGGCGGCGCGCTAAGCCTGGGTTCATGGCGCAACACTTGTATATGCTTCAATTGCTGCAGCTTGCGAGACAGTTCAGATGCAGTCCTGGCCAGCGCCAGAAGGTTTGTTAAGCCGCCGTAACGACGCTTCAGTTGCTCGGAAACCTCTACGAGTTTTGTAGCGGTAGAAAAATCGTACGTTATGTAATGAGCGCGATCCAACAGCAGAACGAGCTTGTCCCATCGTGTCCGTAGGACCGCCGCAGGACTTATAAGTCGCGCCATCACGAGTTCGCAGTAGGCCTTCTCTGCAATCTCCCTCTGAATCGGGTTTCCGAAAAGCAGGCATGCCATAAACCACTTGAACAGTTCTTCCTCATTTTTCGATTTGAGATCGATTCGCAAGCGGTGCGCAATAGATGCCTTCTTGAGCATGAGACTGAGCCAGCCCGTTGCCACACTGGACGTTTCCTCTCACTCTTGGCTGTGATGTGCATCACCGCGGAGAGTTTCCCGAGATCGGTAAACTGATTGAGCGCGTTTGAGGTTCGTACGATTTACGGATTTGGATAGGCCTCGAGGAGGGATATATGGCATTTCAAGATCGAGAAGAGGCCGGTCGCAAGCTGGCGGAGCAATTACACGAATACGCGAATCGCAAGGATGTGATTGTACTCGGGATACCGCGGGGTGGCGTCCCAGTCGCCTTTGAAGTGGCAAAAGCATTGAATGCTCCGTTGGACATATTTCTTTCTCGCAAGCTGGGCGTTCCGGGACAAGAGGAACTCGCATTTGGCGCCATTGCGACGGGCGGCACGAGAGTACTCGACCCGGAGATAATAGAGGCAGCAGGTATCTCCGAAGAGCAAATCGAGCAAATCACTGCAAAGGTGAAAAAGGAGCTGGAACGGCGCGAGAATCTCTATCGGGGCAGCCGGATCCCTCTCAAAGTCGAAGGGCTCACAGCTCTCCTGGTAGATGATGGAATCGCCACGGGCTCGAGCATGCGGGCAGCTATCAATGCGCTCCGGCAAATGAACCCCGCCCGGATCGTAGTGGCCGTTCCTGTAGCTCCTCTTTCAACTTGTAATCGCCTCAGACCTGAAGTGGACAAGCTGATCTGTGTACACACGCCGGTAGATTTCTACGCGATCGGCCAGTTCTATGAAGATTTCTCACAGGTGGGAGACGAGGAAGTGACCGCACTGCTTCATTGGGCCGAGCCGCCAGCTGTTCACAACGTTGAACAGAACGATGCCAGTGATCCAAAAGGGACCTCGAGCATGGTTCCAGGCCAAAAGTCAAAGTGGGATGGCGTTAGGCGTGAGGTATCAATTGACCTGGAAGGGGTAACGCTCGAGGGCACATTAATTCTTCCCAGGAGTGCGGATGGCTTGGTCCTTTTTGCGCACGGCAGCGGCAGCAGCCGCCACAGCCCGCGGAATCGCTATGTGGCTGAGGTACTTCAATCACATGGAATCGCTACCTTGTTATTCGACCTTTTGACCCGAAGAGAAGAGTCGATCGATCAATACACAGGTGAACTTCGTTTTGACATTGCTTTCCTTGCGAAGCGTTTAATTGGCGCGACCAAGTGGATCGTGAACAATCCCGACACCAAGGACCTTAGAGTGGGTTATTTCGGAGCCAGCACCGGGGCCGGGGCCGCCCTCACGGCGGCTGCCGAGCTTCCTAAAGTCGTCTCTGCAGTCGTTTCTCGCGGAGGTCGGCCAGATCTTGCGAAAGACGCTCTCGACGCTGTTCGCGTTCCCACACTGCTGATCGTCGGAGGAGATGACGAACCAGTCATCGCCATGAACCGCGAAGCCTTGGCACATCTCAAGTGCCCTGACAAGAGACTGGTGATCATCCCGGGTGCCACGCATTTGTTCGAGGAGCCAGGCACACTCGAAGACGTGGCAAGGGTTGCCGCAGAGTGGTTCACCCAGCATTTCACTCCCGCGAAGAAAGCTCAGGTCCAGAGCGCGACGGCGGGGGATTATTGAAGTGAGTCAGACCTGAGCTCACATTCCGAAGGGACACTGTACGCCAGATTGTGGTCGCTGCAGAATCCTCTACGCACCTCAAAACAAATTGCGGCGCACAAGATGACTCTCCGGCTAACCGCAAAACCGCTATCTATCTCGCCCGGGCAGCAGCGCGGCTAAGTCCACTCCGCTTTGGCTGACGGAGCCAGGCTCCGATCCCTCCGGCCTCTTTTAGTCTCATCGCCGGCTTATCGCTCACGACCTCCACATCGGCTTCTGAGGCGGCCGCCATATCGGGTAGGATCTCGCGCAGTGTGACAACGTATCGGTCGCCCTGGCAAACCGAGCAGGCGGGGTCAGCGGAAGAATCAGTCCAGCCACAGTTTGCGCACCGACGCAGGCGGCGATCTAGGTTCCGAAATAACACGATCGTGCGTATTTTTCTCTTCTGGAGTTGGCTTAGAGTCTCGTCGATTCCTACAACTGCTCCGCGCTCAGTGTCGAGTAACTCGTTGACGAGTATGGTTTCGTGTTGACGCTCCCAGTCCTCGATTTGAGGCTCGACGTGCTCCTGCAATTCGTGGGGTTCACATTTGCCGAGGTCCTTCTTGATCAATCGAACGCGTTGTTGCAGTTCTCGTGGAAAGTCGGCCGCGATTGGTGCTGTCAAACGCTCGGAGCCGACCAGAAAAATGGCAGCGAAGCCCGCTTTCTCTTGAAGGTGAATTGCCTCTAAGGCGATCTCCCGACACAGGCGCTTATACTGCGCATCCATGCGATGGTCGAAGACGTCCCGCTGAGAGCCGTACGTTGTCTGGATTCCGGGACGAGATACGTGCCCCAGTTCTTCTTTTTTCCACTGCGAGATGTCCACATCGAACTTCGTTTCCTTCAATAGCATCATTTCTCGCAGCCGGTAGCCATAAAAGCGCGTGCCGCCGCGGTCCACGACCACGATGCAATAGGGTCTATGCTCAGCGGCAAGCCATAGCAACTGAGATGGAGCGGGCTTTCCCCAATGAAGCTCGTTTGAGATCTTCACCTGGAGCGGCACCACCTCCCACTTCTTGGGAGAGGCAAAAATCACAAGGCTCTTTTCAGCCGGCGCTCGGTTGTAGAGAAATTCTTCGACGCGGTGCAATTGCTCGCGGAAGAGGCCACGCTCGTTCGGAGGCAAGCTGTCAACGAGGGAGTTTGCTTCCTTCTTCAGCCAAGCAAGATACGAGGGAACTGGGGTGTGCTGGGACGCCTCGGTCGACATTGTGTTGAGGTAAACTGTCAGCAATGACTGCGGCAATCTGGAAAGCGAGTGTAATGTTTCTCGAGTTATCATCGGCCATCTCCCTTCTATTCTATCCAGATCACTCTTATAGCCGGGATTACCACCCAGAAGACGTGCACCCGGTCACCTCCGGCAGTGACGGTCATCACAGCCAATCGCAGCCGCATAAACTACAAAGAGTCGCCAGTACCGCCGGGCGCGTGAGCTGCATAGAGTGTTGCTCCCGCCCAGTTCTACACGGTTGTTCTAGGACCGTGAGGTGTGGCAAGTCGGGACCGCGATTTCAACCAGATCTTTTTGCCGTGCCGCTGAAATACAAGTAGATCCGAAAGAGACGGGTCAGTTACAACCGTCGCTTGAGATTGGAGCAAATCCGTGAAGATCCTCGTGGGAGTTGATGATTCGAAGTTCTCTGAAACAGCTCTGAGCGCGATCGTGGCGCAAATGCGACCTCAGGACGTGGAAATCCGGGTATTGAATGTGCTTCAGCCTATCGCTTTTTCGGCTCCGCCAGAGATGTCAGCCAAATACACGCCCGAGTTGGAAGATCTGGGAAAGCAGGCACGAGAGCTGGTGGAACGAGCTGCCAACACGCTGCGCTCGGCAGGGTTTAAAGCGGATGCCGCTGTCGAAAAAGGAGACGTCAGGCTGAAGATCATCGACTCGGCTGCGGAGTGGAATGCCGACTTGATCGTGGTTGGCTCACATGGACGTAGCGGCATTCCGCGGTTGTTGCTCGGCAGCGTTGCAGAGTTTGTGGCTCGCAATGCTCTGTGTTCCGTGTTGATCGTCCGCACTCCAGTCAAAAAGTGACGCGCGGTAGGCCCGGAAGAGCAGGGAGTGTTAAATGAGCTTAATACATTAAAGGAAAGCAGACTGACGATTAAAGTGAAATAGGTAATGATGGGGACACCGACCAGCTGTACCGCCGAGACCAACCTGGGCGCCGCTGTAGAAATCCTGCGGAATTGGAACTGCGGAATTCTTCCGATCTTGAATGTTCAAGGTGGTCAGCGTAGTGACTGACCGAGATATTTGTGCGTCCCAGTGGCACCGACGGAAAATCCCATGAGCGGTGGCGTTTTCACAGCGAAGAAAATCGAATTCGAAGATGACGCTGTGGATAACGAACTCGAAGGCACCATCTTCAAGATCGACGACGCCATGCACTTCGAAATGGTGGTGCTCGATGCGCTCGGAAGCATGGGAAACGCGAGCGCCGGAAGTCCAACGCTTGTTACGCTGAGCAATCCCGCGTTTCAAGTGAAAGAGGATGGCCTGACAGTTCCCAACGTACAACGGGGCGATTTCGAGAGCGCGATGGACACGTCGCAATTGTTTCCGGGTCAAACCGTCGAGGTACGGATTGCGGGCACGACACATCAAGGCCCACCGATGGCCGTCACCGCCAGTCGCGTGCGGTTGCGTATGAGCCAGTTCACCGCGAGCGTGAAGGCCGGTTCGATTGCCGCGCCGAATTTCAGCGTAACGGCGCTGCCGATGCTGTTCGTGAATGGCGGATCGAGCAGCGTTCACGTGCAGACGTCGAGCCAGACGGATTTCGACGGAGTCTCAGGCTTGGGGGCACTTGGCGACGGCAGCTCTGTGTCTTTGCGTGGGCTGTTATTCAAGAATGGCGAGCTTCCGCCAGAGCTGATCGCGAAGAAAGTTCGCCAGCGCTGAGTGGAAATGGCTCGCCGATTTCCAGTTCGAAGGCTTGGGCTGCCGCTCAAGCCTTCGAACCGCAAGTCTCGCATCGAGCATTCACATCGTGTCTCGAATGTCCCATATCGCAAACTCTCGCGTAGCGCGCCGGAACATGTCAGTCTCGGCTAGATGTTGATAAATCGTCTCATCACCTACCTATCTCAAAGTGTGACATTCACGAGCTGAATCGGCTCCATTGGGAAGGAACGCCGCTCACCTACAGCCGATTTCGGCTAATGAATAGGGGTGAGTAGGGAGAGATTGACGGACTGGAAGCGGACAAACGGGTGCTCCAACAATAATTGGACGATTCCCCGCGAAAAATTAGTGAATCGGCCACCCGTGATTCTAACGCTGGGATCTTTCAGCGGACGCTTCGAGACTTTCCTAGTGCTTTTGCTGCGCTAGCTCCGCCGGAACAAACCGACGCTCCTCAGTGTGTCACTAAGAGTTTGACAGCCCAGCCCCAAAAAGCTCGAACTCGAGATTTTCGAACTTGAGGAGATTTCACCTAGTTCGCAAAATCGTAAGGAGTGGCTCCCCGGGCTAGATTCGAACTAGCAACCCTTCGGTTAACAGCCGAGGAGGTCAAAAATCTAAATGCCCTATCTGGTGTCGCTTACATAAGACTCGGAGCCATTCTTCCTTCTCAAGCTGCACCCAATCCTGCACCCACGGTGCGGTTAAACCACCCATCATTTCTTAACTACTAACGGTTCCAATAAAGCGGGGACCCTGCATTTCGCTCAAAGTTTACTCGAATGGGTCGCGGTAGGGACGACCATCACTGATCGCCCCCCGCACAGAACCGTACGAGCGGCATTACCGCATACGGCTCCCACCTCGGATGAGTAGCGAGCGGGACTGCTACTCGCACACCGCGCAATCCTTGGAACACTCACTTCCCCGCGCTGAGTCGGGCTAGTGTCAGATTGAACGATGTTCTCCTTGGCCCGCGCCCTTCTCTCCCCAGACTCCGCCGAAGATCGCTCTTCTTTGTTCGTCTGGTTCATCGATACTATGGCGCGGTCCGACTCCTCCAGAGCGTGCGTGTCCGCCGTGTGGCTTTGGGCCTTCGCGGACCGTCCTCGTTTCCTTGCGGGCCGAGGCGCTCCAGGGGTCTCCCGGTTCTCGTGCATGTTGTTTCTCAGCGTGCGCGGGTTCTTCGACTACGCAGGACCGACTGCTCGCTCGCGATTTAACGCGATACAGCCGCGTTGCCTTCCTCCAATCAGGAGAGAGTCGGCGTCCTAATTTTGCGTTTTTCGAAGCTCAATAGCCCTGCCCACTGATACCCTCTGCCTACGCTTCGAGTGACACCTCGCGATGCCTCCCGCAAGACTGAGGGCCAAGATGGAGTCGCTGTCTCCTTTCTTGTAGGACTCTTTCATTCCTTACAACATGCCGGTTTATCCAGGCGCTCCCTGAATAACGTCAGATTCTGGCACAGGTTCCGCACAGCGGACGCCTAACGATTGCCTGATTCGAGCTATTTGAGGGCTCCCGCCCGGGCGAAGTTCATTCGCCGGGCGGGACCATGGAGTGAACCAATCTCGCCCGCGACTACTCGTCACCGTCGGGCTGCGGTGGAATCACTACGAAGAGGGCTTCACCCTGATGAACTATCCGCAGGAGGACCTCGCCTTTTGTTTTGGCGGCCAACTTGTAGAATTCCGACGCCGAGTTCACAGGGTCGTGGTTCACACTTAGTATGAGGTCACCGGGTTCCAAGTACCGGGCTGCCGGGCTGCTGGGATCTACCTCAGCGACGACGACACCGCGCACGTCGGGTGGCAGTTCCAACTGCCGGCGAAGCGCCGGCGTCAGGCTTTGCACGTTGACGCCACGCAGAGTTCCTGCGGAAGGAGCTTTGCCACGGCCGCCAAGAAATCCTAGATCGGATGGTCGCTGATCTAAGGTGACCTTTAATGTCAGCGATTCTCCGTTGCGCAGAATCTCCACTGGCACCGTGGACCCTGGATTGGTCCCGGCCACCATGGCCAGCAGTTGGTCGGAATCGGTCACAGAGCGCCCGTCGAATTTGCGGATCACATCGCCCGGTGTAATCCCCGCTCGATCCGCCGGGCCTCCTCGCGTTACATCTTGAACGAAGGCTCCAGAGGTATCCGTTACTTTAAACTCCTTAGCTAGTTCCTGGGATAGAGGACCGACGGAGGCACCCAAATAACCACGTGTTACTTTGCCGGTTTTGACCAGGGACTCCATGCTACGCTTGGCCATATTGATGGGAATAGCGAAGCCGATTCCGATGAACCCTCCTTCTCCATCGGGACCCGAATTGCCGCTCAGAATCGCGGTATTGATACCCACCATCTGCCCTCGAACGTCCACCAACGCACCTCCCGAGTTTCCAGGATTGATCGCGGCGTCGGTCTGAATGAAATCTTGAAGGGGCTCAATCCTGAATTGCGACCGGCCGAGCGCGCTCACCGTTCCACGGGTCACAGTGAAGTTCAAACCGAATGGATTCCCAAATGCCATGACGGTGTCGCCGACATGAAGGGTCGACGAATCGCCAAGAGGCACCGTGGGCAGGTCCTTTGCCTCAATTTTCAGCACAGCGATGTCCGTATCGGCGTCAGTGCCCACAACTCTTGCCTTGTATACCCGCTTGTTTGTAAGCATGACTTCAACGGAACTGGCGTGGTCGACGACGTGATTGTTGGTAACGATGTAGCCGTTGGGATCAAATATCACTCCGCTTCCGAGCGCGTGCTCTCGTTGCTTTCGGGGGATTTGTGGAAAAGCATCGCCGAAGAACTCCCGGAGTGAGGGATCCATAAACAAAGGCGATTGCTCCGTCTTTACGACCTGTTCAGTCCGAATGCACACGATTGCAGGTGTGGTTGATTGAACGATTCGTTCATAGGCCTTGTCCTGCTTCTCCAGTAGGTCGATGTCGGTTCCGTCGAACGCCGGCCGTGCCGCCATGACAGACTGCTCAAGCCCCCGGTTAGTCGGATGTAACGTTCCTAGCACGAACAAACCCAACAGAACGACGAGTGTAAAACGCACCAGTAAGGTTTTATGCTCCTTCAAAAGCCGTTCTTCGATGCGTTGCATATGTACCTCCTGTCTCCTTCAATTTGATCCAGGTCCTAAGTCGCGACCCGTTGTCGTCGGGTACGTGAGAAGTTCTGCGGCCCCAGCGCTAACTGCCCGAGGCTGAGTTAGGGCTATAGCTTTCCTGAACGAAGACCTTTGCCGCGATGGCTTTGCCATTCGAATCGCGGATGATCAGCGCTTCGCCTGTCTTGGGGTCGATGAGCTCTACACGAATTCTGCGCGGTGCGCCTGAACGTTCCGCATTTGACGACACATAAGTAACGACGTAACGTAGACGGAGGTTCTCCATGATGTCGTCGTAGACGGCCGGAATCTCCAAATCGGACTCCAGCACGTAGGCGCGTCCTCCCGAGGCCGTGGCTAACGCCTCCAGTTGTTTCTCAGCGCCATCCCAGCCAATCCGCGCGAACGGAGCCTTGGCGCCGTATGTGCTGATTTCCCGTTTAATGAGCCGAAGCAATCCAATCGTATAGATCGGTGTCCCGGCGTTCTGAGCGGCCTGCAGAACTTGCGAGTAACTGGCCGTACTGAACGTATCGAGTCCGCTGGAGATGACGATGATTGCTTTCCGCCCCTGGATTCCACGCATCCGATTCAAGGTCTCGAGGAGTGCATCGTAAAAGTTCACCTCAGAGAAGCCTTGTGGGCCGAGTCGTTCGAATGCCCGATCAATGGTCTCGTGACCCTGACCCAAATCGACGAGGGTGTCCAGCCTGTCTGCATACTTGAATACGGCGACCTTGTCATCACGACCAATCACATCGAGTAATTGCCGGCCGATCTGGGTGGCCTCCAGTCCTATCGCTTCGTTCAATTCGTGATATCGGCCGCCGAACTCCATCAACAGTGCAACGGAGACCGGAGAGTGTTCCACCTCCACGGTGACGTTCTTCTGCCGTACGCCGTCCTCATACACCGCAAAATTGTCGCGCCGGAGGTTCGGCAAGAAATACCCATTCGGATCTTCGACCTGAAGCTTGATGGTCACCGTGCGACTGGTGGGAGCAAACTCGATCTCTGACCCCTGCGATCCTTCCTGCCCTGTTAAGGTTCGCATTAGGGATCCGCAGGGAACCGTAGCCTCGGATCGCCGCACCAATCGCGAAGCATTTGCCCTCTGTTCTTGCGAAGATGGAGTTTGGCCCCAGACCGCCGAACCAAGAACGAGAATAAAGGAACTCGCTAGACTCAAGCGTGTTTTCGGTTTCATGGCATCTCCTTTCGCCGGTGGCCTTGCCCTCATTCGCCGGGAACGTACACCTTGTCCGCAGCCACCAGCTCTGCGTTTGGCACTTCAGTCCAAAGCTTGACGCTCTGCAAACTGGGTTTCTTTTCGGGTTTGGTAAGGAACGTCAGCAAGTACTGATGAGTTACTCGACGCGTCAAATCCTCAAGATAAGGAGCGAAGGAAACGGGTGTCTCGAACCCCTGGAAGTAGGCTTCCCCGCCCGTCTCGCTGGCCATCTCGGAAAGATAATTCTGGCCCCAATTGAACCTCCAGAAGGTGTGGCCATAGTGGCCCACACCAGTGGCGTAGATGGCGTGAATGATGATGCCGGCGCGCTGGGCCTGCTCAATTGTCGTGTCCACGTACGAGTTCGCGGGACCCACACCTCCGAACCGGTCGATGCCATCGGAGACTACAAGGATCTCTCGGCGAACTTTGCCTTCGGGCCAGCGCCTAATCAAGTCGCCAATCGATAAGTAAGGGCTGGCCATTGCGCCGACAGTGCCCAGAGGAAGGCGCAGGGCCTTGGCTGCTTGCGCGTGTTCGGTGGTGAGGTTCTGGACGATGTCGACCGTGCCGTCACGCATATAGCCGATTCCGATCGCGGTGGTTTCCGGTTGCGAATTGATGAACCGGTGCAGATCCTCCAATTGCGGACCCAAGCTGATAGGTCTCAAAGCATCGTCGACCAACACGAACAGTTGGAGACCCGCATGTTCTCCTCGGAGCGGGACCCAATCTGTAACTTGGACACGCTCCTTACCCTGACGTACGATCACATCCTGTGGCTTTATGTCGGGCACTTCCGCTCCACGCCGGGCTTCCACGGTGACCACCATGTGTACCGGAACGGCTCCTGCCGGAGCTGGCTCACGAGACACGGCGGCGTGCGAGCCGAGCGTGATGACGGCGCAAGCAGCGAGCACTGCTGACGTCAAGTGTCTGGTTTTCATAGGACCTCCTTTGGTGTTGATCTAAAATCCTTCTGTCTTAAATCGCGTCTTTCGGATTGCAATGAAATCGGTCCCACTTGATGCGAGAGGGCCGAAAACCTTTAGGGAAAGGAACAGTTCGCCAGCGTCATACCTCGCTCGTTCAGCAAACTCGCGAGCTGCTTTCGCGCCCGCCATAGCCGGGACTTAAGGACGTTGATCTTGATGCCCTCCGCTTTCGCGGCTTCCCGAGTGGAGAGCCCCTGAATATGGCGGAGGCGGAAGGCCGAACGGAGGGGAGGCGACAGTTGATTAATGGCGTCCAAGACGGTATTTCGTGTTTCGGATCGAGCGAAGAGTTCCACGGGATTAGGGCTCGGGCCAGTCACGGGAGAGGCTAGAGGGATTACCTCAGCCGGGAGCTCATCGAGAGGTACGGAGGGACGGGCGCGTAGTCTGCGCCGGTTCATCAGCGCGGCATTCATTACTATACGAGTGAGCCATGTTGTGAACTTCGACCTGCCCTCAAACGACCCTAAGTTTATATAAGCGTTTAACAGCCCATCCTGAAGCGCGTCCTCCGCATCTTCTGTATTGCGGAGCAGTGAATGGGCACTTCGGTAGAGTCTTCCTGCATCCCGGCCGAAGAGCGAGGACAGTGCATCGGAATCGCCGCGAAGTGCGCGCTGAACAATGCGCCAGTCTTCGCTGGGTAGCACTGGTCTTGCTTCTTCGGCCGTGCGGACTCCGGTCCAAGTCTCAAAAGCTGGTTGGAATGCCTCGATTCCTTGTTGTAATTCGCTCATCGTATCGTCCCGGAGCAATCAATCTTTGCTGCTCTTGAGCCGCGTTCATGTGGGCAGCATCTTTTATTCCAAAATGCGGTCTGCCGTGCCGGATATCTGTATCTTCGTTTTTGTCAATCGTTTAGCTTTGGGTGACCGAGTATCAGCGGGTTAAATGACTGGGGCTCGACGATCCATTCCCCGCAGAAATTCGACAGTGCTGCGACAGGGCTTCGCTCAGGCACAGAAGAGTCTGCGCTCAGACGCAAATAGGGAAGCTCACGGATTCAAAGGACAAACTACTTTCAATCCAAAGGAGCGATTCGGAAGGCAGGCGTAATGTCGTGACCCATTCGACGTCAGCCTTGCTAATCAGAAACACAAACAAGTATGGTGAGCCTTGTTCGCCGGGCGTCTCCAGGTTGAATCGTGTCGGACTACTGTCGGCATCCAGACGGGTGTGACGTACTTCATCGCCTAAATGACAGTTTTCATAGCTCGACGAGCCGAACTAACCTCTTTACTTATGCAGAGCTAGTGCCCCTGCTGCCCATTCCACAGGTTTGGAGAGACACTTGCCGGGTATGCATCGCGGGAACGCCTAACCATTTCTATGAGAAGGAGGAACAACATGACATCGGCCATGTTTCGCAATTTGAAGAATGACCCGGCTGGCAATCTCCCGCCACTCAGCCTATGTCCGAGATTCCGCCGCGGTTCAAATCCCAATAGTCAATTCGCCAAGTTCTTATTATTCCTCTCGTTCGTCGCACTCTTTGCTTTTCAAGCGACAGCGCAGAACACTCTGCCTCCGCCGCCACCACCGCCTGCGGCTCCGTCCGCTCCGCCGGCTCCAGCGCCGGGCCCAACGCTCCCTTCGAAACAGTTGGAAAACCTCGTCTCCAGAATCGCGCTTTATCCCGATCCCCTGTTGGCGCAGATACTCACAGCGGCCACATTCTGGGACGAAATTCCCGAGGCTGCGTCGTGGGCGAACGAGCACAGCAACCTCAGGGGAGATGCATTGGCAGAAGCAATCCGCGCCGACAATTTGCAATGGGACCCGAGCGTATTGGCGCTGCTTCCATTCCCGTCCGTCCTGAACATGATGGCCCAAGATCGCACGTGGACCGAACAACTGGGTAACGCGGTTCTGTCGCAGCGCGCCGAGATCATGGATGCCGTTCAGCGGCTGCGTAAACAGGCACGGAAATATGGCTATTTGCGAACGAATCCGTACTGTGCCGTCATCGAATCCGGGCCCTATGTTGAAATCCTGCCGGTCAATCCGGCTTACATCTACGTTCCTATCTACGATCCGCTTGTCGTATTTGCGCCACCTCGTCCTGGGTTTGTAATCGCCGGCGCGATCGGCTGGAATCCGGCCGTCGTGATAACTGTAGGATTCTTTCCGTGGGGATGGGCGCATCCCTATTTTGCATGGGGCGCGCACGCCATCATCTTCGATGAAACGCCATGGAATCGCCACTGGCTGAATCGGGGCTACTACGTTCATCCGTACGCGCATCCTTGGGTGCCACGCATGCGACCTCGCGTGGAGATGCATCCAGCTCCACGCCGATAAAAAGCAGGTTCCTAGCCCAGGACCCTACGCCCGCACATCCCTCAGCTTGGGGCGGGGATCAGTGGTTCCTCCCGAGGGTAGTGGGTCATGCGTTTGACCCACTACCGTCCCGGGAGATGATTTGCTTTCTCTGGGCGTGATGCCTCGGCTGGTCAACCTTGAGACGGCTGGTTGGAACTACAACGTTTTCATGACTACCAACGTGAGATCGTCAGCAAGCACAGTTGTTTCCCGAAATTGGACGATCGAGGCATGAATGGTCTCGATGACTTCGCCGGGACTTTGTTGCAGATTAGAACTCACAATCCTTGCCAGTCGCTTCGCAGAATATTCTTCTCCTGTCGGATTCTGGGCCTCGACAACTCCATCGGTGAAAAGTACAAGCACATCTCCGGCCTGCAGATTGATCTGTCCACTCTCGTAGCCCGATCCTGGAAGAACACCTAGCACAGGACCTCCTTTGTCTAAGAGAATTGGGTCTTGGCAGCCGCGAATCAAGAGCGGTGGATTGTGACCGGCATTTGTATATTTCAATGAGCGCGTCTCCGGTCGCAGCTTTCCATAGAAGAGAGAGATGAACTGATCTTCACCCGTGATCTGATGGACGATGTTATTGAAGCTGACGAGCAGATCATTCGTGCCCGGAAATCTCGGGGCTTCCATGCGCAGAGCCACTTCAATGGAAGGCATCAGCAGGCCGGCTGCGACCCCTTTGCCGGACACGTCTGCGATAACCAAACCGATCTCCTCATCGGGCAGTTGGAGAAATCCATAGTAGTCTCCTGCTACGATTTTGGCTGGGTACATTCTTGCCGCAAATTCGAACCCCGGTACGGTGGGAATTGATCTAGGCAAAATCTTCTGCTGCACCTCCGCCGCCAACTGAATCTCTTCGGCAAGCTCGTCGCGCTGCTTTAGGGTTAAATCGGCTAGCCGTTTGCGTTGCGCGCCCAACTGATTCACGACGATCACAACGAAGACGTATCCAAGCAGAGTAGCGGCCTCCCTCGGTATGAGTCCGACTCCCGCATCGCGCACCGGACCTAGAAGATTGTGCAGCACCAGACATAGGATCGAGAGTGCCAGGCTAATGCGAAGCGGATGAACCAGAGCACTCAATGCCAATGGCAAGAAGTACAGCGGAGCCAGACTGAACAATGCGGCCGATCTGTCCGCATAACCGACTGCGCAGATTCCCACGAGGACCACTAGTGCGAGCACGACAGTGCTCAGTCGTTCATCAACATACGGGCCTGCCGTTGTGACTCTGCGAAGAACATTCGACCATCGCGAGAACGTCATGGCGTGAATTGATTGTGAACTATCTCATGAATCGTTGCGAGTTGTCTGCCGGCTTTCTTATGATCAGTATTGGCGCTTCAGGTACCACCACAGCAGGGTGGTCAACGCGATCGTGACGCCCGAGACGGCATCAAATGCCCACGAAGAATTAAGCCACTCGGGCATCCGTATGTTCATCCCAAGGAAGGAGGAAATCACAAGCGCCGGCAATCCGGCTGTGCCCAGAAGCGTGAGCGCTCGCATTGCTTCTGTGTGCCGATTAGCAACGCTCGAAAGATAAAGGTCCAAGATCCCGGCTAGCCGATCTCGCTCTCCAGAAATAGTATCGAGATCCTCGGCGAGGTGATCATGAATGTCACGCAAGAACGGAGGAAGCTCGCGGCCAATTAGGCGACTACGCGCGTGCTGGAGGCGGAATGCAACATGCCTCATGTTCAACAGCACGCGCCGCAGTCCGAGTAGAGTGGAGCGGAGTTCGTTGAGCTGCTCGAGCAAGCTGGGCTCTGTTCGGCGGATAGCTCGTCCTTGCAAGGAGTCGATGCGTACTTGGATTTCGTCAAGCAATGGCAGATAAGAATCCACTACGCCATCCATAAGCCGATAGAGCACCTCGTCGGGGCGGAGGTCGCTGCCCGCATGGTGTAAAACCTCAACCACTGGCACGGAAGTGTGATGGATTGTGATTACGAATTCGGACCCGACGAACAAGTCCAGATCGCCGACCGTGAGTCGGTTGTTGTCCTCTAGGACCAAAACTTTCAGAACTATGAAGAGGTAGTGATCCCCCGCCTCCACTTTGGCCCGTTGGCCGGCGGTACGACAGCCCTTGATATGCACTGCATGCAGTTTGTATCGCTCGGCCAATTCGTCCAACTCGGCTGCGTTGGGATCAGAGATGTCATGCCATGCCACAGAAGTAATCTCCGTCAGCACCGGAAACCTGCGAAATCCGCATTGACCTGCGTCACGGCTCTTCTTGCAAGCAAAGCCTCTACTGGCCGCCCGAAGGCCGTGTGGACAAAATCTTGTTTCTGCACTTCCGAATCTTCAGTCGTGCTTAAATGTTGCTTACAGAACTCCACCACTCGCGGCTCCACCCAGAAGCGGTCGTTGCCGGAGTATCGCGAGATGAAGCCACAATGTCCGCCATACTGCGTTGCGATCAGCTTGATGAATGGATTATTCAGGATTCCTGGATCGCAGAATGAAGCAAACGGAACGATTGGATCATTCTGCGCCGTGATGATAAGTGTTGGGACGCGGATCCTTGCCACGACGCGCAGCGCACTCGTTCGATAGTAATAGTCGGCTGCGTCATGGTACCCACTCTTAGGCGCAGTGATGGCCTCGTCCCATTCCCGCAAGCTTTTGTATCGGGCTACATCGTCGGCGCTGTAGCGCTCGGGAAATAGCTTCGCTTTGCGCCGCAGCCGTCGTCGGTAGCTGAACAAAAAGTGCCGCTCGTAGAGAAAATTAAGTGGCTGGGCAATCGCGTCCGACGACGCAGCCGGATCCAGGCCCGGACAAACTGCACAGATACCTCGAAGCTCTTGTGGGGCATACGGGCCAAGCTCGCCAACCATTTTCAGCACCAGATTGCCGCCCAACGAGTACCCTGCGAAGAAAATCTCAGAGAGGGCGTCCCTTTCGATCAGTTCCTGTAGAACAGCACGATAGTCCCCCGAGAGCCCTGCATTGTAGAGCGTCGGTGTCAGGTGCTCGGTGCCGCCACAATTGCGCTGATTCATCCGCAGGATGTTGAAACCAGAAGCAAAACCCTTTTCGGCGATGCCCAGCATGTAGTGCGACTCGCTTGAGCCTTCGAGGCCGTGAATGAGGACTAGCGTCGGATGGCGCTGCGGATGGCGCTGCCATTGGCATTTCGCCAGGAGGCGTGTTCCGGGCTCAACCTCAAATAGGCGGTCTGTCGCAGCCGGTAGGCGCGCCACTTTGCGTGGCCAAAATGCCGCTGCCACTGTCGCCATGTGAGGGTTGCGGAGAAGTGGATGCGGCTCAAAGGGCCTCATCGGAGAGCTCAGAGCGTACTTCTGGTGAGTCAGTGATTCTGGAATGTGCGCCCCGGTGACGGGAAATAGCTGAATCTCACTCATATCTCATTAGCTCCGGTCGAAATCTTTCTTCGGCACATTCGCCACTTCATAAACAAACTCATCCACTCTTCATTCGGCACAAACTAGCCAACTCGGTTCACACGGATCGCAACCGCCTCCTGATCGTGCCTTGTAGTTGCTTGACAAGAATCGGCACCATCGGAACAGAATTGTGCTGCGACTCAGCGATGACAACGTCCAGACGATGAAACCGCTCGAACAACACGATCCGAGCCCGCGTAGCCAGTGCGCGTAGCCTTGGCTCTAGAAAATTCATTCCTCGGTCGAGCAGGTTCAGAGAAACTAGGGAAAAAACACCGAGCAATAACAGCACTGCAAATGCAGCGCTGAAAAACAGAAAAAGGGTGATCAATTCTTGGAAAAAGTACATTCGCGCCGCAAGAATCAGAGCCAGGACTGCCAACATCCATCTCCAGACCCGCCCCCAACGCATTGGTCATTCTCCTTCCCGTTGCCTCTCTCCTCGGACTGTCCCACTTCCCGGTCCATCTGCCGGGGCTCGGGTTGGGTCCATCAATTGCAATTCATTGTCAACTTCTTCTGGGAACCGCTTATTCACTGAGGACCTCCACGCCGCTCAATTTCTTCGACCCAATATTTGGTCATTGGCGTGTCTGCTCGGAGGCCAGCTCCGCTCTTCCGAATGTTTATGAGGAGATTCATTCCACCTGCGTCCACAAAGGTCGCTTCACACAGATCAACGCAGACGTGCTTCGAGGCAAGGGAAGGCGCCAAGGAGTGCCAAGTTCGACGAAGTTCCCCAACCCAAGGTCCGGCAACCCTTCCCGCAAGCTTGATCGTCACTTCCCCTGACTCTTCTTGGACGATGATTCTCAACAAGTTGCCGGCCCGTCCTGCGCCTTAATCGCTCTCTGGCACGAAGGAGTCCAAGAGAACGATTTTGGTATTGAAGATCCGAAGTTCTAGAGGGGATGAGAGTTAGCGCAACAATGCAGAATCCTTCGAGAAGCTAGCTGCGGCGAGTGTCGAGGCAGGACGTCGGTATTCCGACGCGGCTGTCTGATTTCAGACTGGGCGCCCGATGCCTAACTTCTTCATCTTTGTGATCAGGGTTGTCCGTTTTAGCCCAAGGCGAGCCGCAGCACCGTGCGGGCCCCCGACTACACCATCCGCTTCGCGGAGCACACGAATGATATGCTCGCGCTCTGCGGCTGCGAGAGTTGGTTCTTCAGGTGCTGTTTGCACTTCTTCAGGGATCTCCAGCTCGGTTAGAGGGGCGCGGAGCGCCGAACCCTCTGAGAGAATCACTGCCCTCTCGATAAAGTTTTCCAATTCTCGCACATTGCCCGGCCAGTTCCATCGAGTCAAAGCCAGCATCACCCCGGAAGGAATCGTCTCGATTCGCCGATTCATTCGCCGGGCGTGCTTGTTCACGAAGTGACGCACGAGCAGAGGAATATCCTCGGCCCTCTCGCGCAGAGGTGGAAGATTGATCGGGAAAACCTTAAGCCGGTAGTACAGGTCGCTCCGGAATTGCCGATCCGCAACCATCTTGGCAAGATCGCGGTTCGTAGCAACTACCAGACGCACATCCACAGGAATTGTCCGTGTGCTCCCGAGTCTTTCAAATTCTTTTTCTTGAAGAGCCCGGAGGAGCTTTGGTTGGAGTTCGAGAGGAAGATCTCCGACTTCATCTAGAAATAGAGTTCCCTTGTGAGCTAACTCCAAGCGCCCGATCTTCTGCGTGATAGCGCCAGTGAACGCGCCCTTTTCGTGTCCAAATAGCTCGCTCTCAAGCAACCCAGAAGGAATGGCAGCGCAGTTCAGTTTGACGAAAGTTCTTTCACGTCGCGCGCTCAACTGATGAATCGCACGCGCAATGAGTTCCTTGCCTGTCCCGGTTTCTCCCAAGATCAGGACAGTTGCGTCCGTGGGTGCCACCTTTTCGACCAGCTTTAGACTGCGTTTCAATCGCGGGCTTTTGCCGACGATTTCCTCAAAGCTGTATTCTGTGTGGAGTTCTTCCTCCAGATAGCGTTTTTCCTGGTTCAATCTGTCGCGCAATTCCGCGATCTGGCGGAATGCGAGAGCGTTGTCAACCGCGATCCCGACTTGGCCGGCAATCTGACCTAACGTGTATGCGTCTTTTTCAGTGAAGGCTGCTTCACGGCGGCTTGCAACTGCCAGAACTCCGAGTACGCGGTCACGGCTGACAAGCGGCAGCCAGCATGCGGACTTGAGACCCGCGGCCAAGAAATCTTGGAGAGTCTCGGGTTTGAAACGCCCTGAATCTAGCCGGGTCAAAATCAGCGGCTCACGGGCCTGAAATACCCACCCCGGAGGGGATCCTTCCGCTCGGACAACGATTTCCTTTGTAACAAGGTCTTTTCCGTACGCTGCATCCAATATTTGCAGCCGGAACTGATTGGTTTCAGGATCATGCAAAGCCAGAGTGGCAAAGTCATGGGGTACTACTTTTCCGATGGCTGCTGAAACAGCAGACAGCAACGTGCCAATTTCGAGGTTTGAAAGTAGAACGTGGCTGAGTTCCGAAAGCAGAGCTTCTTCCGCGCGCCTGCGTTCCGTCAAATCTCGTGTCACTTTCGCAAAGCCGAAGAGCTGCCCGTCCGGATTCCTGATTGACGTAATCACTGTATTTGCCCAAAAGCGAGAGCCACCTTTGCGGACTAGCCAGCTCTCGTCTTCAAACCGTCCGTTGGATGCCGCCACGCGCAATCCTTCCTCAGGTTTGCCGCGCTCGATGTCTTCTGCGGTGTAGAAGCAGGAAACATGGCGACCAAGGATCTCGTCCGCAATATATCCTGTGATTCGCTCCGCGCCCGCATTCCAGGTCGAAACGACGCCTTCAGCGTCAAGCAGCAAAATGGCATAATCTCGCACACTTTCCACCAACGACCGCAATTGCTGCTCGCTTTTCCGCAGCGCTTCGTGAGCCCGCTTTTTTTCTGAGATGTCATAAATAACGCTCAACACGACTGAGCCCTCTGTGGTTTCGACAGGGCTGAGCATGATATCTACCGGGAATTCGCTTCCATCCTTGCGTCTGGCGTAGAGTTCCACCCCAACCCCCATCGGGCGCATGCGGGGTTCCGTGTGGAAGTTTTTGCGGTGGGAGGGATGAGCGATTCGAAATCTTTCAGGTACCAAAGCCTCGATCTTCTGGCCTAGCAACTCAACGCGGCGGTACCCAAACAGTTTCTCAAGTTGCGCATTCGCTCCAGTGATTCGTCCTTCTTGGTCGGTTACGACGATGGCGTCGGGCGAGGATTCGAGTAGCCGTTCGAACAGCGCCTGAGACTGGTGTTCTCTCGCATTCCCAGGTGTGGCCTCGCTCAAAGCCATTGTCTGGTAGACCCCCGGCTAACGATCTTTCTTTCTGGAAACTAGCTGGCAAACCTCTGGATACTTATAGTGTCCGCGTAAGGGGGCCGAAATCTGAGAGTTCGCGCATATCACCAGCCTATGTCGCTGCACAGAACGATAGGCCCGGCATACTCCGGGGTCAAGCTCCAAACGCTCGACTCGATTCCTGGCTGGTTGGCGACAGTCAACAGGCCGTTTGTTGTTATTGTCGATGTGGGATTGTGCCGCAGATTGGGACAAGTTTCGGGGCCGCCGCGACAATAGAAATGAAGTTGTTGTTACACCCGAAATGAAAGCCGCCCGGAGCCTGAGGACACATCGGCTCCGGGCGACTACGAGCGCCGCACGCTCGTTTACGCGGCGATCTCCTTGGAGACGGGCGCAGTCTTGATTTCAATTCGACGCGGAAGCGCCGAAGCGGCGACCGGAGCTGTGATCTCCAGGACGCCATCCTTGTACTCGGCATTGAGTTTATCCACAACGACTCCTTCGGGCATCGTGAACGTCCGCTCAAATGCGCCATAGGAGATTTCCTCGTGGAAAACGTCCACGTCTTTCGAACTGCGCTCTACCTTGCGCTCACCGCGGATCGTCAGCATGTTCCCCTGCACCTGGATCTGCACCTCTTTGGGCTCGATGCCAGGAAGGGAAACACGGCAGTGATATTTCTTCCCGTCCTTGTCTACATAAGACTCGATCGCGGGAGCAAAGGCAGCCGCCGTGCCGTTCGTTTTCCCGTCGCGGAACGACCACTGCATCATCTGATTGAAGATCTGGTCGAAATCGCTACGGAAATCGAACACATCTTGAAACAGATTGTCACGAAGAACAAGGTTGCTCATGACATGCCTCCTAATCCAAGTTTCTATCCCCTAGGAGGGGGGGCATGTAATGCCCGCAGAAGTAGATGCTACAGGGGAGCCATTAGTTGCTTGTCATCAGATTATCTAGGTGTCTGGCGCGCCACACTAAATTATTACCAATCATATAGTTAGCAATATCTTTTCCTAAGTGCCGTCTCAATTCAAGGCCAGGCACCACCGGAATTTGGCAACCATTTTTTGACTTGTGCATCAGTTACGATTGAATGGCATAGAGAGTTGCTTTTGTCCTCCCAGAGGGAGGTGACGTTGAATCGTGGTACGCGACGCCATGCATCAGCTCCCCGCGATCAACTTGATACCAGCTGCGACCATATCCATCTCGCAACTCAACGAAATAAATGGGCCGGTCGAACTCGGTTTTCCAGTTCGCGGAACCGATCTTTCTTTTGCTTGCAAGCAGCGGGCCTTTTTTCCTCGTGTATGCGATCTTGGCAGAACATTCGGTCACAGACCGTATGCTCTAGACAATTTCCATTCGGCTCCCAGGGTAGTGGCCTTTCGACCCACGGCCCTCAAATCACGCTCTTTCGAGGGGACATCCTCTCCTCCATCCTTGCACTTATTCGGTGAGACTGAGGTGCACAAAGGCTAGAACAGATGATAAAGAACGTTGCAGTATACCATGTGTCAAATGCCCAATGACTGACAGCAGGCCCTGTTATCGACACCTATCTGGCTTTCAGCTGTAGAATAATGGGCTGCAAGGGCTTAGCGGAAATCGATGCGTGAGTTCTTTTCGGTACCATTAAGAATTCTTTAAAAGCACCGATTGCATGTGACGCTGCGTCTAAGTACGATGCTATGGGAAGGAGTCTAGAAGTGCATATTTCCCGCCGTACAGCACGGAGGCTGTTAGCCGTTCTCGTGGCTGTGGCGGTGTTGTCTTTCGGCCTTCAGGCCGCGGGACACTGGCACAGCCGAACATTTGAAGACCAGCACTGCCGCGTGTGCCATTTCGCACATTCGGTGACGGTCGATTTCTCTCACGGCAACGCGTTACCCGTGCCGGAAGTTGTTAACCGGCTGGCTGTAAAGCCTTCCTTTGAACCTGCGCTCGAAGTCGTCGTTCAGCGGCTTTCCTCTCGTGGTCCTCCATCGGCGTAGTTTTCTAAACCCCCAAAACTGATTGGCTCGTTGTGTTGATCTCGCTTTGACGTCGATTTTGAGATCAGCGCAGCCGCTTTTAGTCGCGGCCCTATCCACGCAGCCGAACCTGCCCACATGGCTGGGCCCTTAACGGGATGGAGGAGAGATGCACAGGAATTTCATATTTCGGCTATTTTCATTCTTGAGCTTGGGTGTTTTTCTGCATGCAGGCGTTCTTTTCGCGCAGTCGGGCAATTCCGGCACGATCAATGGAGTGGTGAAGGATCCTTCGGGCGCCGTCGTCGCCGGAGCGTCCGTGTCTGTTCACAATCCGGTAAGCGGCTACGATCGCACCACTACCACCGACAGCACAGGCAGCTTCAGTTTTTCGAATATCCCGCTGAATCCCTACCATTTGTCCGTCCAGGCCGCAGGATTCGGAGCCTACGCGCAGGACGTTGATGTCCGGTCATCGGTTCCGGTGGCGTTAAACGTGACTCTCACGGTGGCAGGCTCTTCCTCGACCGTTACCGTGGAGGGCGGCGGAGATTTGATTGAGAACGATTCGACTTTTCACACCGACGTGGATCGCGCGCTCTTCGACAAGCTTCCGCTCGAAAGCCAGTCGTCATCGGTCAGCTCGCTCGTAACGCTGTCCACGCCTGGTGTCGCCGCGGATTCCAACGGACTCTTTCATGGAATGGGCGATCACGCCGAGAATTCGTTTTCGGTGGACGGCCAACCCATTACGGATCAGCAGAGCAAAGTATTCTCGAATCAGATTCCACTCGATTCGATTCAGTCACTCGAAGTGATTTCCGGCGCGCCACCGGCTGAATATGGCGACAAGACGAGCCTCGTGATTAACGTGACGACGCGCTCAGGCCTGGGCCAAACGACGCCACACGGAAGCGTGACCGGATCATATGGCTCTTTTGGATCGGCAACCGGAGGTTTCGACCTCGGTTACGGAGGTGAAAAGTGGGGCAATTTCATCGCCGTGGGTGGGCTCAACAGCGGTCGATTTCTTGATCCGCCCGAGTTCAGCGTGATGCACGACAAAGGCAACGAGGAAAATTTCTTTGACCGAGTAGACTACCAACTCTCGACCTCAGACTCGCTGCATTTGAACGTAGGCTACACGCGCTCCTGGTTTCAGACGCCCAATTCGTTCGACGCTCAAAATGCCACGCCGTGGAATGGCGTCGTGGTGGCGAACGGCGGGCTCGATCCTAACGGCAACGTGGTCGGTCCCACGGATCAGCGCTCAAATATCGGCACGTTCAATGTCGCGCCAACCTGGAATCACCTGATCAGCTCGACGACAGTTTTAACTGCGGGCTTCTACGTGCGGCGCGACGCGTACAACTATTATCCGAGCGGCGATCCCTTCGCTGACCTCGGCCCCTCGAACCTCCAGCAGGAAACCGTGAGCCAGGATCGCTCGCTGACAAATGCTGGCGCCCGCGCGAGCGTGTCGTACGTGAAGGGCATTCACAACGTTAAGGCCGGAGCGGTGTACGAGCAGACGTTTCTTACCGAGAACGATCACTTCGGAATTGTCGATCCCACACTCAACGCCCCGTGCCTCGATGCAAACGGCGTTCCGGTGTTTGTCGGCAATCCGGGACTCAACGATCCGACGCAGTGCGGTACGGCGCTTTCGACCAATCCTGGGCTGTATCCGACTCCGTTCGCGGCGAATGCCAGCTTCGTGCCAATTCTAGGCTGCATCGACTTGACGCGGCCCACGCCGTCGTCCGCCGATGGGTGCGGAACCGCTTCGAGCGCCACCCACTTCTTCCACGGCCATACGGACGTGAAACAACTGGCTCTCTACATCCAGGACACGATTACGGTAAAGAACTGGTCCTTCAATGTGGGGATTCGCGGCGATATCTACAATGGCTTATCGAAAGCCACGCAGGCGGAGCCTCGACTCGGAGTGGCCTACAACATCAAGCAGAGCAATACCGTGCTGCGGATTTCTTACGCGCGAGCGCTTGAGTCTCCTTTCAATGAGAACCTCGTGCTTTCGAGCCGTGGATGTCTCGATGCAGTGGTGGCGAATTTATTTGCAGCTACCGGCGAAGGCTGCACCAACGCGACAACCGGTGCCGTGAATATTGCTCCCAGCACTTTGCCTCCCGGCTACCGCAATGAGTTTCACGCCGGGTTGCAACAGGCGTTTGGGAAATATCTCGTTGTGGACGGCGAGTACATCTGGAAATACACGCACAACGCCTACGATTTCAGCATCCTGGGCGCGACACCGATTACGTTTCCAATTGCGTGGAACAATTCGAAGATTCCTGGCTACGCGATTCGCGCCAATGTCCCGAACTACCATGGGTTGACGGCGCTAGTCGTGATGTCCAGCGTGGCCGCGCGCTTCTTCAACCCGCAGATTGGCGGCGTGGGCGCGGTGCCCATCGAACCGGGAGAATTTTCGCCGTTTCGCATCGACCACGACGAGAAATTCAACCTCACCGCCCACCTGCAATATCAGTTCGCCAAGCGTGGGCCGTGGGTTGGATTCAATTGGCGCTACGACAGCGGCCTCGTTGCCGGTCCGGTGCCGTGCGCCGGAGGAAATTGCGCCAACGGTCCGTTAGGCAGCGACACGGTGGTGGATGCTTCGATCCTAACGCCCGACCAGCAATTTCAGGCCGGGCTTTTCTGTACCGTCAGCGGCACGAAGGTCTTTGCCACGCCTACGACGCCTATCACGCCTAATTCCGTGTGCCCTGCGGCGGATTACGGTTCTTCGAAGTTGAAGGTACCGGCGGCCGGAACCGAAGATGACGATCGCAACCCGCCGCGCGTGCAAGGCCGCAACTTGTTCGACGTCGCCATCGGGCACGACAACTTATTCAACGGAGATCGCTACAAGTGGAGCATCCGGCTCACGGCGATCAACGTCGCCAATAAAGACGCTGTGTACAACTTCCTCTCCACCTTCAGCGGCACGCATTATGTGACTCCGCGCTCGCTGACCGCCGAGGTCGGATTTCATTTCTAACACCGATTCAAGCGAAACGGAAACCGCGTTTGCAAACTGCGACAACTGTAGGAATGCTTCGAGGGGGAAGATGAGAGGGCTCTCGGCAGCGCGGGTTCGAAAAATCCGAAAGGAGTTGAATTTTACGCAGGAGCAATTCGCTCGTGTTCTGTGGGTGGCGTTGAAAGCGGTGGACGAGTGGGAGTCCGGGGGACGCAAGCCAGCAGGCGCGCACCGGCGGCTACTCCTGCTACTTGAGCACGGACTTACCACTCCATCGTTCCGAACAGCGCTTCGCGATCCGCGCGCCGACGATCCTCTGTTCCTTTTGTATGGTCTTCTCGAGCCGCTGTATCAAACGTCTTGATGGGTCGGATGATTCTTTGAGTCTCATTCGGGAAAATTGATCTAGTCGCAACAGAGCGGAGGGGCACCTCGTGGCGCGTATAACGCCGAGTCGCATTCAACAAATTCGCAAAGCGCTCGGGATGTCGCAGGATGATTTCGCGCGAGTTCTTTGGGTGACGTATTCGACCCTAAGCCGTTGGGAACGCGGGTACGCAGTGCCTTTTGGTTTGCACCTTCGCATTCTGGAACAACTCGAGAATCAGGTAGCTCGCCCGGCTTTTAAGAAGACCCTGAGAGATCCGCGCGCGGATGATCCCCTTTTCCTACTGTACCGTCTCCTCAAGCCACTCTACGGATTGAGCAAGGGCAATCTTTAAAGCGAAGATCGAGCGATTCCCTTAGAAAGTTGACCACATGAACCGTAGCAGCGCGTCGCAGTCAAGGCGGGTCAAGCCGACAGCCAGAGCCATTATCAACGCGCCGCCAATTGACAGGATCGCGAACGCGCTAAGAACAACAGCAACAAATCTGATATCGATTGTCCGCGCTCTCTGTTTAGCCATACGCCTTGCTATACTATACTCCCTTACAGTATAGTGGCTTTATGGCTCACACAACCAAAGGCAAGGAAAAACTACTGACGCGAGTGCGGCGCATCCGGGGGCAGGTCGACGCCATCGAGCGCGCACTCGAATCGGAGCAGGAATGCGCTGGTGTGTTGCAACTCATGGCCGCTTGTCGCGGGGCGCTGAATGGTTTGATGGCCGAAGTTATGGAGGGACACGTTCGGTTTCATGTGCTCTCCCCCAACCATGACAGGAACTCTCCCCAAGCACAGGCTGCCGAAGAATTGATCGATGTCGTTCGCGCCTATTTGAAATGACGCCGCGAATTGCGGAGGTTGCCGCGCGGCGGGGGACTAAATAAATGAACCAGACACATCTCAGAGAACCAGAAATCAGGGTGGTTGGAATCCCCCAGGAAACTGCATCGTCAAGCCACGCCGACCACGACGATGATCACGACCACGCACATGCACATGCTCTGAGTTGGCGTGACATCAACCGGGTGTTATTCGTCGCTGCGGCAGCCGGGGCCTCCTGGTTTCTTGGCGGCGGGTCAAATCGCTACATCACGGCTATCGGCGTGGTATGCACCCTGGTCGGCGGCTTTCCGATTTTCCACGAGGCATATGAAAACATCATCCAGCGACGCATGACGATGGAACTCTCGATGACTATCGCCATCGTTGCCGCGCTCGCGATTCGCGAAGTTTTTACGGCTCTCGTGATCACTCTTTTTGTCCTTGGAGCAGAAATCTTGGAAGGCCTCACAGTTGGTCGAGGCCGCCGAGCGATTCAACGTCTGATTGATCTTCTACCCAGGACCGCAACCGTGCGCGAGCGCGGGGAATGGAAAGACGTTGGGACTGGTCAAATTTCCGTTGGTGATGAGGTCCTCGTTCGACCGGGTGCACGCGTCCCTGTTGATGGCGAAGTTGTCGGCGGACATTCCTTCGTTGACCAAGCGCCCATAACCGGCGAGTCCATGCCCGCGGAAAAGGCCGTAGGTGCCGTCGTGTATGCGGGGACGATCAATCAGTCCGGAGCGCTGGAAGTTCGGGTGAAGCGCCTCGGTCGTGACACGACATTTGGCAAAATCATTAAAGCAGTTGAGCGTGCCGAGAAGTCACGCGCGCCGATTCAAGGGATTGCGGACCGGCTTGCCGGATACCTTGTATATTTCGCACTGGCGGCGGCCGCAATCACATTTCTCATTACACACAACACACGCTCAACCATCTCCGTCGTAATTGTTGCGGGGGCCTGCGGAATCGCGGCCGGAACCCCGCTCGCAATCCTGGGTGCCATAGGGCGGGCCGCGCAAGACGGCGCGATTATCAAGGGCGGTCTATACCTCGAAAAACTTGCTGATGTCGATACCATTCTCCTCGACAAAACAGGAACTCTAACTTACGGAACACCCGAGGTCATGGAGATTCGTCCCGCTACGGGCGTCACCACGGAATCCTTGCTCAAAGCTGCAGCGATTGCGGAATCCCAATCCGAGCATCCTGTTGCAAAGGCGATTTTGAGTAAGGCATCGCAGATGGGTATTCATTTTCGCAACCCGGACCGATTCGATTACACACCAGGAAGGGGGATTATCGCCGAGATCGACGGTGAGGAGATCGCAGTCGGCAATTGGATGCACCTCCAGGATGAGGGACTCACGGGTGCGGCGACAATGCAGGGCACATCCGATGGCGCAGTGCTTGTGACGCGTGGGGGACATTTGCTCGGGTCGATCCGTGTTGCCGATCTTCTGCGACCCGAAGCTAAGGCCGCCATTCGGAATCTCAAATCAATGGGACTCAAGACCATTCTAATCACAGGCGATTCAAGGAAAGTTGCGGAGCCCGTTGGAAAGGGCCTCGGAGTAGACGAAATCCTTGCGGAACTCTTACCCGAGCAGAAACTTCAGCGTGTGGAAGAGCTGATGGCTCAAGGTAGGAAGGTGGTGATGGTAGGAGACGGAATCAATGATGCTCCAGCTTTGGCGCAGGCGACTGTTGGAGTGGCGATGGGCTCAGGAACCGATGTGGCGCGGGAAAGTTCCGACATCGTATTGATTGGTTCGGACCTCACGAAACTCGTCGAAACTGTTCGTATCGCACGACGCTGCCACCGGACGATCATGCAGAACTTTGCCGGTACTCTCGTCGTTGACAGTATTGGCGTCGGTTTGGCTGCCTTCGGATTTCTCAATCCTCTTCTGGCAGCATTCATCCACGTCTCCTCTGAAATGACTTTCATCTTGAATTCCGCAAGGCTGCTTCCGCCCGTATCGTCGGCCAACAAATTTGTTCAGGGGCTTCTGGCCCATTCACCGGCAGACACCAATTAGGGAGCTAACATGGCACTGTTGTGTATGCGTACGCTTCGTCTCCGACGGAAAAGACATGGATAAGTTTGCGCTCACGACGAAGCGACTGGTGCTCGGGCAGGTCAGCGTGTGTCAAGGCTGTTGCTGCGGAAAGACCGCCAATGGCAAACCTGCCGTTCCGGTTGAATGGTTGAAGAAGGAATGGCGCGCCAGGGGTCTATTGAAGCGAATTCAACTGTCCATCAGCGGATGCTTGGGACCCTGCGATCTCCCTAATGTCGTCACGATTTCAAACGAGAGCGGCACGCAATGGTTGGGGGGAATCACTGAATTCAATCAATACCGCGCATTGCTCGATTGGGCCGTTTCTTCAAGAGATGCGGGTGAGCTGCTGCCTCTTCCCAAGGAGTTTCGCGATCACACGCTGCATCCATTTCGTAACCCCGATTCCGCCATTTGCTTGCCTCTATTCTCGCCAAACAATCCAGGCGCCGCAGGATAGGTATGTAGTGCTCCCCGCTCAAACTAGACTGCCGAATTCGGTATGATTCAGGGCCTCCACACAGGAGGCACCATGGGCAGG
>JBARFX010000112.1:0-51897 GCA_049797655.1 Candidatus Acidiferrales bacterium | reverse complement strand
CAATCGAATCGAACGCCCGGAACTGCACCTTGGGGTTGTTCTTCGACAGCACTTTCGTGATTGCCGCCGTCAAAGTCGTCTTGCCGTGATCGATGTGCCCAATCGTCCCCACGTTCACGTGCGGCTTACTGCGCTCGAATTTCTCCTTCGCCATGTCTTTCTCCGCTCCTCAGCATTCAGCGTGCTGCGCTTGAACTTGAATTCAAAAGCCGGATTACGATTTCACCGTCTTGCCGGTTGCCCGCGCAATTACTTCTTCCGACACGGAACCAGGCGCCTGCTCGTAATGCGAAAAATGCATTGTGAAACTGCCGCGGCCCTGCGTGCGACTGCGAATTTCCGTGGCGTAGCCGAACATCTCCGCCAGCGGGACCTGTACGTTGATAATTTCCGTGCCGCCGCGCGATTCCCGGCCCTGCAGCTGGCCGCGCCGCGAGTTCAGGTCGGCGATCACCGGCCCCATGTAATCTTCCGGTACGACGACTTCGACGCGCATGATCGGCTCAAGCAGTTTGGGATTGGCTTTCTTGCAGGCGTCTTTAAAGGCCATCGAACCCGCGATCTTGAAGGCCATTTCCGAGCTGTCCACATCGTGGTAGCTGCCGTCTTCGAGCACCACGGCACAATCGACCATCTCGTAGCCCGCAAGAACGCCTGTCTCCATCGCTTCGCGCACGCCATTTTCGATCGGCTGGATAAATTCTTTGGGAATCGCGCCGCCGACCACCTTATCGATGAACAGGAGCCGGTGTTCCTTGTCGAAATGCCACTTCCCGCCCTTGCCCGCGACGGACTTCGCCAGTTCGTCGATTTCATCGGTGGACATTTCGTGCATGTCTTCGTGATTCGAATTCGGGAGCGGATGGACGGACAGCACCGCGTGGCCGTATTGGCCGCGTCCGCCGGTTTGGCGGATGTATTTCCCTTCGCCTTCGGCAACCTTCAAAATCGTTTCGCGATACGCAACCTGTGGCCGGCCGACATTCGCCTGCACGCTGAACTCGCGCATCATGCGGTCGACGATGATTTCCAGGTGCAACTCGCCCATTCCGGAGATCAAGGTTTGGCCGGTATCGTGGTCGGTGTGAACGCGGAACGTGGGATCTTCTTGCGCGAGCTTTCCAAGCGCAGCGCCCATTTTTTCCTGGTCCGCTTTGGTCTTCGGCTCGATCGCCACCGAGATGACCGGCGCCGGAAAATCGATATTCTCGAGCACGATGGGTTTTTCTTCGTCGCACAACGTATCGCCGGTGGTAACGTTCTTCAGGCCCACACAGGCTGCGATATCGCCGGCTTCAATTGATTCGATTTCTTCGCGCTTGTTGGCGTGCATGCGCAGCAAGCGGCCAATACGCTCGCGCGTCTTGCGGGTCGAGTTGTAAACGGACTGGCCCGTCTTGAGCACTCCGGAATAGACACGAATGTAGGTTACGTGGCCGACGAACGGGTCGGTCATGATCTTGAATGCCAGAGCGGCGAACGGCTGGTCGTCCGATGCGCGGCGCAGAACGGCTTCGTCGCCGTTCGGATCTTCCCCTTCAACCGGCGGCACATCGACCGGGGAAGGAAGGTAATCAATTACCGCGTCGAGCAGCGGCTGAATGCCTTTGTTCTTGAACGCCGAGCCTGCCAGAACCGGAACCAGCTTCAGGCCAATCGTCGAGCGGCGAATCGAAGCGCGCAGTTCGGCCGGCTCAAGCTTGTGCTCGGCAAGATACTTCGTCAGCACGGCGTCGTCGTGCTCGGCAACGTACTCGACCACTTTGTCGCGATGCTCTTTGTAGAATTCCGGAGTAAGCGTCGAAGCCTTTACAGCCGTCGCAATTTCCGGACGCGTTTCGAGGAATTTCGCGTCCCACAATTTTTCGAGCGGCAGAACTTCGTATTCCGCGCCCAGCGTCTCATCCTTCCAGATGATGGCGCGCTCTTCGATGAAATCAATTACGCCGATGAAGTTGTCTTCTCTGCCGATGGGATACTGGAGGGGAACGGGGTGGGCTGAAAGGCGCTGGCGCATCGAGCGAATCGAGTGGTCGAAATCCGCGCCGATGCGATCCATCTTATTGATGAACGCAATGCGCGGGACGCGATACTTATCCGCCTGGCGCCACACGGTTTCAGACTGCGGCTGCACGCCGGCTACGGCGTCGAAGATCGCCACCGCCCCGTCAAGAACTCGGAGCGAACGCTCGACTTCCACCGTGAAATCGACGTGGCCGGGCGTGTCGATGATATTGATGCGGTACTTCTTGTCGAAACGGTTCCAAGAAGCAGTCGTCGCCGCCGACGTGATCGTAATGCCGCGCTCGCGCTCCTGTTCCATCCAGTCCATCACGGTAGTGCCTTCGTGCACTTCGCCGATCTTGTAGGTCACACCCGTGTAAAAGAGGATGCGCTCGGTTGACGTCGTCTTTCCGGCGTCAATGTGCGCCATGATCCCGATGTTGCGAATCTGATCGAGTTGTACGGTTCGTGCCATGTCCCGAATCTAGTCCCTCTGTGTTGAGTACGCGGCTACCAGCGATAGTGCGCGAAAGCCTTGTTCGCTTCCGCCATGCGGTGCACGTCTTCTTTCTTCTTCACCGCGCCGCCGCGTCCATTCGCTGCGTCCATAATTTCTTCCGCGAGCCGGTCCGTCATGGATTTGCCGCCCCGGGTGCGCGAGTACAGCACAAGCCAGTGAATCGCGAGCGACTGCCGGCGAAAAGGATTCACTTCCACAGGCACCTGGTAGTTCGCGCCGCCCACCCGCCGCGATTTCACTTCCAGCACCGGCTTGCAATTCTCGATGGCTTTCTTGAACAGCTTGAAAGCATCGTCGTTCGTCTTCTTTGCCACCTGGTCCATCGCATTGTAAAAAATCGTCTGCGCGGTCGAGCGCTTGCCGTCGTACATCATGCTCGAGATGAACTTCTGCACCAGGTCACTGCCGTAAACCGGATCGCCGGGAATTTTGCGGCGAAGAACCCATCCTTTACGAGGCATCGTTCCGCTCTCCTACTTCTGCGCGGCTTTGGGCCGCTTGGCGCCGTATTTCGAACGCCCTTGCTTGCGATTTTCCACACCGGCTGCGTCGAGAGTGCCGCGAATCACGTGGTAACGAACGCCCGGCAGGTCCTTCACACGGCCGCCACGCACGAGCACGATCGAGTGCTCCTGCAAATTGTGACCGATGCCGGGAATGTAGGTCGTCACTTCAGCGCTGTTCGTCAGACGCGCGCGCGCCACTTTGCGCAAGGCTGAGTTCGGCTTCTTCGGCGTCTGCGTATACACGCGAACGCACACGCCGCGCTTTTCCGGACAACCTTCCAGAGCCGGCGATTTCGTTTTCGTCCGGATCTGATCCCGGCCATAGCGCACTAATTGTGCAAACGTCGGCACGCTCTACCCCCTCGAATCTCGAAAACTCTGCGTCCTCTTCCGCGCTCGCGAAATACAAATTCGCCGCGCAGAGCTACGCACGTGAATGAACAGAAAAGGTCGCCCACGCACCCGAAGGTAATTCAGGTACTCCGCGCTGACGCTTCACCCCGAGGAGTGAACTGCATCTGCTTAATACGGAGAGGCTGCACGGCTTTGCGGGGCTGGCGCCCCATTCTGGCCGCTCTTCCGTACCCCGTTCCGTCCATCTTTGTTCCGGGGCTGGAAGACTTCCCTTTCACCACAGAGCCTCACATCGAGGCCCAAACAACCGCCGAAGTATAGGCAAAATAAAGACTATTGTCAAATGCTCACTTGTGGAAATTCGAGCCAAAAAAAATGCAAATATTTTTGAGGGGTCAGATGCGGGATTTCCTCCACTCAATTTTCATCAAATTAACGCTAACACCTGCCATAGAGCCCTAATCTTGAGAGCTGCTACGATGAAATGCATAACGGCCAGATTGTTTCGAATGCGCGCCGCTATGATCCATCAATCTGGCCCTAACCGTATTTGAATGAGCCTCTTATGAGAAGATTATAGTTCGCCTGGGTAGTTCTAGTACCTGCTGCGATCAGCGGACCGCGAAGACCCCACCGCAACCCTCCCCCGTCAACCTCTACCCATTTGCTATTGCTCACCTAACGCAGCGAGCGCGCTTTACCGGCATTCGAAACCTGCCTACACTTGGGACGTCGATTTCAACAGGGAGCTTGCATGACGCGATTTCTATCCGCAGGCCTGCTGGGGGTTCTATTACTCGGAATTCCTTCTGCCGCCCAACAAGCGCCTGCGCAAACAGCCGGTCAGAATCCGCTCCAAAGTGGAACTGCGATCGCTGACCCGCCGCAGTCTGCTGCGGAATATTCCCAAGAACCCTTCGTTATCGAGAAATACTATTCCGTCGCTCGCTTTGAAACTGATGGCACTGGCGAACGTGACCTCTCGGTTCGCATTCGCGTGCAAAGCGATGCCGGTGTGCAATCGCTTGGCGAGCTCGTGTTCGGCTATAGCGCCGCGAACGAACAAATGGAAGTCCGCTCCGTCGTCGTTTATAAAGCCGACGGCACCAGCGTGACCGCAGGTCCCGACGCGGTAAAGGAAATGACTGCGCCGGTTGCTCGCGACGCGCCCGTCTACACCGACTACAAGGAAAAACACATCACGGTTCCGTCGCTACGCCCCGGCGAAACGCTCGAATACACGATTGTGACTCGGCTTGTGACAGCACTCGCTCCCGGGCAATTCTGGTTCGAGCACAATTTCCTTGATGGAACGATCGTTCTCGACGAACGCCTGGAACTGAACATTCCGAAGGGCCGCGCCGTCAATTTGCAATCTCCCGATTTTCAGTACGAAAAGACCGAATCCGACACCCGGACGATCTATCGCTGGAAGCGCTCAATCCTGACGCGAGCGACAGAAGAGGAAGCCAAGAAAAAATCGGAGGCGAACGAAGGAAAGGCGCCGGGCGTCCGCGTGACGACTTTCGCGAACTGGCAGGAAATCGCGCGCTGGTACGCACAGCTCGAAAAAGGCCGGACCGAACCCACTCCGGAAATTCGCGCGAAAACACAGGAACTCATTCAGGGCCGCGCCACCGAGCTCGACAAAATTCAGGCGCTCTACGACTACGTCTCAAAAAACATCCGCTACGTCAGCCTTTCGTTCGGTCTCGCGCGATACCAGCCGCACGCCGCTTCGGAGGTTTTCACGAATCAATATGGCGATTGCAAGGACAAGCACACGCTCCTCGCTGCGATGCTTGATGCGGCTGGCATTCAGGCTGATGCGGTATTGATTCCATCGCAGCGGAAACTCGATACCACGATGCCGTCGCCATCGCAATTCGATCACGTAATAACCGCCATCCCTGTAGCGAGCCAGCTCATCTGGATGGACACGACCACGGAAGTCGCGCCATTTCGATTGCTGGCGGCGTCCCTTCGCAATAAGTCAGCGTTGCTCGTGCCGCCCGACGGCGCCGGCAAGCTTGTCGAAACGCCGCCGGATCCGCCGTTCCTATCCACTCAACGCGTCGAAATCGATGCGAGCGTCGACGAACTCGGCAAACTGACTTCGAAGCTCCGCTACTTGGTCCGCGGCGACAATGAGCTGGCGCTTCGCCTCGCCTTCCGCCGCACTCCCCAGACGCAATGGAAAGAGCTCGGCCAGACTGTTGCCACGCTCGACGGCCTTCACGGTGAAGTGACCTCTGTGAAACCGAGCGATCCGTCCGATACTCGCGATCCATTCGAGCTCGATCTCGATTTCGCGCAGCCAAGTTACCTGGATTGGTCGAGCAAAAGGACGAAAGTCGTATTGCCGATCGCTGCGATTGGCGTTCCGGAGGTGTCCGGGGACAATTCCGAGCCCATCCATATCGGCAGCCCGCTGGATGTGACCGTTCGCCTGAAATTGACGTTCCCGGAAAACTATGTCCCGCAACCTCCCGTCGGAGTCTCGATTCCCCGCGACTACGCAGAATTCAAATCCAGCTACAGTTACGAAGACCACATTCTCACCGTCCGCCGGTCACTGACGTTCAAGATGCGGGAACTTCCCGCATCGCGCACCGGAGACTACCTCGCGTTCGCGCGCGCCGTTGAATCAGACGAGACGCAGGTGCTCGCCGTTCAGAACTCGGCCACTGGAGCGCCCACGCTGCCCGCATCTGCCAAAGCTGACGAACTATTCGAGACCGCCCTCGCGGCCCTGAATTCAGGCAACACGCGAGCGGCGATACCGCTGTTCCAACGAGTCGTCGAGCTCGAACCCAAACACAAGCAAGCGTGGAACGATCTCGGCCTCGCCTACCTTCGCGCCGGTAATTTCGACGAAGCCGCTGAAGCCTTCCGCAAGCAGATTGGCGTGAATCCATTTGACGAACACGCTTACGACTACTTGGGCATCGCGCTGCAGCAACAACAGAAATTCGATGAAGCCGAAATTGCGTACAAGAAACAGATTGGGCTAAATCCGCTCGATCCGGTTGCGCACTCCGCGCTGGGCGCGCTCTTCCTCGAGCAGCACAAATACACCGAAGCTGTTCCAGAACTCGACAAGGCAACCGTTCTCTCGCCCGATAACGCCGGGCTTCAGGTCGGCCTCGGCCAGGCGTATCTGAACACTTCGGAAAAGGACAAAGCGCTCGCGGCATTCGAGAAAGCCGCGGAGCTATCGCCGACGCCCGACGTATGGAATAACGTTGCGTACAATCTAGCCGATCATCAGCTCGAGCTCGACAAAGCTCAGCAATACGCCGAGTCTGCCGTTTCAGCCACCTCTGCAAGTCTACGAAACATCGCGCTCTCGAATGTTTCGCTCGACAATCTGAATGCCGTCGCCAGCATCGGTGCGTATTGGGACACGCTCGGATGGGTCTACCATCAAAAAGGGGACGACGCGAAGGCACTCGACTTGATTCAAGCTTCCTGGCTGTTGAATCAACACGGGGAAGTGGGCGACCACCTCGCGCAGATTTATGAAAAGCGCGGCGAAAAGGAACGCGCGATCCATATGTTTTCGCTGTCTCTGGCCGCGCCCCACTCGGCTCCGGAAACTCGTGCGCGTCTCGTGATTCTTCTTGGTGGCAATGCAGGGCTTGACGATCTCGTGAAAAAAGCTCAGCCCGAGCTCGCTTCCATTCGGAAGTTGCGAGCAGGAAAATTTCTGAAGGAGGACGCGCAGGCTGATTTCTTCGTACTTCTATCGCCGGACGGCAAGAGTCCCAAAGTCGATGACGTAAGATTCATTTCCGGGGATGCCAGGCTTCGGCCGTTCGCGGAAAAACTGCGCACCCTCGACTACGGCGCGGTGTTCCCCGACACATCGCCTCTAAAACTCGTTCGTCGCGGCACTCTCGCGTGCTCGGCAACCACGGGCGATTGCGTCTTCACCTTGATCAGGCCCGAGGACGTTCATTCGGCGAACTAACGAGATTGGTTTGGTGATTTGAAAGCCAGCAGGAGCGGCTCGGGGACCGAAAAATATCGGGTCCCGGGTTTCGACGCTTCACCCGGATCACAAGGGCGTCCGCACACGACTGTCACTTAATTTCCATTACCTCTTTTTCTTTGGCGGCGGAGAGGTCTTCGATTTTTTTGGTTTCGGAGTGGGTGAGCTTTTCGAGTTCGTCGAGCGATCGCTTCTTGTCGTCTTCGCTGATCTTCTTTTCCTTCTCGAGCTTCTCTACGGCTTCCTTGATGTCGCGGCGAATGTTGCGGACGGCGGTGCGGTGGTTCTCGAGCACTTTGTGAATGTGCTTCACGAGGTCCTTGCGGCGATCTTCCGTTAAAGCCGGAATCGGAACACGCACCACTTTGCCGTCAGTGGCGGGATTCAGGCCCAGGTCGGAAGTGCGAATGGCTTTATCGATCAGCGGCACCGCGCCTGGATCCCACGGCGCAATCACGATCATCGTTGCGTCCGGCACGTTCAACGTGCCAAGTTGATTCACCGGCATCGCGGTCCCGTGATAGTCCACGCGGATATGATCCAGGAGCGAAACGTTCGCGCGCCCGGTCCGAATCCCGGAGAGCTCCTTGCGAAAGTCTTCAACCGCTTTTTCCATTCGGAGCTTCGCCTGATTCAAAGCATCCTTACTTGTGGCAATCGTTGTCATCTGCGAAATTGCCTCCGTCCCTCGCGCGTCACGCGGCGCCCACAGTCGAGCCCACCGGTTCGCCCAGCACAACGCGCTTCAAATTTCCCGGCACGTTCATGTTGAACACTACGATCGGCATCTTGTTGTCCATGCAGAGCGAAATGGCCGTGGAGTCCATCACCGACAAACCCTTCTTGAGCACGTCGAGATAGGTGATCCTCTCAAATCGTTTTGCGCCCGGCACTTTCTCCGGATCTGCGTCATACACTCCGTCCACCCGAGTCGCTTTCAAAATCACTTGCGCTTTGATCTCCATCGCGCGCAAAGCTGCCGCCGTGTCCGTGGAAAAATAGGGATTCCCGGTGCCCGCGGCAAAGATTACCACGCGATCTTTCTCCAGATGCCGGGTTGCGCGGCGGCGAATGAACGGCTCGGCCACCTGGTGCATCTCGATCGCGCTCATGAGCCGTGTGTGGCAGCCGGATTTTTCGAGCGCGTCTTGCAAAGCGAGCCCATTGATCACTGTCGCGAGCATGCCCATGTAGTCGCCGGTGGCCCGGTCGATTGACAACTCCTTCTGGCGCGTGCCACGGAAAATATTCCCGCCGCCCACCATGATAGCCACCTGCACTCCCAGCTCTTGAACCTCTTTTACCTCGTGCGCAATCCCCTGAATGGTTGCCGCGTGAATGCCCGATTCCTGCGTTCCCGAAAGCGATTCGCCCGAAAGCTTCAGGACGAGCCGTTCATAGACGGGCGCACCTTTCGCGTTCATCTTCGTCGCTGCGTCTGCAGTTGTCATCGCTGGTTGGCCCAATTTCCCCGCGGGCATTCTAGTGCCGTTCCAACGATTTGGCACTACCGAATTTCATTGCAGCCGCTCGTCGCGGCGCAATTCGCCCAGTGGAATTTTCGCACAATCGCGCAACAAGGGCACTTCGTAAAGCCGGGCAGGCTCCGCCTCCAGGAAACTTACTCGCATGGGTAAAGCTCAGGACACGCTTATGCGGTGGGAGCAACCGTGTCGGGCTCTTCGGACGCCGGCGGAGTGGCAGCGGCGCCATCCATCTCGCCTACCTTAAATCGGGAGAATCGCCGCACGGCAATATTTTCGCCGACCTTCGCGATCGCCTGATCCACCAGCTCTTTGATCGTCACGCCTTCGTCCTTGATAAAGTGTTGCTCGTAGAGGCAATTCTCTTCGTAGAATTTTTCCATTTTGCCGCTGACGATCTTCTCGATCACGGGCTCGGGCTTGCCCGTCTGTTTCGCTTGTTCGCGGTAAATTTCGCGCTCGCGGTCGAGAATTTCCTGCGTCACTTCTTCGCGCCGCAAAAATCGCGGATCGAGCGCGGCGATATGCATCGCCACATCGTGGCAAAGCCGCTGAAAATCCTCGGTACGCGCCACGAAATCGCTTTCGCAATTCACTTCTACGAGCACGCCGATTTTCCCGCCCGCGTGAATGTAGCAGCCCACAAGGCCTTCCGAAGTGGCGCGCTGCGCCTTCTTGGCCGCCGCCGCTTGCCCCTTCTTGCGCAAGACATCGATCGCCTGGGGTATATTCAATTGCGCCTCGATCAGCGCTTCGCGGCATGCCGTAAAGCCCGCGCCAGTCCGTTCGCGCAGCTCTTTCACGAGTTGCGCGGGTACATTCGGTTTTCCGTCAGTTGCCATGTGTTTCTCAATTCCTTTTTATATAGATTCGGGCCTAGCCGCATTCCATCTGGCGAGGCCCGATTCAATGCTGGATGTCAGAGCGCTGCGATGTGAAGCTAGTGCGGAACCGAGTCGTCCCCATTCGCCAGCGGAGCAGTGGCCTCTTCCGCAGGAACCGCATCTCCCGGCTCGCCTTCGACGAAATCGCCTTCCTGCTTCTCGTAAACTTCGTAGGCGCTCGTATCGACGTAGTCCACGCCCTCATCCGCAGTCTCGCCACCGGCAGCCTTCTGATCGGCGATTTGTGACTGCTCGAACGTCTGCCGGCCAGACAGCACGGCATCCGAAATCTTCGAGGTGAACAGCCGAATCGCTCGCAATGCATCGTCGTTGCCGGGAATCACCCAGTTGACGAGATCGGGATCGCAATTCGTGTCCACGATCGCCACCACCGGAATGCCCATCCGGCGCGCTTCACGCACTGCAATCACTTCCGCGTTCGGATCGATCACGAACATCGCGTCCGGAAGCGTGCTCATGTTTTCGACGCCGGAAAAATTCTGTTGGAGGTGTTTCAACTCGCGGTCGAGCCGCGCACCTTCTTTTTTCGAAAACTGCGCCATCCGGCCGTCTTCGCTCATGGCCTTCAGCAGCTTCAGGCGCTTGATGGATTTCTGGAGCGTGACCCAGTTCGTCAGCGTTCCGCCCAGCCAGCGATGATTCACGTAAAACATCCCGCAGCGGTTGGCTTCTTCGGCAATCGCTTCCTGCGCCTGGCGCTTCGTTCCGAGGAAGAGGACGCTCTTGCCCTGGCCGGCCATCTCCGCCACGTATCTCGCGGCGTCGCGGAACATCTTCAAGGTCTTCTGCAAGTCAATAATGTGGATCCCATTGCGTTCCCCGAAAATGTATTCCTTCATCTTCGGGTTCCAGCGGCGCGTCTGATGGCCGAAGTGAACTCCAGCCTCCAGAAGCTCCTTCATCGTAATTTCGACTCCCAAAGTACCTCCTCATATAGAGGGATGCTTGTTTGCGTCTCGCGACGCCAGCATCCTTTTCTGCCGGTCCTATCCCGGCCGTGAATTAGGCCCGGCCCCTTGCGAGGCCGGACCGAAAATAATTACCGCTTGCTGTACTGGAAGCGGCGACGCGCTCCCTTTTGCCCGTACTTCTTGCGTTCCTTCATGCGCGAATCGCGCGTCAGGAAACCATTCTTTCGCAAGCTCGGCCGCAAATCCGGATTCAGCTTCGACAGCGCGCGGGACAGTCCCATGCGCACCGCGCCGGCCTGTCCGCCCACTCCGCCGCCTTTCACCGTCGCACGCACTTCCACCTGATCGTGCATCTGCGTGAATTTCAGGGGCTCCGTGGCAGACGTATGCCAGGCGATATTCCGAAAATATTCGTCCACCGGACGGCCGTTCACCGTGAAACGCGCGGCCCCCGTCTTGATGTACACGCGGGCCACCGCTTCCCGGCGGCGCCCCGTGCCGTAGAACTGTTTGCCTGCTGCACCTTCGAGCGAATTCGAGGCTGAACTCAATTTCCCTCCTGATTTCCGTGAACGCAGCGTTCGGCGGCGGTTCAAGGGCACTCGTAGCGAATTTCTCCGCTGAGCGCAGAAATTGCAAAAAAAACTCTGTCTCGAGGTTACAGCGCTATCGGCTGGGGCTTCTGTCCGGCGTGGCGGGCAAGCGCTTCACTTCCGGCATAGACACGCAGCTTCTTGGCGCGACGCGCACGGAGCTTGTTCTTCGGTAACATGCCAAGCACCGCCTCGCGCACCACCTCTTCAGGACGACGTTGCATCAATGCCCGGATCGGAACTTCTTTCAGGCCGCCCGGGTGACCGCTGTGATGATAATAAATCTTCTGATCGATCTTATTGCCCGTGAGCTTGATCCGCTCGGCATTGATCACGATCACGTGATCGCCCGAGTCGAGAAATGGAGTGTAATTCGGCTTGTCTTTGCCGATCAGAATTCGCGCCACGCGCGTCGCCAGACGCCCCAGCACTACTCCGTTCGCATCCAGCACGAACCAGTTCTTGCCTACCGTCAACGCTTCGGCCTCTCGGCCCTTTGGAACATACGTCCGCATCTGCCCAGTCACACCTTTCCGTCAAAAGACAAACGACAACTATAGGCTACGCTACGATTCCTGTCAACGGAAGGAATATGCTTACAACGGCGCTCGCTCCAACGGAACGATAAACTGAATGCCCTGGACTCTTTTCGTGTGCAGTCGCGCATCATTCGTTATGAATAGATCAACACCAAATTCCGCGGCGCACGCCAGTTGAATTGCATCCGGCGGCTTCAGCGACCGATCGCATCTCAGGCTTGCGTAAATCCGGGCGCACTTTCCATCAAACGGCAGGATTAACGACGTCGCTGTAATCGACTCAACATACTTCCTCGAAAGTTCTTCGTCTCCTTGCTCCGCGGGCTTCACAAGGATTTCGCCTAGCGTGAAAGCAGATGTAATGAGCTGGTCTCCGCGGGTCAACATCGCTTGCCGGAGAGCGGTTACTTGCCTGGAGAACGATCCATGCCCTTCGAACAGGTAGATGAATAGGTTTGTGTCCCAGAAAACGCGACTCATTCCCACCCTTCTCGAAGCCGGCGCACGTATTCGTCTGCGTGTTCATCCGCCCAAATGCGTTTGCCGGAACCTCGCAGGGAAAGGAGAGGATCTGCTTCGTCCTTGCGTTTCCTTGCCGTCGCACTCCATTCCTGATACCAACTTAGCAAGCCTTCATATCCGTGCGGAAAGCCTTCCAGGCTCGGAGTGATCTTGCCGCCCTCTCGCGCCGGATGGTACGAATCACCCTGACGAAACAATCGTCTCCGTCCACGTCCAGTCTCTAGAAGCATTCGGTATCGCGCTGGATTCGGCGGACGGTTTGCGACGCAATGCTGAATCGTGTGCACGTACACACCCGGTCGTATCTCGCCAGTAAGTGCCTCCCGTCGAGCGCGAGCGACAATTTCCTCCACGGCAAAATCTGGCTCGCCCGGCCGCTCCCGATGGAGCAAGGCAGTAGCGATCCAGACTTCATCAGCAACCTTTACGCTCGATTTGGCGGCAACCGTCATTCCTACATTGTAACCATGTCTGAACGGCATGTCAAATAGACCAGTATTGCAGACGGATTCGTGGCCCTAGTTCCCTACCACGATCAGATGCCCATTATTTTGCGTGTAGAGTTTCCCGTCCGGCCCGATTGCCAGCGGCGTGTACGCGGCGCCGAGTGCGACGTCGAGGAACAATTGCCCTCCAGGCGTCGTGAAGACCCCCGAATGCCCTTGCGGCAGCGCGTAAATGTTCCCGTCCTCGCTGTTCACAAACACGTTGCCGTCCGCATCGATCGCAGGCATGTTGATGCACCATTCGTAGCCATTCGGATGTGTGTTGTCGATGGTCGTGCTTTGAAACTGCCATTCGATATTCAAATTCGAGTCGAGCTGCGTGATGTAATACGGGCCTGGCGGCAACGACTGGCAAACGACGCTGTTGAGAAAACAGTATTGCGGCGCATTGTAGTGGTTGTCCTTCACGACGATCGAGAACGTTTGACCGTGCACCCACACTCCGGGCGTTGAGTCCCAGCCGAAGAAAAACGCGTTCAAGAAATTCCCCGCCGAATCAAAATGAAATAGATGCCCGCGTTCCGCGTTGTAGTTGTCGAGCGCCCCGAAGACCACCGACCCGTCGGGCAGCGCCGTGGGTGAAGATGATGCCTGATCGACAATCGAGCCGGATCCTTTCGCATTCGTTGTCGGATCCACGCCAACCACGGTTCCCAGCCGGCAAGCATTCGGAGTGCCGGTCGTCGGACCAATCGGCACGATCACGCCGCAGCCGTCATTCAGTCGGTTCTCTAACGAGGCCGCCCATTTCGGCGTGAGATTCGGGTTCACCGCCACCAGATAGCTCACCATCGCATCGAAGTGCGCGCGGCTTCCGGTGTAAATCGTCCCATCGGCAGCGATCGCGGGAGCGATGTTCACGCCGGGTCGTTGCGAGCCGCAAGGGCCTGGAAAGAACGGAGCAGTGGATCCCGAAGTAGGAGGCCACGGAAGAGTTGTTGCCGCGTTCGGCAGGAAAGCAAACGTTCCCGGGCACGACATCGAATTGCCTGCCGGCGCTCCCGGCACAAGCGCCGCGTAGGTCACTTTGCTGGCCGCATCGTTTGCCGCAATTTTCACCAGCCACGAATTCACCACGTCGTTCGCGTCCCAGGGCGCGGCACCCGCCGAGATCTCAATCACGTTGTAATAAATGCTGCCGTTCGAGTCCGCCGACAGAGGGCCCGAAACAAACGTGTTCGCCGCGGTCACTCCATTCACATTGCTAAACGGGTTAATGTGCGAAACCATGGTCCCGCCGACCTTCTCTACCTTCCAAATCGTTCCCGCTGCTCCCGGAACGTAAATAAAGTTATTTGCATCCACGGGATGAAATACCGGTTCCCAACCCTCGAGGCCTCCGAATCCCTGACTGAAGTTCGCCGCATTCGGCTCCGGAACCCAGTCGCTCTGAAAAGTCCAGATTGGCGTCAGGCTGTTACTCACCCAGGTGTAGCGCCGCTCGTTCCAGATCATCGTGTTCCAGCTATTAGGTCCACACGCCGCGCCAGTTTGCCAGTTCCCCAACGGGTTGCAGGAGTTGTACGTCCCCGATTTCACAACCATATATACGTCGTTCCCATTGATGATGGATGACTGTTCGTGCACCACCAGTTCGCCTCCGAATTCCGCCTTTTCCTGATTGATGAACGGATCGTAAGCGATGTCCACGAGCTTGCTCGTCAAGTGCTGTCCTAGAACGCTTACCATCCCGGTGTGCTGGGGATTGCTTCCCCACTGTGGCCAGAAGGCCGCGCTCGATGGTTGCGGATTCACCATAAACGTCACGGTGATAGTTGCGGGCGATCCGGTCGCGCCGCTAGCTGCCACCGTTAGGTGTCCGGTATAAGTTCCCACCGCCAGGTTGCCGAGGACTGCGGTGATAGTCAGCGACCCCGGCGTGGTTCCCGACACCGGAGCCGCCATAAGCCACGGAGAATCGCTGCTCGCCATAAACTTGATCGCGCCGCCCGTTCCAGAGTTCGTCACATTCACCATCGCCGGCGCGGGATCGTTCGCGACCCCAAACAACGCTGTGAACGAAACACTAGTCTGAGAAAGCGCGAGCACGGGCGTGCCTCCGTTCCCTCCGCTGCCTCCGCCGCACGCTGCGAGAGCCGCATAGACAATTCCCACGAAAAGCATTCCGGCTGGACGTTTCATACCCTCACCTTTCAGTTGTCACTGGATGGGTTTTCGAATTGACGCTCAATAACAGGACACGCTGCCACCTTTGACGGCGGAGCTGCCGCTATCGGTTGCACAAGGATTTTGAAAGCGTACTGACGGGGTGGGTGTGAAGCGAACAAGTAATGATGGATCCCGTGGCGGGCCATCGTCGTGGCCCGCCACGAATCCTCGCGCCGGTCGAGCCGGACGGGATCATACCCGGGCGCTCGGCCGCAATGAGGCCCAACAACTAATCGGAAGACGAACTGCTCGAAGCAGTGCGCGCCGAACGCGTGTACGCCGGCTTGTCCAGATCGTTGTCGCTGCTGCTGCTGGCATCGCCGGTTTTGTCGATCTCGATCGAGCCCTTGAAATACGCGCCGTCCTCGATCATGATCCGCGCCGTCGTCAAGTCGCCGACCACCGAGCCGTCCTTCTTGATCTCGATGCGATCGCGCGCTCGCAGATTCCCCTTCACGTTGCCGAAGACCGCCACTTCACGGGCAATGATGTCGGCCGTCACTTTCGCACTCGCGCCGATCGTCAATTTCCGGTCTTCGAGGTGAACCAATCCTTCCACCGTGCCGTCGATGTGCAGATCCTCGTTGCCGGTAATTTCGCCCTTCACGTGCAAGCTTGCTCCGAGTCGCGCAGTGCCGCCGCTCGTCGTTGTCGCAGGATACGGAGAATCCAGTGGTGCCATTGTTTTTGCCTCCCCAGTAATTGGTGTCGCGGATGGTGTTGAAAACTTAGACTGCTGCGGGAGCGGAGCCCTTGCGGGAGTCTCCGGCTTCTTGTCTCCCCACATTTACCCTCCTTGGGCCTGGTTACGCTGGGTATTGAATGATGACTGGGTCTCCGACTGTAGTCCTGCACACAACGATTGGCAAACCCAAATTGAAACAACTGTGCTCGGGGAGGTAACTGAACATGCGACGAACCTCGCATGCACGAATGATGGTGAACTCAATCCTGAAGAACCTGCTTACCCAAGGCCGATGCGCTAATACTTCCGCAACACTCCCACAACGCGTCCCTGTATCCGCACATCCGTAGCCGCCACCATGATCGGCGACATCTGCGAATTCGCGGGCTGCAAACGAACCTTCCCGCCCGGCTCGCGATAAAATCTCTTCACGGTCGCCTCATTCTCGCCCACCAGCGCTACGACAATCTCGCCAGGATTCGCCACCTGCGTCTGTTCCACCACGATGTAGTCGCCGTCCAGGATATGATCCTCGCGCATCGATTCGCCCTTTACCTGCAGCACGAACGTATTCTGCCCGCGCGCGAAATCCGCCAGCGAAATCGTTTCCTTGTCCTCCACCGCTTCGAGCGGACTGCCCGCCGCGATCCTCCCGGCCAGCGGCAGCTCGACCACATGGCGATCCAGCACTTGCTCGCGAATCGGCTTCGGCAGTTGTACTACTTCGATCGAACGGCTCTGGTTGTACCCGCGCCGGATGAACCCCTTCTTTTCAAGCGTCGAGAGATGCTTGTGCACCGTCGCGAGCGACGTCAGCTTCAGCGCGTGCGCAATCTCTTCAAAACTCGGCGAATAGCCGTTCTTATTGAGGAACCCAACCAGGTAGTTCAGCACTTCCTTTTGTCTCTTCGTCAACGCCATCGCTCGACCCCCAGGCCTTTTGCCAGCGTCGCGAGGATAGGCGAACCAAAAGCGAAAGTCAATAGTACTCCGGGACAGGGTGCTTTCGGGCTCTTCGCGCCCTTACCCGCGGTTCATTCGAGCGAGAAGATTGCTCAATCGCTCCTTCCGCATTGCATCTTTCGCCGTTCGGAGTTAGATTTCTCCCAGCGCACGCTTTAGATATTTGAGGTAAACGCTGCCTAACGGCGGCGTCTTTTGAATCCAGCCAACAGAGACAGCCAAACAGGGTGGTAAAACGAACCGCCCGGAAACTGGACGAGCATCCTCGGCGCAGGCGGGACGGGGTGTGTGTAATGGATCGGACATCCATTCTGCTGGCTCTCGCGATTTCGCCAATACTTCTATTTCCAGCCGGCGCCGCAGCCAATCCGCAAAATTCAACCGATGACGCCGTCGCCAGAACATCTGCGCTTTCTGGTTCGTCCACGCTCAAAATCCGCCTTCGGCTCCCCGACGAATCGCCGTTCAGCGGTCAGGCGAATATTCGCGTCGTTACCAGCCAGGGCACTGAAATATCCGGCAGCCATAGGGCCGATTTGGATGGTGAAACGACTTTTCCCGACGCGCCTCCCGGAAGCTACAGCATCGAAGCCACGGCGCCCGGTTTCAAGCCCGTGAAGCAATCCGTGGAAATCGCCGCCGGCAGTCGCACACAGACACTCTTCCTGATCCTGAGGCCGGAAAGCGACGCTGGCGCAGCGCAACCGGCCACCGCCGCATCTGCCTCAAGCGGGTTTGCGCCAGGTTCCGCGGCTGTCTCCTGGATTCCGCCCGGTGTCGACCAGTCCGCGCCGCCCGTGGCAGCCGGCGTTTCCTGCGCCTTGCCGGCCGTCCTCGAAGGAACAGGCGAGCGCATGAAGCAACTCGTCGCCAACCTTCAGAAGTTCAGCGCCACCGAGCATCTGGAGCACTACCCTATTGATCCCACCGGTAAGCGCTTGATTCCGCAGAAACGCACCTTCGATTACGTCGCGGTGATAACGCCGGTTGCAGGTGGTATGTTCAGTGTCGACGAGTACCGCAATGGAACCGTTGATCGCAGCCACTTCCCCGCGAACATAGCCACCGAAGGTCTTCCGGCCATGGCGCTGATTTTTCATCCGCTGCTAGCTTCCGATTTCAATTTCGCTTGCGAGGGGCTGGGACACTGGGAGGGCCATCCGGTGTGGCAAGTTCATTTTCTCCAGCGCAGTGATCGTCCCAGTCTTATTGGCGGGTATCGTACTCAAGACCATTACTATCCATTCCAGTTCAAAGGCCGCGCCTGGATCGACGCCGGCACTTACCAGGTGCGGCGGCTTGAGTTTGAGTTGGCCAAACCGATTCCTGCCGTCGGGCTTAGAGACCAATTCGAGATCATCAACTATGGTTCGGTGAGCTTTCATACGCGGAAACAACACCTCTGGCTTCCGCAGTCTGCTGAGGTATACGTGGACCGGCACGGGCGCCGTTTTTACCGCATTCATACCTTCACCGACTTCAAGCTTTTTACCGTCGATACAGATCAAAACATTCACGCGCCCAAGGAATCCTACTGCTTCACGAATACCTCCGACCACGTCATCGCAGGCATCCTCACTGTCTCCCCCGCCACGGGAATTTCACTGAAGGCAGTCTCGATCCAATTCATCATTCCGCCGGGAGACAGCGTTTACAAAGTTGTCGGCCCCGGCAAAGATGTCAGCATGCCGGTCGACGATGTCGGCTCTGCGACCTTCATTCACAACGGTCCTGCCGGCTCGATCAAAGCGGACGCTTACCTCGTAAAAGAAAGCACGCTCGACGTCATCGCCGATACGCCCATTGCGCTGAGCCCGTAGCGCATCGGAAACTTCGCGCCACGCGCCACACCTCTCGAAATTTCCCTGCTTACATCGTTAGCACCACCCGAAACTCAGCTTTTCCGCTCATCATCCGCGCATACGCCTCTGCAGCTTTCGCCAGTGGATACTTCTCAATCATCGGCCGCACGCCCGTCAGCTCCGCGAACCGCAGCGTATCCTCGGAATCGGTGGGAATTCCCGAAGCCCACCCTTGCAGATTCTTCATCCCAAAGATTAGCTGCACCGGCGTCACCTCGATCGGCTCCATCGTCGCTCCCACCACCATCATCCTTCCATTCGCTCCCATGCCATCGATCAGCGCGGACATCGCTTTCGAACTCGGTGCCGTCGCCAAAATCGCGCGCGCGCCTCCCAGTTTCTTCAGCTCCTCGGCAGCATTCGTCGCCGCGCTGTCGATATACACGCTGGCTCCCAGTTTTTTCGCCAGCGTTCCATTCTCCGGCCCGCGGCCCACTGCAGCCACCCGATACCCGAATTTCTGCGCGAACTGCACCCCCAGGTGACCCAGCCCGCCGATTCCTTGCACCGCGACCAGGTCGCTCGGCATCGCGCCGCTATGCCGCAGCGCATTGAACGTCGTCACCCCCGCGCACATCAGAGGCGCCGCTTCTGCGGCGTCCAGCGATTCCGGCATGTGCGCCAGAGCCTCCACCGGCGCCACCATGTATTCGGCGTAGCCGCCGTCGTAGCTGACGCCCGATATCTTCAGGTTTGCGCAATTCGCGAAATCCCCGCGCCGGCACTGCAGGCACGTCCCATCCTGGCCTCCGTGCCAGCCCACTCCCACTCGCTCGCCTTTCTTCCATTGCGTTACGCCCGAGCCAACCTCGTCAATCACTCCGGCTACTTCGTGTCCAGGCACGCGCGGATACGAAATGCCGGGAAAAGCTCCTTCCTTGGTCACGACGTCGCTATGACACACTCCGCAAGCCTGCACCCGGATTCTCACTTGTCCCGATCCCGGCTGCGGAATCTCCCGCTCCACAATCTCGAAGTCCCCGCCCGCCTTTGGAACCTGCGCTACCTTCATCTTTGCCATTCTGTTTCTCCCTTCTACGTTGCGCGCCCATTGGGCAATTTATTCTGCACGGTTGGATGCGCCCCCCTCTTCTGAGGGTTCAAACGGCGCGAGTGCCGACCAGCAGCCCTGGCGGGCGGGTGAAGACTTCTGCATCAATGTGTGAACGCGAAGTTGATTCCAGTTGAAAAAATCACGTCGTTCGATTTCGTTCCCACAATCGGGGGATTGCTCACGTACCGGTCACTGAGGGATAACTGCAATCCAAGCCGCTTGTTAATTTTTGTCACCGAAGCAGCATCGAGCGCAAACCGGTACTCACCCGTATTGCTGAGGTCGGGATAGAAATAGAACTGCTCCGTCACCACTGTTAATTTCCCGAACTTGTGCATGAAACTCTCGCCCGTCGTCACCCCGGCCAGGTTTCGATCGATCCCCGCAGTGTCGTTGCTCGTCAGGCCGCTATACGATTCTCGCGTGTAGTTCACACCGCCGAGCAAATCGAAAGTCGTCGTGGGGGTGCTAATCAGGTGATATCCCAGGCCGACGGAATAGATCGAACGCAGATTGAGCCCCTGTAGCCCGTCATGCGTGTAATCGCCGGCGCCGAAAGCGAAAATCCGCTTTGTGAGATTATGGTCGAACCGCGCTCCGGCCACGATTGAGTTCGCCGTCGTGCCGCCGCCCGGCAGGTCATTGCTCGAGTAGAGTGATGTGAAGTAGAGCGTGAGCTCATCTTTCAGAGTCTTGCGGTCCGCCGTGAATCCCGTAGTGAGGTTCGTCGTCTCGCTATTTCCGCGAGCCAGCGCGAATCCAATATTTGCGCCGCCCTTCCACGTTTCTAGAATCCCCGGATGCAAACTCTTTTCGTACGCCGTCTGCGTGTCCTGCGAACGAATTGTCGTCACGTCTGCGAATGCCACGGGTAGAGCTCCCGCGTTCGATGTGTGCACCACGAGCGCCGTGCCTTCCGTCGTGACGTTTCCGCTCACCGTCTTCTTGTCCGGTGTTATCACGTAAAGAGCTTTGTCGGAATTCACTTCCTTCACCGCAGCCCATTGCACTTTGATCTCGCCCGCGAAATCTGTCTTGAACGTCACCTCCTTTCCATCCGAGCTGACGATCGTTCCCGTCAGGTGATCTCCATTTTTAAGAACAAGCGTATCGGCGCGCGCGGACAATGTCACCACGCACAAGAGAACCGCAGCTGGAAAAAAGCGCACGAGATTCATTTCCATCTCCTTCAGAAATATTTGAGATTGCCTTCAATCAGGACGAATGGGGCTGGGTTGCCGGTTCCAGTTTCGATAAGTGCCAGCGAGAAAACAACTCCTAAATCCTCGCGCCTGCGCGGGACGTCGTCGCTGTGCGGCACGCCGCCGCGATCTACGCTGACCGCTGCAAGTTGCTCCGCTCCACTGGACCACTGGGATTCTCCGGCATGGCTCTCGACGCCGTAAGGACCTACGAATTTCTGTCCGACCCCGCCGGCACCTGGCTCAGTCTCACGGTCGACATCACGGGACAAATCGACGAAGCCACCGCTCAGTCTGTGGACTCCGTATGGCACCCTTTCCTGGTCGAGTGCCTAAAACCCTATGTCGCTTCCGGCGCCTACCTCAAGAAATACAAACAATAAGCGTTCCGCTATGAATCACTTTTACCGTCGCCAGTCGCTTTATAGTCCACTGGCGACTCCTGTGTTCCCCGTCACACCCTCAAGGTATGCTCGTCACAGAATTTCTGCATCTAACCAATTAGACTGTGCCCTAATGCCCACAACGTTACAACTCGGCTCGGATTTTCATCACCGTCTCCGCTCCGCTGTGCTAGGATTTTCTCTCCGGACAAAACAACCGGCTACCGCTTTCCTAACTGGGGAAATGAACGCTATATGTCTACGACCATAACCGACGTTCCGCATCGCAAGCGTGAAGTTATTGAAAAAGCCTGTATCCGTTTCTGCGGCGACTCCGGCGACGGCATGCAGATCACCGGGAGCCAGTTCACCAATACCGCCGCGCTCTACGGCAATGACCTGGCGACGTTCCCCGATTTCCCCGCCGAGATTCGCGCTCCCGCAGGCACACTGCCCGGCGTCAGCGGATTTCAGGTCCACTTCTCGTCGAGCGATGTCTATACCCCGGGCGACGCGGTTGATGTTCTCGTTGCGATGAATCCCGCCGCGCTCAAGATGAATCTGCCGGACCTGCGCACCAATGGGATCCTGATCGTCAATCTCGACGACTTCAAAGAAAACGACCTTCGCAAAGCGCAGATCGCCGTGAGCCCGCTTGAGGATCATTCTCTCGATGGCTACCGCCTCTTCGCCGTCGAACTTACCAAGCTCACGCGAGCCGCCCTGAAAGAACTCGGCCTCGACGCAAAGACGATGGACCGCTGCAAGAATTTCTTTGCGCTTGGCATGTGCTATTGGCTCTACAACCGCTCGATGGACGCCACTCTTCGCTATCTCGAGGACAAGTTCAAGACCAAACCGGCCCTCGTCGCCGCAAATCGCCTCGCCATGCAGGCGGGCTACAGCTACTGCGAAGCCACCGAAGCGTTTCAAATCAGCTACGAAATTCCGCCCGCAAAACTTACGCCCGGCACCTATCGAAATATCAGCGGCAACACAGCTCTTGCCATGGGCTTCGTGGCCGCGTCTGAGAAAGCCGGCATCCCGCTTTTCCTCGGCTCTTATCCGATCACGCCGGCGTCCGACATTCTTCACGAACTATCGCAATACAAAGATTTCGGCGTCATCACGTTCCAGGCAGAAGACGAAATCGCCGCCGTCACCTCCGCGATCGGCGCTGCCTACACCGGCGCTCTCGGCATCACTACCACTTCCGGCCCCGGCATGGCGCTAAAGACCGAAGCGATCGGCCTCGCTGTCGCCGTCGAGCTTCCGCTCGTAATCTGCGACATCCAGCGCGGCGGCCCATCCACTGGCCTGCCGACAAAAACCGAGCAAGCCGATCTTCTCCAAGCGCTCTTCGGCAGGAACTCTGAAGCGCCCATCCCGGTGATCGCGCCCTCCACGCCCGGCGATTGCTTCTGGGTTGCGCTCGAAGCCAGTCGCATCGCCATCAAGTACATGGTTCCCGTGATTATTCTTTCCGACGGCTACCTTGCGAACGGCGCCGAGCCCTGGAAGATTCCTGATGTCTCCGAACTGCCGGAAATTCCTGTGCACTTCGAGACGAATCCCAAGGATTTCCATCCCTACCGCCGCGATCCCAACACGCTCGCGCGTCCCTGGGCCATTCCCGGCACTCCAGGCCTCGAGCACCGCGTCGGCGGTATCGAGAAACAAGACGTCACCGGCAACATCAACTACGATCCGCTCAACCACGAGCGCATGGTTCGTTTGCGCGCCGCAAAAGTCGAAGCCGTCGCCGACGATATTCCTGACGCTGTGCCTGCCGGCGATCAGTCGGGCGATCTCCTGATCGTGGCGTGGGGTTCAACGCACGGCCCGATCACTGCCGCGCTGAAAACCGCCCGCGCGAAAGGCCAGTCCGTCGGTCACGTTCATTTGCGCCATCTGAATCCGCTGCCGAGAAATCTCGGAGACGTGCTCAATCGCTTCAAACACGTTCTCGTTCCGGAGATGAACATGGGCCAGCTCTTGATGGTCCTCCGCGCGAAATATCTCGTCGACGCGCAGGGCTACAACAAAATTCAAGGTAAGCCCTTCAAGCAATCCGAAATCGAGCAGAAGATCGACGAAATTCTCGAGTAATTGGGACTATGGAGAAATAAATGACAACGGCCACTTTGCCGGTTTACACGAAAAAAGATTTTCAGACCGACCAGGAAGTACGCTGGTGCCCGGGTTGCGGCGACTATGCGATTCTCGCCGCCACGCAAGCCGTTTTTGCCGAGCTCGGCGTCCGCCGCGAAAATTTCGTCCTGGTTTCCGGCATCGGTTGCTCCAGCCGCTTCCCGTATTACATGAATACCTTCGGCTTTCACACGATTCACGGCCGCGCGCCGGCGATTGCCACCGGAGTGAAACTCGTTCGCCCGGATCTCGACGTTTGGGTCATCACCGGTGACGGAGACTCGCTCTCGATCGGCGGCAATCACACGATCCACATGCTGCGCCGCAACGTGGGGCTGAAAGTTCTGATGTTCAACAACAAAATCTATGGCCTCACGAAAGGCCAGTACTCGCCGACGTCCGAAATCGGCAAGAAAACGAAATCAACCCCCTACGGCACCGCCGACCGGCCATTCAATCCGATCTCGCTTGCCATCGGTTCAGAAGCCACGTTCGTCGCGCGCACCGTTGACGTTTTTCAGCAGCACCAGAAAGATACGCTGAAGAAAGCTGCCGCTCACAAGGGCGCCGCTTACATCGAAATTCTCCAGAATTGCAACATCTTCAACGACGGCGCGTGGGATACGCTCACGGAAAGGGACGCGCGCAGCGAGCGGGTCGTTCAACTCGAACACGGCAAGCCGCTCATCTTCGGCAAGAATCGCGACAAGGGCATTCGCATGAACGGCTTTGATCTCGAAGTCGTTCACTTCGGCAACGGCAATGGTCTCACCGAAAAAGATCTCCTCGTCCACGACGAGCATCATCCGCGCGCGGCTTACGCATTCATGCTCAGCCACATGGAACACCGTCCCGGCTTCCCCACTCCCATCGGCGTCCTCCGATCCTGGGAGAACATCCCGCGCTACGAAGACGTCGTCGCCCAGCAAATCCGCGACGTCCAGGCAAAAAAGGGCAAAGGCGATCTGGCCAAGCTCCTCCGCGCCGGAGACACCTGGGAAGTGAAAGCCTGAGCGAGCGCCGGCGCGGCGCCGTCTGAATGTAAACTTTCGGCGTTCGAAAATAAAAAGGCGGAATTCGCCGCGGCGAGTCCCGCCTTTGTTTTTAGAATTGTCTTGATTGACTTCTTTTCTAAAACGAATTCCTCGGCGTCTCAACGGAGCGCCGGTTTTCGTACCGCCGGCATCTTGCCGGCGCTCTTGACTTTGGTATCCGGTCGTCGAGGCGCTGCTTGTCGAAGATCCCGGATGTTTCTTCGGGGCTGTGCCCGATTCTCAGTCCGCTCCACGCGACCGTCGCGGCCTGCTATTTTTCGCCAGGACCGCCGCGCCCTGCGCTGGCGGAAGATCGGGAATGTGAGTCATTGCGCCATCGCGAGCGGCGGCGAACTCGCCGAAGTCGCGCTTCGAAACCGGATCGGCCGTCGGAAGTCCCAGCCGCTCGAAATTCAAAAATTGCCCGTGCTGCTGAATCCGGAAATCGAGATGCGGCCCGGTGGCGAGTCCGGTCATTCCGACGAGCCCGATTCGCTGCCCCTGCTCCACATGCTGGCCGGTGCGCACGAGAACGCGTGAAAGATGCATGTAGTAAGTCGTGTAGCCGTTCGTGTGCTGCACTTCGATCAGATTTCCCGCGCCGCCTTTTCGTCCCGCAAATACGACGCGCCCGTCGCCAATCGTCTGCACCGGCGTTCCGGTGGGCGCAGCATAATCAATTCCCAAGTGCGGCCGGTACGCTTTCAGAATCGGATGAAAGCGATGAGCGCTGTAGTGCGAGGAAATGACAGCCGCAAATTTCAGCGGCGAATGAAGGAACGCCTTTTTCATCGCCTTCCCTTCCGGCGTGAAGTAAGCGGGCCGTCCGGACACGTCGTGGAACAGGACGGCGCGGTAAGGGCGCCCCGCGTTATTGTATTCCGCCACCAGGATTCGTCCGTAGGAGGCGGTTTCCCCGTTTGCGAATTTCTTTTTCTCGACGACGATGCGGAACGTGTCGCCTGGCCGCGGATCGGTGTAAAAGTCGAGGTCCCACGCGAAAATCTCTGCGAGCCGCATCGCCAGTTCCGGTTTTTCACCCGCTTCAATCACGGATTCGAACAGCGACCCTTGAATGGCGCCGCTCACTCCGGCCATTTCAGTTTCCGATGGAATCGTTTTCACCTCGGAGTGAAAATCGCCCGCCGATGGGATCCTTGAATCTGTCGAAGGTTGCCGAGCGATGAACAGCTCGCGGTCTGTGTCGATCCGGTAGTGAACCTCGCGCAGATCTCCGAGGACGCCGCGGCCAATCGCCAATCGGTTGCCGGCGCGAAAATGCCGCAGGTCGAAAGCGTTCTGCGCGGCAGACGCCACGCGCGCCGCCATCACCGGATCGAGCCCCATTCCCTCGAGCGCCAGATTGAACGGCACCCGCGCCGGCGCGATGCCGTAGGTGAACATTACCACTTCGCGCTGAATCCGCGCGGCTTCGGCCCGCGCCAGCGCACTTTCGCGTGCGAACTGAGTTTCAGCGGCGCTGCGCGCAAGATACGACCAGCCGGCGCAACCCGCGCCAGCCGCGAGAACAACCGCCCAGAATATGATTCGGCCGGTAATCTTCACGTCCCCCTCACCGCGTCCTGCCAAGATGGCTCGCAGCATAACGCAGCGGCGCGAGCTCAGAAAAGTGGAATTGCCGATTGATATAGCGGCGAGTAAACACCGGCCTTGACCGGCAAGCTGTGATTCGAGATGGGCTGGGAATCATCACTTGCCAATCGCAGCTGAAACCGAAGGAATCCTTGGAGTGAAGGTGCGGGAGTACCGTTCTTGTGCGTCTACCTGCGTAGAGGCTCAACGCCAAAGTAGGATCGTGATTGTCCCGGCCGGGACTAAGGACGAAAACTTTTTATGTTTTTCTGTCGTGCAAGATCCAGGTCGTCGACTTCCTTTTTCTCGCGGTCGATTCTCTTCTGTGGCGCTTGCTCTTTCTCGAGCTTGATGGAAGCAGCAATCGCAGCGTCGGCCTCAGCGTTCAAGCGCTTTGAAAAAACACTTAGCCCGAAGGACGTCGATCTGCCCGAACGGAAAAGGTTCACAGTGTTCTGCGGATCTTCCCAGCTGGCGATCACTGTCTCCGCCGGCGCATACACATCGTAGGTAGGAAGCGCGAGTTCTGGATACAGTCTCGTTCCCTCGCCGTACCGCGCGGAAATCGCCCGCACCATATCTTCCTCCGTAAGCCCGTTGATGGCGTCCGAATCGTACGTCACCACGATTCGATAGAGCTCGCCATTGTAGAAGCTGAATAGAATTTGCGTAACCGATTCGGAGCGGTTCGCCGAACTGGAAGCCTCGATCGGCCAATACGTCAACGACTGGATCACTGCGGGAACCTGGTGGACCAGAGTCGCGCCGCTCGAGTCCTGTCCGATCTGCTTCGAAAGCGCGGCCAGGCTCGTTCCCAGCACAAATTTCCGGTACTGGGAAAAACCCTGAGCGAAAAGAGCGGGCGTAGCAATCAGAACGAGAGTGAGAGCAATTGCCGCCTTGCGAATACAATTCATGTAGTTATCCCCTTCAGCCGAATGCACGTCCAGCATGATGGTATGCTCCCAGTTCCCCAGTTCCGTGACGCAACCCTTGCATCTTGACCCGCTGATACTGCAACCGGAATGGAAGCCCGCTGTTCCCGTTCTGTCGAGCTCCCAAACCGGCAGACATCATCTTACAACAACCCTTCGATTGGTTACCGTCGCGCCGATTCTCTACTCGACTCATTCCGCGGCGAATTCTTTTCCAATACGCGAACGAGATGCCGTCCGGATTCTGGAACGCCGATTTTCCCGCCCATCACGATTTCTCTTGCTGTGAGTTTGCGGCCATACACGTCCTCAGTGGCGTCATCGTCGGGACGAAGCGTGGAACCCTCGAGCGAAACGCCCACAAAAAGGCCGCGCGTGCGCGAGTAGCTGAGAATTTCCGAGCGCATGTACGCATCGGTGTTCGCGGAAGCGTCGCGGCCCACGGGGCCTGCCGCGATGGAAGCGTCTCCGCCCAACTTCACTTTGCTGTTGAGAATCGAATCTGCGCCTCGATCATTCATAACGAGCAGAACGAGATCGGTGGCTTGTCCGCCGATTTGGAATCCCACGCTGCCGCCTTCCAGCGCATACATCGCCGGAGCGCCCCACGGTCCTCGGAAATGTTCGCCCGTGCGGCATACCATCGCGCCGCGCCCATAGCTGGCTCCCACAACGAATGCCGCTTTTAGAACGGATGGAAATACAATAACGCATTCGGCTTTCTCCATCACGTCTTGAGGAATGTTGTCGGGGACATTCATGATCTCCTGCATCACCACGCCACAATTTTCCAGCCGATCTTGTTCCTTATTCGCGGCGTACACCACCACCGCTATAAGCATGAAACAAACCAGGAAACTAAGTCTTCGTATCATCGCTGACCTCCATGATCAGAATTGCGGCTTCGGAAGTTGCCTCTCTCCGAATCCTTTGTGAAGGCGCTTTCGACCACGCCAGTAGCCGGGGAAAGCTCGCGGACTGCGGTCACCGATCGACTTGGCCCCAACCGAAAACTTCCGTTATGCATTCTGCTTCGCACCGGTGACTAGGAGAACAATCCCTCCCACGAGCGCCAAGCCTCCGAGGATCGGAGGAAGGGGAATTTGTTCCTGCGTGTCTTTCGTGGCATGGATCGGGCCCACATCTAGCACCCGTTCTCGACGGGTATAGTTGATTCCTTGATACGCGAGAGCCAGCGCGCCCAAAACCACTAGCAGAATCCCCCCTAGAAAAGCTGGTTTCATATCGTTGTCTCCGTAATAAGGAACCGGCCGTCCAGCCCCGGATGGATCAGGTGAGAACTACGGGATGCTAACCCGATTGAGCGCCTCGTTCTGTTCACTTGTGCACACATCTCTAATTTCCCAGCAGGCCGCTCAAAAGCGTAACGGCGTCGGCGCGACCGTGGGTTGCGGCAAGGAGGTGCCAACCTGACGGGCGCGGACGATGAATCGCTTGGGGGCCGCGCCGACATAGTAGAACGGAAAGCAAGTCACGAGGGTCAGGGTGTTTTCTCCGGACGGCTCCAGTACGTGAACGTCGCTGGGCAACACGACTTCCGTCGATTCCACTTGATACTGGAACCCGCCATCGGACGTTTGGATCGAAATCGCATCACCCGGTTGAATATTGCGCAACGGGCGGAAGAAGCTGTCGCGATGTCCCGCGATTGCGACGTTGCCAGGCTGGCCCGGCAATGCCGTTTCGGGAATGTGGCCGACCGCATGCCGTAAGATTCTGGAAGACTCCCCTTGCACGACGATGGCTTTGAGTTCGAGGCGAGGGATCTGCATCTCACCGATCACGTCACCTTGCGTCACGACGCGGCCCTCTTGAGCGGGGCGTGTATCGTGGAATTTTGACTCCTCGATCGCTTGATATGCATGCGCGTCCACGATGGAGTATGTGGCGTATCCAAGTCCCGCAATGCCGCCGGTCAGAAAGAGATAAAATGCCATACGGACGAGCAGCGCCCTCGATCTCCGACGCGGTTTTGCTGTGAAGCTGCGAGCGATCATTTCGCACCCTTTGCAGGCTCGGCGGGCATAGCCATCTCTTCAGGGACGGAATAGCCGGTACGCGTTCGAGCGTGAAGCTTGCCGTGGCCGGGGGCGGCGACTTTCACTTCGATTTTCCGAAAGGCACGGGCTTTGTTCGATTTCGGCGGCGAAAATCCCAATGTGTAAAGTTCGCGAAGATCGCGGGCGATCTGCGCCGAGACCGTCGCAACAGCGTCCATGCGGTCTGGAAAGAAGGCGATACCTCCCGTAGCTTTGGAAAGACGGCGAAGCGCGGCCGGGTCCACCTCATCGCCGTCACCGACCAGCCCGATCGAATAAATAACCACTTGAGTTTGCCGTGCAAGCGACAAAACTTGCGATAACTTCTGCTGGCTGGCATTGTCACCACCATCGCTGACGATGATCAGCGCCTTCTTGTCGCAATGGCCGAGCTGCACGTGGAGCAGCCCTTCCGCTACAGCGTCATACAGCGCGGTCCGGCCGCGCGCGCGGACGGAGAAAACCGCTTTGACGAGCTCGCTAGGGTCGTGGGTAAAAGCTTTTCCGCCCAGCAGCTCCACCGAAACATCATCGTTGAAATCGACGACGAAGAGCTCATCGCTCGGGTTGCTCGATTGCGCGAAAGCAGATACCGCAGTGGCCACTTCTGGGAGCTTCGAGCCCATGCTGCGGCTGTGATCAACGATCAGTCCAACCGTGACCGGGGTGTCTTGCTGCTGGAACATCGTCACATCTTGCAGGTTCCCGTCCTCGTACACGCGAAAGTTTTCCCGACTGAGCCCCGAGACGGCATTTCCTTGCATGTCCGTCACGCTTACGGGCAGCACAACCAGCGCCGTTTGGACCGAGATCGCGGGAGCGCCCGATTGGCCAAAAGCAGCGGGCGGCGATGTCCGGTTCTGCGAAAGGCTAGCGAGGCCGCAAAAAAGCAGCACGCACGTCGAGAGGTAGCGCCTCCCATATCGTGTGAGGCTTTGCGATTGGGTAATCACAGTCATTCGAGAAGCTCCTCGCGCCGCGGGATATGGATTGTGATTCGGGCCCGCGGCGCACCGGAGTTCGTTACGCCTATGAATCTTACGCGAGACGCTTCACTGTGAATGCGAACCCGAGTGATGCCAAGCCGAGCAGCGCGATGAGTGGAACTGTGCTGGCCGTCTGTGGCAATTCTTCGTTCTTAACCGCTGGCGCGGGCGTCGTTTCGACGACCGGCGCGGTGGTCTGAATGGCTTCCGTTACAGGAACTTCCTTCTCCTCCGGCGTGACTGCGACGATCTGTGCTGTACTGAGATCGGTCGTGTCCGCTTCCAATGCCGGAACAGGTTCCTTCAGCGCCACAGCCAGTGCGATCGCGCGCGGCTTCGGATAGACGAATTCCTGGCCGAAGTTATCTCCCGGATAAAACCATGCCTTCAGCGCTTCCGGTGCGTCGCCTGGACGTTCGGCGAACTTCACAACGGTGTCACCTGTCGGATGAAGGCGATAGTCGTTAATCGCGAGAATCGTGGCGATAATCTGCGAACCATCGGCATTGAAAATTTGCACGATGTGACGATCGGAAGGTGAATCTAGCAACTTGAACGTGTAGGTCCCGGCGGGCAGGATTTGTCCGGGGATTTCGATTGGTTGGCTGAACGTCATGACGGTCTTTTTATTCCAATCATCCGCCCGGACGCTCGATGGCAACACCGCGCCGAGCAATGAGAGTGCAGCTACAGCTAGAACTGTATTCACGATTTTCATTTCGATTTTCTCCTAAACACTTAAGAACTACTCTTGTGGAATGTGGTTTGCTGATGTGATGTGAACTTAGCCCTTCGTTGCTACACCCAGGCGTGCGTCCAAGAGCTGCAATCGCGCCTGCATCAATCAAGCTGAAGCGTCAATTAATTTGCGATGCGGCTCTGTTGCTTCCTCACAAGACAGAATACTAGCCGCGCTCGGCGGAGTTGTCTGTTCACTTGTGCACACAATGCACTATCGAGGAACAGCGCGTCATTTCGCGGCGGTGGCCGCAAGAGCAGGCCCCGGGGTGACCAGCTTCAGCTGATCGAGAGACACGAGCACGCCTTGCCACTGGGCCGCGTCTTTCTTCGTCTCGATCGCCGCGGAGAGATCGCCGTAGAAGTGCAGAATATCGTCGCGAAGGGCGGGCGTCGTGACATCGAATTTCCGGCTAGCCAATTGAGCGAGCAACTTCGCGTACGTATCGTCCGTGAGCGAATATTCAGCGGCTTGGGTTTCCTTTCCGGTATCGAGATCGTTGTTCGAAAGTTCGAGAGTACCCGCGCGAACCTGCTCCAGATAAATGCGGTAATGATCGACGGTCGTATTGATGCTCTTAAAGTACAGGTCCTCTGTCTGCGCCGTCGGATTGTCAAACGCCATGGCTTTGAAAGGGCCAATTTTGGGCATCCAGCGCAACAGTGTCGCTAGCACGCGGACGCGGAATCCGGGCTTCGTGTAATCTTTTCCCCAGTTCTTCTCATATTCGGAGCGAGAGAGCCGGTAGAGGAATTTCTTCCTCGAGAAATTCGGTGTTTCGCGCATCAGGTCCTTCTTGTGGGTTCGCAGCGCCACTTGAGTCATCTCTGGAATCATGTGGCTTACGGCGTAGCGATAGGAACCGACGGCGAGATCCTCGTGCGCTAGCACGTCATTCAACTGGACTCCGTAAACGACTGGAAAAACCCTCTCGAGTAGGGGCTTCGACACCTGGAATCCGATGAAGTCGTGGTACTGCTGCGACGCATAGCGATTCTTTGCCACCTGCACCATGTCGAATCCGAATTCCGTTTTCAAGTGCGCTGTTCGATCCTGCGCGTACCGGACGGAGTTGCCGAACTTTGCGCGCAGCTTCGGATAGTGCATCGCAACGGCGTGGTTGACGGCGGGATGCCCGTCAATATCCGAGACGTAGTGCGCCAGCGCGCCGAGCGCGAAGGCATACTCGTCGGCATCCTGGCTCTCGAGCAGAAGTTCGCGAACGAAATCGCCGCTGCGAACATAGTGCACGAGGTCGCTGAATTCCGCGCTGCCGAACGGGTAGTAGCCGAGATCTTGGATTACCGCTCCTCCGTAGGCATATGAATGGGCTTCGGTGAGCTGCTCTTCCGTCAGCTCCGGAAACCGCTTGAGCAGGAGTGGCCGGATCTCGTCGGCCCAGAGGAGGTCGACGATTTCTTCGTGAGTGAGAATGGAATATGCGTAGGAGCCAGCGCTGGACATCAGCACGATGAGTAAGAGCGCCAGCATACGGATGCAAACAAGGCGCGAACGGACTCGCATCGCGGCTCGATGTGTCTGCACGTTAGCTCGGCTTTCTCAGTTCATTCACGAGCTTCCTGGCCTCTTTCATTCTTTCCTTGTAATACGAGGAGCTGATGAGAATCTTGTTCGCTCCCACTTGCACGCGTTCTTTGATTCCTTCTTTCGACAGAAACAGAGCCAGCGCTATGTAGGTCTTGATTTCCTTTTCGAGAAACTCAACTGCTTGTCGTTTCGATTCGTCCATTTTTCACCTCGGGATTGCCACTGACGGTACCTGTTAATGGAAACCGACGCTCGCTCCCTTCGAGCCCCGGCTGATTCCGAACACCCAACGGCGCGCGTTCGCCTCGACGGCAGGGCCTCCGTCGGGAACTTCGCGACCGCCACTCGTTAAATGCGGCCGAGAAGCAGGAGAACTACGACGATCACCAGAATCAGTCCTACTCCCCCTGTCGGCGCATACCCCCATTCCCGGCTGTGCGACCACCTCGGCAACACTCCGAGGAGCGCCATTACCAAAATCACGATCAAAATAGTGCCTATCATCGTTTCCTCCGCGTTTCTCTCTTCTCCGCTCAACCGATTTCAGAAGCCTGCTGAGGCGCTTTCCCAGTCCGTCCGGGGCGACCCGACTCCTTATGAATCGCAGTCGCCCCTGAACCCGCGCCGGGAAACCGGTTACATCACGACGACGATAGAAACGCGTTCGTCGGGATAGTACGGATTGCACAGATAGTAGCCGCCATCGATGAAGTCAACGTAGACGTCGTCGGTGTAGTACCAAGCGACTGGCCAGGGTTGAACGAATCCGAACCAGAAGCCGCCGTACTGGAAGCGAGAATATCCGTCAACCAGTCGCGGACTGCCGATGCGGAATTCATGCCCACGCCCGAAGTTGGAACGGAAACGGTCGTCCGGAATACGGCCTTCGTTTCGGACGCTTAGCCGCAGTGTCGGCACCGCGCGCTGCCGCTTTTCTTCGTCCGGAGTCCGCTGAGCATGTTGCCGCCTCGCATTGTTGCCTCGCTCTTCCTGCTTTACCTGCTTGGTTTGCTGCTGCTTTTCGGACTTGGCCTGCTCCTGCTGCTTCGCCTGCTGCTCCTGCTGGCCCTTTGCTTGCTTTTGCTCTTGCTGTTTCGTTGACTTCGCCTGTTCCTGCTCGTGTTTCTGCTGCTGCTCCTGCTGGCCCTTTGCTTGCTCTTCCTGTTTTGCCGGCTTAGCCTGCTCCTGCTGCTTCTCAGGTTTCGCGCGCTCTTCTTGCTTGGCTGGCTTCGCTTCTTCCTGTTTTGCTGGCTTCGCCTGTTGCTGCTTTTCGGGTTTGGCCTCCTGCTCGTGGTGCTCCTCCTGCGCGTACGCAGGGACGATAGCTCCGAGAAGAAGAAACAGGGCCGTTGTGCTGAGGACTCCAAGTGCTTTCATGAGTATTGCCTCCGTTACTGCGGATTCAGGCGCCAGGTGTTGACCGCCTGATGCGGTTTGTTGTTTGCGTTCAACGGCACACAGCTCGTCCCCGTTGGCCTCTGTTCGTTTCGTTTACGCGCCTATGCGAATGCGGGAAAGCGAGTGAAATAGTCCGAAGATGTTCAAAAGCCACAAGACCACAGCGATCACGACGACACCGTTCAAAATGGACTTGATCTGTCCCTGCATCGGTATGAAGCTGTTGACCAGCCAAAGCAGAACCCCAACAACTACCAGAACCATTAGTATTTGAAGTAAAGGCATTTCTTTATTTCCTTCTCTTCGCAGGCAGACACTCCCGCCGATCTCATGGCGTCACACCGAATTTCCGCGTGAACCAACGACCGCTAATTCCGGCTGAAGTGGGAAGGAACCTGCGATCTCCAGTATCTTGAATGAGGAAGCGGCTGGACCTCGATTCGCCTTGGCCCGTCCGCTTCACCCACGCGTCAATATCTTAGGTCGAACAGGGGCAGGTATCTGTTCACTTGTGCACACATTCGCATCATGCTTGTGCATAGAAGATCGCGTGCTACGATATGGGCCTCGCAAGAAAGGGGCTATTGCTGTGGCGACGAAATCCTCGAAACCTAAGAAAATCAGTGCCAAACCGGTGTTTGACGCCCAGCAATTTCTTGATTCCGCCGGCGTCGCCCGAAAAGTTGCCGAGTTCAAGAGAAAAGAAACGATCTTCTCGCAGGGCGATCCCTGCAAGAACGTCATGTACATTCAAAAAGGCGGAGTGCGGCTTTCGGTCGTCAATGAAACGGGCAAAGAGGCGGTCGTCGCGGTTTTGGGCCCCGGCGATTTTTTCGGCGAAGGATGCCTCGCCGGCCAGCCCATTCGGATCGGAACGGCAACGGCGGTTACGGCGACCACTGCGCTGGTCATCGAAAAATCCGAAATGGTTCGCGTTCTACATTCGGAGCATGAGTTTTCCGACCGCTTCATCTCTTTTATGCTTGCCAGGAATATCCGAATCGAAGAAGACTTAGTCGACCAACTTTTTAATTCCAGTGAAAAGCGGCTGGCTCGCACTCTGCTCCTGCTCGCACGCTATGGCAAGGAAGACAAACTCCAAAGAGTGCTTCCCAAAGTGTCGCAGGAGATGCTCGCGGAGATGGTGGGCACCACTCGTTCGCGCGTGAATTTTTTTATGAACAAATTCAGGAAACTCGGCTTCATCAAGTACAACGGCGGCCTCCAGATCGACAACTCGCTCTTGAGCGTCGTCCTGCACGAATGACGCGCTACCTCCGCCTGTCGCACGCTGTGAACCCCTGCTTCGCTCGGAAAGCGCGACATATTCAATTCGGCCTGGTCACCTGGTGCCGGCGAGCGAAATGCCTCTCGCCAAGGACGGAGCGCCGCGCGTAGACCCGCGACGAGAGGTGAATCGGCGCCGCCACAAGGGCAGAACCGCCAGCAGGGGCCCAGCCGCACAAACGCAACAGCGGCGGCTGAGTGTCGATCGTACTCGCCCTTCGATCAGCGATTCTGTTAATCGGCTTCTTCGATGCCGCGAGTGGAGTTTTCCGCGGAGGGTGCTTCCGCGGGAGCGCCTTGCGAGGCTTGGACGCGCGCGGCGGTGATGTTGAGGCCTTTTTGCGCGTCGAATTTTTCTTTGCGGTCGAGGGATTTTACGAACTCGCGGGTGGCTTTGGCGATTGCGACTTGAATGCTGCTGCCCTGCACGCGAAGGGTTCGGCCTGCGGTGCCGGTCTTGCGGTCTTCGTATTTGAATTGCACGGTGTAGTCGTGAGCCACGCTGTCTCTCCTCAGTTGGATTGCACTGCAAGCTTAGCGCACTTGTGCAGCGGAAGTTAAGTAGGGTATTTGCTGGATGGGGGAAAGCGGATCCCTCGCGCGCAAGGCGCCTGCGGGTCCGAGCTCAGGACTCGACTCCTGTGAGTTCATCGTCCGGCAATTACATCCAGCACAGTAGAACCCGAATCCCGGAAGCCAGAGATGAACAGGGCCGAAGCACGCAGCACCTGGATATCGGCCAACGAAAGACAAATCAACGGAGCCGGCTCGAGACCGCCGCCACGTCAACCCGCACGACCTGTGAAGCGTAATCGCAGGACCAGCGCCGTTTCCGACTCATGGTGCGACGAGTTCCAATGCCACCTCGGTGAACGTGCCTTGCCGCGAGCGCTAACCCTCACACCGGACGGCGAAACACCCGACGCACCGGCAACGAGTTGGATGATAGGGCGTCGCCGCTCGTCACGAGGGCTTGCTCCTGTTGCAGCGGAGTTGCAGCGTACCGCGGCCCTACTGACTGAGCCGTCCGTTGACGATGCGCGACCCACTCCATCAGCGACAGAATGCCGAGAAGAGGGATCAGCCAGATCACCCGGCTCTGATAACGGTCTTCAACCATAGATAGCGCGCCTGTAACGAGTGCGTTCGCGATGACGGCGGGAACGATGATGATGGCGAGACCCAGGACTCGCGGAGGGCGGCGCCGCCACAGGAGAACCGTGCATACGGCTATGAGCGCAAGCGATGCGACGACCGTCCAGTTCAAGACCGCCGTGAAAAAGTCGAAGGGCAGATCGTTGTGCACCTGCCGGCTCTTGAGGTAGCTAGGTTTCCCGCCCGGCAACACGCGATCGAATTCCTCGAGTACCCAATCGTTCGCATCGAGGGCTATGTCAAATGTGGTGAGTTGTTCCCAGAAGTTCGCTGCGGATTTGGTCAGCTGCGCCCGAGGAAACGCACGGAGAGTGGCCAGGGCGAACGAAACCTCTTCGTCCTGCATCCTCTTTCTGTCGTCTTCCGAGGATGTTTGCCAGATTCCGGTCGCGCCCCAGATAAATTCATCCGGACTTTCCGGAAGATCGCGGAGGCGGCCACAGATGACAAATTTCACTTCGCCGCAATGTTGCTCGAGATAGCGCTGGCCCGGGCCATCGGCGATCACGCGCGCCATCAGGAACGGCGGGCGGTCGCCATAGAGCGAGGGCGCGCCGTACAAATACGCGTGCAGCGCAACCTGTGCGGTGGCCGCAAGCAGGATGACCAGCGCCACCTGGCCCACCGCTTTCAGGTGCTGTGGCCTGCGTTCGCGCCGAAAAACCATCGAAAGAACGGCCGCGAAGACGCATAGCCCCGCAGCCAGCATCAGGTGCGTCGCGTGCGAAGTCGCCGCCAGCCAGGCGATTAGACCAACTCCTACACGCTCGCGACGAGTGAGAGAATCTCGCGCGAAGATGAGCAGATAGATGCAAAGGTATAGAACGGGACCGAGAAAGTCCGGCATGATCAGACTCGCAAACCACGCCACGCTGGTCAGCAGGCTAAGGAGCGTGACGACGGCGAGGTACCACAACACGGTTCGTCGCGGCAGAATCGATCGCACCACGAGCCAGAAAACGTATCCAGTGAGGAACGCCTGGATGGCAACGACAGGCCACGGAGTAATGTTCCAATGGAACGGCAGGATGCCGAGGCTGTAGATGAGCGAGCGTATGCCGTAGTAGTCCGATAATTGGTGCAGGAACAAGGCGCGCGCGACGAGCCGGCCGTCGGCGAGGTAGGTCATCGAGTCGGGGTAAAGCAAAGGATAGCGGTTGAAGAAGGCCGGCCAGGCCAGGATAAGTGAGCCAAGCAGCACAGCAACAGCACGCCCGATGCGAGCTCGGGCCGTAACCTCACGCACGAGATCTGTGTGGCTGGTCACATGGTCACGGGCAAAAAAAACGGCCAACGATTGATGAATTGTATGCCGCGGAGTTAGTGGACACAAGGGATAAGGCCGCGGCAGCGTAGAGGTTCGACGAAGGCAAGAACGAGCGGGACGACGCGCGCGTAACCGGAAGCGGATCGCTTCCCGGCGCGGTACACTGTGTCAGATATGCGGAAGGACGTTCTGAGATTTGCGTGTGCTGGAGCGCTCGCGCTTTCCTTCGCGACGGCAACCTGGTCTCAGAATGTCGAATGGCAGATTGATCCGGACCATTCCACCGCAAGCTTTTCACTTCTGAACGCGAGCGACCCTGCTCGCTCATTCAATGCGGCGATCGCAAAGGTCGCCGGAAAGCTGGATTTCAATCCCAGCAAACCATCGGAATCAACCCTGCACCTGAATATTTATCCTGCCGGCGAAGCGTCGTTACTTCTCGATCGAGCGGGTGAATTTCGCACTGGAGCGCTAGCGGATCTCGCGAAATACACGCTACTCACGTTCCAGTCCAGCCGCTCAAAGCCCACGCCGGATGGAAAGATCGAGTTTCAGGGAAACTTGACCGTTATACACGTCGAGCGCAGGACGGAGAATGATTGGAGCGTGGCGTACTCCGGATCCGTAGAACTGCAGCCGGTCACGGTCGAGTCGCATCAAGAAGCCGCGATTCTCGTCGATCTGAAATCTCTCGCCGGCGCAAACGCGACCGGAAGAAGAAACGCGGATGCCACGGCGTTGGCGCAAATTGATGGAGCCGGCTTCAAACAACTGTGGGACGCGATCCGAGACAGCGTTTGGCCGCTCGTTGTGCTCGATCGCGACTGCCGGATGCCCTATTACTCTGGCCCCAGCATGAGGGACTATAGCGGCGCTACTTGCACTGGCACTCCGGTTACGGTGGCGCCGTATGATGCCGATGCCACGACGTCCCCCGCCCGGTTCAACGATATTGGCGCCGGGTTTCCGGCGCCACCTTCAGGGAATCAAATTGCAATCGCCGTAAACCTTCATCTTGTTCGAGTGGCTTCCGCTGCTGCCGGACATCCTGGAATTAATTCGAAGTCTCCGCATCCGCAGCGTTGAAGCGCGTCACGAGGACGTGCGATCCAGAGGCAAAACAAGGACGTTTGAGGCGCAGCTAGTGGGAAGCGCCGGCCGTGCCCGCTTGCGCGTATTGGGACGAGCGGTCGGCAACGGTGGCAAAATAATTTCGTTCGCGGAGTCCGCGATAGATGCGGCCTGCGATTTGCGAGGCGCGCGGGCCGTTGGTGCTGCGCCCACCGCCACGGATCAGGATGACGAGAACAATCTTGGGGTGAATTTCGTCGGCGTAGGATACGTACCAGCCAAGCCGGCCGCCGAGAGATTCATCATTGCAGGTCCCTGTCTTTCCGAGCGACTGATCCCCCAGCGGATCGTAGCTGCGCCGGGCTGTGCCGTACATGACGGCGGCCAGCATGCCTTCACGAATATCGGGAAGCAGCGGCGCGATATCAAGCTGGCGGCGAACGCGCGGCGTGAAATTCACCCGGGCTTCCGTAGTGCGCGGGTACTGCAAGTAATATTCGGTGCCACCGTTGGCGAGCGTGGCTGCCAGAGACGCGAGTTGCAGCGGCGTGATGCGAATCCCTCCGCCGAAGCTCGACATCCGCGCGACGCCGCCATACTTCGGAGGAAACAGCGGCAGCGCGCCGGGCTGTTCTTCGGAGATGTTGTAGCCAACGCGTTCGCCGAGGCCGAGCAGGCGCGCGTACTTAATCACGGTGTCGAAACCGAGCTGCCTGCCAACGCTTTCAAAAAAGATATTGTTCGAGTGCGCCATCGCTTCCGTCAGGTCCATGTAGCGGCGGCGGCCGACCTTCAGCATGGTGTCGCGAGTGATCGCGCCTTCCTGCAGGCCTGCAAGAGCGATGACCGGCTTAATGGTTGAGCAGGGCTCGAAGCCGGATGAGAATGCCATCTTCTGGTTGACGATTGTGAGGATGCGGCCGCTCGAGGGATCCATCGCTACAACGGAGCCGTTGGTGTGGCCCAGAGCATCGATTGCTACTTGCCGGACGATGGCGTCGTCGAAGCTGGTCGCGTCGAATTTAGCGGGATCGAGATTATAGGCGGACGAGACGCGTGTGCGATGAGTGCGTCTTGCGGCAGGCGCTCCGAAGGCAACTCCCGAAGCAGCCACTAGCAGCAGGCAAAGTATCGGGACTGTTTGTTTGACGCTTGAGCTAGGCTTCATTTGTCCGTTATCGGCCACGGGCCCTACAGCGTTTATGTGAGCCTGGGGTAAATTGTAGGGACAGACGAAGGAAGGCGCAACTGGTAATGAGTACAGTTTTTCTGGGATGAGGACAGTACGGAAGTACCAAACCGGAACACCGTACGAGGGGCTCGAAATCGAGTGGCGCAGCCCCTCTGAATGGGTGTCGGGCTGGGTTAGCCGCGTTTAGCGGCCTGTCTTGCCCTTCGATGCCGCGGCGGCCATCGTGACTGGCTTCGCCGGCTCGGCTGGCGCCGGTTTGGCGGATTCTGCGTTGGAGGAGGCGGGCTGCGGTACAAGGCCAAGCGCCTTGCGCAGCTCGATTTCGATCTTGTCGCGGATATCCGTATTTTCCTTCAGAAATACACGCGCGTTGTCGCGGCCCTGGCCGAGACGCTCTCCTTTGTACGAGATCCACGTCCCGGACTTCTCGAGGATATTCTTCGCGACCCCAACATCGAGGAGATCGCCTTCACGCGAGACGCCTTCGCCATAGATGATGTCGAATTCGGCTTCGCGGAACGGCGCGGCTACCTTGTTCTTCACCACCTTCGCACGCGTGCGCGAGCCCACCACCCGGTCGCCTTCCTTGATCGATTGAATGCGCCGGATATCCAAGCGAATTGACGAGTAGAACTTCAGCGCGCGGCCGCCGGTGGTAGTTTCTGGATTGCCGAACATCACGCCGATTTTCTCGCGAATCTGGTTGATGAAAATCAGGCACGTTTTCGATTTGGAGACGATGGCAGTGAGTTTCCGCAGCGCCTGCGACATCAGCCGCGCCTGCAGGCCCATCTGCGGATCGCCCATATCGCCTTCGAGCTCAGCGCGCGGGACGAGAGCGGCGACGGAGTCGATCACGATCACGTCGACAGCATTCGAGCGAATCAACGCTTCGGCGATTTCAAGCGCCTGTTCGCCGTTGTCCGGCTGCGACACCAGAAGATTATCAACGTCCACGCCGAGCTTCCGCGCGTAAGCGGGATCAAGCGCGTGTTCCGCGTCAATGAACGCCGCCTGGCCGCCAAGCTTTTGCGCTTCGGCGATCACGTGCAGGGTGAGCGTGGTCTTGCCGCCCGATTCCGGGCCGTAAATTTCGATCACTCGCCCGCGTGGCAGACCACCGACGCCGAGAGCGGCGTCAATCGAGATCGATCCCGTGGGGATCACGTTCACCGGGACTAGCACATCGCGGTTCCCCAAGCGCATGATCGAGCCCTTGCCGTATTGCTTTTCAATTTGCGCGATTGCCAGATCCAGATTTTTCGTTTTTTCGTCAGACACGATTCCACCTCGAAGGACGTTCGCTAGCGCTTCCTGGGGACGCAGGAGGCACAGTCTACCAGAATGCATGCCTCAGGCTGAATCCGCATTTCTACGCCCATACTACCACTAGGCGAACAAAAAGCAAAGACTTTTACCCCCTCCTGGCCTCTCCAGCCACACCAACCTTTTCACCGCCTCTGCGTCAAAACGGCCTGGCCCGGCCCCGGACCGGCCGCAGAACGGCGGGCCAGGCCCTGCTCTCAAAACCCTCCGTGAAAGGGACGCCACGATGAGCCTCCAGCCTTGGCAGTTTAGAAAAGCACTGCTGCTTGCGTTGTCCTTCGCTACTTTGCTTGAACTCGCGACCTTTGGTGTGCCTAGGCCGCCCGCGCAGAATTCGAGCGGAACTGCACTGCCAACTGCTAAAGACGTGGTCGCCCGCTATGATCGGGCCCTTGGCGGCGAGGCTGCTCTTAGGCGGCACACATCGAGTACGATGCGCGGCACGATGGAGATCCCCAGCCCTACCGGTACCATCCGCGTACCGTTTGTCTATTATGCAAGTGCGCCCTACTTGCGGTTTGAGAAGATCGCCCTGCCTAACAACCAGGGTGACGGCTTATCCGGCTTCGACGGCGAAATCGCATGGAATTTCGATCCCCGCAGCGCCCCGGAGATCCTCACCGGCGACGAGCGGGAATCCGCGAAGCGCGACGCGGACTTCTATTACCAGGTCGATGAACTTACGTGGTTCAAGTCCATGGAAACTGTCGGCATCGAACAGTACGAGGGACGGCGCTGCTATCACCTGCACGGAATAAACAACTGGGGCAAGTCAAACGATCATTTCTATGAGGTCGACACCGGCCTGCTCGCGGGATATGAATTCGATTCCTCCTGGCGAGGAGGGCCAGGTCTGATACATCAGGTGTTCTCCGACTACTACCAGGTGGACGGCGTGCTGGTGCCGATGAAGCAGGTCGCAAAGGTTCGTTCGAAGACGCAGAGTGATTGGACGGTCTTGCAGGTTTTGATTTACACGTCGGCTACCTTCAACGACGTCGATCCGGCGATTTTTACTCCGCCGAAGGCCGTGCGCGATCTAGCGGCGTCCGGCCGGCCTCATCATGATTCCTGAAGACGTTTCCGACGAACTTCCAACAAACCAGTGAACAGCTACAATCGCGTTTGTGATATTTCGCGATTCCACCGCATCGATGTTTCGGGCGCAATTTTCGGGTGATTTCAGCCTGGGGACGAAGACCGCGAGTCCTCGTCCCCTCGATTTTCGCAGGCCGGTTACCTTGTGGCAGTTATTCCGGTTGCTGTCCGGTTGGCTTCCCTTCCGCGGCCTTTTTCTTCGCGGCGGCTTCTGCGGCGACGGTCCAGGGCGGTGTGACGCCCACGGCGCGCGCGTAGGCGATGGATTGGCCGAGGTGCTCGCGCATGTGCGTCATCAAGGCATACTCGACGTCGCCCTTGTTCGCGTCCGGGCCGAGCTTTGGCATCGGCGTGGCGATGTCGGATGTGGGAACCTTCGTGATCACCGTGATTGCGTTGGCGAAGGACTCCTTCAGCTCGGCTACGATTTTGTCCTTGTCGGTGGTGGATTTCTCCCAGTCCTTGGCCTTCACTCTTTCCGGCATTTCGCCCCCAAGCACTTGCGGAAAGCCGTAATTCGCGGCGGCGACATGAAGATAGACCTCGGCAATCGAGCGAACGCCATCGGCCGGACGCCAGGTGTATTTGTCCGCAGGAATTGCTTCAGCCAGGCTGACAAATTTCTGCTGCATCTGATCGAGGTCGAGCAATATCTGAGGCCGCAGGTCGTAACCATAAGTCACTGGCGGCTTCGACATCTGGATTTGCGGCTGCGCCGCCGCTGCACCTTGCGCTTGGGCTCGAGCGGCACCGCCGCCGATTGCCACTACCCCGAGAACGATTGACAACCATAGCTTCTTCATTCGAAATTCTCCTTTTCTAATTGCCGCGCCGTTCAGGACCGGATCCAATTCCCATGTGAAGACAAAGGTGGCCGCGCCCACCCTTGGCGAAACCCTGATGATCCAATGCCCTGCTTAGACGGGGGAGACGCGAAAATGCTTTGTCGGATCGCGCGGATTTTATGGCTCGAAGGTGGACGCGTTGGCCATGTGGAGCCATTTCCCGTCGCGTTTCTCATAAGCGGACATCCAGGCGATCACGGATTCTTCCTGCGACTTCTTGCCCGAGCCGTCGGTTTTGGCGTATGCGACTTTGACCCGAACGACCATCCACCCCATTTGGCCGTCAGGCGATACGCGGACGATGGGCGGCTGGACATCGTCCCAAGTGGAGAACTCGGCGCCCTGAAAATATTGGGTGAACTGCTTGCGGACCTCCTCCCGCGACATCACCTGAGTTTTCCCTTCTCGGACGAAGGTGAAGTCGGGGCCGATCGTCGAGAGGATGGCGTCAACGTCCCGCTTGAAATGTGCCCGGCGGTCGGCCTGATGCAGCGCGAGGAGTTCGGCTTTCGCGGAAGATTCGACGCTAAGAGGCTGCGGCGGCACCGGCGGGTGCGCAAAGCTCAACAGGCCGGCCGACCCGATCAGCACAACGGCGAGCATGATTTTCTCTTTCACGATGGCTCCTTGATTCAAGCGGCGAGGGATCGATTCTCGCAATCCCGCTGAATTCATCTTCGCGCGAGTTACTTAGACGCGCGACAGCCTGCCGCCCAAGTACAGCGCAGAAACGGCTGCGAGAAAATGAGAGGCGATCCTCAAGAAAGCGGGCGGCGCCAGATTTGTTTGGATTGCACGATGCGAGTGCACGCGATCCAGCGTCCGTCGGGCGAGACGCGGGGCTGCATCAGGTTTCCTGCATCGTGCGTCAGCTGCGTGGGATCGCCGCCGGCGCGCGGCATCGAGAAGAGCTGCAGCTTGTCGCCGGCAAGCCCGCTATAGATGATGGCTTTTCCATCGGCCGTCCAGTCGAGGCCGTCATACGTCGTACCCTGATAGTCCAGCAGTTTCTCCGCGTGCGATCCGTCTGCGTGGACAATCCAAAGAGAGCGATTGCCGCCGCCGCGATTGTCTTCGATCGCAATTTCTTTACCGTCGGGCGACCAGGCTACCCATGACGAACTCCGAATTTCTGCGGAGAGAGGAAGTTTCGTCGTTTCTTGCACATTTCCGGTGACGGGCTGAATCCCGAGCACCCAGAGTTTGTCGATTCCCGGCGTTCCGCCGCGCTCCCAGGAACTGAAAAGCAATTTGCGGCCGTCGGGTGACCAGTAAGCGGGCCCCGCTTCCCAGCCGAAATCGGTGAGGCGGATTTCGGGGGCGTGCAGATCGTCGGCCAGCCGGAGGTAGATGTCATCCGTGCTTTCGGCGCTTGAGTAGTCCGGCACAGGAACTTTCGAGCGATGGGAGTGAAAAGCGATCCACTTGCCGTCGGGCGACCAGGCAGCCGGAAAATCCTCGTGGTATCCGGAAACGATCGTAAAACGAGCGGAGGTACGATTCGCATCCCCATCAACGAGCACGTAACCTGCATCCAGGTCGAGCGCCGAATCGGCGAGGCGCGAGCCGCCAAAGGTAAACGAGATTTTCTTTCCGTCGGGACTCCATATCGGAACTTCGCCGCCGACAATGACGTCTTTCGAATCCCCGCCGCCCGCTGCGACTGCCGCCACGGAGTCGCGGATTACGTTGCGCGCCCAGTAGAGATTTCCGCCGGCGATGGCCGGATCGTTATTATCCACACCCGGAGTTGCGACGACGGGTACGCGTGCCCCGGTGGTGAGGTTAATCTTGTAGATGGCGAGCCAGCGGTCGGAGTCCGGAAGGTGGCGCGCGGCGTTATTCGGCGCGCCCGCGCTGGCCAGCGCGATGAACGCGCTGCGGCCGTCGGCCGAAATTGCGATCGTGTTGCCGTTGGGTGCGGCGTCAAGCTCGTGCGCGATCGTCTTCGACCGAAGTTCGTGGACGGCGATGCGAACGAGCGAAGACCCGCCGTTCGGCTGAAACAAAAGGACGAACAGCGCATTATTGTCCGCCGAAAACGCCGTCGCCGTTATCCGGCCAGCCACTCCATAAGCCTTGAACGGCCCGCGAGCGGGACCGATGAAAAGTTGACGATCGGCGCTCGCCGCCTCGAAGTACACGATCTCGCTGCCATCCGGCGAACAACGAACCACCGCATCCGGCGGAAGCGTAGAAAGTTCCGGGCCATCGGCGCCGGGGAGAAACCAGCCTCGCTCGCTGGCGCGCTGCCCCAGCCGAGCTAGCGTGCCAGCGCCGCAGAAGACGGCTCGGTCCACACTCGTAAGCCCGCCGAGCAAGTAATCCTGGTTGTTCAATCCCGTTTCGAGCGAAATGAGTGAGAGAGTGTGGCCGTACTGCGTGAAGATCGCCCATTTGCCATCGTCGGAAACAGCCACGTTCGTTCCCGGGCCTTCGAACCACTGATTGCTCGCCACGTTCACGACCATCGAGTCGGACGCATCACGACCCTGCCCCGGGGCGAATCGCGCCGCCACCAAAACCAAAATAGCGGCAGCGCCACACACTACAACTCGACGGCGCATCATACCAGCCTCCGCACTCAGGTTGTCTTAGGGGCCTTACTTCTGATGGAATTGTACATTCATATTCAGGCGTACTTGTAGAATCCGCGGCCGCATTTGCGTCCCAGCCAACCCGCGGCTACATATTTTCGCAGCAGCGGGCAGGCCCGGTATTTCGGATCCCCGAAGCCTTTGTACAGAACCTCGAGGATATCAACGCATACGTCGAGGCCGATGAAATCGGCAAGCTCCAGCGGGCCCATCGGATGATTCATCCCCATTTTCATCACGGCGTCCACGGCTTCCGGCGTCGCCACTCCTTCCATCACGCAGAAAGCGGCTTCATTGATCAGCGGCATCAGAACACGATTCGAAACGAAGCCCGGCGCATCGTTTACCGCCACTGGTTTCTTCTCGAGATTTTCGCAGAGCGCCATCGTGGTCTGAAACGTCTCATCGCTCGTAGCCAGCCCGCGAATTACTTCCACAAGTTGCATCACCGGAACAGGATTCATGAAGTGCATCCCGATGAACCGCTCGGGACGGCTCGTTTGCGCAGCCAGCAGCGTGATCGAAATTGAGGACGTGTTGCTCGCGAGGATCGCGCCCGGCTTCATCGCCGCGTCAGCTTCCTTCAGAACTCGGAGTTTCAAGTCGAGCTGTTCGGGAACCGCTTCGACCACGAAATCGGCGGCTGCGAGAGCGGTGACGTCAGTGACGGGCTTGATGCGCGCTACGATTACCGGCTTATCGGCTTCGCTTAGCTTTCCTTTTTTCACTTCGCGATCGAGATTCTTGGAGATGGTTTCGAGGCCTCGATCAAGATAGCGCTTCTCCACGTCGCGCAGAATCACGTGGTAGCCGCGCCGGGCAAAGACGTGCGCGATTCCGTTGCCCATCGTGCCGGCGCCGAGAACGCCGACAGTTTTGATTGCTTCAGCGGACCCCTTTTCAGCAGACCCCGTCTCAGTAGACCCCTTCTCAGTAGTCATTGTGGCGTCGATGATAAACGAAGAATGCGGATTATTGGAACGAAGTTACTTCGAGCGCGCCCGCTTTATGTGTCGCGTAGGAGTTCGGAGATGCGAGCAAGGTGGTGGTCGTCGTGCTCGGCTACGAAATAAAGCAGGTCCGTCACGCGCATGGCCTCGTTGAGACGGGGATGCAGCGCCGTGCGGCGGAAATATTCGGGCGCCGCCAATTCGAGGCGCGCGACCAGGGCGAGCCGCGCGTGGCGAAATTCGCCCAGGATGTCTCCCAGTGGCCGGCGATTGTGCCCCGCAAGATGCGTTTTCTGATTCGTCAAATCAGCCGCGCGGAGCTTTTCCGCGCCGCGATCGAAATCCTCAAACCGCGCGGCGAAAAGCTCGTCGAGATCGAGCAGGTGGCCAATATTTTCTTGAATGGACCATTTGTCTCCGTCGCGACGCGTCAACCGCTCCGGCGCAACGCCCTTCACGCGCTCTTCAATCCGCGCGGGCGTGCCGCGCAAGCGCTCGATCACTTCCGGATACAACTCAACCGGAAAACTGAAATCAAATTTGCGCTCGAACCATAGCGTGCGCGCCATGCTCGCTCCTTACCGCTACCCGCTTCAGATGCGACGCTATAGAACATGGATGCGACGAATCGGAATCGGCGAGAGTCAGTAAGTGGAGCGACCGCGCGGGCCGGCTGGATTTGGAAGTGGTGCGAAAACAGCACTCGGGTGGATTGGCGTCTTGCGAGCCGAAGAGGACAGGCAGGAGTGCCTGTCCCACGAAGAGCATCAAGGTGTCGCAGCGCTAGAAGCGTTCGACCGCTAGCGCGACTGCGTTGCCTCCGCCAAGGCAGAGGGCGGCGATGCCGCGTTTCAGGTTGCGGCGCTGCAACTCATAAAGAAGTGTTACCAGGACGCGCGCCCCCGAAGCGCCGATCGGATGGCCCAGGGCTACTGCGCCGCCATTCACGTTTACCTTTTCGGGGTTGAGTTTCAATACGCGCGTCACCGCGATGGCTGCAACCGCAAAGGCTTCGTTCAGCTCGTAGAGGTCGACGTCCTTGTCGCGGTCCCAGCCGGTTTTCGCGAGGAGTTTTTCAACTGCATCCACGGGCGCCATCATCACCCACTTTGGTTCGACCCCGCTTACGGCTTGGGCGACGATGCGGGACATGGGCTGCTTGCCGAGGCGCGCTGCGTTCTTTTCGCTCGTGACGACCACTGCGGCCGCCCCGTCATTCGTGCCGGGAGCGTTTCCGGCGGTGACGGTGCCGTCTTTCTTGAATGCGGGCTTGAGTTTTGCGAGCGCTTCGAGTGTCGAATCTTCGCGCGGCGATTCGTCCGTCTTAATGATGATCGCATCGCCCTTCTTCTGCGGAATTTCCACAGGGACGATTTGTTCCCCGAAAAAACACGACTTGATGGCGCGAACCGCTTTCCTGTGGCTCTCGTATGCGAACTGGTCCTGTTCCTGGCGCGAAATATTATATTTTTCGGCGACGAGCTCGCCAGTGACGCCCATGTGGAAGTTTTCGTAAACGTCCCAGAGGCCGTCGTTGATCATCGAGTCGACCAGATCCTGATTGCCGAGTTTGAAGCCAGTCCGCGCGCCTTTCAGCAGATACGGGCAATTCGACATGGACTCCATCCCGCCGGCGACTACGATTTCGGATTCGCCGAGCGTGACGCCTTGCGCTGCAAGCGCTACCGCTTTGAGCCCTGAGCCGCAGACTTTGTTGATCGTCATCGCCGCTACGCGCGAATCGAGACCGCCGCGAAGCGCCGCCTGGCGCGCGGGATTCTGTCCGAGGCCGGCCTGGACGACGTTGCCCATGATGGCTTCGTCCACTTGTTTCGGCTCGATACCGGCGCGGCGAACCGATTCGGCCACCACTTTCGCGCCCAGCTCGGGCGCGGAGAGCGGCGAGAGCCCGCCCATGAATTTACCGATGGGAGTGCGAACGGCGCTTAGCATGACGGGATTTTCCATGATGAATCTCCTTCAGCGGAAACTTAAGTATAGGCGGTCGGATTTGCAAAGGCAATGTAACCACAGATGAACACAGATAAACACGAATGGGGACACGGCAAAACCGACCGCTGAGACGGATGGAAACGCTATGGGTTCGCGCTCGCGGGTATATTATCGGTTGCGTGGGAATTCGTTGCAGGGCGAAGCGCGACGGAGAGAAACGTTATGAATCGCGAGGATTTCTTGCAGCACTTTGAGCAGGTTCGCGAGCGGACGATGCGGGTGGTGCGCGCCATCCCCGAGGATAAGGTGGAGTGGACGTGCCGCGAGGGGGAGTGGACGTTCGGGGATCTGGCTCGCCACATTGCGGCGACGGAAAGGCATGTGTTCGCGGAGTGCGCGCGCGGACTGCCGAGCCGGTACAAGGGATGCGGGCGGGAGCTGAGCGAAGGGCGCGAGGGCGTGATTACGTTTATGGAGCGGATGCATGCGGAGTCGATGGAGATTTTTCGCGCGATGACGGATGAGGATTTTCTGAAGAAAGGGATGTCGCCTGAGGGGAAGCCGGTGACAGCCTGGAGATTGTTGCGGGCGATGCTGGAGCATGAGGCCCACCATCGCGGCCAACTGTATGTGTACTTGGGGATTTTGGGAGTCCCGGCGCATCCGCTATACACGTTGAACGAGCCGCAGTTGCGCGGGCTTTCGGCATAGCGGTCGGGTTCACTTGAACAGGCCCGGACCCGGAAAGCATGTGTACCCCGAGGTTCCGCGCCCCTGACTCATGTAGCCCATTCCTCCCATGGTTGTGTTCCTGGCGTCTCCCTTGAGTCTCGGCGAATGATAGAAAATCGGCGTATCAAAACGGAACGTGACGTCATATTCGACATCGACGACCTCACGATTCGTCTCCTGCAGCCGTTTCGCGAGCGCATCGGAGAACATGACCTGATAACACAAATGCTTCCCTGCGAATTCTTCTTCAGTCAACGCGGGGCGCGTGAAGACGACTGCGGTCTGGTTGGCGAAACCGGGAACCGTTTTGATCTCACCTCGAATTTCATCGGGCACACTCAGAGACCATCGCATGGGAACCGTGTAAGTGCGTTCGGAACCGATCCCGAAGGCCTGAAGCAGGATTCCGAGAATCAGTGTGCCGCCCCAAATTTTGGCAATTGTCTTCAAACGGGGCATCCGTCGTGTTCCGACCAAGACAATTGGAATCCCGACGAGGCTAGCGAGTTCAAAAATCAGAATGTAGGAAGAGAGCGGAATCGGGAAGCTCATTTGGCCGCATTGTTCCGCTGACCAGGCATCTTGTCAATTCGATGAGGAGCAGCGGGTTCTGAGCGATACATCCGTGCACGGAACGGCGGGGGACTTTCTTCGCCTTATTTTCGCCTGTGGACAAGTCTGCTAGTATGGAGACCTCCAGCGGCACCCGTGGAGATTCATCGAGGCTTATGACTCAGAAAACTTCCAGCTCCACATTTGCGTTGAACGACGAGCAGCGGACCGCCGTCGAACACGGCGAGGGTCCGCTGCTCGTCATTGCTGGCGCGGGCACTGGCAAGACGCGCGTGATCACCGAGCGGATCCGCAACCTGCTTGAATCCGATCCCGAGCTGGCGGGCGAGAACATCCTGGGGCTGACGTTCACGAATAAATCCGCGGGCGAGATGAAGCATCGCGTGACGAAAGCCGTGGGCGAGCGCGCCGAGGGAGTGTGGCTGAGCACCTTCCACAAATTCTGTCTGGAGAAAATTCTCACCGTCGCGAATCCCGCATTGAAGCCGATCGAAGACGTGGACCACTGGATTTTGCTGCGGCGGCATATCGCCGAACTCGAGCTCGATCAGTTCAAGAGGCTCGCCGATCCGGGCGAGTTCTTGAATGACTTCGTGAAATTCTTTTCGCGCTGCCAGGACGAGCTGGTGACGTGCGACGACTACCAGCAGTATGTGGACGGGCTGCGGCGTACCTACGACGCGAGGAAGGAGCTGCTTGAGCCGGATGCGCGCAAGCTGGAAGAGGAAGAACTCGCCCGGCAGGAAGAGTTGGCCCGCGCGTATCGCGTGAGCGAGCGGCTGCTGCGCGAACGAAACCTGATCACGTTCGGCGCCCAGCTGATGCAGACCGTGGAACTGCTGCGTTCCGACAAAGCATTGCTCGAAAAGCTGCGCGAACAGTACCGCTACATCCTCGTGGACGAATTTCAGGATACGAACATCGCTCAACTCGAGCTTTTGTATCTGCTCGCGGGAAACCGGCGGAACATTGTCGCCGTGGGCGACGACGATCAGGCGATTTACCGGTTTCGCGGCGCGTCATTTGGAAGTTTTACGATTTTTCTGAAGCGGTTTTGCGGCGTGAGCGATACGAAGATGGCGGCCGGCAGGAAAAAACATCTCGTTTCGCTCACACAGAACTACCGTTCCACCCAGAAAATACTGCGCGTGGCGGGCGAGGTGATTTCAAGCAACGAAAAATCACCGCTCCTGCCGCCAAAGAAATTGAAAACCGATAATCCCGACGGCGAAAAAATTCGCGTAGCGGAATTCGGCACGCCCGATGAAGAAGCGCACTGGGTGGCGTCGGAAATCGACCGGCTGCACGGCCCGGGCGCCCCGTGGAAAAGCTTCGCGGTGCTGTATCGCAAGCATACGCACCGCGACCGCTTGCTCGAAGCCTTGCGGCGGCGCGGGATTCTGTTCGTCATCAAGAAATTTTCGATCCTATCGAGCACGATCGTTCGCGATTTACTGGCGTACCTGCGGCTGATTGCGATCCCGTCAGACAACGTCGCGTGCGCGCGCGTGCTGGCCGCGCCGTACTGGGGGCTCGCTCCCCGCGACCTGGTACGCCTGGCCGAGCGCGCGGAGAAAAATCACCGCCGGCCGCTTTCCGACGAACTCGACACGGCTCAAAGCGAATTGCCGTTCGCGCGCGAGGGATCCCGGCTGCCGGAACTTGTGAGCATGCTGGCGCGCCTCCGGCAGACGGCGCGGCGAACCACCGCGACCGCCCTGCTGGACGATTTGATCGCAAGCCTCGCGCTGGCGCCATTGCCGTCGGAAGCGGACCGCTTCTATCTCGACCGCCTCGTGCAATTCGTCAGGGAGTGGGAGCAGAAGAGCGACGGAAAGAAGCTGCGCGACTTCATCGAGTACATGGACTTTTTCGAACAGGCCAATGGCGACATTTGCCTGGAAGATGAGCCGTACGACGACGCCGTTCAATTGATGACCGTGCATGCCGCGAAGGGCCTCGAGTTCCCTCACGTCTTCATCCTGCATTTGAATAAACGTGACTTCCCTTCCGGGCCGCGGCCCGTCGTGTTCGAATTTCCAGCCGAGCTGATGAAGGAAGAAAAGCCGGCGGGCGATTTTCAGATTCAGGAGGAGCGGCGGCTCTTTTATGTGGCGCTCACACGGGCGCGGCAGCGGCTCACCCTTTCGACGATCGTCAACAAGTGGAAGAAGCCGTCGTTATTCCTCGATGATTTCCTGATGAACCCCCAGATCCAGAAGTTTGACGCGGTGCAGTCGTCGCCCAAGGT
>JBARFX010000111.1:0-22562 GCA_049797655.1 Candidatus Acidiferrales bacterium | reverse complement strand
TGAAGCGGGCAGCCGCAATTGCTGCAATGATCCTGCGGCGCGGACTCGATGCGCAGCCAGTGGCCGCGCGCGGGACATTCTGGATTCAAACACTGCACCGTCCAACCGGGCAGATATTGCATTTTCGTTTGCCTCACAAGAACCACAGCCCCGGCGGCGGAAGGGGAAAGCGGGAGCCGCCGAAGCGCCCCGAACTGCAAAAGTTGCATGAAACTGGCGGGATTGTGCGCCGGCGGGACTAGTGAGTCAAGAAAAATATATACAATTAGTAGTGGTGGCGTTGCTGAGATGTAAAAATCGAGCGGCTAGCGGACGTTGGATAGCTTCGCTTCCAGTTGGTCGACTTTCATTTGCGCGTCGGCCACTGCCTGCTGCTTGGCTTCAAGATCGGCTTTCTCGGCATCGAGGCTTGCGGCGCCGTCTTTATCCGCTGCGTAATTCGGCTTGCTGTAGTAGGTCTGCGAATCGAGAGTGTATTTGCGCTGAAGGATATCGAGATCGGCTTTCGCGGTTTGCAGATCCGCTCTGGCGGCGGCGAGCTGGGATTGGATGGCGGCAATTTCCGCGACAGCTTTGTTGCCGTCAGATTTGTCAGCTGCATCAGCGGCGGGCGCGGCCGGATTCGCGGAGTTGTCGGCGGGTGCGGCGCCGGCTGTGTCGGCTGCTGCAGCGGCGGATGCAGATTCGTCGTTTGGCGCTTCGGGAGCCTGGCCGACTACGCTTACCGCGCCCGGCTTTTTCGGGATTGTGTCGTTGTCCCAGACCTTGGCAGGTTTGGAGTCTTTCTTCTGTTCGCGAGCGCGGCGAGCTGCGTCAGCGATGGAGGAAGAGTCACCCTGCTGAGATTGCTGTTGTTGCTGCTGCTGCCGTGCTGCGGCGGAGCCGGCGGGCAGCAGAAGCAAGATCGCGAATGTTGGCCATGCGCTCTTCATGACACGTCTCCGGAGACGAAAGCTTTTCGCATATCTATAATAGACGCGCGGCGTGGCGGGCGGCAAATGGCGTTCGGCTCGGCACCCAAAGAGGCACCCTGTACCTTCCGGCAGGTGCCTGCCGGTTGAGCAGGAATGGCGTCGCCTTGCGGCGGCGCAGTGGGGGGCGTGCAAACTGGCCCCGCAAAATTTGGCGACCGCCCGGACTCCGCCTTTCAAAACGAACAACACGAGGAGCGACGATGAAATCTTTGTGGCTGCGATTCGCCGGGATTGGGCTCGCGCTGTCGTTCAGCGTCTGTTTAGGGGCGGGCACTGCGAGTGCGCGCGCTAGCTCCCTATTGCAAGCGCAGCCGCAATCGCGAGCTTCGGAAGCACAATCGACGGATGCGTTAGCCGCGCCTGGCGCGCAAGTTGCTCCTGCTACCACGGAGAAGAAAATCACGGCTTACACTTTGCCGCCCGACCTTTACCGCAAGGCGCACAACCTGGGGAAAATCGCCTTCTGGGGACAGATCGTCACGTTCGTATACTCGGTGATTATCTTGCTTCTTATTTTGAAGTGGAAGCTGGCTCCGAAATTCCGGGACTGGGCGGAAAGGACCACCTCGGTTCGATTCGTCCAGACTTTGATCTTCGCGCCGCTTTTCTTTTTTTCGTTCGACTTCCTCTCCCTGCCCCCCGCCATTGCCCGCCACTGGGTAGTGTTGAAGTACGGGCTGAGCATCCAGGGATGGGGTTCGTGGCTGTGGGACCGGACGAAGGGAGAGCTGATCGGCTTCGTGATCGCGACGATCCTCGTATGGATCCTGTATGGCGTCATGCGCAAAAGCCCCGGGAGATGGTGGTTTTATTTCTGGGCGGTTTCGCTCGCGCTGGGAATTTTTCTGTTTTTCCTGACGCCGGTGGTGATCGATCCGCTGTTCAATAAATTCGAGCCTCTCGCGCAGAAAGATCCGGCGCTGACCGCAAGTCTCGAAAAAATGGTGCAGCGCGCGGGACAGGACATACCGCCGGAGCGAATGTTCTGGATGGGTGCGAGCGCGAAAGTGACGGAGCTGAACGCGTACGTGACCGGAATCGGGGCGACGAAGCGGGTGGTGGTGTGGGACAACACGATCGCGAAAATGACAACGCCACAAATCGTGTTCGTCGCCGGACACGAGATGGGGCACTACGTTCTGAATCACGTGTGGAAAGGCGTGGCATTTTTCGGGGCGCTGCTTTTTGTTTTTTTCTACGTTGTTTCCCGCTCGATCGGGTGGGTGCTGGAGCGTTGGGGCAGCGGCTGGGGAATACGCGGTTTGGACGATTGGGCTTCGCTGCCGGCATTTTTGCTGATGCTGATGATTTTGTTTTTTATTACCTCGCCGATTGGCAGCGGCTTCAGCCGCTATCTCGAGCATCAGGCGGACCAGTATGGGCTCGAAGTGACGCACGGATTGACGCCGGACTCTGGCCAGATTGGAGCGCAATCGTTTCAGATTCTAGGAGAAGTTGACCTGGCCGACCCGGGCCCGAACCCCGTCGATATTTTTCTCTTCTACGACCATCCCGCGATTCCGGACCGCGTACGTTACGCCTTGACGTACGATCCGTGGGCGAAAGGCGGGCAGCCGGAATTTGTGAAGTAGGGAGTAGCACGCTTCGCCTCCTCAAATCGCACAACGAAGATGACAGCGCGCTTTGCGTGGTCCGATCTTCGGCCTGGTTTCCCGGAATTTACCGCGTGTGAAACGTCATGGGAATTCCGTTCTTCGGCCGCAACGTGACGAGTGGCTCCGGCACCACCACCGTGCCGGGTACGAGACGGAAGCGGAACCGTTGCGCGAGCGTGGCGATCACAAGCGCCGATTCGAGCAGCGCGAATCCCTGGCCGATGCAGCGCCGTGGCCCGTCGCCAAATGGAAAGTACGCGCCAGCGGGAAGGCGGTCAGCCAAGCCATCGAGCCAGCGTTCGGGGCGGAACGAGTCGGGGTCGTCAAAGTAACGCGCGTCGCGGTGCATCACCCACTGCGACAAGAGTATCGTCGAGCCCACCGGAAAATCGTACCCGCCGATGTTCGACGGTGCGATTGAAGTTCGCGCCATGATGTAAGCCGGGGGATACATCCGCAGCACTTCGCTGATCACCGCGTTCAGATAGGGCAGCCGCTCAATGTCTGCGACGCCCGGCGCGCGGCCGCCAAGTACGCCGGCGAGTTCTTCATGCAAGCGAGCTTCCGCGGCCGGATTCTGGCTGAGCAGGTACCACGTCCAGGAGAGCGTCAGCGCAGTGGTTTCATGGCCGGCGAGAAACAGCGTCATGATCTCGTCGCGTAGCTGGCGCGGAGTCATCTGCGTGCCATCTTCGTCCATCGCACCCATCAGCATCGAGAGCAAGTCGTTGTGGCGATGACCGCTCCCCTGGGCTTTCCGCTCGGCAATAATGCGGTAGACGAGCGAGTCGAGGAAATCGAATTCGCGCGTGGCGCGGCGGTTTTTCGGCGTCGGCCAGTTGGCAGGAATCCGAAGCGGCGAGCGAGCGCGCCGCAGCGAATAGCGCATCAAGAACGTCATGGCGCGGCCCACCTGCTGCGCCTCTCCCGGGAGCGTGGTGCCGAAGAGCGTGCGCACGGCGGCTTCGAGCGTTAGCTCCATCATTTCTTCCGCCATGTTGCGTGTGTCGCCGTCTCGCCAGTCGCGTGCTTTTATGTCCGCGCACTCGAGCATCGTCGGCGCGTATTCGTTGATACGGTGGCGATGAAATGCGGGCTGCGCGAGCCGCCGTTGGCGACGCCAGAAATCTCCCTCGCTGATCAAGAGGCCCTGGCCTAGAAGGCGTTCGGTGGTTTCCTTGGTCAGCGTGCTCTTGTGGAATTTGCTCTGCTGAAATAGCAGCACCTGCTGAACGTAATCGGGATGGTTCAGCAGGATGCGGCTTTGGAGGATCACCGGAATGCGTACCACATCGCCATACTGCCGTGCCGCACGACGCATCAATTCCAGCGGATCGCGCAGCAGGTTCAGCGACACGCCGAGGACGGGCAGACCTTTCGGTCCGGGCGGCATGCGATTTCCGTTTGCGGTCATAGCGATTCTTGGATGCGCCGAAGCGGCCAGTTGCGCGGCGTATTCACCGGCCTGTTCGCTGACCGGTTCATGGACCTGGTCGTTGACCTGTTCGATGACACGTTCGTCGGCCTGCTCTGGCGATTCGAGGGTCAAGTCTACTTCAGGTAGCTATTCCGCAGTTGAGAGAGATGCGAGCGGGTTGGGGACGTGCGAGGGTCTACAGAACGCGGCTAAGCGGGAACACAGAGTTGTAGTGAGGCCCTCGTTGCAAGGGTGCGACGCGAGGAGTCGTCGCCTTCGACAAGGCCGCTTCGACAAGAAAGGCCGGCGCCTGCGCATCGGCCTTCCTGTCGAATCGCCTTACCGTGAAGCTAAGCAGCCCTGCGGCGGCGGAAGAAGAGCAAAGCAGGAAGACCGGTCGCCAGCATTAGAAGGCTGGACGGTTCGGGCGCGGTGACGGAGACATCATCGAGCGACCAAAAGTCCGAATCATTCTGGGACGTGAACGATAATGTAAACGAACTCGACGGCGCCGTGAGTTCGTATGTGTAGAGCAGGAACGAGCCAGCCTGCACAGGGTTCGTCAGGCTCGTCAGCACCGTCCCGTCCAACATCGCCACAAAAGTATTTGTGGATCCATCGGTCGCACCGCCGTCCAAATTTTGCGCCAGCGCAAACGAAACCACCAGGTTATCGCCAGCGGTCGTGTTCAGCACTTCGCTGAGGGTGAGCGGACTGCCGATTGCACCCAAAAACGCACCGAAATCCCCGCTGTTCGCGTCAAAGCCATCTACTCCAAAAAAGATGCCGGGATTCGCCGTGTTTCCCGACAATGTCCATCCAGTGAAATCTCCCGTTTCGAATCCGCCATTGGTGACCAACTGGGCGTCAGCAGCCGCCGGGGAGGCCCATGCAAGGCTCAGCAAAACAAGGGTTAGTGCCGCAAAAAACATCCGCATAGTTCACCTCGTATCCAAGTTCAGGGCTCAGTTTGATACCCTGTCCTGCTACTTCTCTTCCCTCAGCAGCCGACCTCAGTTCCCGCCTGCCCAATCAAAAATTTGCAAGCGGGCAAAATCTTTTCTCCCGCGGCAAGGAGCGCCGAAGCGCTCCCTGCGCGGAGAGTGTTTCCGTTGTTTACGGCAACCACGCGCTGTTCATCACCAGGTTGTAGGCGTTTACGGTGCCGATGCCCGTCGCGAAATCCCAGCCCACTGTCGCGGGATAGGCTTGCGGGTCCAGCGCTGTGACGCCGTTGATGATCGAGGTGCAGGTCGCAGCCGGCGCTCCCCCGCCTCCCGACAGAGTGCAGGTCGGATCGGACGTATAGCCTGTGCCAGCGGCGGTTAGCGTAATGCCGGTTACACCGACGTGCACGACGGCCGAGCAAGTAGCTCCCGTTCCGGAGCCGCCCACCAAGAAGCAAGTTGGCGGAGTGGAGTACCCGCTGCCTCCGTTTCGGAGCGTAAGCGTGACCACGCCGCTGGCGTTAGCCGTGGCGCTGCATGTGGCGCCGATTCCGCTGCCGCCAATCAAGAAGCACGATGGCGGAGCCGCAGCTGTGTAACCGGTGCCGTTGGCTGTTTTCGTCAAAGCAGTGACGAGGCTGGAAATGGACGCTGAACAAGTGGCGCCAGCGCCTGCATCGCCCGTGATGGCGCATGCGGGTGCGGAGCTGTAATCGGTTGTCCCACCGCCCGATGCGGTGACGTTCAACGCTGTCACAGGGCCAGGTCCGGCGAGCCCCGGGAACGTTTCCGCTGCGGCCGACATCACGCCGATATCCGTTGCGCTGTCGGTAGTGGATGGCCGGTAGCAATTGTAGAGCCGGGCGGATGTGCCGTTGCCCAACGTTGCGCAAGGGAGGTAGATCGAACCCTCTTGCACGTCGTAGAAGGTGCAGCCGGCGCCGACCGCATTTCCCAGCCTGGAGTTACAGGACGGGTTGCCGGTCGATCCGTATTCGGAGTTTGCAATCGCGTAGTAGACAGTGTTCGCGTTACCCCAGCGCTGGCCGGTCTTCTGGTTAACCAGTGCCTGAATACCGGCGAGAATGGGCGACGAAACGGACGTGCCGCCGAAACCGGGCCAGTCCTGCGCAGGAAGTGTGCATGGAGCCGCAACCCCCTCGGGAATTTCGACCGGATTCGACATGCAGATCGTGTAGAAGTGATTCCACACGCCGTTGGCGGCCATCAGCGACACGTCGGGAATATCCCGCACGCCATCGCTCGGATTGCCCAGCACGCCGGCCTGCCACGAGGGTTTGGCATACCCGACGCAGGTTCCACCTGAGGCCGGAGCTCCGTTTGTGGTTGGTGCACCCGTCGCACAGTTGCTCGGACCGCCGCTGCCAGAGCCGGTGCTGAGCAGGACGGAGGTCGTATTGAGCGGATACGTGTTGCACGTGCCGAGTCCGCTTGGACCGTAGCCGTTGATCAGCGTGCCCAGGTAGTAGGTTTGCAGGAAGTTGATGATGATCGAATCCGCGCAGGAGTCGTTCCAGGGAATTTCTGGAATGTAGGACTTGGCCGATCCCAGTGCGGCGGTATTCGTCGCATTCCAGTAGGTGGGCTCCAAGCCGAGGTAGGAATCCTCGAAATCGGTGCCACCTACGGAAATGTTGTAAGGCGTCGACGTAAAGCCGCTCACCGTGATGCCGCGGGTGGAGTCAGCGCCATTCGCGTTGCCGCTGGCGGCGCCTTCGTCACCCGACGACACGAAGATCGACACTCCCTCGGCTACTCCCTGCTGATACGTGGCGTTGTAAGCGGCGTTTTGCGTCGCGCCGTTCTGCGATTCGGACTCACCGTAGCTGATGCTGATGATCGCAGGTCCGGAAGTGCTGGCGTTGGGGGCGTTGAGGATGTTCTGCAGCGCAATCAAGCCGCCGAAGGTCGTCCTCGTGTCGTCACACACGGCCACCTGAATCGCCGCGTTCGGAGCTGCGGCGCTGGCCCATTCCATGTCGATCGCGACCTCGTCGTCAGTCGTGTCGTTGAGATCGCCGGGATCCACACAATTGTTGACAGGGCTGCTCGCCGGATGGGTCTGGCTGACGGTACCAAACGGGAAGGTGCGGGCGAGACCGCCGACTTTCCGGAAGGAACTCCAGTCACTGGCGCTGTAATAGTCCTCGTCTTCGATCACGACGACCGTCTGACCCTTGCCCGAAATGCCCGCAGTGAAGAGCGGGTTGAGGTTGTAAATCGTCGCGAGGTCCGCCGGCATCAGGGCTTCGCAGTTGGTCGTGGCGTCCCGGAGTCCGGTGAGGAAACCGCAATTGGGGCCGAAGGTGAACGCGGGATGCACCTTCCTCATCATCGGCTGCGGTTTGAAATTGTTCAGCGAAACAACCCCCTTCACTGCCGCGGCAAATGCCGCGGGAATCGAGGGATCGCTCATGTTTGCAATATGCGGCACGCCATCTACATCGAGATTGTGAATCTCAGTGCGCAGCGTTTCCCGAATCTGACCGGCGGTCCCGGAGAAGTCGATCATCATGCCGCTGGGGTAAACCAGGTTTACCGCGAAGCCGTGGGACTTGAGCCAACTCGTGACGGCATCGATATCTTCAGCCGCCGGGCCATACTTCTGGCCAATTTCCGAGGGCGTGAGCCACTTGTGGAAATTCGGTGAATGCTTGTCGTGCAGTTCGTTGATGTAATTTCCGAGCGCTGCTTCCGACTCCGGGGAGCGTTGCATCAGAAGCATCATGTGATCGAGCGGCATGCTGTCGGGAACGCGCTCGCGGTCGTTTTGGGAGTTGGCTTCGCGACGAGTGTTGCCGCGGAGCGTGACTCGGTTGTTTTCGTCAGCGCGTCCAGCGATCATCCGGCGACGACCCTGCGCGCTTGCGGTGGAAGGTGCCAGGCCGATTGCTGCGGTAATCAAAGCTAAGCTACACACCCCTGCCAGAAAAACACCCCTTTTCATCCAAGCCTCCCTCATACCTTCAAATGTGGACCTGAATTTGCCGCTCGAGATTCGCTGTGGGACCGATTACGCCCAGCGCCCCCCGGGCCTCGGTGCTTTGCAGATGGATCAAACGCGGACTTCTACGGACAACACTCCCCAGTTCAAAATCCCCGCAATCAATTCGCCAAACCAAGCGGCGGATTCTAACACGCCTCGCTCTCCCGAAAATGCCATATAAATGAAGATTATAAAGTCCTGAGAGTTATATGACTTCTATAAGTTCTAGTCTGATTCTGCGCATTACTTTGCATACAAGCGGTAAACGACTGGGGCAACTTTGTTGCACTCGATTTAATTTTCATTCGCGCATCGAGTTCGCACACTTCGCCTCTCGTCACGATCGCGTCGCGTTCGCCGCCGCTTCTAGGATGTAGGCAAGAAAACTCTGGGCGCATAGACGCATCCGCCGCTTTGTGGGTTTCAAATTTATTGGGTAAGATGAGTGTCTGCGCCGTGATGGGTGGGCAGGGGGTTGTCCTTGGAAATTGAACGGCCCGAATGGCTGGAGCAGATGGCCGGAATCCTCGAGACGTTGAACGAGGGTGTCGCGATCATCGACGATTGCGAACACGTGATTTTCGTCAATTCGTGCTTCGAGGAAATGACGGGAGTGTCTCGCGACGATATCCTGGGCCAGGATCCGCTGCTGCTCTATTACGGGCCGGAAGACGCCGATTTCATTCGCGAACGGCGCAGAGAAGTCCGCGCGCTCGGGCGTGCCCGCCACGAATTTTTCCTGCCGACAAAAAGCGGCGCCAAGCTTCCGGTGGTTTCCAGCGCTCGAAACATGGAAGATCCCGACGGGCGAAATTTCACGATCGTCAGCTTTACCGATATTTCCGAGCAGAAAAGCGCGGAAGAGCAGCTTCGCGCGGCCAACAAGCTACTCGAAGATCGTCAAAAAGAAATCGAAGATGATCTTACGCTCGCCGCGCGAGTGCAGCAGAGCCTGGCGCCGAAATCGCTCACCTGGGGCAGCCTGGAAGTGGAAGCCTTCTATCATCCGGTGCGCACGATCGGCGGCGATTTTGGGCTCGTCAGCTCGCTCGACACCGATCATTTGAATCTTCTCGTGTGCGACGTTTCCGGGCACGGTATCGGCTCCGCGCTCGTCGCGAACCGCATTTACTCGGAAACGATCACGCATTTGCGCAGCGGCATGCCGCTCGGCGACATGCTCCGGCAATTGAATCGCTTCGTGATGAGCAATCTCGGGAGCTCGGTTTTCTTTTTCACCGTGGCTGCGGCGCGCGTGGATCGCAACGCCCGGCGCATGGTGTTCGCCGGCGCCGGTCATCCGCCTGCGATGATCGTGCAGCCGGGAGAAGAACCTCGGCTTCTCGAATCGCGCAGCATGGTACTCGGGGCGCTTCCGAATGCAGTCGACCTGGAAGCCACGCTCGATGTGGATCTTCTGCCTGGCGATCGCATCGTGCTTTACACCGACGGCATCACCGACGTTTTCGACGCGCGCGGGGAGATGCTCGGCGTCGAAGGCGTCCAGAAATTCGTGCGCGAGACCGCTTTGCTGCCGTTCAAGCACATGAAACAAGGCATCCTCGATCGAGTGGCCGAGTGGCGCGAAGGGCCGTCGTCCGATGATGTTTCGCTCGTTCTGGTTGATGTGCATTAGCATAAATATTCAGCGGCGGCGCGCCGGCGATCGCGGATGCGCATCAGTTCGTGAGATGACTTCGCAAGATATCGTTTCTCTCGAGACAACTTCAGCCCGGTAATGGCTAACCTTGAGTTCTCCCGTGAATTTTCTGTCCCACCGAATGAGGTTTTCGTATTTTTTGTTCCGCAGCGAATGCCGCTCTGGTACGCCGCAGAAATGGAATCGCATTTCGAGGTGCAGGGCGGTGCGGCTGATTTCGCCGTCGCCCAGAAAGTACGAATCGCCGGGAAGCTTGGCGCGCGCGAAGTGACGCTCACAGTGGTCATCACAGCCTATGAATGGGAGCGCCTTCTCGAGTGGCAGTTTCAGGATTCCTACGGAGTACGCGGATTCCAGCGGTGGAAACTCGAGGCCACACCGGGTGGAACGCGCCTGCGGATGCACGATTCGTATCAAATGCCGGGCTTGTTCGGTCGAATCTTTGACGTGCTGTTCACGCGTTTCGGTGTCTCACAGCGCGATCGCGCCTGGCTCGATCGCCTTCAACGCCTCGCAGAGCCCCGCACTCCGTAGAGCCGGCTTCCAGCCGGCTATTTTCGTTCTCGCGCGCCGCGCGCAGACTTCGCTCGAAGATAGTTACTTCACGACAACATAGAAGGGAGGCTTTTTCCCCACGCGCACCAGATACTTCTTCGAAGGCGCCAATTCAATCTCGTACGCCACGTCGTTGATCGGCTTGCCGTCCACCTCGACTGCACCTTGTTTGATCAAACGATCTGCTTCTGCACGCGACGACACACCACCGTCACGCTGCAGAATCTTCGCCAGCTTCATTTTCCCTTCGGCTGAAACGACGTGTTCGCGAATCTCCGACGGCAGCTTTCGCTCGCTGAACACTCGCCGAAACTCTTCTCGTGCCTTCTTCGCGGCTTCCTCGCCGTGGAAACCCGCCACGATCGTGTGCGCCAGCTGCATCTTTGCTTCTTTCGGATGCAGCACGCCCGTCCGCACTTCCTCTTTCAATCGCACGATCACCGGCGACGTAAAATCCGTCAGCAATTCGTAGTACGTCCACATCTGCTCGTCCGAAATCGACATCAGCTTGCCGAACATTTCGCCGGGCGCTTCGGTGATTCCCACGTAATTTCCCAGGCTCTTAGACATTTTACGCTCGCCGTCGAGACCCACGAGGATCGGCATCGTCAGTACGACTTCTCCAGGCAGACCGTACTCGCGCTGGATGTCGCGGTGCACCAGCAAATTAAATTTCTGCTCTGTCGCGCCGAGCTCGACGTCGGATTTGAGCGCGACCGCATCGTAGGCCGTCAACAGCGGATACAGCAGCTCGTGCACCGAGATCGGCAGGTTCTTTTCCAGCCGCGAGCGAAAATCTTCCCGTTCGAGCATCCGCGCGAGCCGGTATTTTCCGCACAGTTGAACCACCTCGTGGCTCGAAAGTTTCCCCAGCCACTCGCTGTTGTAGCGAACCTCCGTCTTCTTGCGGTCGAGGATTTTGTACACCTGTTCGAGATACGTTTTTGCGTTCGCGTCCACGTGTTCGCGCGTCAGCGGCGGCCGCGTTTCCGATTGGCCCGTGGGATCGCCGATCATCGCGGAGAAATCGCCGATCAGGAAAATCGCCGTGTGGCCCATATCCTGAAACTGCTTGAGCTTTCGCAGCACTACCGTATGGCCCAGATGGATGTCCGGCGCCGTGGGATCCACTCCCAGGTACACACGCAGCGGCTTCTCCTCTTTCGCGGATTTCTCGAGCTTGGCCTTCAGTTCGTCTTCGCGGATGATTTCCGCCACGCCTTTTCGCAAATAGGAAAATTGCTCATCGACCGGCTTGAACTTCGCTGAGGCCACTATTTTTTCTCCGGATTCCTCTGGGAACTCGTCAGCACGCGCCTTCCGTCCATCCGATACCGCCCTTCCAGAACGATTCGCACCGCTTCGGTGTAGATTCGATGCTCCTCGCGCAGCACTCGCTCGGAAAGCGTTTCCGGCGTGTCGTCGTCGAGAATCGGCACGGCCGCTTGCAAAATGATCGGTCCGGCGTCGAGATTTTCGTCCACGAAGTGAACGGTGCAGCCGGAAAACTTCGCGCCGTGCTCGAGCGCCTGGCGCTGCGATTCAAGTCCCGGAAACGCCGGCAGCAGCGAAGGATGAATGTTCAGGATACGATTGCGAAACGCCGCCACGAACGCGGGACTCAGCAGCCGCATGTAGCCCGCGAGGCACACGAGGTCTACATTTTTTTGTTGCAGCTCGTGGATTACTTGCTTGTCGTACACTTCGCGTTCGAGCCCTCGCGAAGGTATCACCTGCGCCGGAATTCCGCGTGCGCGCGCTTTATCGATCCCCGGCGCGTTCTCCCGGTTGCTGATGACGATTGCAATTTCCGCGTTGGGAATCCGCCCGGCCGCCACGCTATCCGCCAGCGCTTCGAAATTGGACCCCCGCCCCGACAGCAGCACGCCGATGCGTTTCTTCGTCACCGCAGGAAATTAGCATAGTTCGCCATTCGCTCAAAACGAGCATGCGAGAAGCCGCGGCGCGCTCGATGATTCCTTGACACCGCATCGCCGGCGAGGCATCGTGTCGGACAACGTCGAGTGTCCCAGGAGGCATTCACATGTCGCGATTCCGCTCGTTTCTTCTGTTTCTCGCCGCACTTTTTGCCATTAGCATCACTGTAGCCTGCGCGCAGCAAACCGCGCAAAAACCAGCGGCGCCGCCGGACACACGCAAGGCCGACGAAGCTGCCATTCGAACCGCTTCCGCCGACTGGAGCAAGGCGTCACAAGCAAAGGATCTCGACAAAGCCACTTCGTATTATGCGGACGACGCCATCTTTTTCGTCAACAACGGCGCGATGGTGAAGGGTAAAGACGCGATCAAGATGGCGTGGAAGCAGGAACTCGCCACTCCCGGAGCCGAACTCACGTTCGAGACCGCCTACGTCGAAGTGGCGCGCTCCGGCGATCTCGCCTACGAATACGGCACCTACGACGAAAAGACGGAAGTAAGAAAGGGGAAGGTCAAGGACGAAAAAGGCAAGTACGTCGTCGTGTGGAAGAAGCAACCGAATGGCGAATGGAAAGCCGTAGCCGACATCGACAACATCGGCGAGTAGCGCGCGCCCGGTTTAAGTGGCACAGGCGCTCTTGCCTGTGCTCGGACGAGCGCGAGTCGATCTTAGGACGCGAATCGCCGACGGACTGACGCGCTCAAATCCAGTCGCGAATTCCGTCTCGGCGGTGCTGCCGCCTCACGCGACTACAGCGCCAGCGTGCCCGAATAAATTACGCGCGATTTCCCGCGCGCCGCCGCTTCAATCCGGCCAATTAAATAAAATTTCTCTCGGCGTCGCTTCAATTCCGACTCCACGCGCGCAACGAATTTCGCGGGAACCACCAGAATCATGCCCACGCCGAGATTGAACGTCTGCAGCAATTCGTCCCGGTCGATTTTCCCCAGTTTCGCGAGGTACTGAAAAATCGGCAGCACGGGCCACGAACCCAGCTCGATAACCGCTTGCACATTCTTAGGCAGCGCACGCGGAAGATTCCCGGTGATACCGCCTCCGGTGATGTGCGCCATCGACGTGACCCACCCGCGCGCGAGAATCGGTTTCAGCAGCGGCCAGTAGGGGCGGTGCGGCTTCAGCAGCTCCGCGCCGATTTTATTGCCGATTTCCGGCACGTACGTGTCCGGCTCGAGCTTCGCGACGCCGAACGCAAGCTTTCGCGCCAGCGAATAGCCGTTGGTGTGAAGTCCGCTCGACGGCAGCGCGAGCAGCGCGTCGCCCGGGCGCACGCGCCTTCGATCGAGCTGCTGTTTGCGTTCGACGGCGCCGACGATGAATCCGGCCAGATCGTATTCGCCGGGAGGATAAAAATCCGGCATTTCCGCCGTCTCGCCGCCAATCAGCGAACAGTGAGCTTTCTTCGCGGCGCGGCTCATCCCTTCGATCACCTGTTCCACAATTTCAGTATCCAGTTTTCCCATCGCGAGGTAATCGAGAAAAAAGAGCGGCTCGGCGCCTTGCGTCAGAATGTCGTTCACGCAATGGTTCAGGATATCCGCGCCGACGGTGGAATGAATTCCGGTAGCGAAGGCGATTTTGAGTTTTGTGCCGACGCCGTCGGCGCTCGCCACCAGAATCGGATCGCGCCAGCGCTTGCGGTCGAGCTGAAAGAGCGCGCCGAATCCGCCGATGGGCGCGAGGACTCCGCGCTGAAAGGTCTTTTTCGCCATCGCGGCGATGCGCCGCTTGGCTTCGTCAGCAGCAGAGATATTGACGCCGGCATCGGCGTAGCGCATGAAGAGATTCCGTTTCCGGAGGGGGCCAGGTGACGCTCAGATTTTAGAATGTATGGAACAGCCGCCGCCAGCGCACTTCGCGCGGATGGATCAGCGCGTTGAAATACGTCTCGAACCGCTCGCCGACGTGTCCAGGTTCCCAGACCTCTTCGGGCGCGTCGATCGACATGTAGATGACGACGGGAGTGCCGATGATATTGGCGCGCGGCACGAAGCCCCAGTAGCGGCTGTCGTAGGAATTTTCGCGGTTATCTCCCATCATAAAATAGCTGTTCGCCGGGACGGTGATGGCCGCGCGATTTTCCATGAGATTCGGCGGCTGGTTGCGGTACGGCTCGTCGAGCGCTTTCCCGTTTATATAAACCACGCCTTGCATGATTTCAATCGTGTCGCCCGGCAAGCCGATTGTCCGCTTGATGAAATCCGGATTTCCGGGCAGCGGTGCGCGGAACACGATGATCTGCTGGCGTTTTGGGTCGCGCCACAAGGGCTCATGGAAGTCCGTGAACGGGATCCCGATGTCGTATCCGATTCGGCTCACAATCAAATGGTCGCCGATCAGCACGGTGCGTTCCATGGACCCGCTGGGAATCACGCGTGCCTGCACCAGCCCGCCTTCGATTACAAGGAAGGCCAGTATCACCCACACCCACGAAAGCACTTCGCGCCAGACGCGATCGCCAACCGTATCGGCATGCTTCGCCTGGACTTTCTCCGCGAGCACCGCTTCTCCCACCTCAGCTGCCACGATGAGCCTCCACTTCGAGTTGCACCAGCTCAGTCGGATAGCTGCCGGTGTAGCACGACGTGCAAAATTTCCCTTCCGAATCTTCCACAGCGGCGCGCAGCGATTCGAGCGAAAGATAGCCGAGCGAATCGGCGCCCAAAAACTTTCGAATCTCTTCGGTCGATTGGTTTGCGGCGATCAGCTCTTCGCGCCGCGGCGTATCCACTCCGTAGTAACACGGCGAAATCGTCGGCGGGCAGCTGATGCGGACGTGCACTTCGGTGGCGCCCGCGTCGCGCACCAGGCGCACGATTTTCCGGCTGGTAGTGCCGCGCACGATGGAATCGTCCACGAGGATCACGCGCTGCCCCTCAAGCATTCGACGCACCGGGTTCAATTTCAGCTTCACGCCGAAATCGCGGATCGCTTGCACGGGTTCGATAAACGTGCGGCCGATATAGTGGTTGCGAATCAGCGCCATGCGAAACGGGATTCCCGATTCAGCCGCGTAGCCAATCGCGGCGGGAACGCCCGAGTCCGGCACCGGCGCCACGATATCGGCGGCCACCGGATGCTCCTTCGCGAGCAATTTCCCCAGCCGTTCGCGGCTTTGATTTACCGGGCGGTTGAACACCAGGCTATCCGGACGCGAAAAATAGACATGCTCAAAAATGCAATACTGGTGCGGCTTTTCCGGCGCAAAGCGGATGGATTCGATTCCACCGCGCGAAATCCGGACCATTTCGCCGGGCTCGATCTCGCGCACGTATTCCGCGTCGATCAGATCGAATGCGCACGTTTCCGAGCCCACCACCCAGGCGCCGTCGATGCGGCCCAGCGAAAGCGGGCGGAATCCGCGCGGGTCGCGTATCGCAAAAATTTCATCGCGCGTGAGAAGCACGAGCGAGTACGCGCCTTCCACCTGATTCAGCGCGTCGGCAATCGCGCCGGAAAGATTCCGCGCCGCGCTTCGAGCGATCAGATGGACGATCACTTCGGTGTCGCTCGTGGTCTGGAAAATCGAACCTCGATGCTCGAGCCGCCGCCGCACTTCGATTGCATTGGTCAGGTTGCCGTTGTGCGCCAGCGCGATTTTGCCCTTGTTGCAATCGATCACCACCGGCTGCGCGTTCGTCAGCGTCGAATCACCGGCGGTCGAATACCGCGTGTGTCCGATGGCCGCCGCGCCGGGAAGCGACGCGATCACCTGCGGCGTGAAAATTTCCTGCACGTGGCCGAGCGCCTTGTGCACCCGCACGTCCGCGCCGTCCGTCGACGCAATCCCCGCCGACTCCTGCCCGCGATGCTGCAGCGCGTAAATTCCCAGATACGTCAGCTTCGCCGCTTCGTCATTGCCGAAGACGCCGAACACGCCGCAATGATCGTGGAACCGATCGTCGTCGATTTGGATTTGCTTGTTGTTCACGCGATTTGTTCCTTGTGCAGATACTGAGAGCGAACCGGCGGCAGTAGGAGCCAGACCAAGATCGAACAATCAAACACGATCGATGACACTATAAAGGCACGCTCATAAACTATCGCACCCTGAACAATTGTGCTGTCCAATGTCTGCGCACCCGAATCCGCAAAGACGAAAGCCATGAGCAAAACTCCCAGGGCAGAGAGTGCAAAGGCGAGTCCGTACCCCCAGCGGCGCAATCTGAGAATACCCCAGGCACATAGTAGCAACGGCGCACATTCGAGCAGGCCCATGTATATGAAGTAAAAAGATCCCGCTCTATCTCGCAGCGTCAGGATAAGAACACCGACTACCACCATCAAAATGCCAAGCCCCTGCAAAGCGAAAAAAATCGCCACGGGCCAGCGTCCCCAACTGACAATCTTGCTCACGAAGCGCTCTCGACGGCTGCTGCCAGAGATTGGGACCAGGCTTGCCGGAAGGATGTCACGTTCCCTCTTATAACAGGCGAGCCCATGTATTGGATGCGAAATTCGCTGCGGGTGACGGTACCGATACGATTCACGGCCACTCCATATTGTGCCGCAACGGTGTTCAGTCGGGCAAGCGAAGCGGGGGCGAGCGAAACGATGGCGCGCGCACCGCGTTCGCCGAAAAGAACATATTCGGCCGGCCTCTGCCTGCCCCACACCTTGTCAACCCGAGCATTCGCGGTTTCGATTTCGCTCGCGTAGCAAGGGGACGAGCCGCCCTCAGGCGCTCCCTCTTCGTCCGTCGCCCCTGTGCCCAATCCCCCGGCGATCTCCACTGTCATATTCACGTTTGCCGAAAGGCCCTCGCTGGCAAAGCACGATTCCGCGATCGTGACGGCAAGGCCGCCGTCGCTCACATCGTGAGCGGAGAGGATCAGGCCTGCACTCGCGAGATTGACCAGGCATTCGATCAGGCGCTTTTCGGCGGCAAGATCGATCGCCGGTGGTGCTCCAGCGACGATTCCGTGAATTGTTTTCGCGTATTCGGACGATGCGAACTCGTCCCGCACACTGTCCCCTGCTCTGTCATCCTGAGCGGAGCGAAGGATCTCAATCCCCGTGCCATCGAGCAGCACAATTGCATCGCCCTCTTTATCGAAGCCGCACCCGAGCGCGAAATCGGCGTCTTCGAGCACCCCGAGCACACCAAGAACCGGCGTGGGATAAATCGGTTTGCCGAGCGTTTCGTTGTAGAAGCTGACGTTCCCGCCCGTAATTGGAATCTCAAGCGCGCGGCAAGCTTCGGCGATGCCGTCGATCGCTTCGCTGAATTGCCACATTACCTCGGGCTTTTCGGGATTGCCGAAATTCAGGCAGTTGGTGGCGGCGACGGGCCGTGCGCCACCGCACGCAACGTTGCGCGCTGCTTCGGCGACAGCATGCATCGCGCCGACGCGCGGCGAGAGAAAGCACCAACGGCCGTTGCCGTCGGTAGAAAGCGCGAGCCCGCGATCGGTTTCCTTTAGCCGCAGCACAGCGGCGTCGCTTGCCCCCGGGCCGAACCGCGTATTCGTTCGCACCATCGAATCGTACTGCTCGGTGATCCAGTATTTCGACGCGATCGCGGGCGACCCGAGCAGGAGGCGAAAATCGGCGGTCAGATCCGCACCCGGAGCCGCGAACGTAACAAGCGTCCCGCTCGAAACCGGCGTCGGCGGCGCAGCAATCGGGCGTTCGTAGCGCGGGCCTTCTTCGGCGATGGCGTGCGCGGGAATTTCCGCCACGAGCCGTCCGTGGTCAAGGACGCGCAGCTTACCGTCATCGGTAACTTTGCCGACTTCGACCGCGTCGAGCCCCCATTTGTGGAAGACGTCGAAGACTTCGCGCTCGCGGCCGCGCTCCGCCACCAGCAGCATCCGCTCCTGCGATTCCGAAAGCATGATTTCGTAAGGCGTCATGCCGGTTTCGCGCTGCGGCACAAGCGCGAGATCGATTTCAATTCCCATCCCGCCGCGCGACGCCATCTCCGAACTCGAACTCGTCAGCCCCGCCGCCCCCATATCCTGAATCGCCACCACCGCTCCGGTGCGCATCGCTTCCAGGCACGCTTCGAGCAACAACTTCTCCATGAACGGGTCGCCCACCTGCACGTTGGGCCTCTTCTGCTGAGATTCTTCGCTGAATTCCGCGGAAGCGAGCAGCGACGCGCCGTGAATTCCGTCGCGGCCTGTCTTCGCGCCTGCGTAGATCACGGGATTGCCTACGCCTCGCGCGCGGGCAAAGAAAAGTTCTTCCTTCCGCGCGATGCCGAGAGCGAGCGCGTTCACCAACGGATTATTCGAATAGCACGGCTCGAACTGCACTTCGCCGCCGACCGTGGGCACGCCAAAACAATTTCCATAGAATCCGATGCCGCGAACGACGCCGTCGAGGATGTGCCGGTTTCGCGCGATTTCGTCAGGAGTTGAACTCCCCGCGCCGGGGCCGGGAGCGATGGGCCCGAAGCGCAGCGAATCGAGCACCGCGATCGGCCGCGCGCCCATCGTGAAAATATCGCGCAGGATTCCGCCAACGCCTGTGGCGGCGCCCTGAAACGGTTCAACGAAGCTCGGATGATTGTGCGACTCGATTTTGAAAACGGCGCAAAGCCCGTCGCCGATATCCACTACGCCCGCATTTTCTCCGGGGCCTTGGACGACGAGCTTGCCGGTGGTCGGCAGCCGCTTCAAATGCACGCGCGAAGATTTATACGAGCAGTGCTCGCTCCACATCACGCTAAAAATGCCCAGCTCGGTGTAATTCGGGTCGCGGCCAAGGATTTTCTGGATGCGCGCAAACTCCTCCGCCGTCAGCCCGTGCTCCGCCGCAATCTCAGCCGTAACCTTGATTTCGGATTGGATGGCTTTTTGCATCACGATCATGCGCGCCTATGAACGATACGTTTGCCGGGACGAATTCGTTTCAGATCCAGCAAAATTGAAAGCCGCGCATGAGAATTGTCGCAGCAAACAAATGCAGGCGCAACCCGCGAGCCTGAGTAAGGAATCTGTGGAGACCTGCGAAAATTGGTGGAAAAGTTATGCCGTTACGGCGACGCGGCCGTTGTGCGGGTTGCTCTCGGTGCGCGTCAAGTACTCGACCATCGACTGGAAAATCACCAGGCCGTCGGAAGAGCCGAGCGGCGATTCGACGGCACGCTCGGGGTGCGGCATCAGTCCGAGGACGTTGCGTTCGCGGCTGCAGATTCCGGCGATGGCGCGCAGCGAGCCGTTGGGATTATTTTCGCGGTCGAATTCGGCGGAGGCGTCGAGCGGTCCGGTGGCTTCGGCGCAATCGGTTCCGTCCGGATGGACGTAGCGGAAGATAATCTGATTGTTGCGCTCGAGTTCGGCGAGTGCGGCGACATCGCAGAAATAATTTCCTTCGTTGTGCGCGATAGGAATTTTCAGCACGTCGCCGCGATGCGCCGCGCCCGTGAACGGCGTATCGGTGCGTTCGACGCGGATATGGACGTGGCGGCAAAGATAGCGCAGTCCTTTATTACGGAGCATCGCGCCGGGAAGCAGGCCGGCTTCGAGGAGAATTTGGAATCCGTTGCAGATGCCGAGGACGAGGCCGCCCGCGCGCGCAAAGCGCTCCACCGCGTGCATCACGGGAGAAAAGCGCGCGATCGCGCCGGTGCGAAGGTAGTCTCCATACGCGAATCCGCCGGGAAGAATCACGGCATCGTAACCTGCGACGTCTTCGGATTGGTGCCAGATGAAATCGACGGGCTGTCCGATGACGGATGAGATCGCGTGACAGGCGTCGTCGTCGCAATTCGAGCCGGGGAATTGGACTACTCCGAATTTCATTTTTTGGCGTCTCCCTGCATGCATTTTAGCACACGGAAAGTCGGGCTGTAGTTTCGGGATCGCCATCACGCTTCTTGACCGCGAGTGCCGCGGGTCGTACGCTGCTGCTCCAGATTCTAAGCATCGGGTAACTCAACCGACGGAGGTGTCAACTTGAATCGTCGCAACTGCAGTTTCATCTTCAGCGTGACCGCTATCTTGCTCCTATCCGCAGCCCCTGCCCGCGCGCAGGCCTCGGGACAACTGGGCGAAGGCGTACCGCCGCCGCAGGAAGGCGATTACGTGATTCACGATTTCCACTTCAAGTCGGGCGAGTCGCTTCCTGAGCTGCGCATGCATTACGCGACGTTCGGCAAGCCCGAACGCGACAAGAGCGGGCGAGTGACGAACGCAGTGCTGGCACTGCACGGCACGAGCGGCAGCGGGCGAAGCTTGCTAAATCCGATTTTTGCGGGCGTCCTCTTCCGGCCTGGAGGCGTGCTCGACGCCGCGCGCTATTACGTGATCGTTCCCGATAGCATAGGCCACGGAAAATCGAGCAAGCCGAGCGACGGCCTGCGCATGAAATTTCCGCAATACGATTACGACGATATGGTCGCAGCACAGCACGAGCTGGTGGAAAAAGGGCTTGGCGTGAACCACCTGCGGCTCGTGATGGGAACTTCGATGGGTTGCATGCATTCGTGGGTGTGGGCCGAGACGTATCCGGATTTTATGGATGCGCTGATGCCGCTCGCTTGCCAGCCCGTGGAGATCGCCGGACGAAACCGGATGTTTCGCAGGATGGCGATGGACGCGATTCGCGACGACCCTGAGTGGAAAAACGGCGACTACACCGTTGAACCCGGAGCGGGGCTGCGATTCGCTGCCGATATTTTTATTATCGCCTCCAGCGCGCCGCTGCAAATGCAGAAAAGCTTTCCGACGCGCGATGCCGCGGACAAGTTCTTGGAGGAGACGTCGAAGCACCTGGTGGCGGGATTCGATGCGAACGACTTGCTGTATGCGTTGAACGCTTCGCGGAACTACGATCCTTCGAAGCAGCTCGATAAAATTCAGGCCTGGGTGATGTTCGTGAACTCGGCCGATGATTTCATCAACCCGCCAGAGCTCGGGATCGCCGAGCGCGAAATCAAGCATGTGAAGAACGGGCGGTACGTTCTGATTCCGATCTCCGATCAAACGCACGGCCACGGGACGCACACGTACGCCGCGGTGTGGCAGCAGTACTTGAAGGAATTACTCGAGGAATCGAAGTAACGCGCTTGCTATGGCTGCCAGTATGCTGACGGCTAACAGAATTAGCCCCAATCGTTTCAGGCGGAAGGCCATCTCTTCCTTGGCCTTGATGTAATGGGGAGTGTCTGTTGGGTTCTTGTCGCATGCGGCTCTAACAGCGGTCCAGCTCATACTTCGATATTTTGTCATTAAATTTCCCCTTGGCGCGCAGATCTCGCGCGCTCTCAATTACTCACAGATGCGAATTAAGAAAGCAAATTGATGTCGTCTTCTGAGTGAAGTTCAGGAAACTGCGGAGCTACCGATGAGGGGAGCGCTTCGCACGACGAGGCCTGGATCTCTTTGATCGGCGCGGAAGCTTTAGGCCGCGCTTAGGTTTGGGACGGGTACCTGCTCGCTTCGCCTTTTGAAGCGCGTTGCGGCGCTGGCGGGCCCAGCCTGGCTTGTTGACCTGGCGGCCGCGGCCCAACGCGAGGGCGTCGGCGGGAACGTTTTCCGTTAGCGTTGACCCAGCGGCTACGTACGCGCCGTCGCCGATGCGAATCGGCGCGACGAGCGCAGTGTCGCTGCCGATGAAAACGCGGTTGCCGATTGTCGTGGGATATTTCGCGACGCCGTCGTAATTGCAGGTGATCGTGCCGGCGCCGATATTCGAATCGCGGCCTACGGAGGCGTCACCGAGATATGTGAGGTGCATCGCTTTTGCGCCTTCGTGCACCACGGATTTTTTCACTTCCACAAAATTGCCGATGTGCGCGCCGGAGCGGATGTCCGCGCCGGGACGCAAGCGCGAGAACGGGCCAATCGACGATTTTGAGTGAAGTCGGCTCGTGGTGGCGACGCAGTGCGCGCCGACCGTGACGTCGTCATCCACGCGGACGTCGTGGAGCACGCTGCCAGTCTGAATTCTGCAGCGGGCGCCGATGCGCGTGCCGGCCAGGAGTTGTACGCACGGCTCGATGATCGTGTCGGGCCCGGCTGTGACTTCGGGATCGATGACGACGGTCTCGGGCAAATAGATCGTGACGCCCGCGTCCATCAATTCGGCGGCTTTGCGTGCGCGGAAAATGCGGTCCACGTCGGCGAGGCTCGCGCGCGTGTTGCAGCCCAGGATTTCGTTCGCGTCGGCGGCGATTTGCGCGAGGACGCGTTCATTGCGCTGCCGGAGGAGGGCGATCGCGTCGGTGAGATAAAGTTCGCGATGCGAGTTGTTGGGACGCAGCGCTGCGAGCGCGGGCCAAAGCTTTTCGAGCGTGAAGCAATAGATGCTGGAATTCACCTCACGAATCGCTCGCTGTTCGGGCGTGGCGGTCTTTTCCTCAACAATTGCTTCGACGCGCCCCTCGGAATCGCGGACGATGCGGCCGTAGTCGGTGGGATCGGCGAGCTCAGCGCTCAGGACGGTGGCGGCGGCTTCGCCGCGGCGGTGCGCGTCGAGA
>JBARFX010000110.1:0-103780 GCA_049797655.1 Candidatus Acidiferrales bacterium | reverse complement strand
GGTTGGGGCGGCTATCGCTTCGATTCTCGTACCTGGGGCGATTCGAGGGGGGCGGGTTATAAGCCGGGGCGACATTGCCCGGCGCCGCCGGCGCAGAGCCTGCCGGCGCGAAATTTTCCGCTGGCGGATACTCGCCTGGGGCGAGGGGAGTCGATTCCACGTCCGCAGGTTCGAGAGCGGGTACAGCCGGAGCGGTGGCGCTGAAGACCTGGCCGCCCTGGTCCTGCATCTTCTGCACTTTTTCTTCAGCGGTGGTGACGATGTGATCGAATTCTTCGAGGTCTTCGAGGAAGTCGCTGACATAGAGGAACGCGTCGCTATCGAGCCCGATTTCGACGAAGGCCGACTGCATGCCAGGCAGCACGCGAGTGACACGGCCCTTGTAAATGCTTCCAACTAAGGCAAATTCTTTTTCACGCTCCACATAAAATTCACAGAGCTGGCCTTCTTCCAGAATGGCGACCCGTGTCTCGTGGGGGTTCGCCGAGATAACCATTTCCTTCGACATGAAAACTCCTCAATGGGCATCGGATGGCGGCGGGCACGCCGGTGGGCGAAGCGAGCGCACGGGCTCGGCCCGCATGGCTCGTGGAACGATTCTGTTGTGGCCATGATGAGCCGCCCAGGAAGGACGTGCCGTGTGGCTGGATAGCTACCGTCTTCACCCGATGCAATCCTAAGTAAGATTGAAAATTCCGGCTGTCCAATACGTTCGCAGTCCGGGTACTGGTTCAAAACTTTTTTGAAACGAAGCTTTAATTGACGAAACGCCGCATGCGGACGTTCATCACCAAGCCTAAAGCCAAAAACACAAAAGCCGTCGAAGATCCGCCATAACTCATCAAAGGCAGCGGGATGCCGGTGACGGGCATGTATCCGATCACCATCGAGGCGTTCACCAGGACATGGAATCCCAAAATCGCGGTGACGCCCATGACGACAAACATCCCGGCCCGATCTTTCGCCTTCTGCGCGTTGTCTACCAACCGCAGAATCAAGCCGAGGTATAGCAGTAAGACGACGCAAACTCCAATGAAACCTTGTTCCTCAGCCAGCGCAGCCAAAATAAAGTCCGAATACCGGACGGGCACGAAGCCCAGCTGATTCTGGCTGCCCTTCCCAAATCCCTTGCCCCAGAAGCCACCGGAGCCAACCGCAATCTCAGACTGCAGAATCTGATAACCAGCGCCGCGCGGATTTTCCTCCGGATGGAGGAAAGTTTCAATACGCTGTTGCTGGTACGGCTTCAGGTGTCGCCGCATATTCCAACCGATCGGAATCATGAGCGCCACGAGAACGAGTCCGACCGCCATGTGCTTCCATTCGATGCCGGCGAGAAATGCGCCAACGATTGCGACCGGCACCAGCACCATCGCGGTTCCCAGATCGGGCTGAATCAAAATCAGGCCTACCGGCACGCCGGTGAGGACGGCGACCTTCACCAGATCCATCAGCGTCATCCGGTCTGTGCGCACCTCCGCAAAGAAGCGAGCCAGTAGTATGATTATAATCAACTTCATTAGTTCTGACACTTGCAAATTAACGCCGCCACCCAAGGCGACCCACCGTTTGGCTCCGAAGCGGGAATGGCCAATAGCCAGCACAACCAGGAGAGTGGCGAGACCGAACATATAGAGCGCGGGAGCCTGGTCCATCAGGGTGTGGTAATCGATACGGGAGATCAGGAACATTCCAGCGACGCCGACGGCGATCCAGGTGAGCTGCCTCCACTGAAGGCCGGCCATATTCGGAGTGGCATGTGTGGATGAGTAGATTTCGAAAACCCCGATGGTGTTGATCGCGGCAACAATTGCGAGCAGGGCCCAGTCGAAGTCCTGAGTTCGCGGGCGGTCCTTCATGGCCGTTGGGCTCCGACGGTTGCGACCAAAGGGCGAACGGGAGCGGGAGGCGGCGGAGCTCCAACCGCGGTTTGCTGGGTGCCTGCGCTCTTCTTGTCGTAAAACGCTTTCACGATATCGCGTACCACCGGGCCTGCCGCTTCGCCGCCGTGTTCCATCGTATTCTGAACGATCGCAGCAACGACAATTTCCGGATTGCGACGCGGGGCAAAGCCGACGAACCAGCCGTCCATTTCCTTCTTTCCCAAGCGGCTGGCGGCGTTGTAACTCATCAGCTGCGCGGTGCCGGACTTTCCGCAGAGGTCGACATTCTGGAGGCGCAAGTGATACCCGGTGCCTCCGCCCTCGTTGACCACGCCGTACAAACCTTGCGTGACTTGTTCCACAGCATTTTCGGAAAGAGGGAAGTGGTCGGCTTTTAGATCCGGGAGATTCTTGAACAAGTGGGGCTGCACGAGGTTGCCGGCGCTCGCGACCGCGGCAGCCATGCGCGCGAGCTGGATCGGGGTGACGGTAACTGCTCCCTGACCCACCGACACGGAAATCGTCTCGCCGGCATACCATTTGTGGTGAAAGACGCGCTCGACCCAGGCTTCGGAAGGCATCAGGCCGGCTTCTTCGCCCGGCAAATCGACTCCTGTTCTGTGGCCGAGTCCGAGTCCGGCGGCGTAATCGTGGATTCGCTCGATGCCGAGTTGCTTGCCGATGGTGTAAAAGAAAACGTCGCAAGAATCGACGATTGCTTTGTGAAGATCGACGGAGCCGTGTCCTTGAGGCCGCCAGCAATGAAACGTGCGGCCGTAAAAACTGGCGTAACCGGGGCAATAGACGGTGGTGTTTTCGGGAACGGCCTTGGAATCGAGCATCGCGGTGGCCATGACGATTTTGAAAACGGATCCGGGAGCAAGCTGGCCCTGAATGGCGCGATTGAAAAGCGGAGTGTCTTTATCGCTATTCAGCTTAGCCCATTCGTCCTGCGGAATTCGAACGGCGAAGTCGTTAGGGTCAAAAGTTGGGCGGCTGACCATGGCGAGAATTTCACCGGTGCGAGCGTCCATCGCAACGACCGCGCCTTCCTTGTCCTGCATGTCGTTTTCCGCGATTGCCTGCAGGTCGTAATCGATCGTCAACTGAATCGGCTTTCCTGGAATCGCTTCGACGTTGTCGAGCGTGCGCATGGCCTTGCCTACGCTATTGACGACGACGCGGCGCATTCCGTCGGTGCCTTCGAGAGTTTCGTTGTACTGGCGCTCGAGGCCGGCTTTGCCGACGATGTCTCCGGGACGGTAGTGGCCGTCGCTCTGGTCAAGTTGCTGAGGCGAAACTTCACCGACGTAGCCAATCGCATTGGCGAGCATTTTGCCGTGCGGGTAGCGGCGGCGATGAACCATCAACAACTCGAGGACGGGAAGGTCGGCGCGATGGGATTCTACGAACGCGATGTCCGCGAGACTTGCAGCGGGCTTGATGACCACGGGTTGGAATTTCGGCTCGTTCTTGGCCGCGTCCAAGGACTGCAGTAGATCCTGCCTGCTGATACCCAGGCCGTCAACGATTTGAGGAATGCTCTTCTCGATGGATTTCATGTCCTCGCGAAGGAGAAGAATGCTGAAGGAAGGATAACTGTCCACGAGGACGCGGCCTTCGCGATCGAGCATCGGCCCGCGCGGGGCAATAATGGGAATCGAGCGGACGCGATTGCGTTCGGCGAGATCGGCGAAATGTCCGGACTGGACGACCTGGAGTTTCCAGAAGCCGACGAGAAGCAGCACGACGAAAATAACAGACACGTAGGAAACCAGCGCCAGCCTGCCCTGGGGAACCCTCTGGTCGTTAACACTCCACGATGGCAACGAAACTCCTGCGCGGGGGTTTTGGTCGGCCGTGATGCGCCCGGCCCTGATGCGCCCTTGCACACAAACGCGGGCGGTACCCGAAGCGGCATTTAAAGCTAACACCGCCAAACCCGCAGCCGCAAGGCAGCGATGTCCTTTCGGTCACGGTATTGTGCCCAAAACGGAGGCGTGAAGGTAGCTGGCCTGAAGTACAGGGAGCGCCCATAAGTAGCGCTAAAGGGGCTTGCGAAGGCGATCGAGGAGGGCGAAGAGGATGACGCCCACTCCGGCGGTAACAAGGGAATCAAGGAAGAGGCGGACGGTGAAAATCGGCATCGGGTGGGCGAGTAACCCGCGCTCGGTAATTGCCAACACAATTTGATGGAAATGGAAGAGGACGAAAATGAGTCCGAAACGGCTCACGGGGTGCTCGGTGTCGATTCGCGCGCCGACGGATGAAGCGACATAGCCGACGCACGTCTTCGCGATCCCATACATGCCGATTGGATTGTCGTGGCTCAATGCGTCCTGTGCGATTCCCACCGCCGCTCCCAGGAACATTCCGGTGACCGGATTCCGGCGGCTCACGCCAAAATAGATCGTGACGAGCAGGGGAAGATCAATCAGTTCGGCCCAACGGCCGTACTTGTGAAGGAACGCCTGCAGGACGAGAGCGAGAAAACAAACGACGGGGACGGCTCCGCCATAATATTTGTGTACTTCGATATTCGATTCAGATTGTGCGCCGGTGCTCAGCATCGTAGCCATTTCACTTGTGAGGAGCAGCAGGCTGCGCGGCGGATTGAGAGGAGCTGGTTGCGCTCGAAGCGGGAGCTTCTTCGGTTTTCCTGGGCGTGAGTTCCTGCTGAGACTGAAGAACCAGAACTTCTTCGAGCCGGTCGAGCCGGGCGGCAGGGCTGATCCAAATAGTTTGGAACGGGTTTCCGGGTTTTGCACTCTCGACGATTCCAATCGGTAAATCCTTGGGGAAAATGTGATCTTCGCCGGAGGTAAGGATCTTGTCGCCGGCCTGCACCTTTTCGTCGTTGACGATGTAATCCATGCGCGGGTTGGGATCACCGCTGCCCTTCACAACTCCGTGGGTGCGGGTGGAAGCGAACAAAGCACCGACACCACTGTCCTTGTCGTTGATCAGCAAGACCTGCGACGTGGACGGAAACACTTCGACGACTTTTCCAACGACTCCTTCGGGGGTGATGACGGCGAGATTCCGGCGGACATGGTCTCGTTCACCGCGGTTGATGAACAGCGTGTGCGACGTGGGGTCGGCGCTGGCTCCGATCACTTCCGCGGCCAGCATCGACGCTTCGGGATGAGCGGTGCGGAAATTGAGAAGGGCGGCGAGCCGCTGGCCCTCCGCGGCCTGGCTTTCGAGTTCGCGATTGCGCATCCGAAGCTGATCGAGCTCTTTTTGCAGGCGTCCGTTTTCCGATCGAGCATCCTGGAGGCCGATATATCCGTGCCACACGCCGCTGATCCTGGAGAACGACCACGTTCCTGCGCGTTCGACGGGTGTGAGCGTTTGAACCGCCCAGTAGCGAACCAGGCGGACGTTGTTTTCACGCTTGATCTGGAATGCGAGCAGCAATACCTGCACGAGAAGCAGAGCGGCTAGCAGGCTCAGCGGACGATGGCGTGAAATGAGCGTTTCTTGCATGTTCAAAGAGTTCGAGATCGAGAGTTACAGGGCTGTCGAAGCCCATCTCGCGTCCGGTTCGTATTTCGTTTTTCCGCCGGTATTTCCACTTCGAAACTCGATCTAAGGCTGTTCCGGATTTCAATCGATCGAAACCAAGCGCAACAACCGAAAATCACTCAACATTTTTCCAGTGCCAAGGACGACCGAAGCGAGCGGGTCGTCCGCGATTGATACAGGCAAGCCGGTCTCTTCGCGGATGCGCTTGTCGAGATTCTTGATGAGAGCGCCACCACCCGTAAGGACGATGCCGCGGTCGCTGATGTCCGCAGAGAGTTCTGGCGGCGTGCGTTCGAGGGCGACGCGAATCGCGTTGAGGATCGTCGCGATGCACTCGGAAAGCGCTTCGCGGATTTCACTGTCGTCGATCGTGACGGTGCGTGGCACGCCTTCGATGAGGTTGCGGCCCTTCACTTCGAGGGTGAGCGGCTTCTCGAGCGGGTATGCCGAGCCGATTTCAATCTTGATCTGCTCGGCGGTGCGCTCGCCGACCAGCAAATTGTATTTGCGTTTGAGGTAGTGCATCACGGCTTCGTCCATCTCGTTGCCGGCTACGCGTACGGAACGCGAATAGACAATGCCGCTCATGGAGATGACGGCGATATCGGTGGTGCCTCCGCCAATATCGACGACCATATTGCCGGAAGGTTCTTCGATAGGCAGGCCCGCGCCGATGGCGGCAGCCATTGCCTGCTCGACCAAGTACACTTCGCTGGCGCGGGCGCGATACGCGGAGTCCTGCACGGCGCGCTTTTCAACGGGCGTAATTTCGCTGGGAACACCGATGACGATGCGCGGATGAACCAGGACGCGGCGGTTGTGCGCCTTCTGAATGAAGTATGTGAGCATGCGTTCGGTGACTTTGAAATCGGCGATGACGCCGTCTTTCATCGGCTTGATGGCTACGACGTTGCCCGGAGTCCGGCCGAGCATTTCTTTCGCTTCGCGGCCTACCGCCACGACTTCACCCGTATTCTTATTAATTGCGACGATCGAAGGCTCGTTGACTACGATTCCTTTTCCGCGCGCAAAGACCAGTGTGTTCGCGGTTCCCAGGTCAATAGCCAGATCGGAAGAGAAAAGGCTGAAGACCGACCGCATGTTGTAGCCGCTTTTCGTCACGTGACGCTTCCCCCTCAGGTTCCACTTGAGCACTGCTGCGGCAGCGCATGCAAGTCAGCTTGCGTAATTTCTACGGGATGACGACATCAACTTTCTTAATGGCCGTTCCACCTCGGCGGTTTTGGCCGGTGATTACGATCGTGTGGCTGCCACGGTCCATCGGCTGCGTAAAATAGCGGAAGTGCCCGTCGGGGCGAATATCTGCCACCTGTTCGCCGTTGATAATGAGGGCGGCGCCGGGTTCGGTGCGTCCAATTACCTCGACGTTGTTACCGTGCAGTTCCGTGTCGTCCACTTCGAGGAGCATTTCCTGTTCTTTACCGGCCACAACCAGCATGAACTTGAAAGGATCGCTCTGGTCGCTGGCATTGTTTTTCTCGTCGATCGCGCGAACTCTCCAGAAATAATCACCGGGAGGAAGTCCCTCGAGTTCAACGCTGGAACCCGTGGTCTTTTTCTCCATCACGACTTTGTTGAACATCGAAGTAGTGCTGACCTGTAATGTGTAGGCCTTCGCGGTGGAAACAGGCTTCCAGGAAAATAGAATCGGGTCGCGCTTTGGATCCGCGACAATGACGGCCGCCAAATTGATGGGCTTGTCCAGTTGCGGCGGAGCTAGAACCTGGCTCTTTGTAATCGCGCCGCCGGTGGGGAACGACGCGCGCTCCCATTGTCCGATGTTGAGATGCTCGCCACCACGGTTCAGTTCCGCGCTTCCGGAATCGACCGTAATTTCCTGCTGATTCGTGGCCGGATCGCTCCGCACCGCAGCACGGCTGTTGGCGCGGACGGAAGCGACGGCATTCTCGAAGGAGACTTCCGCCTTCGAGCCGGGAATTTCCCATGAGCCGGTTGCAAGATCCACCTGGCCGGAAGTGATGTGAACGCCGACCGTCGAAGCGCGATCCTGCTGCACGACGTTATCTTCCACGGTGACGAGCGTGTCTCCTTTCACCGTGTAGGTGGTACCGTCAGCGAACTGAATACGAGCGACTCCTTCGCTTCCGGTTTGGATTAAATCACCTTTGTCGAGGGAGAGTTGGTAATCGGCGTTGACCCACTGAACCGAATTGCTCTTCTTGATTTGAACTTTACCGTCCAGATTGACGAAGCGCGCCTGGCGCGCCGCGGCGGTGGAACTCTCGTTCGTGGAAGGGGCGGCGATAGAGTTCGCAATCTTGCTGACTAAGCTGGCAGCCATTTCGGGGAACGCAAAATGAAAAGCAACAAACACAACCGCTACAAAAAGGATGATGACCAACACGACCGTCCGGTACCGAACCGTGTGCCAGTACACCTCCACGCGGGAGATTTTGGGCTTCTCTGCAGCCGAGATTTTTCCTGTTGTCATGAGGATTTGGGGCCAGTTTGGCAATCTAGCATAGGGGTATGGGCCTTTCAACACGGCCGGGGAACAGGATGCGAAACCGCTAACAGCAAGAAAGCACCATGTTTCGCGGGGACTAGCGAGTGCAGAGGGCATTCCAGACCGGTGCCGGGATGATTTTGCCGGGGCGGAACGCCGGGCGCCCGCTGCCGGATTGAGGCGGTGACCCCACCAGATTTCGGCCTGCTGGGGCCATTTTGGAGGTTGACCAGAACGGCCCAATTTAGGGAGACTGGAACCGCTAATGGGCACTGTTTTTCGCTCCATGGCCTGCTGAAAGTAGGCGGGTTGCCTACGAAGGCCAAAATAGGACGCGCTGCGAGGTATACATCCATGAATGAAATTATCGGCGAACTCCTTCCACCGGCACGATTGATGCTCACGCCGGGCCCGTCGTGCATGGACCCGCGCGTATACCGCGCGATGTCGACGCCGCTGGTGGGCCACATGGATCCGTGGTTCATCGGCATGATGAACGACGTGCAGGTGCTGCTACGGAAGGTGTTCCAGACGCAGAACCGCATCACGTTTCCGATCTCAGCTTCCGGCTCGGGTGGAATCGAAGCGGCTGTGTTGAATCCGTTGGAGGAAGGCGACGAATGCATCGTTTGCGTGAATGGATGGTTCTCCGAGCGTATGGCGGTGATTGCGGAACGAAGTCCGGCGAAAGTGATTCGAGTGGAGGCTCCGTACGGTCGCACGGTGGATCCCGATGAAGTGCGCCGGGTGGGCAAGGGCAAGAAGATTAAATTCGTGGGACTCGCGCACGGCGAGACTTCGACGGCAGTGGTGCAGCGCCTAGATGATTACCGCAAGGTAGCGGATGAATTGGGGGCGATGCTGGTGGTCGATGCGGTTGCGACGCTCGCTGGTTGCCCGCTCGACATCGACCGACAGCGCATCGATATTTGTTTCAGCGGGTCGCAAAAGGCGATCAGCGCGCCTCCGGGAATGGCGCCGATCACCGTGAATGCGCGGATGGAAGACGTGATGCGCGCGCGCAAGTCACCGGTGGGGAGCTGGTACTTCGATCTGACGCCGATTATGACGATGTGGGGAAGCGAGAGGACCTATCATCACACGCCTCCGATCTCGTTGATCTACGGAATGCGGGAAGCGCTGCGGCTGGCGCTGGAAGAGGGGCTCGAAGCGCGGTGGGAGCGGCATCTGCAAAACCAGCGCGCGCTCGTGGCGGGAGTCGAAGCGATGGGGCTCGAGCTATTTGTGGCGAATCCGGCGGAGCGGCTTGTGACGGTGACGGGCGTGAAAGTTCCCGCGGGAGTGGAAGATGGGCGAGTACGCCGGCAATTGCTCGACGAGTTCAACATCGAAATCGCGGGCGGGTTCGGGCCGGTGAAAGGCAAGCTGTGGCGGGTTGGGTTAATGGGCTATTCGAGCCAGAAGACAAATGTGCTGGTGTTCCTCGCAGCGCTCGAAAAAGTTTTGCTCGATCAGGACTTTCACGTTCCGGCTGGCGCTGGAGTGGGCGCAGCAGTTCGAAGTTACCAGCAAGCGTCGCAGCCGGCGGCGGTGGGCGCGCGGAAGTAAAGGGCACACTGCGACAAACTCCGATGGCCAAGACTACTTTTCCGACGATTCCGAATGCCGGCGCGATGAGCGACTTCGTAAGCGCTTTCGACGTGCCTTCGAAAGTGACGGACTACGTTTACCGTTGCCGCTTTTCGCATTGCTGGAACGGAATCGCCACGCGCCACGCCGACACGATGGATTGCAAATTTTTCGTGGATGGAAAAGGCGTTGTGCTCGGGCTGGCGCATCCCGGCTTTGTGGAATTCCGCACGCGCGCGGGACGCAACCTATCGGATCGCGAAGCGAGTTACATCGGCGCAGAGTATCTCCGCGAACGCCTGGAGCAAGAAGACGAGCACGCGCTGTACGACGTTTCGGTCTCTGACGTTCTCCGGATCATCGAAAAGCTCGGTTTGAAATAGGCCTCGAATCGCCCCCGGCCAATCGCATGAGAGTTCAGTCATCGCCTGACTTCTTTCGAAAATAGGTGAAATCGTATTCGACCGACCAGGTTTTTCCGCCGTCCTCGGATCGCTGGCTGAACTGCCTCACCTCGTCCGGGCCCACATTGAAAAATTGAAGGTGGCGGGTGGCCTTTTTCCCGTTTTCGTCGGTATCCGCGTAGTAGTCCATGGTCGTCCCGTTCAGGTGTCCGCTGAAGAAAATTCGTCCGCCATTGCTGTCGACCCAGTATTGCTCCCATTTCTTTGTGTTGGCGTCGTAGATGTTGAAGCTCTTGCCGGAATTGCCGCGGCCGCCGGTCCAATTTTCGAGGACGACGCAATCATCGAGGATTTTTTGGATGCTGCTCGATCCGACTACCTGATCGGCACCCGTTTGTTTCACTGTCCAGTCACCGACCCAGAAATCGAACTGTTTGTGCTCCGCGCTGTACTTGCAGGGGAATGAATTGTGGTCCGCCTTGTCGATGTCCGTTGCGAAACGCGGGTCGTCCTTCAGCAAAACGAGATCGGGGTCGGAGGCGAAAAGCTCGCCGGGGCCGTAGCCCACGTCCAGGATTTCATCGAGCTTGGCAAACGCCTTTTCCCGATCGCCCAGGCGCGCGTAAGCCTTCGCGGTGCGGAAGAGCACAGAGAACTGGTGAAAACCCAGGCTGCCGGCCTTTTCGTAGCATTCGATCGCCTTCTGAAACTGTCCGATCCCAGCCAGCGCGACGCCCCAACGATACCAGTCTTGCCCGTTGCCCGGGTTTGCCTTCGCGAGCGATTCGTAGGCCGGCGCGGCTTTCGCCCAATCCTTCGCGTTGTAGTAACCGTCTGCCGCAGTTTGCTCCGCGCTCGTTGATTGCGCGTACGCCAGGCCCGCCGGCGCGAAACCAATCGTGAACAATAGGACAGCACGGAACAAGAGTCGAGTGCAGCAATTCATAGCATTTCTCCAGAGTGCGGTTCGCGCGCGCCGGAACCGAAGATGCGCCCCTGCTTGCGATGCTTAGACGTGAAAACGAGCGGATGGAAAGCCTGATCTTTGAACGGTTACCAGTGAAATTGAGTTCTGGAGAGGACTCGTCAGGAAGAGTGGGTTCTCAAACGAACAGTCAGACGCTGCTAAGATTTCTAGGGTGCGTCTGACTTTTCTTTTTCCGGCGCGGCCGCTGCCGAATTCTTCGGGAGCGAACGAATGTAATTCACCAGGTTCCAAATCTCTTCATCCTTCAACCGATCCGCTTCGGAAGGCATCGCACCGTTCCCGTTCTTGATGACGTAGAACATCTCGCCGTCGGTGGCGGATTTCAGAGCGGCCGGATCGCGAAAGTCAGACATCTTCAGCTTCATGTCGATCGCCAGATCTCCTTTCCCGTCGCCGTCCGCTCCATGGCACATCGCGCAGTCGTACCCAAATTTCTTTTTTCCCGCTGCGATCGAGCTTGGACCGGACTTCACGGGATTGGCAACTTTGAGCGCTTCCGGCGGGATCTTGGTGCCAGCCGCCGGTTTCACATCGGAACTTTGAGCTTGCTGAGCGCGGCAGGGGAACGCAAGCAACAGCACAAGAAGTAGCAGACCAAACGCGCGCGTACACATGGCAGCCTCCTAGCAAGGATTGTGCGGATTGTACGCCCGTTCGTGGGGAGTGGATGTTCTTTTTTGCCGCGGCGTGCCGCTCTATGCGTCCGAAAGCGATTCGCCGAAATTCGGGTTCTCGTTTAATTCGCCGGCTTCGAGAATTTCTCCGCAGTCGAGACATTCAACGTACTGAGAATCGTCGTCTTTCGCGATCAAGCGCGTTCGAGTATGTTTGCAGGGCGAATCCGGCATGGCAGCCTCAGCGCGACCTGCTGGCATTCTAGCATTACCGCTCGCCGCGCCACAGAGACAGGGCGCAGTTGACAAACACCGGGATTGCAACTATCAGTCTCTTTGCCCTATGCGCACGAGAGAGCATGAGTGATCGCTGAATCCGGCACACAACGAAAGATCGGCAACGTGCTGTTCTACGGAATTGTCGCGCTGCTGGCCTACCTGGTCTTTCGTGTGTTTGAACCGTTTCTGGCGGCGCTTGCGTGGGCCGTGATTCTCGTCGTCCTTTTTTTTCCAGCGTACGAGAGCCTGGCGAAGAGGTGGGGAGCGACAACCGCGGCAGTGGCGGCCACATTTGGCGTAACGCTGATCCTGATCGTGCCGACTATCTTCATTATGATCGCGTTCGTCCGGCAGGGCGTGGAAGCCATCCATTCCGTTCAGGCTGGAGTGGCGAACGGACACTTCAACTGGGTGAACGATCTCTGGGTACGCATGACGCAGCGTTTTCCCGAGGCGGATACAACCGATCTTGGCAGCACACTGCACAGTTACGGCGAGCGGATGGCGACGTATGTAGCCGGTCAGGTTGGGGCGGTGCTGCGCCACACAGCTTCATTCGTGTTTCAACTTTCGGTGACAATTTTTGCGATGTTCTATCTGTTTCGCGATGGACCATCGCTCGTCGCCCGGCTTCGCGAAATTTTGCCGTTCGAGGACGTTCATCGAAACCGGATGATCCAGGATTCGCGCGACCTGATTTTTGCGAGCGTGACGTCGAGTCTTGTGGCAGCCGCCGCACACGGATTGCTTGGCGGATTGGCTTTCGGCCTGACCGGAATTGGCGCACCTATTTTCTGGGGCGTTATGATGGGATTCTTCTCGCTTGTGCCGGTGGTAGGCTCGGCGCTGATATGGGTTCCGGCTTCGATCAGCCTGATGCTGGGAGGCCACATCGCGAAGGGCATCGTGCTGGCGTTGGTTTGCAGCGTCATTGTTGGGTCGGTCGACAATGTGATTCGACCGTGGATGATCAGCGGGCGGGCGGAGATGGGCGGGCTGGTGGTATTCATCAGCGTGCTCGGTGGCATCAGCGTTTTCGGAATGCTTGGCGTGGTGCTCGGACCGATCGTAGTTGCAACTGCCGCCAGTCTTCTGGATCTGTACGTACCGAGTGCGCCTGGTAGAAACCTTGAGTCCAATCCGAGTGGGAGTAGAACGGGCAGCGTGCTAGAGTAGCGCCCTTTGGAAACCAGTATGGGCAAGAATTCCAATTCAAAATACGTCAGCCTGCCGCCGGAAAAACTCCGATGGCACTGCGATCCGGCTCGAATCCCATTCGCAACGACGGCTGAAGTGGAGCCGACCGTCAACGATATGGGCCAAGACCGGGCGATGCGCGCGTTGCGGATGGGCGTTGAGCTGAAAGCGTCCGGCTACAACCTTTTTGTGTGCGGGCTTTCCGGCACAAGCCGCGGCGGGATGATCGTGCGGATGGTCGAAGAGATGCACCTCGAGACCGAAACCGCGCCGGACCGCTGCTACGTGAATAATTTCAAGAATGCGGACCGGCCAAGATTGCTTACTCTTCCGCGCGGGCAGGCGAACGCGTTCAAGAAGGAAGTGGAATCGGGCATCGATTTTCTCCGCCGGCGCATTCCGCAGGTTTTCGAAGGTGAGCCCTTCCAGCGGCAGAAGACGCGGATCGTCGAGCGGTTCACCGTGCGCGAGAAGGAATTGATGGACGATTTCACGCGCCGGATCGCGCGCGAGCAGTTTGCCCTCGGCCGAATGCAAGTGGGAGCGGTAGCACTGCCAGAGATTTTCCCTGTTCTCGAGGGGCAGATGGTCCCGATCGAAGAGATTCCCAAGATGGTGCAAGAGGGAAAGCTGGAGAGCGTGGCGGCGGAGGATCTGGAGCGTAAATACGATCAGTTCCGGCAGGAATTCACCGTCGTATACCGAAAGACGCTTTCGCTTTCGCGCGAACTTGCGAGCGAAATGAGCTATCTCGAGCAGGAAGCGGCCTCGGTGCTCGTCGACGGCGTGATCGAGGAGCTCAAGGAAAAATATCCGAACCCGCAGATATCCGAATACCTTGAAGAAGTGCGGCACCACATCCTCGACAACCTCGATCCGTTCAAAGAGCGCGAAGGGGAAGACGAGCAGCCGCCGCCCGAAGGGGGCGGAGGGCAGCGGCAGGAGCGTTCGGACCGCGATCCGTTCCGCGTTTACGGAGTGAACGTCATTCTGGCGCACGGCGAGCAGGAAAAAGTACCGGTCATCTTCGAGACGATTCCCACGTACGCAAACCTTTTCGGGACGATTCACCGAAGCTACGACACGCGCGGCGGCTGGAGTTCGGACTTCATGGATCTGCGGGGCGGATCGTTGCTGCGAGCGGATGGCGGATTTCTCGTGATGTACGCGCTCGACACGCTGACAGAGACGGGCGTCTGGCGAACGCTGAAGCGCACGCTGAATCACGGCAAGCTCGAAATTCAGCCCGTAGACGTGTTCTTTCCTTTCAGTACGGCCGCGCTCAAGCCCGAGCCGATCGAGATTCACGTGAAGATCATCCTGATCGGCGATCGCGATATGTACGAACTGCTCTACGACTACGAAGACGATTTCAAGAAGATTTTCAAAGTCCGCGTGGAATTCGACGAAGAAATGAACTGGAGCGAAGAAGTGATTCGCCAGTATGCGGGACGCCTGCGGAAGCTGAGCGATGACGAGCAACTCTGCCCATTCGATCGGACTGCCGTCGCAGTGCTTCTGGAGCATGGCGTGCGCCGGGCGGGCCGGCGCGGAAAAATCACGGCGCGATTTTTCGATCTGGCGGACCTGGCCCGGGAATCGTCGTACGTCGCAAAACATGAAAAAGCGACAGTTGTGACGGCGGAGCACGTCCGAAAAGCGCAAGAAGCGCAAATTGACCGCCACAACCTGACGGAAACAAAAATCCGGGAAATGGTCGAGCAGAATTTGCTGTTTATCGACACCACCGGCACGCGCGTTGGGCAGGTGAATGGCTTGAGCGTGCTCGAAATCGGGGGATACGCGTTTGGGAAGCCCGTACGCATCACGGCGGCAGTGGCGCTCGGTAAACTCGGGATCATCAACGTGGAGCGCGAGTCGAATCTCAGTGGCCGTTTTCACGATAAGGGCGTGCAGATTATTTCCGGCTATCTGCGGCGGACCTTTGCGCAGGATAAGCCGCTTTCGCTTTCCGCGAGCGTCTGTTTCGAGCAGTCGTATTCCGGAGTAGATGGCGATAGCGCGAGCTCCACGGAAATTTACGCCATGCTTTCGGCGCTCTCGGAGATTCCGATCAAGCAGGAATTGTCGGTGACCGGTTCGGTGAACCAGCAGGGAGACGTTCAACCGATTGGCGGCGTGAATCAGAAGATCGAAGGATTTTACGATGTCTGCAAGCTGAAAGGATTGACGGGCACGCAGGGAGTGCTGATTCCCGCTGAAAATGTGGAAGACCTGATGCTGCGCCACGAAGTGATCGAAGCGGTGGCCAAAGGGAAATTTCACATCTATCCAGTCGCGACGATCGAACAAGGAATCGAGATCCTTACAGGGGTTCGCGCCGGGAAACGCGGCAAGGCGGGGAAATTCGAACCGGGATCCGTGTTCGGAACCGTTGATGCACGGCTGCGAACGATGGCTGACACGCTGAGGAGATTCGAGAAGTAGCTGCCAGCGCGATTTAGATCAAGCGCCGCATCTGCACCGTAACCTGCACTGACTGACCGTTCCGCTGAATCAATAATTTATATTTGTGACCGACCTGGCGGAACAGATTTCGAATGGAAGCCAGCGTCAGATCGGCTGCAGCTTCGTCATCGATTCCGGCAATCACGTCGCCTTTCAAAACTCCCGCGTCGGCTCCCGGCGTTCCCGGCTGCACCGACGCGACCTCGAACGTAAGTAGTCCGGGCCCTTTGGCAACAACCGCGATTCCGCTTTTGTCTTCCTGCTCGTAATCCGCAAAGTGAGTGTTGGGATCGAGAATAAGCTGCTGGTGGGCGTAGTCGAAGATGACGGTGAATCGCCGAAGCATGCCTGCGCCGATCACTCCGGCGCGATTGCGATCGATCTCGGAGTTTGAATTCTGGCGGACAAATGCGGCAATCGGTTTTTGAACACCGTAGCGACCGATCTGAAACTCCGTGAGACGGCCGAGAGCAATGATTGCTCCGTCGTCGATTTCGGGGTCGGACGCGTTGATGGTTTTCAGGTGCGATGAGAAGACGCGATGCGTTTCCGCGAAGCGTTCCGAGATCAGCAAGGACGCGTCGAGCGCCGTATCGACGACGAATTCGCCCTCGTGAGTTTTTTGCCCGGGCAGCGTGAACTTCGCGCCGATCACCGGCTTGCCTCCGTCGAGTTTGACCGGAAACACGGTTCCTTTCCCGGAATATTTATAGGCGCTTGGGTCGAAGAGGCGCAGGGTTTGCCGCGCGTAGTCGATCTCGACGACAACACGACTGAAAAAATCGGCACCGAGTGTTCCTTGATACGGCCGGCCTACTTCGGTTGAAAAATGTTGCTTATCGGCCGTGGCGAGACTTGCGAACGGCATGTCGACGCCGGGAAAGTTGAGCACCGGATCCTGAAGGCTGGCCAGACCGAGCTCGGCAGCGCGGCCAGGGCTGATGGACGATTCAGCCGCAGTCGAATCCAGTATGAAGAGAGACGGCTGGCTCTTACTGATATCGACGGGCACAAAAATTAGATTTTCTACGAATTCAGCTGGAATCTCGGATGCGTTTCCGCCGAACGCAAAACGCGCGGGCGGCGCGGCCGGCTTCTGCGCCGCGGCTTGCGTGTTCGCGGAGGAGTTCGGGTGCAGTAGTATGCCAAGCAGCAGCGCAAGTACGGAGCCGAGAATGATTTGTGCGCGTCGCATGGTTCTGTCCGAGTCTCCCTGCGTTCCCTGGAGCGAGTTCGATTATACGATCAGCGGGCAGGCGCGAGATATCCTTCGCGCGCAAATATCTGATACTCGGCGTGCTTGACGGATGCAGCACCGGGCGGCCCGCCCTCGTCGAGGATCTGGACGGTGAGTGAATGGAACTTCCCGTCATGCTGAGGCGCAACGCCGAGTAGGTATTGATGGCGCAACGCGGATGCAATCTGGCGATAGATCGGCACGAAATCGTTCGGCGACTCTGGAAAATAGGCCTGCCCGCCCGTGATTCTCGCGAGTGCCAGCAGCGCGCCGTCCGCTTTTGCGAAACTCATTGTGTTCGCAGGCCCGGCTGATTCATCCGGCTCTGGCGGAGCCTTCGACTTCTTCTTTTTCCTCGAAGTCGGCTGGCGCAGAGAACCGCCGAGCGCTACGGGGAATAGGACTACATCATCGGCTTTAAGCTTCTCGACAAGCGCATCCCATCGTTGGGGAGGCGAAGAATCGAGCCCCGTGGTAAGAAGCACGATCGCCCGCTTTCCACGAAGCGGCGCAATCCAATCGAGCACAGTCGAAACTGAATCGAAGAAATTGAGGTTGCCCATTCCGAGCGTGTACTGGACATGCCCGAGGGCGGCTGCAAACTCGGACTTGTCGCGCGTGAATGCCAGTAAGGCTTGCGGCGCTTGCGCATAGGTGACGAGCGCTACTTCGTCGTCGGCTGCGAGGCCATCAAGAAGCGCATAGGCGGCGGTGAGATGCTCGGAGCGAATCAGGTAGACGGCCGGGCTCGTTTCGAGCAGCACCAGCACTTGGGCGGGCGATTCGACCGGCGCGAAGAACACAACCGGCTGCACGACGCCGTCATCGAGCACGCGAAATCTTGGCTGCGCCAGACCACCCACAAAATTGCCGTGGCGATCGAGTACGCTGGCGTCGACCTTCACGATTTCAGTTGTGGCCTTGATACCAGCCTGCGGAGGCTGGCTGGATTCCTGGGCGCATAGCCTGGGCGCGAGGAAGTAAAGAAAGATTCCTGCATTGAGAATGAAGAGCAGAAGAGAGCAAGGGCCGCGAACGCTACGCTTACTGAAGATACGAATCAAAGTAGATGCCGTTTGAGTCTTTCCACCAGCCGCTGATTCCGATGTGCAAATGATGGGTGAGAACTTCAGGTTTAATTGCTTGCGACCATTCAGTTGAGGGAGGATTTTTAGTCGTCGAATTTTTGGCCGCCTCGGCCATCTGCTGCGAGAAATGCGCCAGCACTTTGTCCCACGGGATATCGGCGAAATCGAACGCGCTCAGCCCTGAAAGCTTTTCCGGAAGCAAGGACCGTACTTGCGAGTAATCCGGATTGGCGAGTGGCCCCGATGCCGGCTTGGCCCCTGATTTTGAGCTCAGTCGAGTCATCGCTTGACGGACAGCCGCCTTGCGGGGCGCGGCAAAGAGCATATCCGGTGTCACCGCGAGATAGTAGAAGTCGCGCCGTTTCTCTCCCGTTTTCGGATCGGTGTACGGATAAACGAGATCGAGGAACGTGGTATCGCCCGACGTATCCTCGCCAACAATAAATGATCCGCCGACAGAGCGTAGAATGCGAAGAACATCCTGCCGCTTCTGAATGGAAACCGCGAATGTCTTTAAGGTTGAACCGTCGTCCGCAAAGGCGGTTTCGGATGCAATTTCGCCCGTGAAAAGCTGCAGGGCGTCCGCCAAGGGCATGCCCAGGAAAGCCTGCGCCGTTTTTTCGTACATATCGATACTAGCCGCCTGCGCGGGAGTCGTCATCGGCACGGCCGCAGCACGCAGCAACTGATAGATCGTCGCGAAATTGAATCGTGAAATGCTGAAGATGGGGCCAGGGCTCACGGCCGGCAGCGTCACGAATGATGGACCGCTTGCGCCGGCAATATCAAACAGCGTTCCGGCAGAGTTGTCGCCGAGCATGGCGCCCCGAAAACGCGCCGCTTCGCCGGCGAAGCTCACGCTTCCGCCGAGCGCATGAATTCGATCCAGGTGCAAGTTTTCGGCAAATTTCGCGCCCGGCTTTTCCAGTTGTTCGGGGCTGAGCGCTTTTGCGAGGTTGGGGACGCGCGCAAAGAATTCCACCGTCGCATCGGGGGCTACAAACGCCCGAATCGATTGATACTCGGCAAGTTCAGTGACTGAAGTTGCGGGCTTTTCCGCAGCGGTAAACCGCGCGATGAGATCTTCAATCATGGGCTTCTGGTCCGCCAGAAAATAGTATTGTGGAGTGAGAGCGGCATAGGAAACGTTTTTTCCGGCAGTGCGTGCCTCGATTTTCGTCCCTTCGAATTCGTAGCTCATTATCGTGGGCGTATCTTTGGCGCTGGCGCGTCTGGCGGCCCGCAGTTTCTCGACGAGTGCGGTCTTCCCGCGAGCGTCGTAGACGACGAAAAATCCCACGGGTGGCACCGCCGCCAGGCCCACAGCGGGTTTCTTTCCGGCGTCAGGGTTCAGGACAATTCCGAAAACCGCGGGATTGTCGAGGAGCGAGAGAACCTCGGAGAGTTCAGGTTCCGGCGTTGTCGAACCATTCTTCGCGATGTCGTCGTGGAGATGCTTGAGAAGCGCATCACGGCCGAATGCAAATTGCGGGTCTTCGAAAAGCTGCACGACGTGATTCGTTTTCTGCGCACTCGTTACGGAAGCCATCCCGCGCCAGTGTGCGTAGAACAGCGTGTTGGCAGGCAAGCGATCCGGAAGGGATGTAGTCTGTGCGAAAAGGGGAACGCTTGCTGCTACAAGAAGGCAAAGCGGAACGGCGACGCGAAAGCAACGCACGCGACACAATCTTAGAATCGTGTTCAAGCGCGCCACCTCCGCGGCAATCGTTTCAGGGATTCGGGCCAACGTGTTGTTACCGCGCTAGTTCCCCGGCGCCGCTTTCGATGGGGCAGGCGCACCTGCGGACTTCGGAGTGCTCAAATAGCCCTTCGCGTGATCCTTCGAGACTTCGAATACGACGATTTCATAGGGCGCGCGCGCACCGCGAACGTAGAACTGCACCGGCTCACCGACCGTCTTATCTTTTTTCTCGATGCTCTTGTCGTCGGCGACCACATTCAAAGTGTAGCGATAGCGCTTTGTGTCAACCTTGCGAAGGAGAATCTGGATCGGGCCGACGTGCTGAGTCTTCTTGTCGAGATTGAACTCGAAAATATCCCTTTCGCCGAGGCGCTTGAGTTCTTCTACTTCATCGTGATTGCGCGCGATCAGGCCGCTCTGCACTCCGAGGTCGCCGATCGTGCTCTGGAGCTTGCCTTTCGTGGCCTCCAAGTCCGCCTTCGTTGCCGCCACATCGCTTTTCGTCCCGCTGATTTCCGTGGCCACCTGGCCGAGCTTTGCGGACGTATCCTGCTCCACGGCGCCGATTTGCTCGCGAAGATTCTTATCGCTTTCCTGCTGCTGTTTCTTCAGCGAGGCAGACAGGCTTCGTGCTCGCGCGAGTTCGTCCTGCGTCAGGCCGAGCTTCTGCGACGTTACGTCGAGCTGGCCTTTCAAGTCCGCGATCCGCGCATTCGTCTTTTCCAGCTCTGCGCCGAGCACACGGCTTTTCTTATCGGCATCATCCAGACCCTTGCGCGTGGCCTGCCGTTCCGCATAGCTGGCGAATAGCAAATACGCAACGAGAACGAACGAAACCACGAAGAGCAGTACTACCCATCGGGGCAGCGCCGCGGGCTCTGCGATCGGCTCTTCTGGACGTGAACTGGGGAGCGGCGTAGAACTCAAACTCATAGATCTCCTTCCGGCGGCCAAGCCGCCCTATTGACGAGCGGAATTATGGCTGAGGAGCCGGAAGATGTCTATGCTTTGCGAGTGCGGTTGTTTCTTCTATTACGGGGCCAAACGGCCTCAACAGTGGTGGTCAAGCCACCCCGGGGCGTGAAGTCGCCAGTGACGCGGCACGTCACAGGGCGAACCGCGCGAACGATATCGCGCAGCATCCGGTTGACGGCGTTCTCATAAAAAATTCCGAGATTCCGGTACCCGAGCAGATACATCTTCAAGGCTTTCAGTTCGAGGCACACTTTGCCGGGCTCGTATTGGATCGTGATCTTGCCGTAGTCCGGGAGGCCTGTTTTTGGGCAGACGGAAGTATATTCCGGATACTGAATTGTGATTTCATAACCCGGGAAGTGATTCGGCCAAGTTTCAAGCTTCGGTAACCGGGCGTCAATTCCTGCCCGCGAATGCGCGTCGGTATAGTCAGCCATTCCAAGCCCTCTAATGGGAAGTTTTAGACGACAACTCCGATTCTACACCGAGGAATCACGAACACTCGAACTGTTGCCAGTGATGGCCGTTTTGAGTATGCTGCAAAAAAAGGCGGAGCCGTTGGGACCGGCGAATAGAATGATTTGTCCACAGTGCCGCAGCACGGATTGCTTTCGTTCCCACCGCGATGGCGTAATTGACTTCGTCAGCACGTTCGCCGGTCTCAGGCCCTGGCGATGCCATACCTGCGACCGCCGATTCTACTCCTGGCGCGTGGCGTTTTCGTTTTCCTGTTACGCGCACTGCTCACTATGCGGGAATTTTGATCTCGAGTACATCTCTCGCGAGCGCGTCGAGCAGGGAACCCTGATGACGTTGAAACGCTGGCTGGGCGTTCCCGCGTACCGGTGTGATCCTTGCCGGAAGCGGTTCTTCAGCGTCTTGCCATTCCGCCGCATCCTGCCGGTGGCGAACGCCGCTTACGCTCGCCCGTCAAACGGCGAGTCGAAGATGCCAAGTCCCAGCTCTCCGGTTTCAGGGGACTAAGCTCGTTCGCGGTTCGGTGATCCTCTCGATCAGTCCATTTGCAGGCCCTTCCTGTCTTGTAACGCACAATTAACATTGCCGTCACGGCCGATTCAAGGCGGCCACTTAACGTTTGCCGTCCCAAGAGCCGGTTGATCGAAAGGTGCGGCCGGGAATCGAGGGTGTACCCGCCCGCGACCGGTGAAATAGCTGCAACTCTTTGTGTTGTTTCTCATCTCTGGGACATCTGCGCGTGCGTCAGGATCCTACGCGAGGTGGACGCCGATTGGGGACGAACCAGCTAGTCGGCGTGCGGGGTTGGTGGGCCTTGGGGTTGGCCAAAATCAGTGCTAGCGCAGCTCAGTTCGAACGGAAGTTAAATTCAAGGAGGAATGGAATGCGAGCACTTGCAATATGGATTCTGGCGTTTGGCTTCGCCGCTTCGCCGGCGATTGCTCGAACCGTCGGAACGGGGGATGACAAAGATTCAACGGCAGCGAACAAGAAGGTGGAGACTTCGAAGGTCGCGACTGATAAGAAGGCGGCAGACGCTTCGAAGACGGAGACGCCCGCAACACCGGCGCCCGCAAGCGTGGATAATCAGCTTCAGCAGCTTCGTGAACTGCTCGAAGCCCAGTCCAGGCAACTTCAGGAGCAGAACGATGCCTTGAAGGAACAGCGGAAAGAAATGGAAGTGATGAGAGAGAATCTGAAGGCCGTCAATGCGCCTCTGGAAAACGAGGGCGCAGTCCCCGGATCGAACCTCGCTTCCGACCCGGCCGCGAATGCCGGACTCGGGTACACGTCCAATGCCTCTGCGGCCGACAAGGAGGAACCGCCCACCTCGATTCACATCAAGGGAATCACGCTTACTCCCGGCGGGTTCTTCGCGGCTGAAACCGTGTGGCGCCAGCGTGGCATAACTAACGACGTGAACACGGATTTCAAAAGCATTCCGCTGCCGGGCCAATCGCAGGCTCGGCTATCGGAGTTCAATGCATCCGGCCGGCAGTCGCGCATATCAATGAAAGTGGAAGGAAAGCTGGACAATGTGAAACTCACCGGATATTACGAAACGGACTTCCTTTCGGCGGGCACGACGTCGAACTACAACCAGAGCAACAGCTTCACTCTCCGTCAGCGGCAGTTCTGGGCTCAAGCCGCGTTTGACAGTGGCTGGAAGATTACTGGCGGCCAAATGTGGAGCCTGGCTACGGAAACCAAAAAGGGGCTGGATAACCTCACGGAAGCAACGCCTCTGACGATTGACGCACAGTATACGGCCGGTTTCAGCTGGATGCGACAATACGGCCTTCGCGTATCCAAGAACATCGGTGACAGGTTCTGGCTTGGCGTATCCATGGAAAACTCGCAGACGACGCTCGGCGGCAAGATTCAGAACGACAGCACGTTGATTGCTGCTCCTGGCGACCTCGGCGGACTTCTCAACAACCAGGCGAACTTTTCGTTCAACGAAACCCCCGACTTCATCGTTAAGGCGGCGTGGGAGCCCGGATTCGGAGGGCACTACGAAGTCTTCGGTATTGTCAGCACATTCCGATCTCGCATCTTCCCCTGCGCCGGAGCATCGGTGAACAACCCGTGCGTCGTCGATCTGTCAACCGCTCCATCCTCCTTGGGAGCCACGAACGACACCAAGACGGGCGGAGGTATCGGAGCGAATGCTCGCTGGTCTCTCTTCAGCAAGAAGTTTGACCTCGGCATCCACTTCCTCGACGGAGACGGTGTTGGGCGTTACGGCACCACCAGCCTGGCGGACGTAACCGTACATCCTGACGGGACGCTTGAACCCATCCACAGCTATCAGGCGCTCGGATCGATCGAATTGCACCCGAATCCGAAGTGGGATATTTACGCCTACGCCGGTGGCGAATACGACGGTCGGACCGCTTACACTTTCACTGTCCCGGTAACTGAAGCGGTGCTAGGTGTCGGTTACGGATCGCCGCTCCTAAGCAACGGAGGGTGCCTGACCGAGCCGGTTCCCGGCAATCAGAACACGCCTGGTTCTCTGGGTGGTTGCCAGCAGGACATCCGCAACATCATTGAGGGAACGATCGGTTTCTGGAATCGCTTCTATAAGGGCCCGAAGGGAACGGTGCAGTGGGGTCTCCAGTATTCGTACGCCGTCCGGAACACGTGGTCTTCGGCGACAGGAGGCGACCCGCACGGTATCGACAACATGTTCTTCACCTCGTTCCGCTACTACCTGCCATAGGGTGGTCGCGGAAGAGTTGCGTATCTGAAGTTCAGTTGAGTTCGCTGGATAAAAGGGCGCTCCTCATGGGGCGCCCTTTCTATTTGGGTACGCGATGCAATCCGATTGGGCGCGGGCGCGGAGCGAACGTCAATGCGCAGGGTCGGGAACGATGCGATGCAGAGCGTCAGCGACGCCTTGCGGATGGAAACCAAACGGGCCGGGGCCAGACTTGTAACTCACTCGCCCGTCGCGGTCGATCACGTAGAGGCGGTCGGGCCAGCCAGTGTAGGCGCGCTCTGTGAAATTGTCGAACGTGTCGATCACAGCAGGGAACTTGATTCCCAGTTTCACGACGCAAAGCTGACCGATCTCGCTGCGTTCGTCAAAGCTCTTCGGACTCGCGAATACGACATGGTCGTCCAGATTGTCGGGATCCTGCCAGACGTCGCTCGTGTGCGCTTCGCGGATGTACACAACGTAGAAGTCGACCCGGTCGCGGTATTGCTCGTAAAGCTTGTTGAGAGCGGGAACCTCCCGCCGGAAGGGAGGTCAGGTATAACTGCCGAAGACGAGTACCACAGGTTTATCGCCGCGCAAGGACGATAACCGGAAGCTCGTCTTGTGGTCCGGGCTTTCCAGCGAGAAGTCCGGCGCCATATCGCCGGCCTTCACAGTGCCTCCGCGCGCCACTTGCCAGAGGGGTTTGAAAGGAAGCGCCGCGAAAACAGGCCAGGGGACATGTTTCATCGTTGCCGCGAAACGATCCGGCGATTGCAACATCACGGCGAAAAGTATCGCCGTCATCGCAACATAGAGCGTAACCAGCGCAACAGTGATTTTCGCCAGCGTCATCAGTGCAGATTTCAATTTCGGTTTCACGCTTGGGTTCTCAAGTGGAGGGAAACTACACATCCCCGCCGGACATGTCTCTAATGCTTTTATATTATGGCCCTGGATAACCGGGGAATTAAGATGCCGCCAGCTTGGAGCCGGACCGATCTGCGTTATATTCTCGGGGCGTGCAGCGCTCACCTGGCCGGTCGCCAACTCTCGGGCTGATTCTCGGGCTCGTCATCACCTTGACTGCCGTGGTGGCGTACTCATGGTACACCACGGTTCAAATTTCCGGACTGCGCCGGCTGCAGAACGAATTCGCCGATCGAAACCGTAAAGATTCGCTCCAATTGCTGCGTATCCAAAATGACCTGAACTCCCTCGGCCTTGCGATGCGCGACATGCTCGATGCCGACGAGCCCTATCCGCTCACCGCCTGGTCTTCGCAGTTTGACCGGATTCACGCGGATCTCGATGACGCACTGCGCCTCGAAGAGCAACTCGCCGTCGCCGCGCGTACGCCAGAACAGCGGCAGTACCTTGCGAATTCACTCGCGCAATTCTGGGATGCGGCGAATCGTACTTTCTCGCTGGCTCGCCATGGCAACGTGAAAGAAGCCCGCGAGCAGATCCGCCTGTCGCTGCAGGCGAGGCAGGCTGCGCTCAACACCGCCGTGGCCCGGCTGCTCGTCGAAAACAATGAAAGCGAGGAGAAAGCGTCCGCGCAAGTGCTCGAGATTTACGACCGCGTGCAGCGCCAGGTCTATTTATTTCTTGCCGCAACTCTTGCCGCGATTCTGGTCGCAGGCATCTACCTGATCCATTCGAATCGCCGGCTCTTCGCGCAACTCGCGGCGCTTTCCGGCCAGCGCAGCGAACTGGCGCAAAAGTTGATTGCCACTCAGGAATCCACGCTGCGCCATATTTCAAGGGAGCTGCACGACGAATTCGGGCAGATTCTTACGGCGGTCGGCGCCTTGCTTGGCCGTGCCGAGAAACAGATGCCCGAAGGCTCGGCTGTCCGGGAAGACTTGCGCGAAGTCCGCGACATCGCGCAGAAAACTCTCGAAAATGTGCGCAGCCTCTCGCAGGCGCTTCATCCCGTGATGCTCGATGAGACGGGACTTGAAAGCACGGTCGACTGGTATCTTCCCATGATGGAGAAGCAGACTGGCATTACGATAAAGTACGAAAAATCCGGCAACTCGTTTCGGATCGATGGCAGTGGCGGAATCCACATCTATCGGATTATGCAGGAAGCGCTAAACAATGTAGTCCGGCATTCGGGAGCGCGTGAAGCCGAGGTGCGATTGCGTTTCTTGGCCCACGCTCTAGAGCTCGAGGTCGAGGACCACGGCGCGGGATTCGAGGCCCACGCAACGAAGCCGGGCATCGGCCTGGTCGCGATGCGGGAACGCGCCGAGCTGCTCGACGCGGTGATCGAAATGATGCAGCCGGCTCGGGGCGGTACTCTCGTTCGCCTAAGAGTCCCGCGAGGCAAACTGGATTCAGATGGCAAGTAAGATCAAAGTCCTGCTGGTCGACGACCACAGCCTCGTGCGGCGCGGTTTCCGCCGCATGCTGGAGGACGAGCCCGACATCCTCGTAGTGGGCGAGGCAAGCGACGGCGACGAGGCAGTGCGCCTGGCACGAGAACTCACGCCGGAAGTGGTCGTGATGGACTGCGCGCTGCCCGGCATGAGCGGCCTGATCGCCACACGAAAAATTCTGGAAACACTGCCCCGCAAAGCGGTGCTGATGCTCAGCATGCATTCCGAGGATACGCTCGTGCGCCAGGCCCTCGATGCGGGCGCCCGCGGCTACATATTGAAAAATGCGGTGGACCTCGAGCTGGCGACGGCAATCCGGCGTGTGGCCGCTGGCGAATTGGTGCTGGACGCTCAGCTCGTGCGCCCGTCTTCCCTGAAGGGCGAGCGGAACGCCGGACTTACACCACGCGAACTCGAAATTCTGCAACTCATCGTGAACGGCAAGTCGAACAAAGAAATTGCCGACGACCTCGATCTCAGCGCGAATACAGTCGCCGTTCACCGCGCCAATATCATGGAGACGCTTGGCATCCACAAGACCGCCGAATTGGTCGTTTATGCAATCCGCAACGGACTGGTGAACATTTCGTGAATCGAAGATCGTTTCTGGTGGCGTTGTCCGGACTTGCGTCGATTCCCGCTCTACGGGAAGAGTGGGCTGCGCCGGCGATGGTATCCCAATCTCCCAGGCAAGAAGCATCAGCGCCGCCGGGGTTCCAATTGGTTGACGTCACCTCGCAAGCCGGCATTCAATTCCATCACAACAGCGGTTCCTACGGCGGAAAGCTATTGCCTGAGACGCTCGGTTCCGGCTGTGCTTTCCTCGACTACGATCGTGACGGCTGGCAGGACATCCTGCTCATCAACGGGATGGACTGGCCGGGCCACAAAAAGCAGCGGTCCACTCTCCGCCTCTATCGCAACAATCGGAATGGCACGTTTACCGACGTCACCCACCAGGCTGGCCTCGATGTAGAAATGTATGGAATGGGCGTCGCGGTGGGCGACTATGACAACGACGGTTTCGCCGATATCCTGGTCACTTGTGTAGGCCAGAACCGCCTATTCAAGAACACGGGCCGGGGCACGTTCGTCGACGTCACGCAGGCGAGCAAACTCGCTGGCCGCCAGGCGTTCAGCACGTCTGCTCTGTGGTTCGATTTCGATCGTGACGGCTTGCTCGATCTATTCGTCTGCAACTATGTGAAGTGGTCGCCCGAGCACGACGTATTCTGCAGCCTCGACGGCAAGCACAAATCGTATTGCACGCCGGAAGCCTACCGCGGCGAAACGTGCTGGCTGTTCCGCAATCGCGGCGACGGGACCTTCGAGGACGTTACGGCGACGAGCGGAATTTTTGATACCAGCTCGAAATCGCTGGGCGTCGCGATGCTCGATTCGAACAGCGACGGCTGGCCCGATCTGTTTGTCGCCAACGATACGCAGCCCAACAAGCTGTATCGCAACCTGCGCACCGATCCCCAACATGCGGCATTCAAGGATGTGGCCGTGGAAGCGGGAGTCGCGTTCAGCGTCGAAGGCAAAGCGCGCGCCGGCATGGGCGTAGACGCCGCCGACTTCGACAATTCCGGGAATGCCGGGATTGCCATCACGAATTTCGACAACGAGATGATCGGTCTCTACCGCTCGCTCGGCAATGGCGCCTACGATGACGTCGCAACGAAATCCGGCGTAGGCTTGCCTTCGGTTACCACGCTCGGTTTCGGTTGCGCGTTCGCCGATTTCAATCTCGACGGCTTTCTGGACCTGGCCGTGGTGAACGGCCATATCGACGAAACCGTCCGCAACATCCGCGGCAACGTTGGCTACGCACAATCTCCGCAGCTATTTCTGAACAACGGCAAGAGCGTCTTCCACGATGTAGCCGCCGCAATCGGCGCAAGCTTCATCCAACCGAAAGTGGGCCGCGGCCTGGCCGTCGGCGATTTCGATCGTGACGGCGATTCGGATCTCCTCATTACGACGAACAACGGCCCCGCCTGCCTCTATCGCAACGACCAACTCACGGGGAACCGCAGCATCCGCTTCCGGCTCACCGGAACAAAATCAAATCGCGACGCGATTGGCGCAACGGTGCGTATCGAATGTGGCGGCGTTAAGCAGTCGCGGATGGTAAAAGGCGGCTCGAGTTACCTGTCACAGTCTGAGCTCCCCGTCACCTTCGGACTTGCCAAGCAGGATCTGGTCGACCGCGCGGTAATCGTATGGCCTAGCGGCAAAGTGGAAGACTACAAGTCCCTCGCTGCAGGGAAAACCTATGAATGCGTCGAATCGCAGGGAATTACGCCGCTCGCCGGCTTCTAATGGTTTTACAGTATTGCGCCTAATTTCGGTTCCGTCTAAATTGCCCTCGCTTGGCCGCCTAAGGCTCCCAGCTTGAGGCGCACCCCCCAAGCAAAATAGACATTACCCGGCCAGCTCGAGAGGGTTGGCCGGGAACCCAAACCCCCGCCGGACTCCAGGATTTTGCACCGCTAAATGCACCAATGGCGCTTTCTGACTTCCCGCTAGCAATGTTAGAATTGGCCGAACAGAAATAGGATGGCGCAGTCCCCTGGCGATATCGTCTAAAGGTTAGGACGGAGCCCTCTCAAGGCTCAAATCCGGGTTCGAGTCCCGGTATCGCTACCAGCTGTCTCGCGAATCCCCAGCCTCGACCAGAACTACTGCCGTTTCGAGCCTCGTACTGCCGCGCGTGCCCGCCTGCCGGGCTTCTCTGCCAATTCGATTTTCTCTGCTGGCACCGCGAGCAATTGTGGGGTAGCGCCGCTCGCAATCGCCGCGGGCTGGTTGCGCCGGTCATTCGAAGCGTTCCGCCAGTTCACCTGCGGCATGATGAGCGACTGGTCGACGCGATCCTTATATTTCACGGCAATGTTCATCAGCGAATCGAGGAGCGAATCCGAAAGCCAGTGCGGCTTCAAGCCGAGGTCGATCAGCTTCGAGCGTTTCGCATTGTAGTAGTGTTCTTCGGATTCCACACGCGGGTCGGGCAGATTCTGAATCTCCACTTTCAGCCGCATTTTCCGCGCTGCCTTCTGCACCAGTTGCGCAAGCTCCAGGATCGAGAACTGCTCGGTAAACTGGTTGAAAATCCGGCATTCGCCGCGCGCCGCCGGTTTCATGCAAGCAAGTTCGATGCAGCGGACCGTGTCGCGAATATCGAGAAAGCCGCGCGTCTGCCCGCCCTTACCGTATACCGTCAGCGGATGTCCGATTGCCGCCTCCACGCAGAAGCGGTTCAGCACTGTGCCGAACACCTCATCGTAATCAAAGCGATTGATCAACGCCTCGTCGAGCGCCACCTCGTCCGTCAAAGTTCCATACACGATTCCCTGATTCAGATCGGTGGCCCGCAGCCCCCAGATCTTGCACGCGAACATGATGTTGTGGCTGTCGTGCACTTTCGACAGGTGATAGAACGAGCCGGGCTGTTTCGGATACGGCAGCACGTCCTTTCGCCCGTTGTGCTCGATCGTGATGTATCCCTCCTCGATGTCAATATTCGGAGTGCCGTATTCACCCATCGTGCCGAGCTTCACCAAGTGACAATCCGGCCGCAGTTCGCGGATCGCAAAGAGCAAATTAAGCGTTCCCACCACGTTGTTCAGCTGCGTGAACGAAGCGTGTTTGCGGTCAATCATCGAATACGGAGCCGAGCGCTGTTCCGCGAAATGCACCACTGCGTCGGGCTCGAACGTCTTCACTGTGGAAGAAAGGAAGTCGTAGTCGGTCACGTCGCCCACGTACATCTCGATCGTATTTCCGGTCAGTTCCTGCCAGACCTTCAGCCGTTCAGAAAGAGGGCGAATGGGCGTGAGCGATTGCGCTCCCAGCTCGTGATCCCATTGGCGGCGCAGAAAGTTATCGACGATCGCGACCGAGTGGCCCTTACTCGACAAATACAAAGCCGTGGCCCAACCGCAATAGCCGTCTCCCCCAAGCACCGCAATCCTCATGTTCCCTCCTCTATCGTTGCACCCGGAATCTCAACCGCCACTACTTGCCAAACGAACGGTCACTCTAGCACGCGGAATGCGCTTTTTCCCGCGCTCGACCGGGGAATTGCCCTATGGGCTACTCTGGATCGTGTTCGCGCCCAAGCCCGCCCCAAGCCCAGAGAAGTCCCTTGCCTTCGTCGGATCCAATTTCGTTGTCGGGGGATAGGAGCCGAAACGTGAATTCACCATCAAGCAGACTAAAATCTTACCCTCACTGGCATGCGCAATGCAATCGGGTTTGGCGCCGAAGTCGCCAGGCCGCACATCCAAGAATTGGCCGGAGAGCCGCTAAACTCGGGCCATGAACGTAGCCTGAATTCATGGGTTTCCCTCCTCCTGCCGATATCCCACCTATAGGGAAGGTGTCTTTGGCACGGTGTGGGAGAAAACAATGCAAGCATCCGACAGGCGCTTCCGGCAGCGTCTTGTCCTGCAAGTTCCGCTAAAAATTCGCAATATCGACATGCCTGGAACACCCGAACAATTGGTCGAGTCAACGGACATCTCCGCTCGAGGACTGTACTTCTCGACGGACGCTCCACTCGAAGTCGGCGCCAAGGTTGAGCTCTTTCTCACAATGCCGGCGGCAATTGTGGGCGCAGATTCAAGAATGTGGCGCTGCATGGGGCGCGTTGTGCGCCGGCACGCCTGCGGCCCCGTCGAAGGGAAGTCCGGCAACGGAATCGAAATTTTGTACTACGAGGTGCTCGATAGGGAACAGCAGACCGCCGCGAATGCGCCTCGGCTCAACGGATTTCCGGTGCGATGATTTTCTCGGTGGGCTCGGCAGGATCGGCGGCAGGCGGTAAAGACGGAGCAAAATATGACGAGGCGCGCTCTAATCGTGGACGACGAACCGGCGATGTGCCAGTTGATTCAGGGTGTCCTAACCTCGACCGGCATGGAGTCCTTGATCCTCACCAAGAGCTCGGATGCCACCGGATATCTCCGCGAGGAAAAGTTTGACGTAGTCCTTCTCGACTTCGCTATGCCCGCGCCGGACGGAATCGAGTTGGCTCAGCAAGCCCGCGGCTCAGGATTCAATCAGATGACGCCCATCATCACGATTAGCGAGGATCCAAGGCCTTCCGCCGTGTCCGAAGGATTCCAAGCCGGAGCCAGTTTTTTTCTCTATAAGCCGATTGATACCACCCGGCTGTTGCGCCTCATACGAGTGACGCAAGGCGCCATCGAGCACGAAAAGCGACGCTTCCGTCGCGTTGCCGTCCGCTCCAAAGTCCGGCTCAGTTCGGATCAAGGCGAAATAGACTGCGAAACGAACGACGTCAGCTTAAACGGCACGATGGTCCACTCTGCCCGGACGATTCCGCAGGGCTCTCACGTTCGAGTCAGCCTCGACATGCCCGGCGGCGCCAAACCAATCGTCGGCAATGGCTCCATCATGAGGACTGTCGGCGACCATCAAATGGGAATTCAATTCAATCTGCTGCGCACGAACGAAAGCGGAAGGCTGCAGGAATTTTTGCTGCCGCTCATTATCGAGGGTTAGATGGCATATTCAAACCTAGCGCAGCGAGCGCGGCTTCCGTCTCTCAACTACCGCTGCAAACCAGGTGACAGAAGCACGCGCGTCCGATCGAGCTACCCGGGAATGGCCGTGTTCCCCGCCCGTTGCACTTCCATCCTTTGAATCGTAGTCCGTAGCCACTGGCGCATTCCGTCCTCGATCTCCTGCTGCGTTCCGCATTTGTAGAGGTCCTCCAGCGTCTCGCCCTCTTTGGTTATCGGAATATGACGGCAGGGGATTTTCTCCCCGCGTTGAGCGGGAGGTACGAGTTGCATCAAAACACAGTTCTCGCAGGGCTCCGGTTGCTCTTTGCTGTCGTAGTTCATACACGTCGGAGAATCCTCGAAAACCAGGTGCTGCCTCCACGGCTCCCGCGGCGAACTCCCGTATCCACCCTTCTCGAGAAATTCCAGCTCAAATTTCAGGACATCCAGCAGGTCGCGATCGTCTTTCGGCATGGCACCCTCCATCACCAAACAGGATGGGCTATTGTGAGAGGCAGCGATGTGCTCAGGATCACGCCCCGGTGTGATAGGCGTCACCCGCGCACCCGTCCGGCCGAGGGGGGAAATACGGATGACTAATCCGAACAACCTCAACGATTAGCGCCTTGTGTTATGAAAGCGCAGAGCCTACAGTTCCCGTTCGGGAAGGTAAGAACCGCGGCGTGTTAAACGTCCCATTCGACGGTTTTCCCATCCTCCTTCCCGCAGCAGTATCCTCGGCCCGATAGTTCAGCGTTGCAATGTGATTCACGTCACATATGAGAGTGACTCAAGTCACGGCCTTTTTGATCCGAATAGCAGATTATTCTAAGCAGGTTGATGGCACTGACCGATAAAGCTGGGGGAGATCCTATGAAGCGCCGGACGGTCGCATTCGCGATCTGCTGTTGCTTGGCCACCGTGATGGTTTTTCTGAGCGGGGTCTGTCGTCCTGTTTATGCCCAATCGCAGACCGCTCCCGCCGCCCCACCTGAATACGCCGGGGCAGAGTCCTGCAAGACCTGCCACGAAGCCGTCTACAAGAGCTGGGAGACAAGCCCGCACTGGAAGCAAACCTACAAAGAAGGCGGCATCGCCAAACATGGCTGCGAAGATTGCCACGGTCCAGCCGCTGCCCACGTAGCCGATCCCGCCGACACCTCCAAACTCTTTCTCTTCTCGAAAGCTTCGACGAAAGAAATTAACGCTCACTGCGAATCGTGTCACGCCGGCGGGCCGCAGCACATGAACTCAATCAACTCGCTCCACCGCCAGGCGGATGTCAGTTGCATCTCCTGCCACTCCCCGCACCACTCCGAAGGGCGTGAGTTCCTTCTCGTGAAAGCTCAGCCGGAGCTTTGTTTCACCTGCCACCAGACCCAGAAGGCCCAATTTGCAATGCCTTTTCACCACCGCGTCAACGAGGGATTGATCAACTGCACCGATTGCCACAATCCGCACGGCACCGTGAAACCGCACCAACTGCGCTCCTCCGCTCAGCAGGATGCCGTCTGTTTCAAGTGCCATGCCAACGTGCAGGGACCCTTCGCTTTCGAGCACGCGCCCGTGAAGACGGAAGGTTGCCAGTCCTGCCACGTCCCGCACGGCGGACCGAACCAACACATGCTTCGCGTGAGTTCGGTCAATCTGTTGTGTTTGCAGTGCCACACCAATTCCGTGTTCAGCGGAGCGCCCAGCGCGCCTTCATTCCACAACCAGACTACCCAATTCCAGGCCTGCACGCTCTGCCATACCAATATTCACGGCTCGAACACTGACCAATTCTTCTTCAAGTAGGAGCCGTCATGACTCTTTCTAAATCTTTGCCGGTGGCGCCAAAGAAGTGGTTGCTAGCAAAAGCCCGTTCAGCGGGTAGCGCGGAAAGGCGGGGTGGAAAACCGATGAGTACTTGGCTGCAACAGCGGTTGATAGCGGCTTCGATCCTGCTTGCGGCGCTGGCGCTCGCACCCGCTTGCAAAGCCCAGAGCCCGGACGACAAGGGAATCGATTCGGGCGATTACAACATTCGCCAGTCGGTCGAGTTTGGATACCGCGCGAACTGGGTGAATGGGAACCAGGACACCTACAACACCTTCGTGCATATGGCTGAGGGTGTCCGGCTGCTCGACTACACCCTCGACATGCGCTCGCTCGACCACAATGGTCCTCTTTTCGACAGCCTCAGCTTCTCGAACTTCGGATACGGCGGCGATCCTGTGGATGTGACGCGGCTTCGCATCCAAAAGAATAAAATTTACGATTTTCGAGTCCAGTTCCGCCGCGACCGCAATTTTTGGGATTGGCCCCTACTGGCGAACCCACTCAATCCCACTACTTCCACCGTCGTCAATCCGGTTCCGTTTTCTCCTCATACACTCGATCTCGTCCGCCGCATGCAGGATTACGATCTCACCATTCTTCCCCAATCCTGGATGCGTTTCCGGCTGGGATATTCGCGCAACGTGGATGAGGGCCCTTCGCTTACTACTCTCGATAGCGGCACTGAACCGCTTCTGAACCAGAACTACAGGGTCACGACGAATCAGTATCACGTGGGCGTCGATTATCGCGCCCTACCACGTACGACGATTTCCTACGACCAGTTTCTGAAATATTACAAGGACGATACATTCACCTTCGATCAAATCCCCAACACGTTTCCGACGCTGCCCGCAGGATTCAACCAGTATCAGCTCGCCAACTCGACGCCCGTTGATCTTGGTATCGTCTGGAACACCACCGCCACAAGCGGCACTCCCTGCGGTGCTCCGATTACCGACCCCACCACGGTTCCTCCCACCGTCAAGTCGAACTGCCAAGGCTTCGTTGACGGCACCTTGAACGGCTTGCCTTTGCCGGGCTACGCGCGCTTCGCCAGGCCCCGAACTTTCATACCCACCGAGCGCTTGTCCTTCCAATCAAATTATTTCGACAGGCTCGAAATCAGCGGCGCCCTTGGTTACAGCTCTGGCAAAAACGCCATCAACGATTTCGCGGAAATCATGGACGGTTGGTCGAGCCGGACCGTAGGCCGCGGGAATGTCTCGGCGGGACTGGCCACGGCAACGCGCGTCTCGGTGAACGGAGACTTCTCAGCCATTTACAGCCTTAGCGACAAGGCTCGCCTCGTCGATTTTTTCCGCTACGACAACTGGCGGATTCCCGGCCAATTCGAGGAAATATCTCAAAACCTCTTTGGCACTCCGCCGGGGCCTGGCCAGTCCGGCTTAACGCTGCCGATTTCGGCCGTCACGCCTGCCAACTTTGCGGCTTCATGTCCCGCTTCGCCCTACAATCAGGCTGCCTGCCCACAGCACTCGACGAGCTCACTCGCGGACTTCGAAGATGAGCTCTTCACCCGGTTTCTCGGGCAGAATCTGAAAACCAACACATTCCAGCTCGAGTACGACTTCAACCGCCGGCTGAGCGGCCGAGTCGGATATCTGTACACTAACCGCAAGATCGCGGATTTCAACGCGGTGACCGACGTAGCGGAGATCTATCTTCCGGGCGGCACGGCCGGCACCACAGCGAACTTCTTTCTTGCTGCGCGAGCAGACTGCGCGGTGCCCATGGGAGGAACAATTCCGCCTGCCGATTGCACCGTGAATCCCGACGGGTCAATCACCGAAGTGGGGCCGGAAGCCGGCAACGACACTTCCCGCAATATCACCACCATCAATGAGCACGCGCTTCTCGTGGGTGTCACGGCTCGGCCCACCGACAAACTCCGCCTCGTTGGCGACATGGCCATCGGCTACAACGACGCATCCTTCACCCGCACCAGTCCGCGCCAGATTCAAAGCTACAAGCTCCACGCCAACTACAAGCCGCAATCCTGGGCGGTGGTGGACGGGGCGATCGAGATACACGAGAATCGCGACAACGTCTTCACCGTCGGCAATCTCGAACACGATCGCATGTACAGCTTCTCGACGACGCTCGCGCCGCAGTCCAAGCTTTCTGTCGATTTCGGCTACAACTATTCGGACTTTTTCTCGACGATCGACATTTGCTACGCGGGAACCGCGGTCACTGGCGTGACCACTCCTTGCCCTATCATCGCCGGAGCTTCTCCCCTGGGAGCGAACAATCGCTACAAGAGCACCACGCACTTCGCCTATGGCAACTTGATGTGGAAGCCTTACAAGCGAGTGACGGCGATGATGGGGTATTCGGGTAGCTTCACCCGCGGCACTTCACTTTATTTCAATCAGCCGCAATTTGTACTCGCGCCACCTGTGACGGTTCTTGCGCCGGTCGTGCCCAGCCCGAACACGCCGGCCGGCACCCTGGATTTCAATTACCTGACGCCGCAGGCCTCCATCTTCATCGATATCTACCGGGGGCTCAGCTACCGCGTGTACTGGAACTATTACGGGTATAACGCGAAGGGGCCCGGGATATCAGCGACACTGGCTCCCATCGGCAATCCGGACTTCAACGGCAGCACCGCGACGTTCGCCTTCCGTTATGCGTTCTGAACTGGAAAGGGCTGCGTTGCGAGTTGAAGCATGATATCTTTCAGCATCTTCCTGGGAGGCAATGATGAATCTCCGTCCGATCCTGAAAATAGTGAATGTCGCCGCATCCCTTGCGGTCCTGCTGTTTTGCGCCGCGCCGGCTCACGCGCAAGGTGACGCGGCCGGCCTTTTTAAAACGAAGTGCGCCGCCTGCCACGCCCCGGACGGCAGCGGCAATACCCCGACGGGCAAAAACCTGGCTAGTCCGGACTTGCGCTCCGACGAAGTGCAGAAAAAGTCTGACGCTCAGTTGATTGAATCCACAACCAACGGCAAGGGCAAGAAAATGCCCGCCTATAAGGGCAAGCTGACCGACGATCAGATCAAGCAGTTGGTTGGCTACATTCGCGAACTGGGGAAAAAGAAGTAGCGATCGCTAGATCCTTGCTCTTGGGAAAACCAAGGCGTTCAGATGAAGTTCGGAGCATCTTTGCTCTCCGAAGACCGGAGGAATAGCATTGAACCTGCCGTCTCCTGAGAGCTTGCTGTATGCGTTTCTCGTCATTACAGCGATTCTCATCGCCATCATCGTCATCCGTCCCTCGGTCACCATAACGACGACCGGCAAGATGCTCGCCTTCGTCGCGTTTTGCGTTCTACCGGTTCTCTGCGGCTCGATGGCCGCGTCCACGCACATCGAACGCTCCAAGCAAACGAAGTTTTGTCTTTCCTGCCACATTATGGATCGATACGGAAAAAGCCTTTACGTCGACGATCCTTCCTACATTCCCGCCGCGCATTTTCAGAATCATCGTGTTGCGCCGGACGAAGCCTGCTACACCTGCCACACGAACTATGGACTTTATGGCGGCGTCCGCGCCAAACTCGGCGGATTGCACCACATCTACATTCAGTACTTCGGGAAGCCTCCCAAGCCGGAAGACATCACGCTCTATGTTCCCTACAACAATCGCGAATGCCTGCATTGCCACGCCGGCGCCCGCTCGTTTGAGTCCAATGCGGTGCACACAGCCATCAGAGATCAGCTCGCGAGCAACGAAATGTCCTGCATCACGAGCGGCTGTCACGATACGATTCACAATCTGAAAGATCAGTCGAAAGCGAAATTCTGGACGACGGGGCAATAGCGATGCAAAAAGTTCAGATCGAACGCGCGCTCCGCATCTCAGGAATTCTCTTGATTCTGGGCATCGCCGTCGAAATCATCAGCCTCGTCTGGGAAAAGCCGCTGGCCTTCTTGCTTTTCGTAGGTGTGGGGGGATTCCTTACACTTGCCGGCATCGCTTTCTATCTCTATTCGCTCGTACCCACATCCGCGCAAGTCTCGCCAGACATTCATCGCGGCGATCGCTGATTCGGCCTTACGCGTAGTACTGTTGAAGCGAACGTTGCAATCGGCTATCCTCGCCGCGCAATGATGAAATTCAGCGGCCTAAGGGACGGCAGCACCCAAACGGCACCGCCTGAGCGCCCCAATTCTGATCGCAACATTCGTCACGTCGAAAATTTCGTAACCGCGTTTAAACAAAAGGCCTTCAAGTTTCTAATCGCAACAAAAACCGCCATTCTCACTAGTTTTGCTGCGCCCACGACTCTTCAGAGCTATCCCGGTGACTGTCCCGATACGTGGCGAAACATCGACGCCAAAAGTTACACGCCAACTGTGTTAGATTGGCTAGGGCGAAAGAAGAGTCCAATCAATCGAATGAATCGAAAATTTGTCCGGCCCGCCATCGTTCTCTTCGCGCTTTCCCTGGCTGTACCTCTCAATAACCTGTCGTCCGCGTCGCAGCCCGACATTCTCCTCGCGTCCATGCAGCGCGAATTGCAGCGCGCCACAGCTTCGCTCGCCAAAGCGAATCCCGCTCCCTACTACATCAGCTACACTGCCGCCGACATCGATGCCTCCGTAATCGTCGGCATCAGCGGGAGCATTGCCGTCTCGACCACCGTCCAGAGGCGCCAGGCCGACGTGATTATGCGCGTGGGCTCGTCCGCGCTCGACAACACACACAGCAAGAGCCGCGCTTCCGGAATCATGACGAACACGCTGCCTCTCAGCGACAATGCCGACGCCATTAGCCGCGTTCTCTGGCAACTGACCGATCGCGAATACGAACAAGCTTCCGCAGCTTTCGTCAAGGTGAAGACGAACACGGCCGTCCAATCGGAAGAAGAAGACAAATCACCTGATTTTTCCGAGGAATCTCCGGAAACCCACGTCAGCGATGCGCGCCCAAGAGTCTCGATGGACCAGAAAGCCTGGGAAAACCGCATTCGCAAGATTTCTGCGGACTTCTTGAAGTATCCCGAAATCTACACTTCGGTCGTGTATCTCCAGGTTGCCGCCACGCGCTCCTACCTCGCTACAAGCGAGGGCACCGCGCTGGTTCACCCATCGGAGATGAGCCGCCTGGTGATTCAAGGCGAGACGCGCGCAGACGACGGAATGGAACTGCTGCGGGTGGAAACCTTTCAGGCCCCGGCGCCCGGCCAGCTTCCTTCCGATGCGGAGCTCACCGCGAAAGTGGACAAAGTCGCAGCGGACTTGAAAGCACTTCGCAAGGCGCCCGCCGCTGAACCCTACGCCGGGCCCGCGCTACTTTCCGGCCGGGCTTCCGCCGTTTTCTTTCACGAAGTTCTGGGCCACCGGCTCGAAGGCCATCGCCAGAAGGACCAGAGCGAAGGGCAGACGTTCACGAAGAAAGTGAACCAGAAGGTGCTGCCGGATTTTCTAAGCGTCACCGACGACCCCACACTCAAAAAACTCAACGGCATCAGCCTGGCGGGAGCGTACGACTTCGATGATGAAGGCGTTCCGGCCGAGCGCGTTGTTGCTGTTGACAACGGCGTGTTGAAGAATTTTCTGATGTCGCGCATGCCCATCACGAATTTCAGCCATTCGAACGGTCACGGGCGCCGCCAGCCGGGACTGATGCCCACTGGGCGGCAAGGGAATTTGATCGTCACGTCGACGAAGACGGTGACGGATGACGAGCTGCGCGCAAAATTCATCGAAGAGATTAAGAAGCAAGGCAAGCCCTACGGCTTGTATTTCGAAGACATCCAAGGCGGGTTTACGCTCACCCAGCGCGCACTTCCGCAAGCCTTTCAGGTAATTCCGGTGATGGTATGGCGCGTGTACGCCGACGGCCGTCCCGACGAGCTCGTGCGCGGCGTCGATATCGTCGGCACGCCGCTCCTTTCGCTGAACAATATTATTCTCACAGGCGACAAGCTTCAGGTGTTCAACGGGGTCTGCGGCGCGGAGTCGGGACAGGTGCCGGTGTCTGCCGCTGCCCCGGCCATGCTGTTCTCCGAGATCGAAGTGCAGAAGAAGAATAAAGGAACCGATCGTCCTCCGCTGATGCCGCCGCCCGGATCGAGTTCGGCGTCGGAAGAATCTCCCGCTGCGCCGCAGACGAAGAATACTTCGACAGCAGGAACGGTGGCGAAGCCATGAACGCGATCCGAGGAAACATTCGACGATTTCTGCCGGGTGCGGCGCTCTGGCTGCCGGTGGTTCTGTTGCTGAGTGCTGGATCGAGTGCTGTTCCCGCTCGCGCGCAAGAGAAGAGCGAGAAAGCTCTATCCCCGTCCGCGGTGGCGGCTGCTTCCGACCCGGTGCTCGAAGCGATGCGCGAAGAACTCGACCGCTCCAAGGCGCACCTCAAAATGGAGAATATCGCGGCGCCATATTACATCGAGTACAGCGTCGTCGATTTGGATGAATACGATGCCGAAGCGGCATTCGGCGCGCTCCGTCAAAAGCAACGCTCGCACGGTAGATCAGCTCGCGTGGTGGTTCGAGTCGGCGACTATAAGCAAGACAGCTATTACGGCCCGGGAACCGGATTCGTCGATTTGGCGCCGCTCGACAACGATCCCACTGCTCTGCGCCACCAGTTGTGGCTCGCAACGGATCAGGCTTATAAAGCGGCCAGCCAGGCGCTTGCAGCAAAGAAAGCCGTCTTTAGCCAGTTCAGTTCCGGGCAGCCCTTCGATGATTTCGCCGCCGCGCCCGCTCTCCAGTCGGTAAGCGCGCTCGCGAAGCTCGATTTCGACCCTACTCCGTACGACGCGATGCTCGAGAAAGCCACGGCGCTATTCCGCACGGATCCGAAAATCCAATCGCTCACGTCGCAGCTTCGATTCCGCGCGGTGAATCGGTACTTCGTCAACACGGAAGGAACGGTAACGCGCAAGGGTTACACGGTTTATTTCATTAATCTTTCCGGCGCCACCCAGGCGGATGACGGGATGCGCCTCGAACGCTCGCCCTACTACTCGACTGGCGCGTTGAAAGAATTGCCCACGCCGGAAGTGTTCCAGGCGGACGCGGTGAAGATGGTCGAAACCCTGAAAGCTCTTCGCGAAGCACCGGTGGTGGACGAAGAGTATCGGGGGCCCATCCTTTTTTCGAATGACGCGGCAAGCGACATCTTCTACGGAATGATCGGCGAAAACGTGGTCGGCCGGCGGCCGAAACCGGGCGATTCGTCGCGCACCGAAGGAGATTTCGCATCAAGTTACAAGAGCCGCGTCCTGCCGAATACTCTCTCGGTGACCGACGACCCCACGCTCAAGACTTTCGACGGCAAGACATTGATTGGCAGTTACGACATCGACGATGAAGGTGTGCGCGCCGAAAAGGTTTCGGTGATTGAAAACGGCGAGCTCGTAAACTACCTTCTCGGCCGCGAACCGATCCGCGATTTTCCGGCGTCCAACGGCCACGGACGCGCCGCGCCTTCCCAGCCTCCCGCGCCGAGTCTGGGCAATCTGATTGTCGCTTCGAAGCAGCCGCTTTCGCCGGACGACATCAAGAAAAAACTGATCGAGATTTGCCGCCAGGAAAATAAACCGTACGGCTATCGCGTCGAGACTCTTGCCGGATACAATCCGCGCCTGCTCTATCGCGTGTACGAAAAGGACGGCCACGAAGAGCTCGTGCGCGGCGCCGAATTCAACGAGCTTGACGCCCGCGCGCTGCGAAACGATTTGATCGCCGTCGGCAACGACCCGCTCGTAAGCAATCGCGAAGGCCTGATTCCGATGACGGTAATCGCTCCCTCCATATTATTCGACGAAATCGAAGTGAAACGCACCGACGCAAAAAACGCAAAGCTGCCAGAGTATCCCCCGCCGGATCTAACCCCGAGCCATTAGCTTCAGCAGGCTTCCCTTGTTCTATCGCCGCGGAAATTGGTAGCGGAGGCCGAAGCGCGCCGTGATGGGCAGGCCGAGCTGAGGCACCGGCGTCTCGGCGGTGGCGTACTTCACGTTGAAGAGATTCTCGGCGGCGGTGAAAAGTTCGACGCCAGCGCCAACCGAACGCCAGGCCATTGCATCGAGCACGAAGAAGCGGCCGAGAGGAAACACGTTCTGGTCGTCATCGAACTGTTTGCCGACCATGCGGCCGTTCACTGAAATATTGATGCGCGAAGGATTCAAGTAGCGCGCCTGAAACGTCAGGACGTTGCGCGGAACCTGAGCCACCCACAATCCGACGAGTGACGGAGTGGCGTTCGGGAAGCTGGTAACGACCGCATCGACGTACTGGTATCCAACCGACAAATCGAAGGTTCTGGTGAAATGCGCGATCGAATCGATTTCGAAACCGGGGGCGTGAGTGCGGCCCAGGTTTTGTCGCTGGCGCGTGATTAGGGCCGGTGTCGAAGAAAGTGTGACGTTCGCGACTGGATCGACAATCTCATTGAAGAAAAACGTGCCGCGGGTTTCAAGTTTGCGGTGGAAGGCGTACACAGATACTCCCGCATCGCCTCCGGTGAGCTGTTCGGAACGGAGATTCGGGTTTGCGTTCGTAAGCGTGTTGCCCTGGCGAAAAGAGCGATAGAGTTCGTTCAAAGTAGGCGCGCGGAAAGCCCGATACACCGAGGCGCTCCAGGAGATATTAGCGCTGAGGTGATGCCGGAGGGTTAGGCGCGGGCTGAATGCGTTGTACGATCGATCGGGAAAGAGCGCATTGGCCGGGCACGTTCCGGCGACGGGAGTGCAGAATAAGAACGCGTCGGTGTTGCTCCAGTGGTCGTAGCGAGCGCTTGCGGAGAAAAGCCAGCGTGGAGTGATTTGAATCAGATCCTCGGCGAAGACTCCGACCGTATTCTGGTGACCGCCGGTGAAGGTGTCGCGCAGGTTGTTGCCCGAATTGAAAATCACTTCGTTGCTGTGCCCGATTTCCTGGTGATCGTCGAGTCCTGCGACGAGCGTTTGGCGCGTTCCGACGGCGCGCGACCACACGGCGGAGCCGCCGATTCCTTGCGAAGGAACGGCTTGTACGTCCGAAAGCGCTTCACTATTTCGGTCCAATGCGACGGAGGAAAATGTCTGGTTGTACGTCTCTGCCTCGCCATACAACCGAAGAGTGAGCGAGCCGGCGCCGCCGAGATCCAGGTTCGCGCCGAGCGCCCCTTCGCCGATCCGCGTGTTGTTGACCTGCATGGGCGTGCCGTTGCCGCGCGACTCGTTGAAATACCAGCCGCGCGCGAATACTTCGCTCTTGTCGCCGATCTTCCGGCCGACCATCAGGTCGGCAGTGGCATCGGAGACGCCGGCGCGAGTGTCTACACTCCCGCGCTGATTTTTCGGAATGAGAATGTAGCCATCGGTGTTGAACACTTGGCCGCCAAACGTAGATTCCCAGCCGTTTTTTTGTCCGCCGCCCCAAACGGAAAGCTCCGGCGAATTTTGATTTCCGTAGGAAGTTTCAAGCGAGATACCGCCGGGTTCAGCGGCGCGCGTGAGAACTTGGATTACGCCGCCGAGTGCATCGCTGCCGTAGAGACTCGACGAGCCCTCCTGGGCGATTTCAATGTCGCCGATGGATTCACGAGGCACGCGATCCCAGTAGATCCAGGCTCCGAAGAGATCGTTGAGCGGGATTCCATCTTCCAGAACGAGCGCGCGGCTCGAGCCACTGGCGCCGAGACCGCGGAGCGAAACGCCCTGCGCCGTTGGATTCGCAGTGCGGCTGCTCGAGCGGCGAAACAGGCTAAAGCCGGGGATCTGGCGCAGCGCGTCGTCGAGCGCAAGCGCGGGAACCGCCTGCACGTCGTCGCGCGTGAGCTGGATGTCCGCCATCGGCACGTCGCTTAAAAGCGTTCGCGTTCGTGCAGCGGTTACGATCACGCTCTGGTTGACCGTTGATGGCGCCAGAACAATTTCGAGACGCACCGTATTACCTGCCTGTATGCCCCAGTTTTTATCGAGACGCTCAAAACCCGCAGCCGTAACGACGATCGATCCGGAAGTTTCGAGCACATGCTCGAAGGCGAAATTTCCTGCTGAATCGCTGACGGCAGTGGCGGAATAGGATTTTGCGTGCAACTCAATCTGCGCGCCAGAGACTGATGCGCCGCTCGAGTCGTGCACAACACCTTCCACACGGACTCCCTGCGCACGGGCGGCAGGAGCGGCTAAAATCAGGAGAGCGAAGAGGAGGTAATAGGATTTGCGCCAGGGAAAGAGCGAGTTCGGCGATTCCAAGATACCTTTTCGCTCGCGATTAGCCACGCCGGGAAGCCTTTGTTTTCAATGGGGTAGGTAGAATTCGAATGAGCGATTTGAAATTGGAAACTTCTCTTGATTGTACGCCGGGGCGATTCTCCGCAACGCTTTGCGTTGTCCTCTGCTGGCGGCGTTCATCCCGGAGTCGAAGCATAGCTCGTACATTAGAAGTGAAGTTGCCGAGGAGTGCAAGCGCGTGCTCGCGTAAGGATTGCTTAAGCGGTTGATTGCAGAAGATAAAGTATTTCCAGATGTCCAGGAAGCTGGCACTTCGCCATCAGTTCGATTTAAACATGAGGAACAGAGGGAATGCTGTTGACCAACCTGGAGCCGCCAATGTGTTAGTCTCAACGAAGGGGCATCCAGTCCGCTCGGGAGGATTTTAGAATGGCATCTTCCGTACCGCTCCGCCGCAGCGACCGTGTTTCGCTTACATTGCTGTTGGAGGCCTCCGGAACGGACAGCCACGGCAACGCGTTCGCGGATCCCACTCGGACGCTCTCAATCAATCAGACCGGGGCGGTGATCGTGCTCGGCCGCGAGCTAAAGACCGACCAGCAGATTCACCTGAAGCGGAAATCTCCGATCGAGTCGCATCGAGAGGCAGACGTGCGCGTAGTAGGCCAGTTTGGGCGCGAAAAAGACGGATTTCTGTATGGTGTCGAGATTCTCGACGCTCAGAACGATTTGTGGGGAGTGGAGTTCCCGCCGATTGCGAACTCGGAAGAAGCGGTGGCGCGGATGCTTCTCGAATGTAGCTACTGCCGCGGGAGGGAAGTGGCGTATTTGAACGAGCTCGATCTGCGCGGGTTCGAGACGAATCGAGGAATTGCCCGGCATTGCAAAGTTTGCGGAGTTCCGAGCATCTGGACACAGGCGCCGCACGAGGATGAGAAGAAGCTGACGTCGCGTGCAGCGCGCGCGCGCCGGGAGTTGAAGGGTGCGCTGCCCGCGAGAGGAGAGCAACGCGAGCGGCAGCGGATGCGAATGAAGACGCGCCTTACAGCGTGCATCCGGCAGGCCGGCGCAGATGACGAACTCGCCGTTTGCGAAGACATTTCGCCGGTCGGTATGTGCTTTCGGAGCAAGCGGCGGTTTGATGCGGACGCGTCGATTGATGTGGCGGTGCCGTATGCGCCAGACTCAGCGAATATTTTCCTGCCGGCGCGGATCATCTATTCGGAGGAGATGCCGAAGGCGGGGCTATTCCGGCATGGGACGGAATATCGAAGATTGGGGCTGAAGCCGGAGTGAAAATGGTTGGTAGCGCGGTTGCAGTGAATCGAAAGTCAAAAAAGCTGGCAAGATGCCGGCGTCTGGAAATGCGGCTTGGCCTTTAGCTTTCGGCGAGATGAATTCGTTACAGCAGGACGTAAGCTCCGTTCAGGCCCAATCGCGATAACTCTCCTTCAAATTACGGGTCGACACGCCCGCGTCCGCGCCGAGGTTTCAGCCCACCGCGACCGGTGAACGTTCGCGAGAGCGGCGGCGATGATATTGCATTGAGATGTTGAGGTGCACATTGCCGGCGGGAGTTTCGAAGCAAAGGATCGTGGCTTCGGTATCCTGGCCGGCTGCGGTGCACTGCTCGTCCGTCAGAACTGAGGGCGGAAACACTTTGAACTGGAAGCCGCGATCATTGAGCTGCGTGACAGCGTTGCCGATGACCATGTTCGCGAGTTCGCAAACGGCTTCGCGCACGATCAGCTGCGACGAATCGACTTCGTCGCCCGCCAGATAACTCGCCACCTGCGTGGCGGCTTGCGGGTCCATGTCGAGAATCACGCGGCCTTGAATCTCTCCCTTGAATCCGACAGACGCCGCCAGTCCCTTGCGGCGATAGCCATCTTCCTCCATGGTGAGGTCGACGATACGCGGCGCCGTCTTCATCATTTCCGCGAGCACGGCGTCGAGCGAGCCGATGAACGGCTGAATCAGGTCCATCCTCATCGATCTTTCTCCCCTCCGGCGTGAACAGGCGAAGCAACGCCGTCGTCATTGAGCACGTAGCGGATGATTTCGTAAAGCGCGTCGGGCTTCACGGGCTTCTGGACGAAATGGCGCGCGCCCTTCTGTAAAGCGGCAAGAATATTGTCCTGATAGCCGACCGACGAAACCATTACGATGCGCGCTTCAGGATGTTCCTGGACGATGCGCTCGACCGCTTCGATGCCTTCCATCTGCGGCATGGTGATGTCCATCAGGACGATGTCCGGCTTCGTGCGGGCGTATTCGGTGATGGCAGTGCACCCGTCGCCCGCTTCGCCGACAACCTGGCCGCCGAAAGATTCGATCATCTTCGCCAGACTCTTACGCGCGAAGACGGAGTCGTCGACGATCAGGTAGCGAGCGGCCTGGCTGTCTTTTTTTCGCGTGAGTGCTTCAAACTGTTTCATAACTATCTCCTTCGAGAAATCTCCCGATCGGCGGCGACTGGTTCGGCCACCGGACGCTCCGGCAAGCATTTCGATTGCAGAACACCGGCCAAATTCGAAAGCGAAACCACGCGAGCGGCAAAGCCTCGTTCGATCGCCGAACGGGGCATGCTGTCAACCACGCACGTTTCCGGACTCTGCGCGATCGTGATGCCGCCGGCGGATTGGACCGCGCCCATGCCGGCGGCTCCGTCGTCGCCCATACCGGTCATCAAAATTGCGAGCGCGCTATTTCTGAATTCTTGTGCGACGGATTGAAACAGAACGTCAACAGAAGGGCGGTGGCCGTTGACGCGCGGGGCATCGACGAGGATCGCCACGTTGCCGTGTTCCATGCGGCGTACTTTCATATGTCGATTGCCGGGGCAGATCAACGCGCGGCCTGCGAGCAACAGGTCGCCCGACTGCGCTTCCTTTACTTCAATTGCAGACGATTCGTTGAGGCGCTGCGCGAACATTTCGGTGAAGCCTTCCGGCATGTGCTGTACGACCAGGAGACAGCCGGGGAAATCCTCAGGCAACTGGGAGAAAAGATATTGAAGGGCATTCGGGCCGCCTGTGGAAACTCCGATCGCAACGATGCGCGAAGGCCAGTGCGGCATCGACGAACGCCGAGTCTCCTTCCGTCTCGAAGAAGGTACCGTGATGATCATCTTCGGAGCGCCGGATGCCGCGGCTACTTTAATTTTGATGGCGAGTTCTGCGGCGATCTGGTCGATGCGTCCCGCCGCTGCGTCCTGAGGCTTGGCCACAAAGTCGAATGCGCCGAGCGCCAGCGCTTTCAAGGTGAGCGAAGCGCCACGATCGGTTTGCGAGCTGACGACGATGACGGGTACACGGTGCTTGCGGGTGATCTGGCGAAGCATCTCGATGCCGTCCATACGTGGCATGTCGAGATCGAGAGTGACGACGTGCGGACGGAGTTCGCCGATTTTCTTCAGCCCGATTTCGCCGTCCATCGCGGTACCGACGACTTCAATCGAGGGATCGTGCAGAAGCGCCTGCGGGATCAGCTTGCGCATGAGGGCAGAGTCGTCAACGACGAGTACGCGGATTCTCTCGCTCATGCCGTGGCTCCGACGGCGGGGATTCGCGATAGGTGCGAGATGACCGCTGGCACGTTGAGGATCAACACGACCGTTCCGTCGCCGAGAATGGAAGCGCCGCTCACGAGTGGTGAGGTGACGAGGCGGTCTTCGAGAGCTTTGATCACGAGTTCTTCTTCGCCCATAAGGCTATCTACGACAAGCCCAAATTTGCGATTGCCCGCGCCGATCACGATCACGAACACGCGCTTGGCGCGCTCACGCTGCGATTTCGACTCGAGCCGTTCCAGGCGGACGAGTGTGAGGACTTGCTCGCGCAATTGGAAGACTTCGTGCTCGTCGACGCGGTGGATTTCTTCATCTGCGATTCGCGTGATCTCGACGACGGAAGTGATCGGAACGGCATAGAGGCGCCCGGCGACGCGGAAAAGCAGCGCCTGAATGCTGGCAAGAGTGAGCGGAACCATCAAGCGAAACTTCGTTCCTTTACCTGGCTCGCTCTCGAGTTCAATCGCGCCTTTCAGATTCGAGAGAGCCGCTTGCACGACATCGAGTCCGACGCCGCGGCCAGAAATTTCAGTGACGTGATCGGCGGTGCTGAGCCCCGGCGTGAAAATCAAGTGGAGAGCTTCGAATTCGGTGAGGCGCGATGCTTCCTCTTCGGTGAGAATGCCGCGCTCGACCGTGCGCTCGACGATTTTCCGGCGGTCGAGCCCGCGGCCGTCGTCGGAAACCTCGATCACGACCTGGTCGCCTTCATGATAGGAATCGAGGTGAATCGTACCGCGCGCAGGTTTGCCGGCGGCTTCGCGTTCTGCGGCGGCTTCGATGCCATGGTCGGCGGCGTTGCGGACGAGGTGCGCGAGCGGTTCGGCGAGAGCGTCGAGGATGCTTTTGTCGAGATCCGTGTTCTGGCCGGAGAGCTCGAGTGCGATGTCCTTGTTTTGTTGCTTGGCGACGTCGCGGACGATGCGCGGGAAGCGGCGGAAAAGCTGGTCGACGGGCACCATGCGAATTTTCATCACGGATTTCTGCAGCTCCCCGAGGACGCGAGATTGGAAGGCGAGCGCGTCGGAGAATTTGCCGCGCAGCGGATCTTTCGAGTGACTTCGCTCGAACTCGTTGATCGTCCGCTGCAGCATTGACTTGCCGATGATCAGCTCGCCGACGAGGTTCATCACGGTTTCGATTCGGGTGGCATCGACACGCAGCGAATTTTCGGCGGCGTGTGAAATACCTGCAGCCGCTCCGCCCGCGTGAGAGTCCGCGGTGTGCGCCGAAGATAAATCGTGTTCCGTACCGCCGATGCCCGCTGAAACGGCTGCCGCTTCCGATTCGAGAAGAATGTCCAGAAGGTCGCGCGGTTGCGTTTGCTGTTCCTGCAGCTGTTGCACGGAAATGCGCGCGACGACGGACGGCACCTGGCAACGCTTGCGAATCCAGTCCGCGGGCTTCGCGGAGGATACCGCGGCTTCAATCACGCCGGCCTGCTCGATGTCCGTGGCCTTTTCGGGATGCAGCGCAAGTATTTTCCCAGCGCCTTCAAGAGCCTTGCGAGCCAGCTCGAAAGCGGCGGCGGGCAAGAGAGAATCAGGATCGAGATGAAGCGCCACATTGTAAATGCGCTCGCCGCGGCGGAACGCTTCAGCGATCATCAGGCGTTCGTATTCGGTCCATTCGAATTTGGCTTCGCGCGCGGCTTTCTTGGATTGTGGGGCGACGGGTTTCGTCAACAGCCGCTGAATGTGCTCGCGCAGCGCTCCGCCAGCGGGTGGCTGTAAGTCGTTGCGGTACGCTGCAAGCATTTCGTGAAACGTGTCGGCGGCCGTGAGAACAACCTCCGGGATCAGGCCTGCGTGCTGCTGCGCGAGCTCCGGAGTCAGAACATCTTCGAGTTCGTGTGCGAGTTCGCTCAGCTCGCGGAAACCGCACGCAGCAGAATCGCCTTTGAGGGTGTGGACTGCGCGACGCACACTGCGCAGGTGTTCTTTGTCGCCCGGGCGCTCTTCGAGCGCCAGTCCCGCCTCGTTCATGGCCTGGAGAATCTCCGTCGCGCTCTCGAAGAAGAGATCGCGGAGTTCGGCGGCGCGCTCGTCGGGGAAGAAGGTCACTGAGCTCCCTCGACGCGCTGATAAACGGTCGCATTGTTCTGATGGATCATGTGGAAAGCTTTTGTCAGGCCGAAGAGACTCTCGGCGTGGCCGACGAACAGATAGCCTTCGGGGTTCAGGCAGCGGTGGAACTTTTCAACCAGGCGCTTCTGCTCGGCCTCGTCGAAGTAGATCATCACGTTGCGGCAGAAAATTGCATCGTTACGCTGTGGCAGATATTCGGTTTTCAAATTATGAAAATCGAATTGGACTAGATTCTTGAGCGTGGGCTTGACGATGTATTTGTCCGCGACTTTGTCGAAGTAGCGCAGGCGGCAGGTGTAGTCCACCGTCTCCATCTGCGCTTCCGTGTAGATGCCTTGCTGCGCAGTGAGAAGCGCGGAGTAGTTGATGTCCGACGCTATAATTTCCACCTTCCATGGCGGCGGAATCAGCGGCTTGGGCGTCGGCATGTCGAAAGGCAGCGGATTGCGTAAGTAATAGTAAGCGAGTGCGTCGCAGACAAGAATCGCGAGCGTGTAGGGTTCCTGGCCCGTCGAACACCCCGCGCTCCAGATGCGCAGCGTCCAGTCGCGGCGTTCCTGTTTGCGCTTAAGTATTTCTTCGAGGACAACTTTTTGGAACAGGTCGAGCTGCGGGCGGATACGGAAAAAGCTTGTCTCATTCACCGTGAGGTTTTCGAGTAGCGCGGTGAGTTCCTGCTTGCCTTCGCGGCTTGTGAGCAGGCGGTAATAGCTGTAAAAGGAGTCCATCTGGCACGCCTTCAGGCGGCGCTGCAGACGATCGCGGAGGAAATGGGTGCGGCGCTCGTCGAAATACATGCCGCATTCCTGGTAGACGAGAGTTTGCAGGAGCTTCAATTCGGGATCTGTCAGCGGAACTTGCGTCGTCAGTGTAGACATTCGCTCCTCGTCGAAATCACACCCCGGAATGGCCCGTCAGTCTCTCGTCGCGCTGCCGGCGGGAACCGCCACAGGTTCGGAAAACTCTTCCAGGCGCCGCAGCTCTCCGCGCTGCAAAATCTTGTTGAGATCGAGCAGAATCACGAGGCGGCCTTTCAGTTTGCCTACACCGGTGATATAGTCGAGCTCGCCTTCCTGAAAAACGGCGTGCGGCGCTTCGATCTCCGAAGGTGGAATCCGCAGGACTTCCGAAGCGGAATTCACGATCAAGCCGATCCTCCGGTTCTCGATCTCGACCACGACCACTCGGTTCTTCTTGCCGGGCTCCGTAAACTTTTCGTTAAATCGTTTCCGCAGGTCAATGATGGGAATGATTCGCCCGCGAAGGTTGATGACGCCTTCGATATAGTCCGGCGCATTCGGCACCGACGTGATTTCCGGAACGCGTACGATCTCGCGAACGATCGAGATAGGCAGTCCGAACGTCTCGCGGCCGATTCGGAATCCAACGACTTGGAGTTCCTTATCCACGATTGTCTCGAAGCTCAGGTGCGAGCCATCTCCGCGTATTCGCGTGCCCCGCCATGACGCTCCGAACCGCTGCCGGGACGCCTTGGCGGAAACCTGCGGCTGTCGGAATGACCGTCGTCGAGAACGAAGCGATCCATCGAATCGAGAAGATTGCGCGAGAGCTTCGACATCTGCTCGGCTGCGGCCGCGAGCTCCGTAGAACTGGACGTCGATTGCTGTACGAGCTCGCGCATTTTCTCCATGGCGCGAACGACTCCCTGCGCACCCGAGGCCTGTTCCTCGACGGAAGAAGTGATTTCCTGCGTTATTTCCGTGAGCCGGTTTGTGGCTTTGGCGATTTGCGACGAACCGCTCGATTGTTCCGTGGTGGCCGCTCCAATTTCCTGAGAGAACTTGTAGACTTCGGAGACGACCGCGGAAATCTTTTCGAGGGCGACGCTGAGGTCCTTGTTGAGAACGAGACCTTCCTGGACCATCGAAGTGCTCTTTTCCATGTTGTCGACGGCCTCCCGCGCTTCCTTCTGAATGCCTTCGATGAGTTCGGAGATTTCCTTTGTGGATTGGGTGGATTTTTCGGCGAGCTTGCGGACCTCTTCTGCGACCACGGCGAAGCCGAGGCCGTGTTCACCGGCGCGTGCCGCTTCGATGGCGGCATTCAGAGCGAGAAGGTTGGTCTGCTCGGCGAGATCGTCAATTACTTCGATGATTTTGCCGATGTCGTCCGCACGGCGGCCGAGCACGTCGATGATTTCCGCAGACGACTGAATGGCATGGCTCGTACGATTCAAGCCTTCCGTGGCTTTTTCCATCGTGACCATGCCGGTTTGCACTTCATCCCGGGAACGGTGAGAAATGTCGACAAGTAGTTTCGCAGTATCTGCGACGCGCTGAATCGAGGTGACCATCTGGTCGATGGATGCCGAGGTTTCCGCGACGCTTGAACCCTGCACTTGCGTGTTCTTGACGACGTTCTGAACGTTGATGCTCATCTCGTGCATCGTGCTGGTGACTTCGTCAATCGCGGATGCAGCTTGCACGCTAACTTTCGCGGATTCATCGGATGCGCTGGCCATTTGGCCGGCTCCGCTGGCAACCTGCGCCGCGCTGTCGCGCACCTGGCGAACGAGGTCGCGGAGACCCTGTGTCATTAGCCCGAACGCTTTTGCCATCGTGTCCTGCTGCGACCGCGGCTGTACGCTGACGGACAATTGACCTTCCGCGATGGCCGCCGAAACGTTGGCCATTTCCTTCAGGTGGACGATCATCTTGTTGAAGTTCTCCGCGAGCATTCCCACTTCATCGTCGCGATGAATATCAATCGTTTGATCCAGGTCACCTGTCTCACCGATCCGGTGCGCCACTTCGATCAATTGATGGATCGGCTCGCGAATCGTTTTAGCGGTGAAGAAAGCGATGCAGGCGCCAAGCAGCGTGGCAATCAGCGTACCCAGCGTCGTGATGATCGTGCTCAGCGTGGTTGCCGATGCTGCGGAAGCATTGGAATCGTCCAGCGCTTTGCGAATATTGACGTTGGCGTCGTTGAGGACGCTGGCCGACTTCGTAGTCCACGAAGCCGGATCGTGCTGGAGGTAATAAATCTGAAGGTCGGATACGGTCGCGTCCCCGGCATCGACCTGATGCCGCTTGGCGATCATCTGCTTCGCGAAATTGTCGGCCCAGTTGTGCTCGTTCTCTTCCACCTGCCCGAACGCAGCCCGAAGATTCGAATCGTTGCCCTTGCTCTCGCCGTCCCGCAAGAGCCCGAGAAGATCGGAAATTCCCTTATTGGTTTTTTCTTCGTCGCGCAGGTCGCCGCTCAGCAAGTAATTTTCGAGAAAGAGCCGGTTTTCCATCATCTGGAAACGGATGTTCTCGATTGTCTCGACGTCGTTCAGCGTGGCCGCTGCAGCCGAGCGCGCGGTGTGCTCGCGCAGCACGGTGAGAATATTGACCACAAATAGCGCCAGCATGATCGCCAGAATGGCGCCGAACCCGAAATAGAGCTTTCTGCGAATCGTCATGACAAACGCCTCCACTGCATGCCCATCGGAACCCCCTCCCCCACTTGAGGAGTGCTCGCTTCTAGTTGAAATCGAACTCGATGATCTCGCTCGTCTCTTTGGCTGCCGGCTCAAAACGCCACTTCTTGAGCGCATCCATCGCCGAATTCACCAGCAGCGGACTACCCCCAACGACCTTCGTGCTGGTTACGTGCCCGTCGGCTGCGATCGTTACCTCGATCTTCACCTTGCCCGTGACGTTCATCTGCTTCGCGAGCGGCGGATACTCCGGAACGGTCTTGCTCTTCACTTTGCGCTTTACGTTTTCTACGACGGTTTCCTGTGCCAGGACCTTCGGTGCAAGAGCGACAGAGGCGCCCAGGAGCAGGGCGATTCCCAGCCCAATCGCTCGAATCCTCAGTTTCATGCTGACCCCCTCCGAACAGGGAAAGCTCCAGCAGTGGAAAATGCAAGGGTGATGCCATGGGGGAGGGGTTCTTTGCTGCGGCACCAAAACAGCCAATCATACCTGCAAGCTATTGATTATGCACTGGATAGAAACCCTCTTCTGCCCCGCCGCTCCAGTTGAAAGGCGCACGTATCGTCTCAAACTCCTTGTCTGCGCGGCTTTCTCGTCTCATCTTGCGACAATCTCAGATTGCCCCTTTCGGCAACACCGCCTGCCACATTCCTTGACTCAAGATGAGATGAGACCGTACCGTCATGGGGTAACAGTAGCGCGCGCTAGCCCCGAATCCTCCATGCGTGCATTGAAACGAACTCGGGAAATATCTGCCGGTCTCGACGGCTCTCTGGAGAGTCTGCTGGCGCAGTTCTCCGCCACTACTCTGGAACTTAATCCTTCTTTAGGCACGTCTGAATTCGCGCGGCGGTTGACGGCCCGAGCGGCACAAATCCTCGGGGCGCGCGCGGCCGTACTGGCGGTGGCGCGCGATTCAGAGTGGGCGATCGCCGGCCTCAGCGGCCCGGCCCATCGGTGGGACGCAACGATTCAGCACCGGCTGGCCGCTGCCCTGGCGGAGCAGGCTACGGTTCCGGCGGTCGATCTGCGCTCTGGCTCCGCAGCAATGTTGTTTGGAAGGGAACTGGCGGAAGCGCTCGGATGGCGCGAGGCCGTACTGGCACGTTTGACGGGGAGCGAAGGCGAGCTACTGGGTGTGTTGTGCCTGGTGGATTTGCGTGTGCTTTCCGAAATCGAACGGCAATTGCTGGACGCGCTGGTGGGGCACGCTTCCGTGGCGCTTGAAAACGTACGCTTGTTTTCGCGGATCGAGCAATCGCGGAAACAGTGGGTGGAAGATTTCGACGCAATCTCGGACTTGATCGTGGTTCACGACGCGGACAATCGGGTGCTACGCCTGAACCGCGCACTTGCGGACTTGTTGAAGGTGCGCCCGACGGAAGCGATCGGACGCGATATGGGGAAACTCGAACTGCTCGGGTCCAGCGTGCAAGCGGGACGATGCCCGTTCTGCCGAAATCCGAAAGCGGCGCAAGAAGAATTTATTTTTCAGGCGGCCGACCGCTCGTATCTCGTGTCGGCGTCGCGCATCCATAGCGGACACGATGACGAGTTGCGAACGATCCACGTTGCGAAAGATATCAGCGACCGTCGCGAAGCGGAGCGGCGGTACCGTCGCGAGCGCGATTTCAACAAGAACATTCTCAACAACACGCAGAGCATGATTCTGGTGCTCGACACGGCGGGGCTGATCAGCTACGCCAACCGCCGTTGCTTCGAGGCTGGCTATCGAGAATCCGATCTGCTGGGACATTCGCTAACCGAAATGATTTCTCCGGCGCGCAGGCCGGTACTGAAGGAAGCGCTCGAACGCGCGCTGCACGGAGCGGCTGTCGATAACGTGGAAGTTCCGGTAGTACGTGGTAACGGAACCGCCGGGCAGTTTTCCATCAGCTTGAGTCCCATGCGCGATGAGCAAGGCGACATTAACAGCATCGTTGTGGTGATGACCGACGTGACCGATGCCGCGGATTTGCAATCAAAACTGATGCACACGGAAAAAATGGCGGCGCTCGGGCAACTCGTTTCAGGCGTGGCGCACGAAGTGAATAACCCGCTGGCGGCAATCGTCGGCTTCACTGACTTACTGCTCGAGAATCCGCAGATTCCCGAATCCGCGAAAGAAGAGTTGCGCGTGATTCTTCAGGAAGCACAACGCACGCGCGTGATCGTTCAGAATCTGCTGAGCTTCGCGCGCCAGATGCCGGCGCAGCGCGAGCCGGTGCAGGTGAATTCGGTTCTGCGGCAGACGCTGAAACTGCGTGCGTACGATTTCTCGAATCACGGAGTTGAGCTGGTGGAGCGTTACGAGGAGGATCTACCGGTCGTGGTGGGAGACCCGCACCAGTTGCAGCAGGTGTTCCTGAATATCTTGAACAACGCCTATGATGCGATTCAAGAGACGCGACGCCCGGGAAAAATCGAGATCGCGACGATACAGCGTGTAAACGAACTGGAAGTGCTGATTCGCGACAATGGGCCGGGGATTCTCCAGCCCGAGCGGATTTTCGATCCGTTCTTCACCACGAAGGAAGTGGGCAAGGGCACGGGGCTCGGGCTCAGTATCTGTTACGGAATCGTGCGAGCGCATCAAGGCGAAATCAGCGCGCGGAATAACCCCGACGGGGTTGGCTGTACGTTTATCGTGCGGTTGCCAGTCGTTACGCAAGGCGCGGAAGTCAACGTTGCCGAGGCCGGGCAATGACGCTAGCGAGCGGAACGGCGGCCGTGGCGCGCGGTCGAATCCTGCTGATCGAGGACGAACCATCCGTGGCGGCATTCTTGCGAATCGCGCTCGAGCGCCGCGGATACGAAGTGGTGCCGTCACCGTCGGCGGTGGAGGGATTGCAATTGCTGGCGACGGGCGATTTCCGCGGGGTGATTTCGGATTTCCGCACACCGGGCGGAATCACGGGAGCCGACGTTCACGATTGGCTCGAGCGGCACCGGCCCGAACTCGCGGCGCGAATTGTTTTCATAACCGGCGATACGGCCAGCGACGAAACCATCGCTCTGCTCGCACAGGCGGGCACTCCATGCGTTGAGAAACCTTTCCGCATCCATCAGCTGATGGATGCGGTGGAAAAGACAATCGGGAAACCATGAAGGATGAACAGAAAATTCGCTTTGTGATTGTGGATGACGAACAAAGCATCCGCCGGCTCTGCATGACGGTGGGGCAGGCGCTGGGATTCGTGTGCGCGGAAGCGGAAACGGCGGAGGCGGCACTCGAGTCGCTCGAAACCGTCCTTCCCGACATCGTCGTAACCGATTTGAAGCTGCCCAATCTCTCCGGGCTTGAGCTGCTCCGAAAAATCAAGGAGCAATTCCCGCGCGCCGAAGTCGCGATCATGACCGGACACGGCTCGATCGAATCCGCTGTCGACGCGATGCGCCAGGGCGCATACGACTATATCGAGAAGCCGTTCCGCGTGGAGAAGCTGCGGCAGTTGCTGCAACGCATGGCGGAGAAGGTGCGGCTCGTGACGGAGAACCAGTTCCTGCGCGAGCGCGTGAACTCGGATACTCAGCTCGACGGGATTACCGGAACGTCCGCGAATATTCAGGATGTGATGCGGATGGTTTCACGTTTAAAGGATACGCGCACACCTGTGCTGATCACCGGAGAGAGCGGAACGGGCAAAGAATTGGTTGCGCGCGCGATGCATTACCGCGGGCCGCTCGCCCAAATGCCGTTCGTTGCCGTGGATTGCGGCTCGCTCGTGCCCACGCTGATGGAAAGCGAGCTTTTCGGCCATGAGAAAGGTTCCTTCACCGGCGCCCTGAAATCGAAGCCTGGATTGTTTCATGCCGCGAACGGCGGAACAATTTTCCTCGATGAGATCGGCGAGTTGCCGCTCGAGATGCAGGCGAAGTTATTGCGCGTTCTGCAGGAGAAAGAAGTGCGGTCGGTGGGGAGCAACGAAAAGGTCCCGGTGGACGTGCGCGTGATCGCCGCGACGAACCGCGATCTCGAAGCGGCCTATCGCGCCGGAACGTTTCGCAAGGATCTCTATTTCCGGCTGAACGTGGTCACGGTTCATCTCCCCAGTCTGCGCGAGCGGCGTTCGGATATTCCCCAGCTCGTCCATAGCTTCTTGGATCGCTATGCGCCGGGAGAAAATATTCAGATCACGCCTGCGGCGATGAAGAGCTTTCTGCAGTACGAATGGCCCGGCAACGTCCGCGAGCTTGAGAATTGCATCGCGCGCGCCGTGGCGCTGGGAGATCACCACATCATTGACGTAGGCGATTTGCCGCCTGCGATTCGGGGCGCGGATGATGGTTCCGGCTCCAGCGCCGACTCGGCCGCGGTTTCCACCACGGCGCTTGCGGATCTGGAGCGAATGACGATCCTTCGCGTTTTCGAGCAGGCTGGCGGTGACAAAGTGCTTGCCGGCCGGATGTTGGGCATTAGCCGCGCGACGTTGTATCGCAAGCTGAAACGCTATCAAATCCCACTGCGTTCCACCTCGAAACAGCCCGTCGAATCCCTGACGTAGCAAATCGCCCGAGAAAAACTCACCTACGAGATCTGGGCGGTCCGGAGTTGTGTGCCTTCGGTTTCGATGCCGATTCGTGAGACGACGTGTGTCAGGCTGAGACACGGGCGAGACCCCCAGCGGGCGCCATCCTTGTAAATATCTGCCCATCATTACGTTACGGAAGGCCGTCTTCGCAGCGCTTTGGCCGCGGTCTTGCAATCTCGTGCTCGGGCGAATTCGTGTTCGTCCGGGTGCGCCTGGTTTCGGTGCTGGTTCGGCTCCTGTAGGAGCCGTTGGAGCCGCGAAAGATTGGGGGCCACGTGTCACGTGAAGCCGCGGTTGAGTCGATTGCAGCAGTACAGACATGCGTCGAGAAACTGGCGCATCTTTTTCCGAGCGCATCGCCGGTGCGATTGCCTGTTCGGGTGGTAGCGCTCGGAAGCGGGCGGCGGAGCCTACAGGAATACACGGTGATTGAGTTCGGAACGGCGCAAGAGGTGTTGTTTGCGTCGACGCTGCCGCTCGAATTCGAGGACCGAGTGCGACTTCTAAATTCCGACGGCTCGCTGGACGCTCACGCGACAGTGGTCGCAGTGCGGTATCACGAAGGCCGCAAAGCTGTAGCGGCGCGGTTCGTGGGCGAAGTCGGAAACTGGATCATCAAACCATGACGCCAAAAATGCCCGGCACGACACTCAACACACAGGAAGGCTCGCAGAACTTCGGCAGCGCGGGGCCTGCGGAATTTGTCGCCCGCTGGACCGAGGCTCGGTCCGCCTATCCGCTCTATGCCGCACTCGCGGCGCAGTTCGAACTCCCGCCACCGCCGTACGCGGCCGGCGAATGGCCTCCGGTAAAGCCCACGCGCGAGGTTTTCGATCGCGACCTGCGATGGTTCGACGCGATCGACGAAAAAGTCCGCGCATTTCAGATTCGCCAGCTGCCGCCCGAAACCCTCAATGCGAGCGAAGAGGCGCTTCGCGCGTTTGTTCAGAGATTGTTGAAGCGGGCGGACAAGACGACGGTCGATCGCGACAAGATCGATTTACTCTTGGTGCAGTATTTCGCGCTGTGTGCTCCCGAGGCGCTGTATCGCGAGGAAATCAGGCTAGCCGACGTGGCGCGCGTCCTGCAGCCCGTGCTGGTGGAGGCGGATGCAACTCCGCTCGAATGGTGCAAGCCGCTCGAACGAATTCTGGAGACGCTCAAAAATTGTCACAGTTTGCGCGACTTGATGGAGAACGGGCTGCTCGAGCAAGGGCGCCTGCTGAAAGATGCGGCGGGTGCCATGTTTTACGATCCCGCTGCCCTGGTTGCCTTCTGCCGTTTTAACTTTTCTTTGCGGCGGGCCTTTATTCGCATGTTGCACGCGGACTTGAGTGCTGTGAGAACTGCGGTCGACGTGCTCGATGCGGGCGGGGTGAATAGCGTGGACTGCCGTCGCGCCGGTTTTTCGGCCGCTGAAACCACCGCGAGAATCCGTTACTATTCTGAGAACTGGCGCCAGCCGTTCCACAAAGACTACACCGAGAGTTCCGTCAGCCGTGCATTCGAACAGCTGTTGGCCTTACGTGCTGACTTGGAGGAAGCGGTTGCCCGCTTGCATGGCGGCCCGTCTGCATCGTCGCATGCCGCGACGGCTCCAGCGTCAACTCCCACTCGATTGGCAACCGTTCCCCCGAACAATGCAGCGCCTGCCGAATCCGTTCCTGCCCTCCCCACTCCTGCTTCCCGAGTGCCGGTGGATCTTGCAGGCGTCGGCGAGCCCGCCCCAACGCCAGCCGCAAATGTACCGCCAGTACCGGCGAAATCCGCCAAGTCTGGATCCGAAGCTCCTGCGCTCCCGACGGGCGCGGCCGAAGTTGAAAAATGTCTCGAAGCGATTTGGGAGCAACTGATCGCGGCGCCTCCGTCACGCGGGCGTTCGATGTCCACGGTTGTGCTGCAGGACACAAAAGTTTTGCTCTCGTCGTGGGAAGTGGCTGCCTTCGTGGCGGAAGGCGACCAGGAGGCCGAGGATCTGCGCCGAGCCGTGGTCGCGCGCGCGTTGCTTTCGGTAGCGATGGATCAGCGGAAGCGGTCAGGCGAAGAAAGCGCGCTCTCCTCGGCGTTGCTTCACGCGCGCAGCGAAGTGTCGTATTTCCAGGGACGCGTGGAGCAAGCGAAACGCGCGAAGAACACAGAAGCTGCCGTGAACTTGGGGATCAGTACGAAGCGGCTTCTCTCCACGATCGAGGAAGCGGAAAAACTCCAGCCGTGAGTAAAGGGGTAGGCGTCTCTTGAATCAAGCCAGCGTCCTGATCGTCTCGGACGACACCGAATTCGCGCGTGCTGTCGCAGCGCGCTGGCAGGCGGAGCGGCACGTTCCGGAAGTCACGCTCGTCACGAGCGACTTGTGGCATCCCTCGAGTGGATCGGGCTATGACCTTGTGATCGTTGGCCCGGTACGCAACGAAAAATCCGTCTCCATTCTTTCCTCGCTCGACTCGAACCCTTCGACTGCAGTTGTGTGCGTGGCCGAAGACGAGAAGACGATCGCCGAATTGCGTGTGCGTCATTCTCACGCGCTGGTGGTTCCCAGGCAGGACGGTTGGACCGGAACGTTGATCTTGCTCTCGAACGAAGCATTGCGTCGCGTGGAAGCGGTGAACCGCGCGCAGCGCGCCGAACGAGCCGCGCTCGAATCGCAGCGCCACGCCACTCTCGGCCGTTACATGCTCGAAATGCGGCCGGGTGTGAACAACGCGCTCACCTCCGTGATTGGCAACGCAGACTTGCTGCTCCTCGATCCTGGGCAGGTTTCAGCCGAGTGCCGCGAGCAAATCCGTACGATTCATGCCATGGCCCTGCGTCTCAACGAGGTAATGCAGCGATTCTCATCGCTGGCTGCGGAAATGCGCGCCAGTGAGAAAGAATCTCAAGCTGAGACGGAGCTGGTGTCTCACCGCTATGTCACGGAGCGATAGCGATGCCGCGAACGTTCGTAACTTATACGTATCAAAGGTGTTTGCGTTCTGGTCGCAGGATGCGAAACGAGCCCGGAACGTGGCTCTGAAGTTGCAATTATCCTGCTGAAGTTATCTCTGCGGAGGTGCGTACGTGCTGAAGAAAGTGTTGGTAGTGGACGACTCGCAGGCCGAAATCCGGCTGATACAGTCGTTCCTGCAACAAGGGGGCTTTCATTCGGTGGGAATTTCCGATCCAACGAAAATCGAAGAAACAATCGAAGAGGAACGGCCCAGCGTGATCCTTCTCGACGTGGTGATGCCGCAACGCAACGGCTTTCAGGCGTGCCGCGATTTGAAGAGCGAAGGGCCCTACTCTCAAATCCCGGTGATTCTCGTCACGTCGAAGACGGCGCCGAGCGATCGCTACTGGGGCGAACAACAGGGCGCGAACGGATACGTAGCGAAGCCGTTCACGCCGGAAGAACTGATTAGCGCGGTGAAGAGGTTTGCCTGATGGCGGATGCAGGTGAAAAAGGCCAGGAAAACGCAGGGCTGCCGGTCGAGCTCGTAGGGGGAGAGTTTCTCGAAAGCGAATCGTTTTCCGAGGAACTACTGCCCGAGCGGCAGTACTGCGTTTTCCGCGCAGGCCGCGAGCGCTTCTGTCTTTCGGTGCTCGAGGTCGAGGAAGTGGTCGATTGGCCGATCGTAACGCGAATCCCGCTGGCGCCAGCGTTCCTGATGGGCGTTTTTAATCTTCGCGGAACGATTGTGCCGCTGGTGGATATCGCGTTTACGGAAGGACGGCGGCCGGGGCTGCTGCCGAAGCATGTGGTTGTCGCCGCGCTCAAAGGCGACGCGCAACACGACGATTTGAGAGTTGGCATCGCCTCCGATGAAGTGATCGGAACGTATTCGGCGACCGAGGAAGCGCTACTCGATCAGGCGCCGAACGACGTTCCGCACTGCCGCGGAATGTTGCGGCACGATGACCGGCTTGCGCTGGTGGTCGACTTACGGCGTTTGACGGACGTTTTTCCAGTTCCCGTGATTTAAGTGCGCGAGGCGTCGCGCAAGTTTCTTGCTGCTTGGGAGGAAGTCATGAAAGCTCGTTTGAGTTCCACAGTCTGGCTGCTGGTCCTGTGGACCAGCGCCGCGCTCTTCGGCGTCTTGGGCCTGGCCTACTACGCCGGCATTCACTCGGGCACGCAGGCGGCTGACGCTGCGTCGTCGGGAAATGCGAGCGGAGCATTGTTCGGCGCGGCGGCGCTGGCGGTTCTCGCTTCCATCTCTGTGGTGTGGGTGCTCAGCAAGCGCGTGCTGAACCCGGTGGACGAGCTCGCGAAATTCTCCGAGCGCATCGTCGCGGGCGATACGCGCGCACGCGCAGAGATTGAGTCCGGCGACGAATTTGAATTTATCGCCGAAAACTTCAACCGCAGCGCCGCGAAAGTCGCTCACGCCATCACGAACCAGCAGGCGCAAGACTCTCTGCAGCGCAGCATTACTGACCTGCTGAACACTATCAAAGAAGTCGCTCGCGGCGACTTGACCATTCGCGGCAAAGTCACCAACGACGCGCTCGGCAACGTGGTTGACTCCGTGAACTTCATGCTCGACAACTTCACAAAAGTTCTTGAGCGCGTTCGCAAGGCTGCGATCGACGTCAGCGCCAGCGCCAATCAGATTCTCGACGCTGCCGACGACATGACCGCCGGCGCCACACAACAGGATCAGGAAATCACGAACACCTCGTCGGCCGTGGAAGAGCTCACGGTTTCGATGAAGCAGGTGTCAAACAACGCTGAAGCAAGCGCCGAAGCCGCTCGCCGTGCACTCGACGCTGCGGAACAGGGAAACCGCGCCGTGCGCGACACGCTCGAAGGGATGCAGCGTATCCGCGCTTCGGTGCAAGCGACTGCAAAGAAAATCAAGTCGCTCGGCGATCGCTCACTCGAAATTTCCGAAATCATTAACGTGATTAACGACATCACCGAGCAGACCAATTTGCTCGCCTTGAACGCGGCGATCGAAGCGGCTCGCGCCGGTGACGCAGGTCGCGGCTTCGCAGTGGTCGCGGACGAAGTCCGAAAGCTCGCCGAACACTCCCGCAGCGCGACGAAGGACATCGCGGCGCTCATCAAAGCGATCCAGGCGGAGACGAACGAAGCGGTGGTCGTCATGGAAGAAGGCACGCGCGAAGTAGAGGTGGGAGCCGGACTCGCGGATCAAGCCGGGAAGGCGCTCGAAGCGATTTCAAGCGTCGTCAGGCAGTCGGCCGAACTCGTCCAGGAAATTTCACTCGCGTCGAAGCAGCAAGTGCGTGGCACGGAAGGCGTCGCCAACGCCATGCAGATTATTTCCGGCATCACGCGACAGACAACCCAAGGCGCGCGCCAAACCGCTTCGACGGTCGGCAACATGGTGAAGCTCTCGGAGCAGTTAAATGAAGCGCTCGCGCAGTTCCGTTCGCAAGCACAGCCTTCACGACAGGCTGAAGCGACGGAGGAACCGCGACCAGCGGCGCCGGTAGGCGTTCGTTAGATTCAGGCTGGTGTTCACCGCCGGCGACTCGAAGCGCCGGCCGCTGACGTGTGCCGAACATGAGACAGCATCCAGCCACAACCGCAAAACTCAGCGAGCCCGAGCTCGACGAGATTCGTACGCTTATCGAGCAGCGCTCCGCGATTCTTTTTGATACCTCGCGCGAGCGTTTTTTCTCGACGCGCATTCGGGAACACCTCGAAGAAAACAATCTCTCGAGTGGAACGGAGTTGCTGCGCGAGGTGCGCGGATCGAGCATTGAGTACGAAGCGCTGCTCGAACGCCTGCTGACGCAGGAAACGTCGTTCTTCCGCTATCCGGCCGTATACGAAGCGCTCGAGAAAAGGATTTTGCCAGAGATTCAGGAGCGAAAGTTCTGGGAGAGCCCGCGATCGCTCCGAATCTGGAGTGCCGGCTGCTCGACGGGCGAAGAACCGTACTCGATCGCGATTACGGTGAGTGATTCACTGAAATTTCCCGAAGCCTGGGAGATCGAAATTCTCGCCACCGATATCAGCCGCCGCGCGTTGCGTCACGCCGAACGCGGCGGGTACTCGCGCCGCAGCCTCGGCGAGGTTTCGCTCCACCAGGTGGAAACCTACTTCACGGCGACGAAGCACGGATACCAGGTGAGGCCGCGGATCCGGCGCATGATTTCGTTTGCGCAGATGAATATGGTCGATTCCTTCTACGTTGGCAAGCTCGACTGCATCTTCTGCATGAACGTGCTGATGTATTTCTCAGAAGAGCGGCGGCTTTCAATCTTGCGCCGCTTTTACGATGCGCTTGAGCCGGGCGGTTATTTCCTGCTCGGCCATTCGGAGACTCTTTCGAACGTGCCAATGAAATTCGAATCGATCGTGCTGGGCGATTGCCTGATTTACCGGAAGCCAGCCGCGGCCTCGGTGGATCTGCGTCGCACGCCCGCGCTGGTGGAGGGAAGCCTGTGAATGGCCCCAACCAGGAATCGGTCGAGCTGTTCTTCCAGGAGGCTTCGGAAAACCTCCAATATTTGCGCGAATATTCCGGTCTGCTCCAGGAGGAGCAAGCGAAGCCGGAGGACCTCGAAAAGCTTTATATCGCCTCGCACAGTCTTGCGGGCACGTCGGCGAGCTACGGCTATCCCCAATTTTCCGAAGTAGCCGCGAAGATGGCGCACATTTTCCATTACGCGATGAACGCCACTCTCACCGCGGACATGCATGGCCCGCTCACTGAATTCATCTCCGACGCGATTTCCGTCCTCGAGTTCGACCTGTTGCAGATCAGTTCGGGCAGCCCGGAAACTGCGGAGGATATCAGCGCGTTCAAGCAACGCTATGCGTTTGCGTTTCCGCCGGCACCTGCGCCAGAGCCGGCTAGCGAATACGCTGCTGACGGAGTGGGAGCTGGCGAGACTGTACCGGACGTCTTTCCCGCGCCATCGTTCGCCGATCGGCTACCGGAGGACGGCGAAGTTCCCGACGAAGTGCTGGAATTTTTCGTTCCCGAGGCAGAGGAACACTTGCAGGCCGTAACGGAATGTCTGCTCGCACTCGAAGCAGCGCCCAATCCCGAAGAGATTCACCGCCTCTTCCGCTCGATGCATACGGTGAAAGGTTCGGCAGCCCAAGTCGGCCTGCACCGCCTCTCGGCAGTGGCACACCGTGTGGAAGATTTGATCGGCCAGCTCCGCGATGGCGCGTTGCAGCCCAATGCGGAAATTGTAGACATCTGTCTCGAGTCGGTCGACGTGCTGAAGAAGCTGCTGCACCGCCAATGGACGAGCGTTGCCGAAATGGCCGCTGCGATCGATCCTCTGCTCGGGCGCATTTCAGAATTGGTGCCGGATGTCGCGCCGGACGGCGGGACCGAAGCAGTCGGCGCCGAAACTCAATCGGCGTTGCAGGAGCCGGCTTCGCCGGCGATCGCAGCTCGTGCCAGGGCGCCGCAAGCCCTGCCGCAAGCGAAGTCTGTCCGCATTTCGCTCGAGCGCCTCGACCGCATGATGAACGCTGTCGGTGAACTCGTCATCAACCGTACGCGGATGCTCGGAAGGCTCTCCGAGCTTGCGAAATTGGTCGAGGTGCTGACGTTTTCGAAAGGCCGGCTCGCGAATAAAGTTTCCGACTTTCAGGACAAGCACGAATTCAACCGCCTGCACGTCGGGTTGATGTCCGTCAGTCAGGCGCCGCAAATGGATACGTTCGGCGGCAGCTTCAAATCGATGCCTGCGATTATGTCGAACGACCTGCTCGAGTTCAGCGAGCTCGAGATGGACCGCTACGACGACGTCAATATTCTCTCGCGGTCGCTCACCGAAATCTCCGCGGACGTCACGGAAGTTCTCACCCAGCTCGAAGGATTTATGGGCCGCGTCGATTCCGACATCGACGAATTCACAAAACTCGCCCACCACTTGCAGGATGAAATCACCGCCGCACGCATGGTCCCGATCGGAAATCTCTATACACGCCTTTCGCGCACGGTCCGCGACGCGGCGAAAGCCACCGGTAAGCCTATCGAACTCTCGCTTGAGGGTGCCGAGACAGAACTCGACAACAACATCGTCCAGCATATTTCCGATCCGCTGATTCACCTTGTACGGAACGCCGTGGCCCACGGAATCGAGCATGCGGATTCACGCGGCGCGGCCGGAAAACCTGAGAAAGGTCACATCGCAGTTCGCGCCTATCATCGCGGAAACCACATTTTTGTCGAAGTGGAAGACGACGGTCGCGGAATCGACTACGAACGCGTCCGGCAGGGCGTAATCGAATCGGGAGAGTTGTCTCCTGTCGCGGCCGCTGAACTCTCCGAACGCGAGCTCCGTGAATACCTGTTCCGTCCGGGATTCTCGACGGCCTCCTCGATGACCGAGCTTGCGGGTCGCGGCGTAGGCCTCGACGTGGTCCGCTCGAACGTCCACGCATTGAACGGTGAAATCGAAGTTCGATCGGAGCTTGGCCGCGGCGCATGCTTCACAGTAAAGGTCCCGCTGACGCTGATCATCTCGCAGGCTCTCTTTGTCCGCTGCGGGACCTTGACGTTTGCGCTTCCTCTTGCATTCGTCGAAGAGATTCGCCGGCTGCGCCCGGAAGAAATCGAAGACGTCGGCGGAAAGTTGCTTACGCGCGTACGCGGCGCGGTCACGGAGGTCGTTCGACTCGATTTGCAGCTCGCCCTTCCGCCGCTTGAACCGCTGAACGGCTACTTCCACATGGTCATCGTAAAGGTTGCTGGGAAACAGGTTGGCGTGGTCGTCGAAGAGGTGCTGGGCAAGGACGAAATCGTAATCAAGAATCTCGGCGACTACCTGCGCCGCGTAAAACTTTTCCCCGGCACCACGATTGCTCCCGATGGCAGCCTGATCCTCCTGATCGACTTGAATCGCCTCGTATCGGCGGACACGGCCGAGCGCCACGCGCTCCCCTCGTCGTCACCGGCAGCTCGAGTGTTTGCGCCGGGCGCGGAAGCCGTCGCGGCAGGCAGCATTCCAGCCGAGGCTGTGGACCCGGTTGAAAACGACCGCGTGGTTGTTGTCGCCGACGATTCAATCAGCGTGCGAAAGTTTGTCGGCCGCATGCTCGAGAAGGCCGGCTATCGCGTGAAGCTCGCGTCCGACGGGCTCGAAGCCTCGGAAATCGTCGCGCAATTCGGTTGCCACCTCGTCATCACCGACCTCGAAATGCCGCGAATGAACGGCTACGAATTGCTCGCTCATCTGCGCCAGGATCCTGTGACGCGGCGGATTCCCGTCCTCGTGGTCACTTCGCGCGCCGGAGCAAAGCACCGCGATCGTGCGATGAAAGAAGGCGCGTCCGGATTCCTCACCAAGCCCGTGCAGGAAGATCAATTGATCGCAACCGTAACAGGTTTGATGGAAGCGGAAACGCCGCAAAAACGGCCGGCAACACTCGCGCCGGTGCGGCAGAATTGACATGACGAAAACGGCCGATAAAAAAATCCGCGTGCTCATCGTGGACGACTCTGCGTTTATGTGCAAAGTCCTCAACGAAATCATCAACGCGGATCCCCAGCTCGAAGTGGCGGGCCAGGGTCGCGACGGCCGCGACGCGGTCGCGCTTGCTGAATCCCTGCGGCCGGATGTCATCACCATGGACATCAACATGCCGCACGTTGATGGCCTGCAAGCGACGGAACTTATCATGTCGCAGAATCCGCGGCCGATTGTGATTGTCAGCTCGGAATCGCGCGAGGGTGCGTCAAGCACTCTGCGCGCGCTGGAGCTTGGCGCCATCGATTTTGTTCCCAAACCTTCGAGCGGCATCGATCTGGACATGAAAAACGTTCGCGAGGAATTGACGCGGAAGCTGAAAATGGCCGCAAAAGTCCGCGTGGTCCGCACCGCGACCCGTTCGAAACTTCCGACGCCCCACGCCCCGGTTCCGGTGTCTTCGAGCTACGCAGCAGCCTCCGCAATTGCTGCGCAAAATGGCGGTAAATTCCCGATGGTTGTGATCGCCGCTTCCACCGGCGGGCCTGCCGCGGTGATGCGGGTTGTCGCGGGACTTCCGAAGGAGTTTCCGGGCGCGGTGTTTCTCGCGCTGCATATGCCGGCTGCGTTCACAAAGCAGTTCACGGTGCAATTGGCTGAGATTGCGGCGCTCCCCGTGAAGGAGGCGGAATCGAATGAGGCGGCGCAACCGGGAGTGATCTATCTCTGCCCCGGCTCGCACCACCTGCGGCTTTCTTCCACCGGGAAAATTGTGTTGGACGCGGGGCCACGCATCGACGGTTATCGCCCTTGTGCTGATGTGACGTTCGAATCGGTTGCAGCGTATGCGCGAGGGTTGTCCGTCGGCGTGGTGCTCACGGGGATGAGCAACGACGGCGCTAAAGGCGTGAAGGCGATCAAAGCAGCCACCGGCTACGTGATCGCACAGGACGAAGCCAGCTCCGTTATTTTTGGCATGCCCGCCGAAGCGATCAAGACGGGAGTCGTCAACGAAGTGCTGAGCTTGGATGCAATTAGTGGAGCGATTGAGAAGCGGGTTGCGAAGCTCGCCCGGCTCGTCCCGGTGGAAACGCGATGAAAATCGCCTCCCAAGAGGCCGGAAAGACGAGGCGCGCACGCCATGCCGAGCAAATGATCTTGTTTGCGGTCGCGAATCGGATGTTTGCGATTGCCGCCGAGTCGGTGCAAGAGATTCGCAGCACAGACAGCCTGGCGGGCTCAGCGAACGAAATTGATCATTCTGGAATTTCGAAGGTCCGGCACACGCTCGAGCGCAGCCATCAAACCTATTACGTCGTCAACGCCGGCGCACACTTTGGCTTGCCGGTTACGCGGCCGACTCTTGTCTTGATCCTGCGGAAGTTGCGCGTCGCGGTGCTGATCGACCGAATCGAACGCATGGCCGAGATTGCCGCGGTTCACGCGCTTCCTCGCGCGTTCAATGGCGACGAGCGCCGCTGGTATCTCGGCTTGACGTATGTGGATGACCACGTGATCCCTGTAATTCAGCCTTCGGGTTTCTTGACTGCCGATGAATTCCGGCGTCTCGATTTTGCAACCGCTTCCGCAGCATCCCAACGCGATCTGCATGGAGCCGTCCGGGCATGATGGCGGACGTTCAAAATTCGGGCGCCAATTCCTACGTTCTTCTGCAAATCGGCAGCCGCCGTTTTGCATTACCCGCCGGGATTGTGTCTGAGCTCGCGCCGCCTGTGCGTCTGCACAGCTTTCCGCACACGTCACCGCTCGTCTCGGGCGTAGTCGTGCGCCGTGGTCGAATCATTCCGGTTTATGACGTGGCTTTGATCCTGCTTGGCAAAAGCTCTTCGGTTCACCGGTTCTATCTGATTGCTCGGCGCGCTTTTGCCGATGGTTCCGAGTCCAGCGCAATCCCCGTCAGTGGAGAGTGCGAGCTTGCAACTGCCGAAATGCAATCGCCCGGCAGCGACAGGCCGCCGTATGTCGCTGGGACTCTGACAATCAATGGCGAGTCAATCGAAGTCCTGAATTTTGGCGAGGTCGTTGCATCAGCAGGCAGAAATTGCTCCGAAACAGTCCATGCGGAGGCGCAATCATGAAATCGTCGCCTCCCGCAGGTGCGCCTCGCATTCTCTTGATCGATAGCAATGTCTATTTTTCAAAGCGCCTCGCTGACGCTCTGCTACAACAAGGGTTCGAAGTGACTGTGAGCGCTCAGGCAACCTACGCGCTCACGATGCTTGAATGGAACGCACCGAGTGCGATTCTCTGCGCCACGAACCTGCGCGAGATGGGCGCCCTTGAGATGGCTCCGATTCTCCATGCGGACGCCAAGACCGCCAATATTCCGTTGATCGCGATCGGCGGCGGCGACGCCAAAGCACTGCTCGAAGCCTATAGCGCCGGTTGCGACGATTTCGTCGATCGCCGCCGTTCGCCATCCGATATCGCCGCCCACGTCCGCAACTTTCTCGTCAGCCGCCAGGAAGGATTCCAGCCTACGCAGATGCTTTCCACGTCGGACACGGCGCTCAGCGGCACTCTCTCGCATCTCGACCTACCGGGCGTCATCCAGATGCTCGGGCAGGCGCGCCAGACGGGCGCTCTCCACGTCAACGCGGGCGACACGGATGGAATCATCTTCTTCGGCGGCGGGGAGATGCTGCACGCGGAATGCGGCATGCTCTTCGGCGACGAAGCCGTAACGCAAATCGTCAGAACCTGCCACGGCGCGGGCAAGGGCGTTTACAAATTTGTCTACGGAGCTGCGGCCACGCAACGCACCGTGCTTCGCTCCGCCACCGACCTTCTGCTCGACGCCATGCGCGAATTCGACGAAAGCGAGCGGGACAGTGTGGAGAAGGAGTCGACATGAGCGACACCGGCACTCTCACGGCATCGCGAATCCCCACGGTATATTTCATCGACGATAGCGCTACGATGCGCGAAGTGATCAAGATTGCCTTCCGCAAAGAAAACATCCATGTCATCACTTGCCCCGATGCAAGCTCTGCTCTCGCTCAATTTGGAGATGTCGCGCCAGACGCCGTGATCACCGACGTCATCATGCCCGACAAGGACGGCTACGAAGTTTGCGAATTCATCAAGCAGCACGAGCAGTTCGCAAGAATTCCCGTGATTCTAATGTCCGGCATCGTCAACCGCACCGTCGCCGAACGCGCCACCGCCGTGAAAGCGGACGAACTGATTCGCAAACCGTTTCAGCCGCAAGATTTGATCACCCGTGTCAAAAACCTTCTTCATCCGAAGACCGCGCCCGCATCGTCCGGAGAAGAATCGAGCGACGCGCTCCGCCAAGCGTCGCAGGTGCTGACGAATCTCTTCTCCGCGATCCCCGCGCCCCTCGTTCCCCACGGCGCGATGCCTGGTGCAGCTTTGCGCACAGAGCTGCCCCCTCTAGCGCCCAGTCAGCGCCCGGCTCCCGCCGCCCCTCCCGCGTCGCTCGCACCGCCACGCCCGGCAGCCCCTCCTTCAGCCGAAATTCAGAAGCTGCGAAACGAAATCCGCCGCCTTGAGCTGTTCGTCAAGAAACTCGAAGCCGAACTCCAGGCCGAACATCAATACTGCGCCGCCCTCGAAGCTCACTTCAAAACGCTCCAGGAATCGGACTAGATTCAACTTCTCCCGGGTCCTCCCGGGCTCCGCGCCTGCCCTTCCCATGGTTACTTCTATGAACTATCGCTGCGTCGCTCCTTGACCCCCCGCTTGCTAGCGCCTACGCTGTGATTACCTCTCAGTGACAGGCGGTTTGCACAAGCTAGGCGCGTGTTTCCGGAGGTTTGATGGGGCGCCGCAGCGAGCAGCGAATCGCTATGCGTGTACCGATCCTCGTCCGCGGAAAGGACAGCCGCGGAAGTCCGTTCGTCACCAATGCGCATACGCTCGACATCACCGCGACCGGCGCGTCCTTGAATGGCCTCAAAGGCATCGCCGACATCGGGTCGAAAATTGAGATCGAATACCAGGGCCGGAAAGCCTGGTACCGCATTCAGTGGGTCGGGAAAATAGGCACGCCGCGCGCTGGTCACGCCGGCGTGAAATGCCTCGAGCCGGGAAATTATATTTGGGGTGTTCCCCTCGCTGAATGGGAGCCCGATACATTCGATCCGGACAACGCCGAAGCGCCCAAGATTGCTCCGATCGTGCCGCTCTCCGATTTCGCAGCTTCGCCCGCTTCTCGTTCGGAGCGTCGCCGTTTTCCGCGAGCCTCCTGCCGGCTTGAAGCAAGCGTGATGGACGAAGGCAGCTCGGTAGGCCTTCCTGCAAAAGTGACGGACATTTCACTCGGTGGCTGCTACGTTGAAATGCTCTCGCCGCCGCCGGTTGGCTCTCCGGTTGAGTTGACGCTCGACTCCGGTCAAGGCAGTTTGCGAACGCGCGGGAAAGTGCTCACTTCGCAATCCGGCATGGGAATGGCCGTCGCGTTTACTGCAATCGCCCCGGAAGACTTTGAGAGATTGCGGGAGATCGCTCCGCCCACAGCCCAGTTGAGCGATCGTGAGCGCGCAAGAACTCACCCGCCGGTGACCCTGCCGCCAGCGCCATCCAATGGCGCCCATGCAAGCAAGCGCGCCTCGCAAATCGGTCCCTCCACGCAAGAAGTTCTCGAATCCGTTCTTCGGATTCTTCTGCGCAAGGGAATTGTAAGTGAAGAAGAAATGGCTGAAGAATTCGAGAAACTCATGATCGCGAAATCCTGACTCCGCCGCCCCGCGCCTGCTCACCGCTCAATCCGCAATCTGTTTTCCTGCACTGTTGGCGTTCTCGTTCGCGAGCCTCAAACTTTCTCCGCCCGCTTTGCCGCTTCGGCGGGTAAAATCCGAACGTGCGACGCGCGCCCTACCGTCTTCGCCTGCTCTCCGGTCTCGCTCTCATATTTCTCGTAGGGCTTTCCGTGCCCGCGTCAGCTTCCGACGAAGCCATCCCGCCCTCCCGAAATTTCGTGTTCACGTGTATCACGCATGTTCCGGCGATGCCTCCCGGCTCTCGCGAGCTGAAGATTTGGCTGCCGCTGCCGTTCGAAGACCGCTCGCAAGGCATCTCACATCTCAAAATCGAAAGTCCCGTCCGCTACAAGATTCAGCGCGAAAAAGAATACGGCGACCGCTACGCCTTCGTCGTCGTCCAGTCCGACGATGCCGCGAAGCCTTTCGACATTCGGATCTCATTTCATGTCGAGCGTTTCGAGCATCGCGTATCTTTCACCCCCTCAATCGAACCTCTCGGACAGCCTCTCGTTTCTCCCGACCGGTTCCTCCTGCCCGACCGTCTCGTGCCGATCGATGGTCTCATCGGTCAGCTTTCCGACGAGCAAACAAAGAACGCGACCCAGCCGATCGACAAAGCGCGCCGTATCTACGACTACGTGATTGCGACGATGCATTACGATCACGACGGCACGGGATGGGGCCGCGGCGACGCCGTCTGGGCGTGCGGCTCCAAACATGGCAATTGCACCGATTTTCATTCGCTCTTCATTGCCATGGCCCGCGCGGCTGGAATTCCCGCCCGCTTCGAGATTGGATTTTCGCTCCCAACGAACGCGAGGGCAGGAGTGATCGCAAGTTATCATTGCTGGGCGCAGTTCTACGTGAACGGTATCGGATGGGTTCCCATAGACGCTTCAGAAGGTTGGAAAAATAAAGACAAACGCGACTATTTCTTCGGCGCCACCGACCAAAACCGCGTGATGTTCAGCCTCGGCCGCGACATCCGCCTGAAGCCCGCGCAAAAAGGCGATCCGCTCAACTATTTCGTCTACCCCTATGCCGAACTCGACGGCAAGCCCTTCGTGGATCTAAAGAACGAATACACGTTCCGCGACGATCCCGTCCTCGTGAAGCCGGAAACGAAAATCTCCACGACCGACTGATCCCGAATCAGTTCGCGGGACCGTGCCTCTCACCCGCCGGTAAACCGTTGCCCGGTAAACGTAGCTCTTTCTCAATCCAGCCCCTTCGAGTGCAAAAACTCGCGTGCCACTTCGGTCGCATCTCTATGCTGGCCGTCGACCGCGTAATTCATTTTCCGCATTTCCTCGTCCGAGATTTTTCCTGCCAGCTCCGCGATCGCGGCTCGCACTTCCGGATGCCGCGCGACCGTCTCGCCGCGAACCACGGGCACCGCTTCGTAAGGCGGGAAGTATTGCTTGTCATCCTCCAGAACCGCCAGATCGCGCGCCGCGAGAAGTCCGTCAGTCGAATTCCCCGCAACCAAGTCCACCTGCTTTTCCAGCAATGCCCGGTACAGCAGCCCGAGATCGAGAACACGCGGCGATTCGACGAAGCGAAGGCCGTAGACTCGCGCGAATCCGTCGTATCCGTCGGGGCGCCCCATGAATTCGTAGCCGAAGCCGGCGCGCCATTGCGGAGTGTACCGGGCGGCTTCGGAAATCGATTTGACGTTCAGCCTGCGTGCGTCTTCGCCGCGAATCACGATTGCAAACGTGTTGTTGAATCCAAGCGAGGGCAGCACGTCCAGTCCAAATCGCTGCTTGTACTCTCTCTGTACTCGCCCGAACACGGTCGAGGGATCCTTCTCGATTGGATCGTGCAGGATCGCAGTCAAAGCGGTTCCCGTGTACTCCACGTACGTGTCGATGCGTCCTGCCAGCAGCGCCTGCTGGCAAATGAACGTGCCGGCGAGATAAAAAGTGCGGTTCACGGGCAGATGCGTCCGCGCTTCAATGTGCTGCGCCAAAATCTCCCCAAGCAGCGCCTGCTCCGAAAAGTTCTTCGAGCCCACCACAATCGTGTTGTTGCGCTCGCCGCCGCACGAACCCAGCGACACAATCAGCCACAGCAGCACACACGCCCTCGCACGCCTCGCCGCGAAGGTCATCGCGCCGGACGCAGCCTTCTCTCAAGCACGCTCAACAGAAAATCCGCGCCCAGCGCCAGCAGCGCCGCCGGAATCGCCCCGGCCAGAATCAGTTGGTTGTTGACCATCGCGAGCCCCCGAAAAATAAACTCGCCCAGTCCTCCCGCTCCCACGGCTGCCGCGATGGTCGCGATCCCGATCGTCAGCACCGTGGCGATTCGAATGCCTGCAAGCATCGTCGAGAACGAGAGCGGCAACTCCACCTGAAACAAAATCTGCCGGTCCGTCATTCCCATTCCGCGCGCCGCTTCGCGGACTGCCGGTTCCACTCCCGCAATTCCAGCCGACGTGTTACGGATGATGGGAAGCAGCGCATACAAGGCCAGCGCCCCGATTGCGAGCCGCTCCGCGCGAGCGCCCAGCCACGGTACGGGCAGCAAGAAACCAAATAGCGCCAGACTCGGAATCGTCTCCGCGATGTTGGCGCTTCCGAGAATCAACTTTGAAAGCCATGGACGCCGCGTCACCAGAATGCCAAGCGGAACGCCAATCGCGATCGCGAGTAGCATTGCGAGCACGACGAGTGAAATGTGTTCGAGCGTCGCCTGCAGAATTTCATTTTGATTCCGCAGGAGAAATTGAGTGAAGCTCATGCTTCCCTCCTCGCTTCGTCGTACAACCGTAGTTGCGCTATGTAGGGTACCGCCATTGGGTCGGACGCCCGCACGAATTCCCGGGGTGTGTACATTCCCGCGAGCCGTCCCGCTTCCATCAATCCGATCCGCGTCCCCAGCACCAGTGCGTCGCCGACGTCATGCGTCACGAGGACGATCGTTTTTCCAAGCCGCTTTTCAAGCGCCTTGAATTCGCGCTGGATTTCGCCGCGCGTCATCGGATCCAGCGCTCCAAACGGCTCGTCCATCAGCAGAATGGCTGGATCTGCGGCCAGCGCTCGTGCCACGCCGACCCTTTGCCGTTGCCCGCCCGAAATTTGGTGCGGGTATCTCGTTTCCACTGTCCCGTCTACCAGGCCCACCATCACCAATAATTCCTCCACGCGGGCGCGGACCCGGTCGGCAGGCCAGCCCTCCAGCCGGGGAATCAACGAAATGTTTTGCGCCACGGTGTAGTGAGGGAACAGCCCCACTTCCTGAATCACGTATCCGATTCGCCGCCGCAATGCGATCGGATCCCATTCGAGCGTTGTCCGCCCGTCTACCCGCACCTCTCCGGTCCCCGGTTCGAGCATGCGGTTGATCATCTTGAGCGCGGTCGTTTTCCCGGCGCCGCTTCGACCCAGCAGCACCAGCGTCTCTCCGCTCGCGACGGTCAGGTTCACATCGTTCAAAAGTGGTCGGCCGTCCAAAGCGTAGCTCACGCTTCGAAATTCGATTGCGGGTGCGCGGCCTGTTTCGGAAGATGTGGGGGGAATCATGCGCGGCGTGCGCGAAAGAAAGTGTCGCGCCGCCACGAGGCTAACAAGCGCGGCCTCAACGTGTCAACGAACCTCATGCGATGCATCCGCGTCGTAGGCGCGGTTTGTCCGCGCAGAGCCTTCCTCTCGCGGCGCCTTTCCCGCGAGCTCTCGGTTTGTTCGAGCTGGCAATAAAACGGCGCCTTCGCGGGTTCAAGGCACACCCCGAAAAGAGCTTGCCCCGAACCGCAGCACAGAGTATAAGCGGCGCGAATTGTTTGCATGTATCCCCATGCCAGATGGAACTCGATGACTGAAGACTCAGCAACGAAAGCTCGCGAGAACCCTTCGCCAGGCAGTGTCTCCAGCTCGCTGTGGAATAAAGATCTCGCCCCGATTCCGCTCGATCGCCGCACCTGGGGCACCTACAACTACACTGCGCTCTGGGTCGCGATGAGCGTCAACATCCCCACCTACTTGATGGCCAGCGCCATGATCGCCGGTGGCATGAACTGGAAGCAGGCCATCTTCACTGTGTTTCTCGGCAACGTAATCGTCCTCATTCCGATGCTCCTGAACGCGCACGCCGGCGCGGAGTACGGCATTCCGTTCCCCGTCTTCGCGCGCTCCTCATTCGGCGTTCTCGGCGCCAACATTCCGGCAATGTTTCGAGCTCTCGTTGCATGCGGATGGTTCGGCATTCAAACCTGGATTGGTGGCGAAGCGATCAACACGCTTCTCGCGGCTGTGATTCCAGGCTGGAATCACGTCTGGTTTTGCTTCTTCCTCTTTTGGGCGCTTAACGCGGCTGTGATTCTGCGCGGGATTAGCACGATTCGTTTCCTGCAGGGCGTAACGGCTCCCGCATTGTTGATCCTCGGACTCGCGATGCTCTGGTGGGCCTACACAAAAGCCGGCGGACTTGGTCCCATGCTTTCCGCGCCGTCTAAATTCAAAACTTTCAGTGAATTTTTCGCCTTTTTCATCCCGTCGCTCACCGGTGTTGTAGCCTTCTGGGCCACAGTCGCGCTCAACATTCCCGATTTCACCCGGTACGCTAAGGGACAGCGCGAGCAAATGCTCGGCCAGGCCCTCGGCCTTCCGACAACGATGACGTTTTACTCGTTCATCGGCATCGCAGTCACTTCCGCCACCGTGATCGTATTCGGCCAGGCTATCTGGGACCCGGTCGTCGTCCTCAGCCGTCTCGGCAATCCAATTGCCGTCGTGATCGCGATGCTGGCGCTGCTTCTCGCCACGCTCAATGTCAACGTTGCCGCCAACGTTGTCTCCCCGGCGAACGATTTCTCGAATCTGTACCCGCGCCGCATTAGTTTCAAAATCGGCGGCATCATTACTTGTTTCGTCGGACTGCTGATGCAACCGTGGCGCTGGCTTTCCAGCCACGGCACCTACGTGATGGGTTGGCTCGTCGGCTATTCGAGTTTTCTAGGACCGATTGCAGGAGTCATGATTGCGGATTACTACATCGTGCGGAAACGGGTGCTTCACGCTGACGATCTCTTCAAGCGCGGCGGCGAATACGAATTTTCTCGCGGCATCAACTGGCGCGCCGTAGCCGCTCTTGCAGCCGGAATTGTAGTCGCGCTGATCGGGCTCGCGGTTCCTGCGTTGCACAGCCTCTACCAATACGCTTGGTTCGTAGGCTTCGCCGTCTCCTTCATTGTCTACCTCTTGATCATGCCGCGCCCGTCGACCCGTCGCTAGCTCGTCGCCTTGATAGCGGTCGCGTTCAGGCGGCCGGCGTCGCATTTGCTCACATGCCGCTCGGCCAACATCTCACTCGCGCGCTCTGTCGCCTTCGAGGAATTTCCGAATCTTGCGGAATACTTTCGCCAGCATCGCCTCCGTCAATTTCCCCGTAAACGTATTTTGCTGGCTGGGATGATAAGACGCGAAAAGCCGTGGCAGCCCGCCCGGCAACTCGTAGCTCGCGCCATGCCGGAAAGGAAACCGGGCATAGCCTCGTACCTCGCCGCGATCCTTCAACAATCCCAGATAAGACCGCATCGCAATACTTCCAAGCACCAGCACCGCCCGCGGCCGAAGTATCTCAAGTTCCCGCTCAAAATATGGGCGGCAGTTCGCCGACTCCGACGGCAGTGGCTTATTCCCCGGCGGGGCGCACCTCACCGCCGCTGCCACATACGCATTCTTCAGCACAAGTCCATCGCCGCGGTCCTTCGATGTCGGCTGGTTCGCGTACCCCGCCCGGTAGAGCGCCGCGTACAAAAAATCGCCCGAACGGTCGCCGGTGAACACACGCCCCGTCCGGTTCCCGCCGTGCGCCGCAGGCGCTAGCCCCAGAATCAGCAATTCCGCGTGAGGATCCCCAAATCCTGGAACGGGCTTGCCCCAGTACTCCCACTCCCGATATGCGAGCTTTTTCTCCCGCGCCACTCTCTCGCGATACTCCACCAGCCGGGGACACTTCCGGCAACGAACGATCTCATCGTTCAGCCGAACGATCTGCTCGTTTTTTATTTGCTCGAGTGGTCTCATCGCTTAGCCGCGTAAAAAGCTACCACGAAACCGCCACTCACACCCGGACATCCAACCGCTGTGGGAGCCACCGGCCCCCAATGTTTACGAGTACAACCCACTGGCAGGCCGCCCACCCGCTGTGCTAGCGTCACTATGGGCGGTTTTTCGCTCACGAACGCGAAGCAGCATGGAGGCTGCCACTTGAATCGCGCGCAGGCCGACGCTACACCGGATGCGACGAGGGGCGAAGGGTTAGTTTGTTGCCCGCGACACACCGCTTGTCACTGCTTTTGCGCGGACGCTAATCGCAGCAGTCGCTTATTAGAAAATAGGGGAAGTCGCTGAAAACACAATGGATACCAGATTTCTAATCGAAACAACACAGGGTGTATGCCCAATATACGGCCCGCGCGATTTTCCTCGAATCCCCGCGGCTCCCAGGGGTTTTCCGCCGTCTGACCCCGCAAGAACCTGTCCGCTAAAAACCGAGCTTGCGGTTTCCCGTCTTTCCACTAGGATATCCACCTCACAAAATTCCGGAGCCTCTCGATCCCTATGGCGAATGCGCGCGAAAGAATTGTAATCCTCGAATCGGACGCCGCCACTCGCGTCGCACTGCAAGCAACCATGCAGAACGCGGGCTACGACGTCACCACGTTCGATACCGCCAGCGAAGGCCTCGACGCCATTCACGCCAGCGGTGCGGACTTGTTGCTTCTCGACTCGCGATTGCCCGACGCCAGCGCCCGCGAAGCTCTCGCTACGATCCGCGGCTCTGCCACAACCGAGGCCGTACGCGTGATTCTCCTCGTCGGCACGGGCGCCGAAGAGCGCGCCGCCGCAATTGATCTCGGCGCCGACGACGCGATTTCTCGTCCCTGGGAACCGGTTGAACTCCTTGCCCGCATACGCTCGCAATTCCGCGTCCAGCGCGCCGAGAACCAAATGCGCGACAAGATGCGCCTCGCCGAAGAAGGCCAGCAGATCGCGCACACCGCCTTTGAAGCGCTCGCTGTCACCGAAAAAATGACGAGCGATGCGTTCACTCTCGATCGCCGCCTGAAAATCGGCTTTGGCGCCGTCTTCGTTCTCGCCGCGATTATGGCGATCATCTACTTTGGTTTCGTCCGCAGCGCGTCGAAAGCGACCCAGCGCGCCAATGCCACCATCGCCAAACTAGAAGGCGGCCTGGTTCATCAACAGGATCTGATCGCAGAGGCTCGCAAGCTGAGAGAACAAGGTGGCGCGGACAGCGCGACCGTCCCGGTCGGCAAAGACGAGCTGAAACGCCGGGCCGACGAACTGAAATCCAAGATGGCCGGCGCCACTTCGACTGACATGGCATCACTCCAGCAGCAATTGCAGGAGACCAACGACCGTTTGAAGCGCATTGAGAAGGAAGGCTCCGCCGCACAGAACATCATCCCGATGGATGTCCAGAGTGTCTGCCTCCTGCACGTTTCCGTCGCGTTCACTCAGAAGGAGAGCGGGCGGCGCCTTCGCTATGCGGGACTGAATCCTCAAGGCGAACCTCTGCAGGATAGCGGCGGGAACCCAGTTCTCACGCTCGAAGGCCGCGGACCGGAAGTGAAATTGGATATTTTTGGCACAGGTTTTGTCGTCGGAACTGGTGGGCGCGTCCTGACGAACCGCCACGTTGCCGAACCGTGGTGGAAAAACGACGAACTCAACGAGTTGACGAGCCAGGGATTCCAACCCGAAATTTCTCTGATCCGCGCATATTTCCCCGGAGATCCTCGTGCCTTTCACGCCGAGATTCAAGAGATCTCAAAGGATACGGACCTCGCCACCGTGCGCGTGGATGTACAGGACTTGAAGCGAGCCATTCTTTCGGTCGACGCAACTAAGACCGCCGCAACCAGCGGCGAACCAATCGTGCTCATGGGCTACGCCACCGGTCTTGCCGCGATCCTCGCTCGAACCGATGAAGAGACCGCGCAGCAGATCCTCACCCATGGCAATGGAGATGTTGCGCAAATTCTGGACGAGCTCGCGCGTCGCAACTTGATTCGTCCGCTCATCACACAGGGCCACATTGGCGACGTTCTCCCCGACAAAATTGTATTCGACGCTCAGACCACCTCCGGCGGTTCCGGCGGCCCGCTCTTTAATCGCCAGGGAAAAGTGATCGGCGTCACTTACGCTGTCCTCAAAGGTTTCGGCGGCTCGAATTTCGGCATTCCCATCCGGCTCTCCCAGCCCCTTCTCGGTCAATAGCGCCGCCATGGCCTTCAAATTGACATCATTCATCCGCGCGACTAGCATAGTCCTAGCGATTTTTCCCTCAGGACCGATCCTGGGGTGTGCCCCTCTTCGGGGACTTGAGAATTCTTCTGTCCATGGACACCGGCACTCGTTCGAAGAATATTCTTGACCGGATTGTCGAAGCTCGCCGCGAATCCATCGCGCATCGCAAACGTGTGCTCCCCGAAGTCGCGCTCAAGATCGCTGTCGAAAAAAAGGTTCCTCCACCGCGCGATTTTCCGTCCGCGCTCGCACGCGACGGCATCAACATCATTGCCGAGCTGAAAAAAGCCTCGCCATCGAAGGGCCTTCTCCGTGAAGAATACGCCCCTGCCGTCCTCGCTTCGGGTTTCGAAGCAGCCGGTGCCGCTGCGCTTTCCGTTCTGACCGAAGAGGATTTCTTCCACGGCTCGCTGGCCGATTTGAAAGAAGCCAGCAAGGCGACGAAAATTCCAGTCTTTCGCAAGGATTTCATCATCGATCCCTGGCAGGTCTGGGAGGCCCGCGCAGCGGGCGCGGATTCGTTCCTCCTGATCGCCGCGATCCTGAGCGACGCCACTCTCAAAGAACTGCTCGACCTAGGCCGGACGCTAAGGATGGAGCCGCTTGTGGAGGTGCACGCTCGCGAAGAGCTCGATCGCGTGGTCGCCGCGGGCGCGCGAATCATCGGTGTCAACAATCGCGACCTCCGCGATTTTCAAGTCCATATCGAGACATCGCTCACGCTCATCGACCAAATTCCCGACGAATGCATCGCCGTGAGCGAATCCGGCCTCCGCACCCATACAGATTTGCAGCGCCTTCGGAGCGCTGGTTTTGACGCATTTCTGATCGGCGAGCATTTGATGCGCGAGATCGATCCGGCAACCGCGCTCCGCGCTCTGCGCGAAAAGGCTGGCACGGTTGAGGCGACCCGGTGAAATTCTGATGCGACGGGTGAAAGTGAAGATCTGCGGAATCACAAACTGGACGGACGCGCGGCGGGCTGTCGAAGCCGGCGCTCACTTTCTGGGTTTCAATTTCTACCGGCAAAGTCCGCGATACATCCAGCCGGCAGCCGCGCGACGGATCGTTCGCCGCCTGCCCGAACGCGTGTCGGCGGTGGGAGTCTTCGTGAACGAGACGGAAGAAAGTATCCTCGCGATTGCCGGCAAGGTCGGCCTCGATTACCTGCAACTGCACGGTGAAGAATCGCCGGAGTTGGTCGCTCGGCTCAAGCACAAGTTTCCCGTCATCAAAGCGATTCGAGTTCGGGAATCGTTTCGACTATCCCACCTCGACGCCTTCCATCGCGCCTCCGCGTTCTTGCTTGACGGCTTCGATAGCCGGCGGCACGGCGGAACAGGAAAGACATTCAATTGGAACCTGGCTCGTCGCTCGAATGGCGCTCGCCGCATTTTTCTCGCGGGCGGTTTGACGCCCGAGAATGTTGCCGAGGCGATTCACACCGCACATCCATACGCCGTCGACGTGTGCAGCGGCGTGGAAGCGCGCCCCGGCCGGAAGGATCCCATGCGGATCCTAGCGTTGATGTGGGCGGTGAAAGCGGCGCAAGGGGAAGCCAAATGACACCGGCGTCGCAAACGATGCCCGATTCGCGCGGCCGCTTCGGTCCGTACGGAGGCCGCTACGTTCCAGAAACGCTGGTTGCTCCGCTGGAAGAGCTCGAGCAGGCATATGCCGAGGCGCGCGAGGACCCGAAATTTCGTGCAGAGCTCGCTTCGCTTCTTCACAACTTCGCTGGGCGCCCCACGCCGCTGCAATTTGCTTCGCGTCTCACCGAAAATCTCGGCGGACCGCACATCTATCTGAAGCGGGAGGATCTTCTTCACACGGGAGCGCACAAGATCAACAATTGCATCGGCCAGGGCCTTCTCGCCGTGCGCATGGGAAAGCGTCGCGTGGTTGCGGAGACCGGCGCCGGACAGCACGGCGTCGCGACCGCGACCGTTGCAGCGCGGCTCGGCCTCGCGTGCACCGTGTATATGGGCACGGAGGATATGGAGCGGCAGCGTCTGAATGTTTTCCGCATGCGCCTTCTCGGCGCCGAAGTGGTCGGAGTCGATTCCGGAAGCCGCACGCTCAAGGACGCGATCAATGAAGCGATGCGCGATTGGGTGACGAACGTCGGCACATCGCACTATCTTCTCGGATCCGTCCTCGGCGCCCACCCCTATCCGCAAATGGTCCGCGACTTCCACAAAATAATCGGTGAAGAGGCTCGCGAACAAATATTAAAAGCGGAGGGCTGCCTTCCCGATTTGCTGATTGCCTGTGTGGGCGGCGGTTCCAACGCGATTGGACTCTTCCACGCGTTCCTCGGCGACAGAAGTGTAAGGTTGCTGGGCGTCGAAGCAGGCGGGCGAGGAAAATTGCTCGGCGAGCACGCGTCCCGGCTTGCCGCGGCGGAAGGTTTCACGGGCGCCCGCCCAGGCGTATTGCAAGGCACCTACACCTACGTGCTGCAAACTACCGACGGCCAGATTTCGACCACGCATTCAGTTTCGGCGGGCCTGGATTACCCGGCGATTGGCCCGCAGCACGCCTGGCTGGCCGACCTGAAACGCGCGGAATACACGGCGGTGAGCGACGAAGAAGCGATTCAAGCCGCGAAAACTATGGCGCGTCTTGAAGGGATCATTCCCGCGCTCGAATCGGCGCACGCAATTGCCGAGCTGATCAAGCGCGCTCCGAAAATGACGAAGGACGAAATCGTGATCCTGAATGTTTCCGGGCGCGGCGACAAGGATATGGAGACGCTGTTGCGTTATGTCTGAGCCCGCCATTTCGAAATCAGAGGCTGTGCAGGGAAGCACAGCGCAAGCCAGCGGCAGAATTGCCCGCAAGTTCCAAGAGCTGTCCGAAACAGGCGAGCTTGGTCTCGTCGCGTACATTACCGCGGGCGACCCCTCCCTTGACGCCACGGAGAAAATCGTTCTCGCCGCCGCGGAAGCAGGCGCCGATGTAATTGAGATGGGCGTGCCGTTCAGCGATCCCGTCGCGGATGGCCCCACGATTCAACGCGCCAGCGAACGCGCGCTGCGCGCCGGGACCACTCTCGCGGGAGTCCTCGAACTGCTCCGCCAAGTTCGCTTGCACACGGACGTGCCGCTGGTTTTGTTCAGCTATTTCAATCCTATTCTTCAGATGGGGCTCGAAAAGTTTGCCAGAGCGGCTGCCGCAGCAGGGGCTGATGGCGTTCTAGCGACGGATTTGACACTCGAAGAGGCAGGGGACTATCGGGACGTCCTTCGCTCGCACGCTCTCGACACGATTTTTCTCGTCGCGCCCACCTCGACAGATTTCCGGATCGAGCAGATTGCGAAAGCGTCGAGCGGCTTCCTCTATCTGATTTCCAGGGCAGGTGTGACCGGCGCGCGAGAAGCGCTTCCCACGGAACTTCCTGGCCTTGTCCGGCGCGTCCGGAAGTTCACCACGCTGCCGATTGCGGTAGGATTTGGAATCTCTCTTCCTACGCACGTCACCCTGCTCGGCGGCATTGCCGATGCGGCCGTCGTCGGGTCAGCGCTCGTCGCCGAAATCGAAAAAGCCGGATCGCCTGCCGCAGCCGCGGAAGCCGTCGCTGAGCGTATCCGCATTCTGAAACGCGCCGCTCGCGAAGGCGTAAGCCGCCGTACCCTCGAAGCAAGCTAGCCGCCCAGCGGCATCGTAGATTCGCGACAGCCGCCACAGCATCGTGCCCTTGCACTCCGGCTCGTATGTACTAAGATGAGTCTCGTGAAAATCACATCGTGATTATGAACTGTTGTAGCAACGGAAACTTTACGGCCCAGGAGCGGTGAATGGATAAGCGAGTAGCAAACGCCGACGTGGCGGTCGCCAAAATTGGAGATGGCGCGACGATCCTGCTCGGCGGCTTCGGTCTTTGCGGCATTCCTGAGAACCTGATCGCCGCATTGCAGCGCAAAGGATCGAAAAATCTCACGCTCGTTTCAAATAATGCGGGCGTCGACAATTTCGGTATCGGACTGCTGCTCCAGAGCAAGCAAGTGAGAAAAATGATCGCGAGCTATGTGGGTGAAAACAAGACATTCGAACAGCTCGCACTGAAAAAAGAGATCGACGTTGAGCTGAACCCGCAGGGCACACTTGCCGAGCGCATCCGTTGCGGTGGCGCCGGGATTCCGGCGTTTTTTACTCCGACGGGATACGGCACAATGGCGGCGGAAGGAAAGGAAGTTCGTGACTTCAACGGCCGCCCGCACGTTCTGGTTCCGGCGCTTCGCGGGAATTTCGCATTCATAAAAGCATGGAAGGGTGATCGCTGGGGAAATCTGGTCTACCGGAAGACGGCGCGAAATTACAACGCGGTGATGGCGACCGCGGCCGACTACGTGATCGCCGAAGTGGAAGAGATTGTTGAGCTGGGCAAGCTGAACCCCGATTGCATCCACACGCCGGGAATTTTTATAGACGCAATATTTCAGGGTGCCGGTTACGAAAAGCGAATCGAGCGCCGTACGGTCCGCAAGCGTTAGCAAGACAGGAGGAATTATGGCGGAGCGCACCGCAGAAATCGACAAGAGGGAAGTGATCGCGCGCCGCGTGGCGCGCGAGCTGCGCGACGGTTACTACGTGAATCTCGGCATCGGGTTGCCGACGCTGATTCCAAATTATCTGCCGCCCGGTATGGAAGTTGTCCTGCAATCGGAGAACGGGATGCTCGGAATCGGCGCGTATCCGTACGAAGGCGAGGAAGACTCCGATCTGATCAATGCCGGCAAAGAGACAATCACGGAGATCCCGGGCTGTTGCTATTTTTCGAGCGCAGAATCCTTCGGCATGATTCGCGGAGGCCGCATCAACGTTACGGTGCTGGGCGCTCTGCAAGTGGACGAAAAGGGCAATCTCGCGAACTGGGCAATTCCCGGCAAAATGTTGAAAGGCATGGGTGGCGCAATGGATCTTGTGGCGGGCGCTAAGAGAGTGATCATTGCGATGGAGCACGCGACGAAAGAGGGCGAGCCGAAAATCGTGAAGACGTGCAGCCTTCCGCTCACCGGCGTCGGAGTGGTCGATACGATTGTTACGGAGCTTGCGGTGATTGAGGTGACACCGCAGGGCCTAATGTTGCGTGAGGTTGCTCCTGGAATCACGCCGGACGACGTGCAAAAGCTGACCGAACCGATATTGTTACGTGCGCGCGACCTAAAGACGATGCCAGTCTGAAATAGGCGAAGCGTCGCGAGAAAAGGTGACTTTTGCGTCCTGACGCCTGTGCACGGCGAATCACCTGCGATACCATACGCGCAACGAATTCCAAGGAGAAGTAATGGAGCCTCACTCAATCGTCGTGATCAGCCTGCATACGCCCAAGGAAAAACTTTGGGGCGAGCTGGTCGATATTTCGAACGCCGGCGTGACGCTGCGCGGTATCGACTTGAGCTCATTCGACGACTTCGTGAGCCAGGTGCTACATCCCGATGGCGACCGCATGGGATTGCCCACGCTTTTCTTTCCCATGCTGCGAATCGAGCGAATCGCACTTGACGAGGCGCGGGGTTCCATTCCTTCGCTCGCGGAAGTGTTCGCGAAAAAAGTGGGCCGCTCGCTCCCGGACTATCTGGCGCAGTTCGCGTAAACCGATCTTGATTTAAATTCGCAGGTCCCGCTCATGAACAGCCGAATACTGACCGTCCCCAACCAGCTCACATTCCTGCGCCTGGCCTTCTTGCCGGTATTTCTGATTGCGATTGAGTACGAGCGCTACGGATTGGCGCTGGGAATTCTGGTTGCAGCGGGGGTTAGCGACGCACTCGATGGCCTGCTCGCACGGGGTTTGAACCAGAAGACGCCGCTCGGCGCCTATCTCGATCCAATTGCGGATAAGCTGCTGCTTTCATCGTCGTATTTTATTTTGGCGTTGAAGGGAAAGATTACCTGGTGGCTGACGATTCTGGTGCTTGGTCGCGACGTGCTGATTCTGGTGGCTTGCGCTGTGATTCTGATTACGGTCGGATACCGGCCGTTTCCTCCGAGTATTTGGGGAAAGGCCACAACGTTCTTCGAGATCCTTCTCGTGGTGCTGGTACTCGTGCTGGCGATATGGGACAACCAATTCCTGTGGGTTGTGCGGTACGCTTGCACGTACATGGTGGCAGTGTTTCTGGCGATCTCGGGATTGCACTACAGCATCGTTGTCTCGCGGCAACTTCACGCAGGGGTTTGAAGCGCTCGCAGGCTCGCGGCTGGCTCGGGCTTCAGGCCGCTGCGTGAAGAAGTCCCCACATCATCATCGCAACGCTTGCGATCACAACGAGAGCCGTCGCCCAGCCCAACGCATTCGCGCGGTTTCGTTCCTCCGGCGACGAGGGCGGCCGGTCGGACATGACCTTTCCCAAGCCGAATCCTGAGGCGAGTCCACCGAAGTGTGCGAAGTTGTCGATGCCCGGAAAGATAAATCCCCAAATCGCAATATAGATCAGCCAGCGTATGATCTGGCTACGAAGCATCTGCATTCCCGCGCTTCGCCGGCCTGTCGTAATTGCGAGAAGTACGCCGATCAGCCCAAGTAGAGCACCCGACCCTCCGACACTGAAGTGCCCGCGGAGACTGCTCAAAACATAGCCGCCGATTCCGGTGATAACATAGATAAAGAAGAAACGCGCCGAACCGTACAGTTCTTCAAGCTGCGGGCCAATATCCATCAGCACCCACATATTGAAAACGATGTGCATCAGGCTGCCGTGGAGAAATACAGCCATCACGAGCCGCCACGGTTGTTGAATGTCGTAGGGCAGTGGCAGAGACGCGCCGAACCTTTGCAGTACGTTGCCGTCGATGCCGCCGATTCCAAATATCGCGAAGATACCTCCGCCCCCCGGAGGTTGCAGCCCGTGCGCGCGCATCGTGGCGAGCAGACTTACGATATAGAGTAGACAGCTGAACCCCAGAATGCCGTACGTTGCGGGAGCTGTGGCGGGGAATAGATTGCCCAGCGAGCGGCTCGCTGCCGCCATTGAGAACGTTAGATTGGCTCCGCATTGATGGCACCGTGTGGCGTTCGCGCCCACAAGCGTGCCGCAGGAGGGACAAAGCTGCGGGCGTCCCTGCTTGCTGCCTCCGAAAAAGCCGCTCATTGTTTCACGAGTCCTTGGTTTACAAATCCGAGGTCCACAAATCCGATCCAGTCTCTTCCGGAGGCGTGGTGAAGGACGAATACGCTTCCTTGCGTGATTGTGAATGCGTTCCTATAATACCGAAAATGAGCGAAAACAAGTGAATCGGGTTAACGCGTGAGCCTCCGAATCGGGCGGGAGGAATTTCCCAGCCATTCGAGCAGGAGTTGCAGCTATGATCGCGTAGGACGCCTCACGTTCGTTGTACTCGCGCTCGCGTCAACATTATTTTTCGTCGCAGGTTGTGCCCGCCATCCGCGTCGGACGCAAACTCCCGCGCAGACTCCAATCCCTCCGCAAGTTCCGCCATCGCAGCCTGCGCCGCCGTCTCCCGCTCCGCCAGGACCAGCTGCCGTTCCGGGCGGGTACGTGGAGGAAGGTGTCGCCTCGTGGTATGGATATCCTTTTCAAGGCCGCCGCACGTCAAACGGCGAAATCTACGATATGCACGAATTCACAGCAGCGCATCGCACGCTGCCGTTCAACGCTGTCGTTCGCGTGACAAATTTGAGTAACGGCAAACAAACGGAAGTGCGCATCAACGATCGCGGACCATTCGTTGCCAATCGCGTCATCGATCTTTCGCAATCCGCCGCGCAAGCCATCGAAATGATTGGTCCCGGCACGGCGCACGTTCGCCTGGAAGTGGTTTCGGGCCCGAATCCGGCGGTCGGTTATTTCGGAGTACAGGTGGGCGCGTTTTTGGTGCAGGACAACGCCGTCCGTCTGAAAGCGCAGCTCGAATCGCGCTATCCGCCGGTGAGTGTGGTCCCGTTCGAGTCGCCGAACAGAACTTTCTATCGCGTTCGCATCGGGCGGCTTCCGAACGAAGACGCCGCGCGCAAGCTCGCCGAGCAGCTGCACGAGAGCGAGCAGTTCACTACTTTCGTCGTGCGCCTCGACGAGTAGTTCCCAGCACGTCCGCGAATCTATTTATGTTTCATGACGTAGACACCGTCCCAGTCATTCGCCGGCTCTTCGGCCAGATATTCCTCGCATCGCAAGAGAAAGACTCTGGCGGGACCGTCGTTGCGCCAGCGGTTCAGAACCTGTTCGAATACCTCGCCGGCGCCGCGCCAGTCTCGCTTTTTGTATGCTTCGAGCCCGCGGCTGAAGAGTGAAACCAGCTCTTTACCGTCATCGCCGAGCGCGTCGGCGTCCAGCACCTCGAAGATTGCCACGGGGAGCAGTTTGCCTTTTACGCGGATCAGATCCAGCTCGCGCACGAGGGCACGCTCGCTGCGCAGCGCGATATAGGTCGATTCGCTGATGATGATACGAGTGCCGTATTCCTTGTTGAGACCCTCGAGTCGTGACGCAAGGTTTACCGCGTCACCCATCGCTGTATAGCCATATCGCAGCGAGGAGCCCATATTCCCAACCGACGCGGTTCCTGTATTGATACCGATGCCGATTTCCATCACGGGCTTTCCTTGCGCGCGCCATTCCTTTTGCAGGTCCGCAAGGCGCGCGAGCATGTTGAGCGCCGCTTCGCAGGCGCGGGTGGCATGGTCCGGCTCGTCAAACGGAGCGCCCCACAGCGCCATCACTGCGTCTCCGATGTATTTATCGAGCGTGCCCTGGTTGCGGAAAATGATCCGCGTCATTTCCGTGAGGTAGCCGTTCAGCAAGTCGGCGAGTTCCTGCGCGTCGAGTGTTTCCGAGATCGTCGTGAATCCGCGCACGTCGCTGAAGAGCACTGTGATCTCAGATTTCCGCGGCTTTACTCGCTCGGGATCGGCCAGCAGCCGGCGGATCACCTCGGGGCTCACGTATTGCTGGAAGGCACTGCGCACTTTGCGTTTCTCCTGCTCTTCAATCAGCACGCGATAGAGCGCGACGAGGCTGACGTTGGGCACGAGGGTGAAAAGCGCCGGCACGATGAAGTTCAGCAACGAGCCGTGCAGAAACGCGAAATACACAATCCCGGCAAACGGCAGAAGCAGGGCGAATGCGAACGCCATCCAGCGCGGCTGTACGACGGCGAGCCAGATCCCCAGCGGAATTCCGAACAGGAGGATAAATCCAAGATCGATGAGCGCTTCCTTTCCGTGACGAGCGAGAAATTGCCGATTAAGGATGTTGTCGATCAGATTCGCATGGACTTCGACACCGGGGAAATCGAGTCCTCCAAACGGCGTGACACGAAGATCTCCGATGCCCGTCGCAGAGGCGCCGACTAGTACTATCGTGTCCTTAAACGTCCCGGGCGGAAATTTCTTTTGAGCCGCGTCGGCGAACGAAACGTAAGGGTACGTTCGCGCGGGGCCGTGAAAATTGACCATCATCCGGCTCACATCGTCGGGATGCACTATGAGCTTGGGGCCAAATTCCAGAGATGCAACTCCAGAGGGGCCGTACCACAAGATAGTCTGATCATTTGGCAGGCCGAGATACAACCGCAGGGCCTGCACATCCACCGAAGCATACACATCCCAATTGTGGCGGTCCGCGTCGAGACCGTAGGGAAGCGCGAGGGGTAGGCGGCGGACGACTCCATCGGCGTCAATCAACACATTGAAGTACCCGGTGCCGCCTTTTTCCGCAGCGACTGCGCCCGTCAGAACCGGTGTGTTCGCTTCGGCGCCTCGTGGAATAAGTCCCAAATGATCATATTTCTCAACCAAAAGCGGCAGCCGGTCCAAACCAGGTACGTTCCCGAAAGAAGATGTCGCGCGAACCTGTGGGAACGGGAAATATGCGATGGAATTCGCATAGTCGGCGAGGGCTTTCGGCGTCACTCCTTGCAGGTCGGCCTGGGTGTACAGGAAATAATTTCCGAGCACGACGTGTCCAAATCGTTGAATTGCATTGGCAAACTGCTGGTCGTAGTCGTATTGCTTTCGGAGGGCATCGATTCGCGCCAGAAGCGCTGGATTCACCGGCTCGCCCTGCTTCTGCTGCGCGGCGAGTTGCGACGAAAGTTCTTCGAGGGGCTTCGCCGTCTCATCCGGCTTGCTGAACGTGATGTCGAAGGCTACTACGCGGCCGCCGTCTTCCCGAATGTTGTCGAGAAGTTGCGCGAAATAGAACCGCGGAAAGGGCCAGCGGCCGAGGTCTTCCTGCGATTGTTGGTCGATATCGACGATTAAGATGCGCGGATCGGGCTTGGTTCGGCCGCGGGCTTGGAAGCGATAGTCGAGGCTGCTTAGCTCAAGGCGGGACACGAAGTCGAAAAGTGGCATCGGCCGCTCGCCTAAAAACGTCGCGCCGTAGATCGCCAGCGCCGCAAGCGTAACAATCAAGCTGATGGCGAGCGATCCCCTGTGGCCCCACCATTGTCGAAGAAGTTTCGCGAGTTTTTGGCCGATGCGGTTCGCCATGCCTGCCGTGAAAAACCAGTCGTGCGACGGATGAGGGGAAACGAAATCGGCGCAAGGCTAGCAAACGAAAGCGTTGGATTCAAGGCAAGATCGGCGGCAGAACCCGCCGCCGGCGCCTTGACTGTGCTCAGCTGCCCGCTTCCGCTATACTGTGACACGCTTTACCGGAAAAAGATGCCTGCCAAGAAAAAACTCTTGCGGGAAACGGGGTCGAAAGCGGAGAAGCTTGTGACTCAGCTCCGCGCGACTCACCAATTGCTGAAAGTGGCGGAGCGCGAGCGCGAAGAGCTGAATCAGATCGGCGTGGCGCTTTCGTCTCAGCGCAACATCAGCGTCCTGCTCACGCTGATCCTCAAGAAAGCCCGCGATATCACCGGTGCGGATGCAGGATCGCTATATCTCGTCGAAGACGACACGCACGATGGGCGCCGCCTGCGTTTCAAGCTCACACAAAACGACAGCTTCGAATTTCCGTTTCAGGAGTTTACGCTACCGCTCACCGAAGACTCGATGGCGGGCTACACCGCGCTTCGTGGTGAAGTGCTGAATTTCGCGGACGCGTACAAGATTCCCAGCGGCCTGCCGTTTCACTTCAACGATCGCTACGATCGCGAATCCGGCTACCACACCCGGTCGTTGCTGGCGCTCCCGATGAAAAACGCAAAGGGTGAAGTACTCGGCGTCCTGCAGCTCATCAATTCCAAACGCAATCCAGCGTCCCGATTGCGGTCTGCCGAGGACGTCGCGAAATTCGTGCAACCGTTTCGCGATCGATCGGTGGGGCTGGCTCTTTCGCTGGCTTCGCAGGCGGCGGTGGCCTATGAGAATCGAAAGCTTTACAACGATATCGAGACGCTGTTCGAAGGCTTTGTAAGCGCCGCGGTTACGGCCATTGAACAGCGCGACCCGACAACCTCGGGCCACTCGCTTCGCGTCGCGACGTATACACAGGCGCTCGCGCAAGCCGTCGATGCGGCCGCGAGCGGCCCTTACGCCTCGGCCCATTTCGATCGCGAGCAAATGAAAGAGATTCGCTATGCGGCGCTCTTGCACGATTTCGGCAAAGTAGGCGTGCGAGAGGAAGTGCTCGTCAAAGCAAAGAAGCTCTATCCGCTGCAGCTGGAAGTCGTGCGACAGCGATTCGACTACATCCGCAAGGAGCTGGAAGCGAGCATGGTGCGGCGGAAGCTCCAGACTTACCTGGAACGCGACCGCGGCGATGCGCTTCAGGAAATTGCGCGCCTCAGCGAAGATTTCGATCAGCGGCAGAAGTTGATCGACGAGTATTTGGAGCTCATCATCGAAGCGAACGAGCCGACGCTGCTCGAGCAGACCTATTCGCGCAAGCTGCAGGATATCGCGAAGCATTTTTTCCCCGACTATCAGGGCGCCGAATTGCCGTATCTGAAGCCTGAGGAAGTGGGGCTGCTCTCGATTCCCAAGGGCAGCTTGAACGCGGCCGAACGACTCGAGATTGAATCCCACGTTGTGCACACATACAACTTTCTTAGCCAGATTCCCTGGACAAGCGAGTTGAAGCGGGTTCCCGAAATTGCGCGTGCGCATCACGAGAAACTGAACGGCTGCGGATATCCGTACAAACTGCACGGCGATCAGATTCCGCTCCCAACCAAGATGATGACGATCTGCGACATTTTCGACGCGCTTACGGCGGCGGATCGGCCGTACAAACGCGCCGTTGCAAGCGATCGAGCGCTCGGGATTCTCGACGAGTGCGTTCGAGCGAAAGAGATTGATCCGGAATTATTCCGTCTTTTCCGCGAGGCTCGAATCTACGAGAGGGGCACGCATTCCTCATGAGCTCGATGAGTTGCCGCCAGGCAGAAGCCAAACTCCTCCCGGCGGTGTCTTCTTCTGTCTGTAATCTTCTTCCCGTGATATTTCTCGCCGCAAACCTAATTTCTCTGGCACTTCCGGTCTTGACGAGCGCGCAATCAGCGGCTTCCACGGCTTGGTATGTGACGATCGTTCTGCCGCCAAAGGTCGTTGCCGGCTATCCCGCGACGCTCGCGGTTTTTGGAGCGGACGGACGGTTGGCTCCCAACGTGACAGTTGTAGTCGGCGACGGTCAGAGCGTGAAGACAGATGCCACGGGCCGCGCTTTTTTCACGGTGCCCGCGACGCCCGGCGTCATGTTCGCAGACGCTTCGGGAGTATCGGCGACTGCGCTCGTAGACAATGATGCGTCCGAGAGAGCACACCGCGACAAGAATGAACTGACGGTTGCGCCTGTGATTTCGCTCAAAGATCGATTCTCGATCTGCGGCGGCGGATTCCGCGGCGATGCCGATGCGAATCGCGTGACGATGAACGGAGACCGGGCGCTTGTTGTGGCGGCGTCGCCGGAGTGCCTGGTGGTGCTCCCCAGCCCACGGGCGATGCCGGGGGCAGCGAAGTTGGCCGTCGACTCATCCGGTACCCGCCAGAGCGCGATCACGACGCTCATATCGCTTCAATTCGAAGCGCCTCAACCTCCGCCCGTGCCAGGTCAAAAGAGCCAGCTGACAGTGCACGTGGAGGGCTCGGATGCGCCGCTCGCGATTACCATCCAAAATGAGACCCCCGGCGTGCTGGAATTTCTTAAGGGAGATACGCAGGAACTCAGAACGAGCGGTGGCAGCCGAAACATTGCGCAAGTAGAAGTTGGCGCGATACGTTCGGGTGACTTCTCATTCGACGCGAAGCTGCTTCCGCTACCCGATATTTCCGGCGCTCAGCAATATCTCCGAGCTGCGGTGCCGCTTGCTCCAAAGCCATTGCAGCGCCGCGTAAAAGCTTTGTCTGACCGCCTCGCGAGTCATCCCAGAGACCGCGAAAAAGTGCGGCAGGAGCTCGCGAAAGTGATTTCCACGACGATCGCGGGAAATTTCCGTACGCTGCTCGAAGCAGCGCGCTTGGCTATCTGATTACTCGCCGGAGGCGGGCTCGAGGATTTTTCCGGTCCCTTCCGGCAACGCGCCCTGAGACATTTGTTCAAGTGTGTTCCGCGCGCGGCTCAGCCGGCTGTCGGCGTCCTCGTAACTCTGCTGCGCGTGGCGCAAATGATTGCCGAGCTTGTCGTACACATCTTCAAACGATTCGAATTGTTTCTTGAGGCCCTCGAGGCTCGCCATCAAGTGGCGGGCGTTCTCCGCAATCTTTTGCCCCTGCAAACTGCTCGCGATCGCGCTCAAGCAGGCGTAGAACGTGTTGGGTGAGACGGGAAATACATGCTTGCTGCGGCAATACCCGTCGAGCTGACCGTATTTCGCATCCTCGCTCATCAAAAGCTCATAGTAAACGCTCTCCGAGGGAACGAACATAAGCGCGTAATCGAACGTGTGTTCGTCAGGGAGAATGTATTTCTCCGCGATCGAGTCGGAGTGCTTGCGAACAGCCACGCAGAAATCGCGCCGCGCGTCGTCGCCCGTTTCGGCGAGCCGGCGGTACGCTTCGAGCGGGAATTTTGAATCAATGGAAAGGACGCGCTCGCCCGTGCGAACGATCGCGTCGACGATCGCGCCCGTCGAAGCGAACCGAAACTGCGTTTCGTAGGCGCCACGGGGAAGAGCGTCTTCCAGCAAACGCTCGAGCGCCACTTCGCCGAGCGAACCTCGCGTTTTCGCACCCCCGAGAACGTTGTGCAAAGTCTGCGCGGACTGCGAAAGGTCGCGCCCCGCCTGTTGCACCTCGGCAAGCTGTGAGCTGATTTTGCGGATAGCCTCGTTCGACGCTTGCAATTGCTGCGCCATGGCGGTTTGTGCTGCGCTCGCGAGTTGGCCGGACGACGCGACGCCCGTTTGCAGCTCCTGCCGCACCTGCCCAAGTTGTTGTGTTACCGACTGTCCCAGGCTGTTCATTTGCGCAAGGACGGTTTGCGACTGCGTCGCAAGCGAATTTTGCATCTCTTGGCGAACCGCGGAAAGCTGTGCATCCGTGCGCCGTGTCGCGGACCACACGATCGCCGAAATCACCAATACAGCCAGTACGCCGATGCTGAGCCACACAAACGGACTCACGTTCAACAGGCCTTTCTCGCTATCGGAATGCGCAGCACTAATCAGTCAGGGTAGCACGATGCGGCAATGTTGCAAGGCAGTGGGAATGTAAAGCCTGGCCGAACGGATTCGGGAGTTCCGCCCCAGGAAATGCCGAGCTCCCCGAAATATTTGCGACACGAGCTAGAAGTTTAGTTTCAGAGCAAATTGGAACGTCCGCGGATCGTACGCTGCCGTCGGGGTTCCAGCTGCACATGTTCCAGAGATCGGATCGCAAAGCGGGTTCACGTCGCTCACATTGAACCGATTCAGCATGTTGAACCCGTCCGCGATCACCTGCACGTTGAACCGCTCTGTAATCGGAATTGTGCGCGAGATTCGAAGATCGATCTGGAAAAACCCCGGACGCGTGAAGGCGTTGCGGCCCAGCGTGCCGGTGCAGCCAAATGGCGGCGACGGAACTTCAGGAAACGAAAATGGCGTGCCATCACTCCCGATACAGCGATCTGGGGGCACAAACGCGAAGCCTTTAATGAAAGGCGACGTTACGGATCCCAGCGGTGGCGAGTTCGTCTTGATGAATGACGGCCGGTTCGTCGCGGTTCCGAAGTCGAGGTTCGGATCGGAACCGATCAGTACGTTATAGGGCCGCCCCGAAGCAAGCTCCACGACCGGGGAAACAGTAAAGTTCGCAAGAAATTTCTTCCAGAAGCCGGAGTCGCTGTTGTGATAGGGGCTTTGGAAAACGGCGCTCGTGATCCAGCGATGTCGCTGGTCGAAATTCGAATTACCACGGTCAAGATTCGGAAAGCTGTTGTCCTGCGGGTTCAGCAGCGTTGAAAGATCGGTTGAGTCGTCAATCGTGTGCGAATAGGTCCAGCTTGAAAGCAGTTCGATTCCGTGTGAGAAGCGTTTGGTGACAGTCAGAGTGAACGCATTATAAAGCGAGTTTCCCGTGGACGTTTGCGGATTCACGTCGCTCCACGGAACCTGAACTCCGGCGAACCCCGTAGGGAAACCAGCAGCGCCTGCTAAAGCTACGAGCGTATTGTAACCACCCGGCACGAGCGGCCCGAACGAAGGATTCGGGCCCGACGGGCGGAAGAAATTGAAAACAGCCGGGCTGGCCACAAACCCGACAGGAGCGCCGCCGCAATTCGGACCGGTGAAGCCGAAGCCAAGGATGCTGGGCGCGAGCGGGCCAGCCGGGGTTCCGAAGGCAATACTTCCGCCTCCAGGCGTATTCGAAGCGGGGATGGAGCCCGGGCACATCGTGTTGATATCCGCGATACCGGGAACCTGAATGCCTTGCGGATTCGTCCCGGGGGTCACGAGTCCTGAGAGCACGGCGTTGTTGTCGTTGCTGGTCAGCAATCGAGGTTCGGCGACGCTGAGGTTGATCGTGCGATCGAGATGCGTGCCGTGCGTGTAGTTGTAGCCGAAGCTGACTTTCCAATCTTTCGTGATTTCGCGCTCGACGGTCAGGTTGGCCTGTTGAGCGAGGGCGTACTGAAAATTCTTCGTGACTGGAATCGTGAAAGGCAAGAGCGTGAGTGGAAATCCGGCCGTGAGGAAGTTCTGATTGGTGAACAGGGAATTAGCCTGAAAGGCGTTAAAGCGCTGCTGGTCGGGCTGGTAGCACATGACAAACGGGAGGGCCGGCGGAATCGGATTGCACCCGGTCAGTGCCCCGCCCGTGCTGGTGAGCAAGCCCTGAAAAATGTTCGTCGCATTCAACGCGAACGGGTTCACGTCCGCAAAACAGCTGGCTCCGGCACAGGGAGCGCCGCCGGCAGTCTCGAGTAGGGCGGATGTGGCTCCGTCCTCGGCCGTAGCGAGAAAAGCCAGAGCGAGAGCTGGATGGTCGTAGAAGAAGCCGTAGCCGGCGCGAATCACGGTCTTGCCATCGCCCCACGGATCCCAGGCAATACCAATGCGAGGCGCAATATTGTTCGAATCGGTTGGGATTCCTTCCACGACGCCGAAAGCCTGTTCGCCGGCCGCATTCAAGGATGTGGTCGGTTTGAAGACAGGCAGCCATTCAACGTCGTAGCGCACGCCATAGTTGAGCGTGAGTTTGCGATTAATTTTCCAGCTGTCCTGCGCGAACACGCCAAGAGTCTTGTTGTCAAACGGCCGGTTCGATTGGCCAATCCCCTGAATAAACGACGTGGGCAGGCCGAAACCATATGCCTGAATCGCGGAAAAGCCCGGAGCGCCCGCCGCTCCGAAAGCATCGCTGATGGAACCGGCATCGAGCCCACCGAAGGAATACACGCCGCCATAATTCAAAGTTAAAATCTCAGACTTGGAAGATCTCAACTGAAGCAAATTCGTATCGACTCCGAACTTGAACGTATGGGGGCCTTTGATCCATGTGAGGTTGTCCGTCCATTGATAGCGCTTTTCAATGCGGTCTTCGGTGGAGAAAGGCTCGCGGCCGAAAAAGGCGAAGCCGGTGATATTCACGGCGGGCAGGTCGCCGCCCGGAAGAGGTGAGAATCCATAATGCAGGCCGCGGCGCGCGAACTGAAAGCGAAACTCATTGAACAGATTGCTACTAATGGATGTGGTGTGCTGGCCGACGATGGCGAGATCGCGAGTTTGCTGTTCCGACGTGCGCGACCCCGCATTCTGACCGAAGTTCTGATTTTCGGCGTTCACCTCGATGCCGGTGACGGTTGACGGAGAGACGCTGGCGCGAATGAAGGAGCTGTTTTTCGTGTTCCAGATGTGGTCCAGCCGCAGCGACCACAGGCTGGTTCCTTCGGACGTCGGGAAATTTCCGATGATCGACGACAACCCAACGTAGGAAGTTGGTACCGGCGCGTCGCTCGATGGAAATATATTCAGCTGAGGCGGCAGGCCAGCATTGCCGAAGATAGCGGTTTGCGCGCTAAGCGACGCCGCACAGAAGTACTGCGCTCCCAGAAGATTGGGATTCGCGCCGATAAACGTGGCCTGCTGCGGCGTTACAAATCCGGAAGTCTGCCCGGGGAAGCATGGAGCGGGCGCAGGAATGTTCTCGAAACCGAAGTTGTTCTGACCGATGCTGGAAAAGCCCGTTTCCTGCCGCCGCGTGATTTCATAACTGAAAAAGTAGAATGTCTTGTCCTTCTGAATCGGGCCGCCGATGGTGGCGCCGCCTTGAACCCGCGTATAGGACTGCTTTACGGGCACCGCCTGAAAACCAGTGTCGCCGTCCGGGACGACCTTTACCGAAAACGGATTGCGCGCCTGGATGGCACTATCACGCAGGAACCCGAACAGATCGCCATGCACCGAATTCGATCCGGACTTCGTGACGATATTAACGACGCCCCCCATCGCTCGCCCATACTCCGGCATGTAGTTACTCGTGATCACCTGGAATTCCTGCACGGCTTCCTGCGACACGGTCGCGCGCACGCCGTTTACGGAATTGTCCACGGCGTCCGCTCCATCCACCGAAACCTCGTTCGACCTCGCGCGCTGTCCACCGAAGTTCAAGCCGCTCGTGGGAGCGGCCCCGATCGAGGGGGTGTTGTCCCGCGCCGCTTGTGAGTTCAGCAGAGTGAAATTGATGTAGTTGCGTCCATTGATCGGTAGGTTGTCAATCTGTGTTTGGCTGATCGTGGTGGATACGTCTGTCTTGTTCGTTTCGACCAGATCGGGCGCGGCCACCACGCTGATGGTTTCGTTCGACGTCTTCAGTTGCAATTGCGGGTTATATTCGGGCGTGGTTCCGAGCGCAAGCTTCACGGACTCGTCTTTCAACGTGGCGAAGCCCCGGGCTTCCACCGTCAGTGAATAGTTTCCGGGAGGGATTCCGATGATCTCGTACCGGCCGTTCGCATCGCTGGTGGCGGACCGCTCGGCGCCATTCGCAGTATTTTTCAGGCTTATGCTTGCGTCTTTTACGGCAAGCCCCTGGGGGTCGAGTACCGTTCCCGACAAGTTCACGGTATTCACCTGCGCCTCGGCTTGGCTCGACAGCGAGAGAACGAGTCCGGCAAGCAGCAATGCAAGGAACGCGAATTTACCAAGACGCATCGGAACACCCTCCCCCAAATTGTCCGCGCTGATTTCGATTAGCGGCCGTACAGCCGCTAGTACACCCGAGCGTGAGATCCACTGGAGATTCCGCTCCGTTCCCCGAACAGAGTCCGAAACGGCTGATGGGGACTTTTAATCCACCCCCTACGTCTTTGCAATAGAAAACTTTTATTCATTCGATATGCTTGCTCAATCCAATAGCACGTATGAAGATGGGAAGAATCTCTGTGGGACGAAAGACGACAAAGCAAGGAAAGACTTGGCAGGGAAGCGTTTATTCGCGGCTGGCTGTACCGGTGAGTTGGACCAGCGATTCGGGAGCGGAACCCGACCCACCATCGATTGTCTGAGGGGCGCGCCAGAAATCCACGACGGCGATCTGATGGACGCAGGAAACAGTGCAACGGGGAGCGCAGCCTTTCTTCGTTAGGAATTCGCGGTGGCGTTGCTCGTCCGAATAGTGTTCGAGCGGAATTCCTGGATAGCCACGCTGCTGCGAGCAGTAGTGGACCAGGCCGTCCTCGCAAATATAGAGGTAGCGTGAACCGGCTCGGCAGCGCCAGTTATTTTCGCGGCCTTTCGCGATGTTGTGCTGGAAATGGTTGAGCCGCGTGAAGGACTTTTTCCCCAGCGACATGATCTCCTCGAAGATTTGCTGTTCGCGCTCTCCCAGCGGCTGGAGCTGCCCGTTTCCGTCGTGAATAATGCCCACCGTCGAGGTAAAGCCCAGCTCGATTGCACGGTGGGCTACCTGCAGCGCGTCCTCCGGATTGCAGATTCCGCTGCCGAGCACGGAATTGATATTCACGTGAAATTCCGCATGCTCCGCCAGCAATGCGAGTTTTTGGTCGAGCACTTTCAGGCTTTTCTTCGAGACATCGTCCGGCATCACGTTGTCGATGCTGATTTGCAGATACTCCAGGCCGGCGCGGTTCAGCCGCTCAATGCGATCGGCAACGAGCAAATATCCATTCGTAATCAGCCCGGCGATGATTCCATTCCTGCGGATCCGCGCGATGATCGCGTCGAGATCCGGATGCAGCAGAGGCTCGCCGCCGCTGATCGTGATGATGCCGGTGCCCATCTCGCCGAGCCGGTCAATGCGGCGGAACATCTCCTCGGTCGGGACGGGATTCGATACATCGTCAAATTCATTGCAGTACGTGCAGGCAAGGTTGCACCGACGCGTCGGTATGATGTGCACGAGAAGAGGATGACGCGTCGAAATAAGCCCCTTCGCGATCATGCGAAGCGAGCGCGCCTTCCGGTGGCCGGCCAGGAGATTTCTTCGAATTTTCTTGGTTAGCGTCACGTTTTAGGTTTGAAGCACGACAGTTTCACCGCACAGCGTTGGGTCGGACAGACGGAATGAATCCTCGCCGCCCCTGTCACGATCAATTATGCCATAGGGTGGCGGAGTTCCCTGGCGGGATTGTGCAAGATGCGCAAACCGGCGCGAATGCTTTCGGCACTTTGTGCTCAATCAATTGCCAAATGATGACGACCCTGAAAGAGGTATCTGTAATGTAGGGACTCATCGCGGAAGTTCCTGCTCCCGCGCGGGTTTGAGATTTTTGACGACTTGAGGCTGAGGACAGTGCCGCTCTCATGTACAATCCCGCTTCTTCAATTGTTCGATGCCCTGTTTCGCTTCACGAATCGAGGCACGACAAAACGAGGCCAAATGAAACGACTCCTGTGCCTGACGGTCGCACTTCTGTGGATATTGGCGACTCCTGCCAGATCAGCCGGGCAGCATGCTCCGGGCAGCCAAAAGAAAATCAAAGTCATTGCCGACCAGGACAGCGCCGGTCCACAGGGAACGAACTTCCTTTCGCTGCTCATGCTTCTTCGCGCCCCGCAAATCGATCTGCTCGGGATCACCACCGTCAGCGGCGATCAGTGGGTCGAACCCGCCACGGTTTTCGCGCTCTGGGCCACCGAGCAGACAGGGCGCACGGATGTGCCCGTCATCAAAGGCGCCGAGTTGCCGCTCGTTCACACAAAACGCGAACAGGAACTGCTCGAGAAGTTGTATGTCTCGCACCCCACATGGCACGGTTCTCTCAACCCAGATGCGCCGGATCCCCGCGAAACGTGGGCGCCGCCCGGCGGATTCCCGAAAGTGAAAACGAAGCCAGGCCGCGCCGCTGATTTCATCATCGATACGATTCGCGCCAATCCCGGCGAAGTAGTCCTCTATTGCGCAGGCCCGTTGACCAACATTGCGCTCGCCGTGCGGATGGATCCGGACATTGTCGCGCTGACGAAGGCCATCTACATAATGGGCGGAAGCAGCCGCGGCGGCTTCGAATTGAACTGGTGGTGGGATCCGGAGGCTGCGGCAATCGTGATGCGCGAGCCTTGGAAAGAAATCGTGGTAAGCCCGGGAGAAGCCGGAGCGCAGGTCTGGTCGAGCAAGCAATTGATGCAGCGCGTCGTGGACGCAGGCGGTCCGCTCGCAAACCATGTGAAACAGCTCTACATCGATTTCCAGCCCCCCGCCGGTACTACGCTCTGGTCCGCGATGTGGGACGAACTGTTGGTGGCAGCACTCATCGATCCTTCAGTGATTCAAGAATCCGAAACGATGTATCTCGACGCGGACATCGATCACGGTCCGAAGTACGGTGACACGGTCGTATGGAAGCAGCCCAAAGAAGTGCCCACATTCTTTTTGCCCTACAGCGGGCCGCGCCCGCGCGACGACGCGAAATGGCTTGGCCACCTGCAGCCGCCCGAGCAGCTTCATCCCGCAAGCGTCGAAATGAAGGTCAATGTCCAGAAGTTTGAAGACATCTTCGTCGACCTGATGAGCCACTGAGCCGCGACGCGAATCGGGCGCCACTGCAGTAAAGGATCAGCAAGTGCGGTGTTATGCCGCTTCGTATGGCTTGGCGCGGGTGCCCGGTCTCACCGGCGCCGAAAGTTCGACGCAGCGCTCCGACCCGAGATAAAATCAATTATTCGCGAACGGGCCTGTAGCTCAGATGGATAGAGCAGCGGTTTCCTAAACCGTTGGTCGGGAGTTCGACTCTCCCCAGGCCCACCATCTTTTCAATAACTTAGGGGCACTGAAGATCATCGTTTTCCTTCACTGTGGGGACTTTTGTGGGTACCCCGCACGGTTTTCGTACATTGCTATCACCTGTTCCGCATTGAACTTCTCAAGCTTCCGTACCGCCTCCTGCTTGTGTTCAGGCGTCGGGTGCACGTACCGCATCGTGGTCGAAATGTTCGAGTGGCCCATCAACTCTTTGAGAGTTGCGAGATCCACTCCGGCCATCGCGGAGCGCGAACCGAACGTGTGGCGCAGATCGTAGAGTCGGAACGGTGGTTTTATTTCCGAAGCTTTCAACGCGTCCAGGTGTGCCTTGTGAATCGTTGTAAGCGGCCTATTCGGGTCCCTTCTGTGAGGAAAAACAAAGGAACCTTTCGCTTTGGCAAGTCTCGCCTTCAGAATGTTAACTGTCGCATCCGTCAGTGGAACGTTGCGCCGTGCAAACCGCGTTTTACCGCTCGGCACAAAGAGATAGCATTTGATGAGGTGCACATTTTCCTTTCGGATTGTGAATACCTCTTCAGGCCGCATGCCCGTTTCCAACATGATGGTTACGACATCGCGAAGAAGAAGACTTGCCTTAGCTAAATACTTCTGCTGCTCGTCGTGCGAAATGATTCGCATGCTGCCGGGTCCTTCCGGCAAGAACCGCACGCCTGAGACCGGATTGCGTGCGATGTGATCTAAGCGCATTGCGACATTTAGCATGAACCGCAATGCAGCGAGGTCACGATTGGTTCCCGCTGAAGAAATCTCTCGGGAGCGTGCAAGCTTGAACCTCTCCACGTGCGACGAGCTAATCGCATCGAGCGGCAACTTCCCAAAGAAAGCTATAAGCGGTTTTGAGGCCACCTTATAGCGTTTGTGAGTTCTTGGGTGTGCTTGATGCTGTTTCTTCGACCATGGGAGGTACTCGTTGTTCACAAAATCCTCAAAGTTCGGACAGGGAAGCTGCCTTGCGATTCCCGCCCGACCCTCTGCGAGTTCAGCTTTGCGAATCGATTCAGCACGAAGAGCCGCCGTTCTGTTCGTTAGCTTTGTGGATTCCCGAATGCGTCGTCCGTGAAAGTAGAATTCATACGAATAGACGGCGCCTCGTTTGTAAACGCTCAATTCCGCCTCCTTCCTTTCGGAACGGAGACAGAAACCCTGCAACCCTCTAGGTATGTTTGAACGTCAGCGGGATCGTATCGTACAACTCGACCGACTTTCAAATAAGGGATGCCGCGTTTCTGTGAGCGCCATTGAGCCAGCGTTTCGCGCGAAAGCCCGGTCAACAATGCAACTTGTTCGGTGGTGAGGAGTTCTTGCAAGGCTACCCTCGTGCGCGAAGCAAGTTCTGGCTAAATTAACTTGCCCGCAAGGTTTTCTTGGCGGGGAACCCATGTCACTTTGAGCTTGAGTCCCTTTCGCGCGACGATGGTGCTCACTTCATTTGCGAGCTTTATAAGCTTGGGGTCGAGAATTCGATATTCGCCGCGCAGTTGTGAAACCAGTAAGAGTGAGTCTGTCAAGACTTCCACATTGCTAGCGGGTCGCAGCGGTTTGAGCGCGGAAATCACTGCCCGATATTCGGCGACGTTGTTGGTCAAGCCATCGACACGCTCAATGTACTGTTGCCTAGTATCTTCCCGAATCCACGCAAAGCCCGAAGACTTACCGTCTGGCCTTTGTCCGGAACCATCTGTGAAAATTCTAATGCCGTTCTTTTCCCTCATCGCTTTGACCTCCATCCCGCCAATCCACGCGGATGGAATTCCAACCGCCTAAATTCTTCACGAGACAAATCCGCCGACCGTAGGACACCGACACCCTCAACGTTTGGGCCCCTCGTCAACATTGCTTGGAATTTCGCACCGGGCAGGGGGCCTCCAAAGTAAATTCCACCGAGCCGCTTCGACGCATATTTGGCGGCGTAAAAAGCTCCGCCTTTCTCGGGGTCGAAGCGTGAGATATTGGTTCTTCCAAATCGCTCGAATGCGATTTGCCACCACGGCTTACGCTGAAGATGCTTAACGCCCGCAACTAGCACATGGCAGTGGTAGCGTCCGCAAACGCCTCCAAACTCTTCGGCAATCATCCAGCGAATTGGGTTTTTAGCTGCTTCCTGTATGTCGAGCAAAAAATCCTTTATTTCGGCCAATGCTTTATCTGGAACGGGAGGCCCCGGATTGAAGCGTCCGCGAAAATCAGGCTTCCAACCTTTCAATCGTGGATCAGGAGCGAAGAGCCTCACCGGTCCGAGTAGGCTTGTGGCACGGAAAATTCGAGGCTTGCCTGTCTCTGGGTTGCGCTCCAAGTCTGGATGACGATCACGAAAGGTGATCGGATTTATGAACCAGTCCCATGGCCCGAGAGACTTGGCAATCCAATCACCGAAGGCAGTCGCCAGAACTCGTCGCCGTTCGAAATCTCGCTGATTTCGTTCAACGTCTCGACCTCGATCAGGCAATAAACCGAAGCCACGTCGCGCTTGCCGTTCCAACAATCCAAGATAAGATTCATTCATTTCGATCCCCTATGAAATCTGCACACACGTTCTCCTACAAGGATGGAAAACCCCGGGCTGCCTTCGGCAGCCCGGGAAACCTTGGGAGGCTCTGCCTCCCAAACCCTCCGGACAGACTCTTTTTGATCCTTACCAGCAGTCTCCAAAGGGCTTTGGAG
>JBARFX010000109.1:0-20988 GCA_049797655.1 Candidatus Acidiferrales bacterium | reverse complement strand
ACCACCACCACCGCCGTGGAATCCGCCACCGCCTCCACCGCCGTGAAAACCACCACCGCCGCCTCCGCCATGAAAACCACCGCCGCCGCCTCCGCCACCGTGTCCGCCACCGCCACGCTGCGCGAATGCGGATCCGGGTACGCACACAAATACAGCCAACGCGATAAATGCAAATAAGAACTTAAAAAAGGTGGGCTTACTCATCTCTGTACCCTCCACCGGACGTCTGGGAGCCGGGGACAGCTCCGACAACTTCCTGGTGATCGTACACCTAATTAGACTACTGGCGCACCAGTATGGTTGCAACAACCTAAGCCGCCTGTAGACTCGCTGGTTCCACGCCGGTTAACGCCCGCGCGCGCCTCGCTTCACCACACACTTCACATTCACAAACACGCCCCCGCAGATTTAGTTTCGCCCTTCTCCACTTTTATTTTGCCCCCTCCGCAAACGAAATCGTATTCGCCGGCCAACCCTCCCGTTCTTCCCGAAATCCAAAACATGTTATGCTGAATTATCCGCCCAAGGGCCCCGTTTTAAATCCCAATCGCGCTCAAACGCAAAGGACTTTCCCTGTGGATCGCAATTACGACCTCTTCGAAATCTTTCCCGACGGCTCGCCCATTTGGAAATGCGCCGTCGCCGGCCACGAAAACGCAGTCCTGAAATTGCGCGAGCTAGCCTCGCAAACCGTCAACGAAGTCCGCATCATGCACCTCCCTTCCAACACGATTATCGCCACCATGAACGTCCCTCCCGCCTGAGTTCGTCGCCCAGCCTCCCGGCCCGCTCACGCAATCTGCCTGAAATTTTCCGCTCCGCGCCGCGTATCGTATGTAGCCTTTCGTACCGCCGCCGATGCCTGGCGTCTGTAAACGGAGAGCCTATGTCCTTCGCAGCCACCGCCTTTGAATTCAAGCACCGCTTCTGGCTTATAGGCGCCGTCATCTTCGTCAGCTTCTTTTGCTACCAGCTCGACCGCGTCAATATCGCCGCCGCTCTTGCCGCGAAAATTCTCGGCCCCGGCGTCCCGGTCAATTCGCCGCGCTTTGACCGCGTCGAGCTCGCGATCCTCGCCTCCGGCGCCGCGATCATCGCACTCGGCGCGCTCCTCCGCTCCTGGGCCGAAGCCTATCTCCACAGCTCCATCGTGCATGACGCAGCCATCCACTCCGACCAGCTCGTCGCCGAAGGCCCCTACCGCCACGTTCGCAATCCGCTCTATCTCGGTAACGACTTGCTCGCTCTCGGTCTCGGACTTCTCGCCAGCCGCCTCGGCTTCGCCGTCATGGTCGTTGGCATGTTCCTCGTCACCTACCGCCTGATCCTGCGCGAAGAAGCGGGCCTCCTCGCCTCGCAGGGCGAAAGCTATCGCCGCTATTTCAACGCCGTCCCCCGCCTATGGCCTTCGCTCCGCCCCCGCATCCCCTCCAGCGGCGCAAGGCCCAACTGGCGCGACGGCTTCACCGGCGAAATCTTCATGTGGAGCATCGCCCTCGCCATGGCCGCCTTCGTCGCCACCCAGCGCATCGTCATTTTCTGGGCCGTGATGGCCGCCGGCTTCGCCATCTATTTCCTCCAAGCCTATCTGCGCAAATCCCGCGCCACCTCCCAGTAGCACAGGCACTCTTGCGTGTGCCGCAAGTAACAAACGCTAAAAATCGCGCCACTCCAGCAACGACCGAACCAACGCGTTCATAGGTCTCATTGAATTTCGAACTCTGCGCATGTGGCAAGGTGTGGCACAGGCAGGATTGCCTGTGCTACTGAACGGCAACGACCTCGCCCCAAACCGTAACCCACCTCCGATCGCGCCGTCGCCGTTCGTCTCCGGCCGCGCCTTTTCCTTCGCGTCGTTTCCCGGCCGCGCCTTCGTACCGCCGGCATCCTGCCGGCGCCTTTGACGTCGGCTTCCCGGGAACGCCGGTCTCCCCGACCGGCGCTGCTCGCTGCACCCGCCGACACCTTTGCCGTTGCCCTTTTCCGTCGCCTCCCAGTAGCACAGGCACTCTTGCCTGTGCCCCAAGTCGCAACCACCTCGCCTCAAAACGTAACCCACCACCGACCGCACCGTCGCCGTCCGCCTTCTCCGCCCCCGCCCACCACAAGATATTGTGGCCAACGAAGCTGCACACAAGAGTTCAATACCCCCCCTTTTACCGTAGATTAGAAAATTTTAAGTGATTGAATAGCGACGGGTTAACGCCAATTCTAATCGCGTCACCGTAGATTAGAAATTGTGCTGCTCCTGTTCTTTTTGGTGGGGTAATACGGCCCGCTTGGCGGCTAGTTTTCATAACTCAATCGTCACGGTAGCACGATGAAAACTCCGATTGCAATGGGGTCGTACTCGTAAACATTTTGGCGCCGGGAGGGGACTCGTTGCGTTGAGTCTCGTAGCGCCTGCCCGCCAATCTTAATGGAGGGCCTGCCCGCGAATCCCGATGGAGGGCCGCCATCTCCGGTTCCGGGAGTCCGCGTCCTGTGCGCGCCGGACGCAGTTGCGGGACGATGGACTCCACCGGAGTCCTGAGATCGGACTTGGCGGTTCCTTGGAATTTCGGTTCGCCTACGCCCGCTTCGCTTTCACGTCCGCAATGCGGATCACGAGCCGCTTGCCGACCGCCCGCGCGGCTCGAGCGATCGAATCGAGCGTCACCGAAACGTTTCGCGGATCGAGCAACCGATCCAGTTGCGAGCGGCTCGTGCGAAGCTCCTTCGCCAGCGCTTGTTTCGTTTTCTGCTGCGCCTTCATCGCTTGTTGCAGTTGCCATGCCAGAACCCGCTTCGTCGCCACAGCTTCCACTTCGTCCTTGATTCCAGTCTCGTCGAGAAAGCTGTCGAAGCTCGACCCGCTGTGATTCGTCTTCTTCCGATTCTTTCGTGCTTTCATTCGACTCCCCTTTGATGCTTGCTTTTGTTTCTGCGCGCCAAGTCCAAATCCTCCGCGGGAGTCCTCTGCGTCTTCTTGATGAATCCGTGGAGCAGGACCATTCTGTTTTTCCGGTCGACGTAAAACAGCACCCGCGCAATGCGGTTTTGCGTTAGCCTCGTTCTCACCTCGCAAATTCCATCGCTGAGCGGTTTGCATACCGGCATTCCGATGGGCCATCCGAACTCAACAGTCTTGATATCCTCGCCGATCCGTTTGCGATCATCGGGTGACGGCAGCGCTTTCAACCAATCCCGCACCAGTTCTCCGCCAGCCTCGGTTCGATAGAAAATCGCAGGAACGCGTTTACCGGGTCGTTTCGACGATTCAGTCGAGGCATCAATCGGGGGTGTAGGATTGTGTTTTTTCTCCACCGCCCCAGTGTACCACATAAGGTACAGACCAGGTGGTGGTTTGTCTGCGAAGGAACTCACGCTTGGCACCGCCGCTAGCCGCCACGATGCACAGGCGAGCGAAAGGCTCTGGCCGCCATGGGATGGCCGCCATCTGGGGCGGCTAATTGCAACAGTCACCCGATCACAATTCGAATCAACTGGCTGCAGATGCGCGCGTTATCAAGATTCTAATCGAAACAAAAAGCGGCTTTTTGTCGCGCAGCGTTCGCAGTCCGCTCGGATTCCGCTGCCGCTAAAAACAATCTGCCGCGGCGCACGGGTCACAAATTACGAGTCACGGCTCACTCGCCTCTCCCGCGCGTGGCGTTTTCCCGCCGCCGATGCTACTTTGATACTTCGAGGTGGCTGGCTATGACCTGGGGAAAGCGGCGAGCGATCGTAATCGGATTCTTGGTTTTGTTTTTCATCATCGTCATCTGGGCGGCGTCGAAGCCGGCGCGGCTCCCGTCGAACGCCGTACTCGTGATTGACGCAGACGGCGAGATCAACGAGCAGCGCGCGCCCGATTTCTTCGCCGATTTGAGCGGCGGAGGCACGCCTGTACTGCACGATTACCTCGACGCGATTGACGCCGCGCGCGGCGATTCGCACATTCGGGGACTGGTCGTGCGAGTGGCGCCGCTCGAGACCGGCTGGGCCAAGCTGGAAGAAATTCGCGCGCACCTGATCGAATTCCGCAAGAGCGGCAAGCCGAGCATCTGCTACCTCGGCTACGACATTGTCGGCAATCCGGAATACTACCTCGCGAGCGCGTGCCAGCAGGTGTGGCTCGTCCCGCAATCGTCGGTGACGATTCGCGGAATGATGGCGCAGGCGCTTTTCCTTCGCGGCACGCTCGACAAACTGAAAATCGTTCCCGAGTACTACCACATCGCCGAGTACAAAACCGCGGGGAACACCTTCACGGAGAAAAAATTTACGCCCGCGCACCGTGAAGAAGTCGAGGGCCTCTTGCACAGCGTCTACGGCCGGTATTTGACGGACGCTTCCGAAGCGCGCGGAATCGATCGCGCGAAATTCGAACAGATCGTCAACCGGGGGCCGCTCTCGACGAAAGAAGCGCTCGAAGCGAAAATTGTCGACAAAGTCGCCTATTGGGACGAGGTGCAGGACTACTTCAAAGCGCATACGGGCAATTGGAGTCCGGTAGCGCTCGCTCGTTACCGTTCGTATTTGAAATCGAGCGTTGATGGACTCGGCGGCGAACGCATCGCCGTGATTCACGCCACCGGGCTGATTCTGTCGGGCCAATCGCAAGTGTCGCCGATGCAGGGATTCATCATGGGTGGCGATTCGGTTTCCGCTGATTTGCGGCGCGCGCGAAAAGATTCCAGCATCAAGGCGATCGTGCTGCGAATTGATTCAGGCGGCGGCTCGGTGGTGGCGAGCGAAGTGATTCGCCGCGAAGTGGAACTCGCGCACGACGTGAAGCCGGTAGTGGTGTCGATGGGCGACGTGGCGGCGTCGGGCGGCTACTGGATCGCGGCGCCGGCGAACAAAATCGTGGCCGATCCGAACACCATCACCGGATCGATCGGCGTGATCATCGGCAAGTTCAATATTTCCGGGCTGTACAATCTGCTGGGGCTGAGCACGGATTCGGTGGCGACGAGCGACAACGCAAGTCTCTTTTCGGCGCAGCAGAATTTCACGCCTGCACAGCGCGCGTGGATCGAGAAGTCAATACACGAGACGTACGATCAATTCGTTCGCGGCGTCGCGCAGGGGCGCGGGATGACGGTCGAGGCCGTCGACAAAATCGGCAAAGGCCGCGTGTGGTCGGGCGCGCAGGCGAAAGATATTGGTTTGGTGGACGAGCTCGGCGGCATCGACACGGCGATTCGCGTGGCGAAGCAGCTCGCGCATATTTCCGCGGCCGAGAGCGTGCACATCGTGCGATTCCCGGAGGAGAAGTCGTTTCTGGAACAGCTCTTCGAGCGCGAACGCGAAATGACGAGCGGCCAGGCCGCCGCGAACGTCGCCGCTGGGCCGTACGGCCTGCCTGCCGCCGACCTGAAATCGGTAGACGCGATTGTGCGCCGCATCGTCGGCCGCATGGACATCGTGCAAGCGCGCATCGCGTACGAGCTGCATATTAATTAAGGACGGCCGAGCGAGCGCCGGCCGGCTGGAGAAAATTTGGCGATGAGAGGTGGCGGCAAAAATTGGCGACGAAATCCGGCGACGCCGGTAGCGGTGGCTTCGAGGAGGAGTGAAAAAGGTTCGCGGCTGATTCCGCGAACAAGTTTCGTTATACTAGTGCTCGAGGGCGCGGTACCCAAGTGGTAAGGGAGAGGTCTGCAAAACCTTTATACGTGGGTTCGATTCCCACCCGCGCCTCCAAAAAATCCTCCGAGAAGTTCGCCGCCCCAAAAACATTCTTTGGCGTCGCTACCTTCCTGCGCGTTTTGATTTTGCCGCGGATTTTGATTCTTTCGGGCTCGAGGCTCGCTCCAGATTTTCTTCGCCGGGCGGAAGCTCGGTGGTCGGTTTGTTGTCGGCCGGCTCGATCTCGCGCGGATTGTGGCCCGCGTCCAGGTTTGTTTTCCGGTTCATCGTGTTGTGCACGATTTCTTTGTGCTCATCGTGTTCGGCGCGGCTGGCGAACTCTTTTCCGCACAACGGGCAGATCTCGCGACTTGTTTTCTGCTTTGCCATTTTGGCCTCCGGGGAAAGTGCAACCCAATTCGGGTTCGCTGCCCGCTATTTTTAGCCCGCGACCCGCCATCTCTCCATACACGAACTCCTGCATTTTTCAGCTTCGCCAACTGACGGCGCTGCTTTCGTTTTCAGGCAGTTTCGGATATTGATGCAGGCGGCTTTTGTGCGGAAGGTAGACTTGAAACGTAAATCGACACTGGCGCGCCCGCCGATGGATCCCACAGAGTACACACCTCATTACGCATACCGCCACGGAGAGCTTGAATGCGAAAGCGTTCGGCTCACGCGCGTAGCGGATCGTGTGGGAACCCCCGCCTATGTGTATAGCAGCGGAAGTATTGCCGGAGCGTACCGCCAATTTCGTCGCGCCTTTCGAGCGATTCCACATTCGATCTGCTATGCGGTGAAAGCAAATTCGAATCTGTCTGTACTCCGGCTGCTCGCGAACCTGGGAAGCAGCTTCGACATTGTCTCTGGCGGAGAACTGTACCGTTTGCAGCGGATCGGCGTCGCCGGGCGGCGGATTGTGTTCTCAGGCGTGGGAAAGACTAAGGAGGAAGTGCGCGAGGCGCTCAAGGCCGACATTTTGCTGTTCAACGTCGAGTCAGAGGCGGAGCTGGATTTGCTGACGGAAGAATCCTCTCGTCTGGGGCGCCGGGCTTTCGCTGCGCTTCGGCTCAATCCCAACGTGCTGGCAGGCGGGCACGCGCATATCTCGACTGGTCATCATCAGCACAAATTCGGCATCGACTGGGGTCACGCCCAGCGCCTATATCTGGACAAGTCTCGTTCGCGCTGGATTTCGTGGCGGGGGATCAGCGCTCACATCGGCTCGCAGGTTCTGCAGGTTGGTCCTTATCGCAGGGCGGTTATCCGTGTCGCATCTTTCGTTAGGTTGCTGTCGAAGTCAGGACTGAAATTGGGGTATGTGGACTTGGGAGGCGGCATCGGCGTCCGGTACACAACCGAAAGCCCAATCGATTTTGCTGAGTACGCGCGAACGTTGATCCGGAACGTTCGTCCGCTTGGCTGCCGCCTGCTGCTCGAACCGGGCCGCGCCATCGTCGGTCCAGCGGGCGTGTTGCTCACTCGCGTGCTCCATCTGAAGCGGAACCGCGAGAAAACTTTTGTGGTGGTGGATGCAGCCATGAACGATTTCATTCGCCCTGCGCTGTATGGTGCGGTTCATCCGGTCACTCACGTTGTCCGCAGCTCCGGGAAACGCATCCGCGCCGATGTTGTGGGTCCCGTGTGCGAAACGGGCGACTGCTTCCTCCACGACTGGCCGATCGAATTACCGCAAGCGGGCGACTTACTGGCGCTCTGGGGGGGCGGGCGCCTACGGCTTCTCACAGGCGTCGAACTACAATTCACGTTCCCGGCCCGTCGAAGTCCTGGTCGACAAGAAAGAATTTCGAGTGATTCGCCGCCGCGAGTCCCGGAGAGAGCTGGTGCGAGGCGAGTAGTTTTTCCGCGAGGCGGAACGGAGTGCGGCGTGACGGTTTACTTGGCGGGGCGGGCGGCTGCGCGTGGGTGCAGAGCGGTTACGCGGAGCAAAGATTCGCAGCTGAGATCCTTCAGGCATCCTGGACGGATGCCTTCAGGATGACAACGAATTCATTTGCGCGTTAGCTGCTATCGCTGGCCGTTGATGCGGGCGCCGTTGGTGATTTGGGTGCAGCGTGCCTGGCGAGCGATACCGCCGCTGGTTGGGGCCGGCGTGGGGCACGTCGAAGTTTTGCTGACGCTGCGAACGACAACCGTTGCAACGGTGGCCGCCACAGCCGCACCGATGCCGACTCCGGTGGCGGCTCCGGCGCTGATGCCACCTCCGGCTGCGCCGGCTCCCGCGCCCGCTCCTGCTCCGGAAGCATTCGTTGCGTTCACGGCCGAAGTGAGATTCGCGGGACTGACGGGAGCAGGGGCTGACGGCGATGAATTGCCGTGGATGCCGGTTTCCTCGCCGCCCTTCATGAGCACGCAAACGCCGGCGAGGTCGCAGACCTTGCAGGTGCCTTCCATACAGATTACGTTCATATTGCCGGCGGCGTCGAACAGGACGACCATTTCGGTGCCGACGACACCGGCAACGCCGACGGGAGTGCGAATCTGAAAGCGCGCATTGGGTTTGACGAGTTTCACGGCCCGCGCGCGGACCTGACCGTAAGCGAGGTCGAGATCGGTCTGCTGCTCGCCAGTATCGTGCTTGGCGATGGTGAGATTGGAATCGGAGCCGACGCTGAGGACCGAGCCGTCATCGAGCGCGACACGAGCGCGGGCGAGGTGGCCGGTGTTGATCACATCGCCCCAGAATACTTGCTGGGAGGTGGAGGCAGAGACCTGCTGCGCGCCGCGCACGACATTGACGATCGGCACGACTGCCGTGATTTTACCGGCGCTTTGCGCTACTTGCGCCGAGACGCCCAGAGGCATCGCGAGCGGGAAACAAATCAGGATCGCGATCACGGCTGCAAACGGATGTCGGACGTTCATCGTGTTTCCTCCGCGGACTTTGTGAGGCACCGGTGCCGGTTGAGTCCGATCTAAACCCGGGCCTGGAAAACCGTTGGAAACGTACTCGTGGGGACGGCCCAGAAACTATCACAAGTTGGGCGGAGCGGCCAGAAAAAATCGGGCCGAGGAACTATGGGGCGGCTGCTTGCCGCCCCTTTTAGTGCGCTGACGAGGGGTCGCGGTTAGAAGCCGGCGCCGGATTTTTTCTGGGCGGCTTGTTGCATCTGCGCGTTGACGGCGCGGATTGCTTCGGTGGAACCGGGGGCGCGTTTTTCGCGCCAGCGCTCCATGATCTCACAATGCTTTTCGAGATTGCCGAAGGCTTGCGGGTTTTTGAACATTGCGCGGAAGGTGGGGACGACGGGCTTGAGGCGTTCCCAGACGACCCATTGTTCGCCCGTATTTTCGAAGAAGAAATCCTCGTCAATCAAGCCGCGGTTGACGATGCTCGCGACCATTTCCCAGTAGCTGAGGACCATGCGCATGAAAGCGTTCTCCTGGCTTCCGGGAGGACACTGAGCCATCACCTGCTCCGGGGTGGTGGGATTGAAGTGCGCCATATACCATTCGCGGGCTTCGCGAAGGCGGGGTTCGCGGCGGATGTCGTAGAGCCGCAGCATCAGATTTACCTGTTCGTGATTTACGTCGGGCATTTGGAGCCTCCTGGTTCGTTTCTAAGTTTACGCGGATGCGAATTTATGCATCTAGATCGAGAGGGGCGATATTTCGTGCCCCGAATGTATTGCCAAGACGCCGTGATTTGTAGTCGTGGCGCGTTGGGGCACAGGCAAGATTGCCTGTGCTACTTTATTGCTGGGCCGGTTGAGGCAGCTCGCCCTGCAGCGTGACTTTATGCGCGTGGGTCATCGGGATGCGCGATTGTTCGAAGCCGAGTTTGATGCGGCGGCGAAGTTCCCGGGCGACGTCTTCCTTGCGATTGAGCGCGGTGCGGACTTGCAGGCGAAGTACGGTGCCGTCGAGCGATAGCGATTCGACGCCGAGCACGCGAGGGCCGTCAACGAGCGCAGGCGACCAGTCGGCGTCATTGCGCAGATCGCCGGCCACTTTTTCAAGGGTCGCGAGGGCGCGGCCGACGAGTTCGTCGGAAGGCACGGTGACGTCGACGAAAACCTGGGACCAATCGCGGCTGAGGTTTGCAACCTGGCCGATCAGGCCGTTCGGGACCGTAACGACGGCGCCAGCGGGGTTGCGAATGACCGTACGCCGGAGCGTGAGATGTTCGACACGGCCGATTTCGGAATTGATCTGGATGAGATCGCCGACGACGAACTGGTCTTCAAAGACGATGAAGAAGCCGTTAATGAGATCCTTGACGAGATGCTGCGCGCCGAAACCGAATGCCAGGCTGGCGACGGCCGCCGCGGCTTCAAGAGGCGTGACGTTGAAACCGAATTCCGGCAGCGCAGTCAGGATCGAAACCGCGACGATGATAAAGATGCCGGCGCTGTAGAGGATTCCGGCCATCGTGCGGGTTTGCTGCTCGCGCATTTGCGCAACGCGGTTTTGGGATTTCGCAGCTTCGATCAGGCGGCGGGTAACAGCTCTCAGGAGCCGCGCAACGATAAATGCGATGAGGAGAATCGCAAGAATCCGCAGGCCGCGCGTTTCGGCGATTTCCGTCCACCGGGTGAATGATTCGGTCATAGAATAGGCGGGCGGGATTATACCATTCGCGCGGCGAGCGCTCGCCGCAAGATGTTTTCTCGATGCTGCAGGTTGGAGCCAAGAGCATGGACAATCAGAGACGTGATTTTCTCGGCGCATTGGTTGCCGCGATCGTGGCGGCGCCGCTCGCCCTTGTTGCGCGGGCTACTTTCGCGCAACAGGGAGGGAGGGGGACAGGTATGCCACCGCGACCAGGCTCGCTGCCCGACCCTTCCGCGGAGCCGCCACCTTTTGACCCGAAGAAAATCCAGCAGCACAATCAGAAGGTGATCCTCGAAGACGTCCAGAAGCTCTACAAGCTGGCGGGTGAGCTGAAGGACCAAGTGGAGAAAACGGATTCGACGAGCACGCTTTCGCTGTCGATGGTGCAGAAGGCGAAGGAAGTCGAGAAGCTGGCAAAACATATCGCCAACCTGGCGGTCGGATAGCGCGAGCGGTGCGGAGTGCGGGTTGAGTTTTGCCGCGATGGCTGCGTTCAGTGGATGAGGGTTCCAGCGACGCCGATTCCAACTCCGACGAGACCGAGGATCGATCCGAACACCCAGAAGATTCGTTTGCGTGTGAGGAGAGTGATCGAACAGATTACGAGAGCCGCCTCAAGAAGGACTTCACCGAGGTCAAAGTAGTCCGCGTGGCGTTGCTCGACCAAAACTTCGGCTTCCGCCTTTCTTGCTTCCGCCTGGATGTCCTTCCCCTCGTCCTTGTATCGCTCAATTTCCTTGTCGTATTTTTCTTTAATCTTCGCGGCTTGTTCGGCATTTTGAAGCGAGAACACCCCTAGCTCGTCCACAAAAAGCTCGTAGCTACGCCGCCGGATTTCCTTTGCCTGGTAATAAGCCCAGTGGTCGGTGGCTTGAGTCTGGAGAAGGATTTCTTCGGTATGCGCGCGGTGGCCGAGAAGTGAAACTGCGGCCACGAGCACAGCAAGAATCGCCATCGTCACCGTGACGGGCGCAAGATTGTGCTCCGCAGCTTCCTCGGCGTGTTCTTGGAGTTCGCGAATGTCTTCAGCCATTCAGGGAGTCGCTTTATTTGAGATTGGATCGATCGTATCTAAGGTGGACGGGATTGTATCGGGAATCGAGAGAATCGAACAGCGCAAATTCGTAGCGGGGGCGTGATAACCCCATTTCGATGCGGGACCAAGAGTTCGAATCTAGCGCGGTACCTGGGGTCAAGAGAACGGCCACGTCCGCGTGAACACTTCGATGTCCGAACCAAAGCACGAGCAGCCCGGTTCTCGCCGGAAAAAGGCTGCAGAGGCCGATTGCAATGATGGCATTTGTGGGTTAGGCTACCGCTCACATTTTTTCCGGCAGGTTAACTGAGGGTGCGTCTCCGGGTCCTGATTGCGGCGTTCTGTGCGTCGGCTCTCTGCCTACTCGAACTCGGGTGCGGTACGCAGGTCCAAAGTGTTCCGAGCCCTCCGGTAGTTGGCTTCAAACCTCAAGCGTTCCAACCGCCAGAGAATTGCCTTCCTTGCCATCAGCGGCAATTTGACGAACTTCGCAGTGCGGTGAAATCCGGCTATCGCAATGTGAGTCCTTTATTCAACGGCTTGGAATCGGCCGGCAATCTGGTGAATGGCGGCTTACTGCGGCCCGTGTACCGGGACAGCACGATCGTGCTGCCGGACGGAACGCCTCTGAATACCAACATGTATACGTCGCCGATCCTGACGGAAACGCGGCAGGTGCAGGCGGGATTCTGCTTCACATGCCACAACTCGAACGTCGAAGTTTTGGGTGACGACCCGGCCAACCGGGAAGTTCCGCAGCTCGCGGGCCTCGGTACGTGCAATCCCGCGCCGCCGGCCGGGCAGCAGTGTTTTCAACCGCAGTTGTTCCGGCCGCTGCGAGACTACGTCCTGGTAGATGCGAATGGGACTCAGATTTTGCCGCCCACCCCTGGAGCAGACCCGCCGGCGGGCGCTATGCCGTCGCTGGGCGCCGCCGGAATTACTTGCGACTCTTGTCATGACGAAAACGGGCCCGATCTGAATCGCAGCTTTCAGATGGATGGTTTCGGGAACACGAGCCTGCTGCTGAATCAGACGGACCTGAAGGTGGGGCCGTTCCTGAATCCGGTAGCGGTGAAGGGCAATTTCCACGTGGCGAGCAACGACCCGAGCAAGATCGCGTTCCTGCGCGCCGGCGCGTTTTGCAACACCTGCCATGATGTGCGCGTGCCCAATCGAAACCTCACTGCCGAAGAACACAATATGAATCCGGGCGGGCAGAACGTGAGTTACTTCCGGCTCGAAAATTTGAGCACCGAATGGCAGATCGGCCCCTACAACAGCACGAGTAATCCATTCGGCAAGATCGTACGCTGCCAGGATTGCCACATGTCGCTGTTTCCGTACTCCGGTACTTCGACCTATCAAGTGGGCGACATGACGGTGACGAGCCCGACTCCGGGTAATTTCGCCACTGACTATGCGGCTGTGCCGGGAGTCGCGACGGACCAGAATGCTCCGCTCCAACAACGAAAAGTGGTGGAGCACTACTTCACTGGCGTCGACGTTCCTCTCCTCACGCCGAATGAGCTGAGTGCGCGGCTGGGTAGCGGCTATCCCGATCCGAACGCGACCGGCACGGACACGCATGGAATCCCAGACGGACTCTCGACCCGGCGCGCCGATCTGATGAAAGCGGCGGCACGAATCAGCCTGAGCAAGTCGGATACGCAGGCGCAGATTGGGCAGGAATTCACGGTGCGCCTCGAAGCCGTCTCGCTCACTGGCCACAGATTGCCGGCGGGATTTTCGCAAGAGCGTACCGTCTACGTGCAGCTGGCGGTGACGGACAGCAACGGATTCTTGCTCTACCAGTCCGGATATCTGGTGGACAAACCGCACCCGAACACCGGTGAAGGATCTCCGGATGGCAATCTCGACGACGAAGACCTTGAGCACCTCCACGCAGTGGTCGATCCCGGAAGCCACACGGCCACGTACACCGCCGGCACCGGCACGAATGGCGGCAACAATTTGGTGTTTGAAGCGGGCCCGGATGATGGGCCGGATGCCAGGCTGTTTGTAGGAGCACAGGAAGGGCTTGTCCTACTCCGGAACGAGTTGACTCATGTCTTTCTTCCCGGGCAGGCAATCGGGCGTATCGACCCGATCACGGGGAAGCCCGTTCTTGCGCAGGGTGTCCACTTCGAAGAGACATTCAATGCCGCTCTCGCGAACACCGTCGATAACTTCCGTTCGCTTCAGCCGCTGAATCCGCGAACCTACAGCTACGAAATTCAGCTTCCTACGCAGCAGCAGCTCCAGGCCATGGGCGTGACTATTCAGGGTCCGTTGCACGTTCACGCGCAAGTAAACTTCGAGCATTTTCCGCCGCTCTTTTTGAGGTTCCTGGCCCAAGTGACGGGCCCGAACGGCCCCACAGGCCACAGCCTGAACCTGGTGGATGAGCACCGGATTGATACGCTGTTGAAAAACGTTCAAAACATCGCTTCCGACGACATTACGGTGAACTTGACGCAATGAAAATCCGCTACCGATTCCCACTTTTGATAGTGTTGGCGTTTGCAGGCGTGCTCGTCGCCGTCTTTGCACAGAACGGCACTTATACACCCGGGGAGTTTCAGAGCACGAACCCGAATTATCCGAAGCCCAACCCCTTTTATTTCGAAGGCAAGATCGACTGGAATCTGCTCGGCATTACGCAGCCGCAAAACGCCTGGGACTTCCTGCAGCGCGGCATGCACTTTCAGGATGACATGGACGACATTGCCGACGCGATTAGCGATTATCAGACGTCGCTCTCGATGAATAGCCTGCAGAACCACACCTGCCAGATCGTCACAGCGTCGAGTTTGGTCAATGGCAATATTCCAACGCAGCTTACGCCTGCTCCCTGCATGTTCACCGTACGACTGCGGCTCGGCTATCTGATGCGAGAAACGAGCCCCTCAACCGCGATTGAGCTGTACCAGGAGGTGCTGCAGATCGATCCGCAGCGGCTCGGAGTCAACACGTTGATCGCCGAAACCTATGTGATCGAGGCGCAGCAGGCGACCGACGTGCCGACGCAGCAGCAGGCGTACGCGAACGCCATCACTGCGTATCAGGCGGAGCTCGCGCTTTCTCCCGTCACGGCGCAGAGCACAGCGCTTACAGGCGACCTGGCGAACAACTCAAAGGTCCATTGGGAGCTGGCACAGGTTTACGAAGCGACGGGGCAAAACAGTCTGGCTAAGAGCGAATTGCAATCGTATTTGCAGGCAACGCAATGGCACAGTGACGTCTATCCGTGGCGAATCGCACTAGCGAATAGCCAAATCCAAGCGTTGGCACGACCAAAATAGTTGTTCCCGACGGCCGCGCGGTCGCGAGGGGATTCAGTGTCGAATTGTTTTCAAGTGATGTCACTGCGATGCGCGAGGGCGTTGGCCGCGCTGTTCTTGCTGACGTGCGCGAACGCTCAAAGGATCGCCGCAATGGCCGACCCTCCGGCGGATAACCCGCCGGGCGAAAAGATTGGCGCGGCCTGGGATAGCTTGCTGAAAGACACGATACCGCAGAGCGCCCCGGATCCTGCGCTCGCGGTTGCGCAGACTCGCTACGAAGCAGGCCCCGCAGGCGATTTTCTCAATCATTTTTTCATGAATACACGCACGGAATACCTCCGCACGCAGTCGTATTTCACTGGTCTCCCGACGCTGACAGGCGTGATCGACGTTCCGATCACCCCCATCTTCAATCCCGGTGTTCCTTATCCCAATGCCTTTCAGCCCAGCACGAATGTAATGTACAGCTTCCTGAACTGGGGGACGCGCGGCTGGCTCTCCGACCGCGTCAATTCAAATTTTTCGTTTGCTTATTCGCAGGATCTGTCGCACGTGACGGACGCGTCGCCGCAGCTCGATGTAATCAATACGTTTGGTTCGAACCGGAGACTCGAGCTGGTGTCTGGGTATGTCGATATCGACGGGCGCCCGACGGACGGCGTGTTTGCTGGAACCAGTCTGCGGCTTGGCAGGCAGGTCGTATACGGAGCAGAACTCGCGGAAATGGATGGCGCTTCGTTCACGATGGACCGGCCCAAGTTTTCCTGGACTCTATATGCAGGGCGCAGGTTCACCTACTTTTCCGATCCCGGGCAGCGCGCGATGGGCGGCGGGAATTTTATTTACCGGTTCAACGAAAATGCCAGCCTGGAATACGACACTTTCTACTACATTCGCGGAACAAACAGTTTCCGGTATCGCCAGGTGTTCGGAGGGGCCTGGCTTTTTAGCGCCGGCTTCCGGATGGTGGGAAGTTACCCGACGGACTTCACTGCCGATGCGGTGTGGAACCCATCCGACGGAAAAACGTCCCTGCGGCTTAGCTTCGCGCAGAAAATCACGAACCAGGACTATTTTTTCGACTATACCTATAATGCGCATGACTTCGATCTGCACAATCCTCTTCTGCGTCTGAACCTCGAAGCGCTGCATCCCCATTCGCAGTTTGTGATCGATGCTTCGCGCGCGATCAATTCGAGGCTCCGCATCGGGGGCAATATCTGGGTGCGGCGCCTCGACGACACGCAGGATACCGGTCCATTTGACACCTCCTTCGAGGACTATCGCGCCCACGCGCAAATCTTTCCCTGGAACAAGACTGATCTGCTTTTCGAATATCACATTCGCAACTCGGATGACCGGTCGAATACAGTGGCGCCGACAGAGTTTGATGACTTGAGCGGGACGGGTGAAACCCGGGTTCAGGACCTGAGCCTGGAATTCGGCCGCAGCTTTATGGACGGCCGCTTGCGCATGGGGGCCGGCGGATTCTACCGGCTACTGGATTTTCGCGATCAGTTTACGACCATCAACAATGCCCGTGACAAGGGCGTTCTGGCGAACGCATCTTTCAACGTCGACAGCCGCACGCGGGTCTATTTCGATTATGGATTGGATACCGACTACCCTGTGTTCCGGCCGAGCATTCAGAACAGTCAGACATTCCGTTTCGGAATGGCTTGGAGATACTGAATGAGCGGCCGCGTATCGCCAGCTAACATCTGCCTTGCGGCTTTGTGTCTCTGGGTGGCGATGACGGCGAGCGGACAGGAGACTTCAAAAACAAATCAGGCCGCCCCGGCTGTGCAATCGAGTGTGCAGTCTCAACCTCCATCCCAGGCGCCGTTCCATTTACATGAATACCATTTGAAGCAGGTCGGGCTGGATTGCGACGCATGTCACGTTGCGGCGAAGAGCGGTTCGGTGGTGTTTCAACGTCCGGGCCACGATCAGTGCACGCCATGCCATCAAGACGACTTCGAGAAGGACATCAAGCAGAAGGTCTGCGTGCAGTGCCACTCGGTGTTTCCGCCGACCAGTACCGAAGACCTGCTTCCTTTTCCCCGCTACAAGAACGAGCGGCCGATCGTCTTCGAATTTTCCCATGCGAAGCACGTCGATCCTCACGCGCGGGTCGACGCGCGCACCGGATTCCGCGCGGATTGCACCTTCTGCCACAAGTTCCAGGCGGACGGCGCATACGCTTCGTTTGGAAATCACGAGGTCTGTTCCGGCTGCCATTCCAAAGCGGGAATGAAGCCTCTGCTCAGTGAAAAATCAACGACGGCGGATTGTCAGGGATGCCACCGAGTGGAAGAGATCGAGAATCCGGACGCCGCAACTGTCCACCGCGAGCTGGCTTCGTTCGTGGTTTCCGGGAAGTACGACCACATAAAATTTTCGCACGCCCAACATTTCAAGAGCCGCGAGGCCTACCATCTCGACTGCACCACCTGCCACTACGGGATCGCCGCGAGCACAAGCCTGTCCAACCTTTCGCTGCCGAAAATGGCTGACTGCGTGAACTGCCACGACATCTCAAAGAGCGTCGCGACAAACTATCGCATGAACAACTGCGCGGTCTGCCACATCGATGAGAAGTCGGGCCTCATTCCCGCAATTCATTCACGCATCGTCAAACCGGAATCCCACACCGAGGCCTTCCGCTTGCATCACGGGGACGAAGCCTCGAAGGCGGGCGCGCCGTGCTTCGTCTGCCACATGAACGTCGCGCCGTCCGCCGTGGGCCAGCAAGAGTGCGAGGGCTGCCACGAAGTGATGATGCCGGTATCGCACACGGCGCGATGGAAGGACGATGTGCACGGGAAGTATGCGGCGATGGATCGCAGGAAGTGCGCCGTGTGCCACGTCACGGATTATTGCAGCCGCTGCCACAATCAAACGCCAGCGAGCCATTTGCCGCTCGCGCTATTCAAAGCGGGTGGCCACGCGCAACAGGCGATGTTAAACGAACGAAGTTGTTTCACCTGCCACACCTTTGCAGATACTTGCGAGGAATGCCACGCAAAGGCCCTTAAATGAATAGTCGACCGCTGATTCGTAACCCCGCTGGCGACCTTCCGCCGCGAAATCGATGGCGACGGCTGCTATTTCGACCGCGCGCGCAGCTGCTTCTATTGGTTGGTCCGCTCTTCGTTCCCTTTGTCGCACACGCCCAGCAGGAGGCGGCTCGGTTCCAGCAGGATCCCGTCGAACAGGTTGCTGCGCGCGTGCTCGTTGCCCTGGCTATCATCGGGATCCTTGTGGTGGTCTATAGCCTCGTCAGGTACAGGGGTTCGGCGGTGGGGCCCGCATCCTGGGGCGTGCTTATCGCCGGCGCCGTTGCATTCCCGCTGCTGATAACCGGGGTGGGCACGATCCTGGTGTTCCAGCGAGCCGAGCGCGTGGAATTCTGCGCTTCCTGCCATCTGACGATGAAATCGTTCGTGGACGATATGAAAGATCCGAAGAGCAATAGTCTGGCAGCGCTTCATTTCAGAAACCGGTACATTGCAGACGATCAGTGCTACAGCTGCCACACGTCCTACGGTCTTTTCGGCACCGTCGAAGCGAAAAAGGAAGGGATGAACGATGTGTACAAGTATTACACTCGGACGTTCCATCTGCCGATCAAGCTGCGGCATCCGTACCCGAATACCGATTGTCTGAAATGTCATGCAGGTTCCGCTAAATGGATTGCGTCGCACCAGGATTACAAGGATGCCCTGTTCTCGGGCGAGGCGACCTGTATGCAGTGTCACGCAGACTCGAACCCGGCGCACAAAATCGCGCAAAACGTGACGCCATGACCAGAGACAGCGCCGTCAAGCCGTGGAAACTGAATTCCGCCTCCACTCGAGCCCTTCTGATCGGGGCTCAGTTGCTTGCGCTCGTAATTTTTCTTCTCGCGCTTCAATTTCTGAAAAACACCACGGGAGGAACGCTCTTCGCCTTCTCGACGATCGCGCCGGTCCTGGCGATCCTCGCCACGTTGGCTGTGCTCGGCGTTGCGACGTACCGCTTCCTCCGCCGCCACAGTCTTTTTGAAATCGAAGACATTGGCCCGGGCCAGGTGATTTTTCGCCAGGGAGAGGAAGGCGACTGCGCCTACTTCATTCACAGCGGCGAAGTGGAAGTGGTGCGTGAAGACGAAGGTAGTGAACAGATCGTCGCCACGCTTTCGAACGGCCAGTATTTCGGAGAGATGTCGCTGATTAGCGATGCTCCTCGGAACGCCACCGTTCGCTCCGTCACCGCGGTGCGAATGGCGATCCTGGGGAAACAGAATTTCCTGACGATGCTGAGCTTGATGCCCCACACCCAGCAAGACATCATGCAAACCGTCAACGCAAGAGCAACGAAGAAGGCCAAGAAGTGAATTCATCCCATGCGAACAAGGAGAAATCAGAAAAAATGTTACTAAAGGGAATTGCGGGAGTAGCGGTTATGGCAGGCGTGCTGCTTGCGGCGTCCGCTTCGTTTTCGGCTCGGCCGGCTGGCGATGCCGCGGCGGGAAAAGACGTATACCTGAAAAAATGCAAGACCTGCCATGCGGAAGACGGGCACGGCAACGACGGCATGGCCAAGCTTCTGAAAACCACGATCCCGCCACTCGATTCGGACGAAGTCCAGAAACTCTCCGATGCGGACATCAAGAAAATCATCACCGAGGGCAAGGGAAAGATGAAGCCGGTGGCCGGCCTGACCGACGCAGACACTGACAACGTGATCGCTTACGTCCGCGCGTTCAAGAAAAAGTAGATAATCGGCCCTAGATCCGCAGGGGACCGGACTCGCAGGCAGCGAGGCCATTAGACCATTCTGTACAGGTGGGATTGGGCCCGTGCGAATCAGCCGTCCGAATCCAAACTAGAAAGAGTGGCGCGCCCGGAGGGGTTCGAACCCCCGACCTTGTGCTCCGGAGGCACACGCTCTATCCATCTGAGCTACGGGCGCGCAGTTCACCTCGCGAAAAATCGTCGCGAGCACACAACGGAAACCAACTGCCATCGATTTTACTCTGCTTCCGCCGCAGTAGCAAAAGCAATCCAGTACAATGCATCGCAATCGCGAGGAAGCGCAAGGCTGTGCCACACAGATTTCACTGAGGGGAGATCCAGGCAGATGCACGAATCACTGGAAGAATACCAAAAGCGCCTGCGAAGTTATCTGGGCAAACAGGATCCTCTCAAGGTACAGGCGGCGACCCCGAAAAGAATCGAAAGGCTGATGAACGCCGCATCCCCGCGGTCGCTGATGCGAAGACCAGCTCCAGGTAAATGGTCCGTGGGCGAAATCGTCGCGCACCTCGCCGATGATGAGTTGGTGGGCGCGTATCGTATTCGCAAGATTCTTGAAGAACCGGGCTCAGCGATTCAAGCCTTCGACCAGGACAGATGGGCAGCGACCGGGAAGTATTCCCAACGCGATCCGAAGAAGTCTCTCGAGTTGTTTCGCGCGCTGCGAGAAGCGAATCTTGCGCTGCTAGCTACAATCGACAAGCTGCAGTGGAAGCATCATGGTGTTCACGCCGAACGCGGTGTAGAGAGTATCGAAGAGATCACGATACATTTCGCCTGCCATGACCTGAATCATCTGAATCAGATCGAAGGTATCCTCAATAAATCCAGACGTTCGTAACGAGATCCTCCGCGAGCTCGCCCGGCGAAATAGGGAAGTGGGCCGCCTGCGAGCGCGCCAGATTGTTAGAGCTTTCTTAGAACAGAAGGATACTGAAACCGTTCCCATTCTTTTCGCTTCTTCTTTCCAAGTTCGCGAATCCTGGTGAAGGTTTGTGCGCTCGCGCCGATTCATAAGAAGGCAGGAGCGCACACATGAAAAATCGAGCATCGCTGTGCAGTGGCAAGGCTCTCGGGCTGTTACTTTCGATTTTGCTGGCGTTCACGGCGCGCGCGACGGACGCGCCGCTTTTGAGCGACGCGCACATCAGCAGCGCGCATCCCGGCACGAATTTTGGCAGCCTGACGAACCTCGCCGTCGGCAACGGGAATGCTGCGCTCATGCAGTTCAATCTCGCATCGCTTCCCGCGGGCACAACTTCCGGCGACATTGCCGCCGCCACGTTGCGACTCTACGTCAACCGCGTCAATACGGCAGGAGCGCTGGATCTGAAGCCGGTCACCAGCGCGTGGAGCGAATTCGCGGTCACGTTCAGTTCCGCACCCTCGCTCGGCGCGGTCACAGGCTCTCCGATTGCCGTCGCTCAGGCTGACACGGTCGTCCTCGTCGACGTCACCGCTCTCGTGCAAGGCTGGGTCGCAACTCCCGCTTCGAATCACGGAATTTCGCTGAGCGCTTCGGCTTCCGCACCTTCCACATTCGTCCTGCTGGACAGCAAAGAAAATCAGGAAACCAGCCGCGCTCCAGCGCTCGACATCACCTTGTTTGGTCCGCAAGGCCCGCAAGGATCCATTGGTCCACAAGGCCCGCAAGGCCTGACGGGCGCGACGGGAG
>JBARFX010000108.1:0-3731 GCA_049797655.1 Candidatus Acidiferrales bacterium | reverse complement strand
CGAGATCTCTAGAATCAGCCACGGTGCCGATCTGAGATAAAAAAAGAAAGTACGAAACACCACAGGAAAATCACTCCACCTGAGAACTCCCGCCAGTGGGCGAGTTTTTCAACAGCCACAGGATTTCCCAACACCTATCCATTTTCTGTAAGGAATCGACTGAGGGCAGCTTCCGAGTGGCCGACGATCCGGAGTCGGCGATGGCAAGCGGCTCGACGAGTCAACTAGAGTGTTCCGACCAGTTGAGACGAGGGAATTCAGCGCGGTGAATATCAATTAAGCAAGCTACCCGCTTCTATTGCACAGTTAAATTGACAGTGCCATTCGCTGTCATAGAGCCAGAGGTGCCGGTCACAGTCATGATGTAGTTTCCTGGCGTGGTGCCCGATTGACCGGTACACGTTCCGCTTCCGCCGCCACAGGCCGCTGCGCCGATAGACAATCCGGTTAGCAGAAGCGATGTCGCTATCCAGCGGCGCCAGGAGCGACGCCTCGGTGTTGCAAGAAGCAAAATACAAGCAAGAGCCAGGCCAGTTGGGAACCCCCATCGAACCGTGCCGCCGAGATTGGCGACCTGTCCGCAGCCAACAGGCGCAACCGTCGTGATGGAAAGCGTGGCCGTACCTGCGCTGGCAGTCGTAATGCTGACGTTGCCGGTTGCGCCGAAGCTCAACGCAGGTAGGTTAGTGGCACCGGCAGGGCTGGACGTGAGCGCAGCTGCTAGAGCTACAGTCCCGGTGAACCCTCCTGCTGGAGTTACCGTAATCGTAGATTGATTTCCCGAGGTTGCACCGCGAGAAACGGAGACCCCGGCGCCCGAAATAGCGAACGGACCCGTGACCACAACCGAGGAGGTCCCGGTGGCGGCGCCGTAAACCGTATCTCCCGAATATTGACTGGTGAGCGTATCGTTCCCGATGGCAAGCGAACCCGCCGGCACGGTAATCGTTGTTCCTCCACCATTAAGAATTGTGGAAGCGGATGTGTAACTCCCGCTGCTAAGTTTAACTGAGCCGGTCGGGGTCGGATTTCCGGTGTTCCCGTTTACCGTAATATTTACGTTCAGAGCCTGAACGCTGGCGATATTACCTAGGCTTGGCAAAACTGTAACGGTAGCAACGGGAGCGGCGATGACTTGCACAGGAAGGTTCTCGGAAGAAGAGCCAAGAAAACCGCCTGTGGGCTGATAAATGGCCTGAACGTAGGTAGTTCCTGGCGGCAGCGAAGATGTCGTATATGAAGCCACACCGCCTGCATTCAAAGGCACGGTCGCGATCTGATTTGGTTGAAGAGAAGACGTCATGAAGGCGATACTGCCCGTGGGAGTTCCGGTACCAGCGGGACTGCCCGACAGAAGAGTTACCGTCCCGGTAAAAGTCTCCGATTGACCCACCTTTGCAGGATTCGCGGAGAACGAGATCGCTGTCGAGGTGGAGAACCCATTTACAACCACTTCGGCCGGGGCGGAGATGCTCGGCTGATGCGTGCTATTGCCACTAAATGACGCGACCAACCAGTGTGGCCCCACGCCAAGATTGCTGAGCGACCAGGTCGCTACGCCCGAGTTGTTGAGGGAGGATTGCTGAAGCACCGACCAGTCATTCATCAGGTTGACTGTGCCTGGCGGAATCGGTGAGGAGGAGCTGTCTGCGGCGGTCGCGGAAAAACTGACGGACTGGCCAAAGAAGACCGTTCCCGGTTGAGCGGTGAGGGTGATTTGCGACGGTGAACGAGATTCCGGGACACCTGTCGCCTCGTATACGCCCATGTCTACGACTGGCTCGCTCGCGCCGGTGGCGTTCTGGATGCGAGGATTGCCGTCCAAATCGGTAGCAGGTATTCCAGGTGCTGCGTTGAAGCCGGTGTCGATGGCGGGAGAACCGGCCTGCAGATGAAAGTCGCCGCCGGCTGGATTCTTGAACTTTGGATCGGCGGAAATGTTTCCGGTAGTGTCGGCCGGCGACGTGCACCAGCCTCCATAGGCCGGTCCGCGGCTGTTTATCACGTCGCTGTTCACAACGACCGGAGGTGCGCCGCTTAAATACTGGTAAGTGGCCCAGCACGCAATCGCGGAGTAAGAATCGTTTGCGATGATCAGATTATTGAAGAAACCAGCTTGACTAACGTAAGCGGGAAGCGCCACTTGGGATCCGTCAACCCAAGCATCCTGGACGAGAGGATTCAACGAAATCGTATTGCCGTAGATCGTGTTGTTTGTGACGAATACATTCAAGGGTCCGGTAGCTCCGTTATCTCCTTCCGATGGAATGGAAAGGTAAACCCCACCGCCGGCCAGGCCGGAAACATTGTTGTAGATCAGATTCTGATAGAGCGAGACCGAGCCGTTGGCTTCGTAAACTCCGCCGCCATCTCCCAAGCTCTGGTTATTGGCAATCGTGTTATTGGAGATGATCGTTGAAAGAGGCGCGGCGTCGAGACCGATGCCACCACCCAAGCAGTGTCCCACGTTTTGCTCTATCGTATTATGGTCAATGACAGGAGGTCCGAGGGGCGTATTCGAGGTTCCCTGGATGAAAATGCCATCGCCGTCGTCGTAATCGCAACCGAAGTCCTGACTTGGGTCACCTGCAGTGCTGGTATTCGATATCGTGTTTCCTGAGATGTAGGCGCTCCCAAAGTAGATTTCAATGCCGAAGCCACGATTGTTCGTGATGATGTTGTTTGTGATGGTTGGGTTTGCGCCGCCCACAAAGATACCGTCTGCGTTGAAGGGCACTTGTGTCGGCAGAAGTGGACCATCATCCGTAATCGTGAAACCGTTTATTACAGAGGCCCTGGTTTCGTTACTTGTGAAATTCACGACGATGCCCTTTTGTCCACCATCAATTGTGGTTACGGTGGGTCCTCCAGAACTAGTGACGGTAATGGCTTTACCCATGAAGTCTATGTTCTCAAAGTAAGCTCCTGGACTCACGAGCACTGTATCCCCGTTAGAGGCCACGTTGATTCCGGCTTGAATAGTCGGTGCATTAGCGGGGACATTTATCGTACTCTGCGCCGACGCAGGTGCCGCTAGCAGGCCGACCAGCAGGCAAAAAAGAGTAAGGCGCAAGTCGGATCTAGTCGGGAAGACCATCGCGGGAAACAGAAGCATCGCGTGTCGCGAGACCTGCATGAATCATCTCCTTATCTTGTCGAGCATCATATCGGCGACAAAACAGGCGAACATCATGCCGCAAGCTCGGACGCCTATTCTGTTCATGATGCTATTAAGATGGGAACGTGACCGGAAGCTTACCGCAGGTCTCAATTAAGGGTCAAGCGCCTCAAGCGGACGAACTGCTGCCCGGATAGGTGTCGAGAACATCTCTAACGAAGTCGGCTCCGTCAAGAACGTTTTTGTCTTGGTTTTGTATTTTCCTGAGCACACCCGTGTTTCTGCGCAGTTGCGCTTGGTTGATTGCTCTGGTGATTTCTGCTTCTTTCCGTTTCACGTTCACCCGACTAGCTCGGCCCATTCCCTTCATCGTCTCGGTGTTGCCCACCAGACACCTCTTCGGTCCTTGCTGACCATGATGAGTTCTTCGAACTCCCCGCTACTCGGGGAGGCGGGTCGCCTATTCAGGGATTCGATCACTGCAGCGCAGGATCATGTTCTCGATCAGGCATTCCCGCATGGGCACCACCGTGCTTCTGTCGCAGGTGTCCGCGACGACAGAACTCTTGGTAATCAATCTGGTCACGCAGCAGGATCCCCAGCTTGCGTGCGG
>JBARFX010000107.1:0-14916 GCA_049797655.1 Candidatus Acidiferrales bacterium | reverse complement strand
GTGCGGGCGGGGCGACTCGCGGCAGTGGTGGTGGAGGCAGCGCAAACGGAAATTCACTGCCGGCAGCAATAAGCATCAGCGGAGGCGCGAATAATCGCGGAGCCAGCAGCGGCGGGATTGCGCCGTCGGGAACGCGCGCCGGCGGCAAGTTGAATCTCAAACCTCCACCTTCGTCCGAGCCACCGGGTTCTTCGCACCGGGCGCCGATCGACGTTACCCATCTCGACCCGGGCCTGCCGCCTGAGAAAATTCTGTCCGGCAAGGAAATCTATCCAGTGCACGTCAATATGCCCAACCTGACCAGCATCGCCGGAAGCTGGATTTTGAATTGTGCGCAACTCGATGAAGGTGATGGGGCGGGTTACAGGGCAACCGGCGCATTTTCAGGTCCCGTGCCGATTGACAAGGTGGACCCAAAATATCCTCAGGCAATTATAGAGCAGCATGTAGATGGCGAAGTGGTTCTCTACGCGATCATCCGCAAGGACGGATCCGTTGATAGCATTCAACTCGTGCGGAAACTCGATCCCCAACTCGACAAAAACTCAATGGAGGCGCTGGCACGCTGGAAATTCCGCCCGGGGACGCGCGGGGGCGTGCCGATTGACGTCGAGGCAGTGGTGCACATCCCGTTCCGCTTCCGCAACCCCAACGATCAGTAGGCTGATGGCAGACACTCGTCAATTCGATTCATGGACCGAAATCCAATCGCACAAGTCCGCTCACGTTTCTAACGGACGATGTGTCGCGGGCGCTTCGTCCTATGGTAGCTGCGGAAACATGCGGAAGGAGCGAACGACAGAGGGCAAGCTGAAGCCTGCCCTAGCAAGCGGAACGCGCTCGAGATATGACGGGGCGCGACGGTTTTAGGCTGTGCCGCCGGCCAGGCGGCTGCGTTGCTTGAAACTCTCTTCAATCAGCTTCACCAGTGCGAAGAGCGTGAGGTTGACCGGCGTTGATACGCCCAGTTCCTTGCCGCGGCGCACGATGTAGCCGTTCAGCGAGTCGATTTCCGTGGTTTTGCCGCGCGCGATATCCTGCGCCGTTGAGGAGGTAGCTTCACCGAGCGTTTCCGCGTTCTTCAATCCTTTCTCCGTCCAATCCACGTCGGGCAATCTCACCCTTGCTGCGCGCGCGACTGCGATACATTCGGTGATTACGATGCGCATCACTTCGCGCGTGTCGAGGTTGCGAGCGGCGTGGGCGAAGCTCGTTTGCGCTATGGCGGTAACCGCGTTTCCGGCGCAGTTCATCACCATTTTCGTCCATTGATCCGCTTCAATGTCCGGTGAGACGCGGCACGGGACGCCCGCCGCCGCACACAGTTCTGCAACTCGCTCAGGGCGACCTTTTTCGCCGCCGGCCGCGGACGGCGCGCCCGTGTACTCGCCAACGATCAAGTCGCCGCGCCCGGAGTGTTTCACGTGCCCCGGTTCCGGCAGGGCCGCGGCCACGTAGACGACAGCGGGTAACGCTTCTACACCAGAGGCGTCGCGGATTCTTGCGACATTGTCGACGCCATTCTGCATGCTGATGACGATCGTTCCGGGGGCGAGATGCGGCGCAATGGCTCGCGCGGCATTCTCCGTGTCGAGCGTCTTCACGCAGAAAAGCACGAATTGCGCCTCGCGCACGGCCGACGGATCCGTCGATGCATCAATCACCACGTGTTCCTTGAAAGCGACCGCATCGAGGAAGAGTCCGCTCTTGCGAATCGCTCTTGCGTGCGGCGATCGCCCGATCAGCGTGACGCGCGCTCCAGCCCTCGCCAGCATGCCGCCGAAATACGAACCGACGGCGCCGGCGCCCATTACGGCGACTCGAGTATCTGCGAGGTCGATAGCCACTGAATTTTCTCCCGCGATCAGAAATTCCGGACGGCCGCGCCCGCCGAAGGTAGTGCAGCGCTAAAAGTGCGTGCGCAATTCCCGAAAGCTTGTGAGGATCAAAAGCTTTCCGCCGCCGCTTTCGAGTTCGCACTTCTCGAGCTCCCAGGTGGCGGCGTGAGGAATGAACACGGCGCTCAGGCCGGCATGAAGCGCGGGATTGATGTCGCTCCGGGGACTGTTCCCTACCATCCATCCGTGCGTTTTCACGATTTTGAACTGTTCGATTACGCGCTCGTACATGCCTGCATCTTTTTCCAGCACGATTTCGATCGCGTCAAAGTACGGCTGCAAGCCCGAACGTTCCACTTTGCCGGCTTGTTCGGCGGGCTCGCCTTTGGTGAGCAAAATGAGGCGATGGTGTTTGGCGAGATAGGCAAGCGTTTCAGGAACGCCGTCGAGAATGTGCGGCGGAGTAGCTTCAAGTTCGACCGCCATTCGCTCAATCTCCTGCACGATTTCGCGACGCGCAGCGTTTCCCGCAAGCTTCAAGTAGGTATCCTCGAGCGATCGCCGGAAGCTGCGCACTCCGTAGCCGTGCTGGCGTATGTTTCGGCGCTCGGTTTCATTCAGGATATGGCGAATGTACTCGCGGGTGTAGCCGAGATGTTCGAGCTGGGTGACGAAATGCTCGATCGTCTTCTCGAAAAAAATGTTATTTTCCCATAGCGTGTCGTCGGCATCGATCAGCAAGGTATTTCGGGCCATGCAAAAAACTCTCCCCGTCCGGCGCCAGGTCAATCAACGGAAAAGCAACTTTCGCCGCCATTGGCGCCCAAGTTTGCTTCGCGGCGTCAGGAAGCGGAAGCCTTTCGGGCGCCTGCGGCGATACGTTCCAGAATTTCGCGCGCCACTTTCTGCAGCTCGCCAAAACGCGTCAGATAGTCCTGAAACTCGCGGTTCAAGTCGAGCGCCGTCGTGGGATCGAGCTTCGTCCGCAAAATCATGTCGCGCAAGTGCACCGGGTGCGGCAGAACTGCGTCATCGCGCAATTCGTCGAGCGCGCTTTTCGGATCGTAGTGGTACATCGTGTTCTCCCTCCGCTCGGGCGGAGCGTTCACCGAGCATTCTACTCCGAAACATTGCGGGCGGTGAGGAGTTGAGCAGCGATGGAAAGCTGCGTCCGGAGATGCCGTCAAGCGGAGGCGGGGAGGAATTCGTAACGCTCGATGCGCGCAGCGACGCCGCGGCGGCCATTGTGCGGTTCCACACGCAACACGCGCGCGTAACAACGGATATGAACGTCGCCCGCCAGCGTAATCTGCTGCGGAAGAGTGAGCACAAACTCGATTGAGCTGCCTGCATCGGGAGTGGCGGGTTCAAGCAGGAAGTACAGGCCGCGGAAGCTGACGTCGCGCGTTTCGCCTTCTTTTTCCGTGACGCCGTCCCCATCGGTGAATCGCACCTTCAAGGGAAGCATCATCGAGAAACGTCGCGCGGCGCGCCGTTCCACAACGTTGTCCATCGCTCCTCCCGCCGATTCGCTCACTTGGGCCAAAACTAACACCCCTTTCATCCGGGCGCAATCGAATTTACCACGGAGGCTGCGTATTGAGAGGCGCGAAACCCAAGCGAATCGCTGTACCGGTACGTTCAGCTCGTCATACCCCGTGGAGGCGGACTTTGCGTTGCAGGCGCCCTCGGCTAGACTGGAATTTGCGATATTCTCGGGAGCTTTTCACTTTCAATGGCTGACGTTTTTCATCGCAGCTTACTTCTGCCGGGGCCGACGGGCCGCCTCGAAGCAATGCTTTGGACCACTGCGTCTGCAGATCCGGAGCTTGTCGCGCTGGTCTGCCACCCTCATCCGCTCTTCGGCGGCACGATGCACAACAAAGTGGTATTTCAAGCGGCGAAGACGCTGCATCGTCGCGGGATCCCCGTGCTGCGATTCAATTTTCGCGGTACCGGCCAAAGTGAAGGCGAACACGATAAGGGCCGCGGCGAGCGCGACGATGTCCGCGCCGCGCTCGATTTTCTTGCCACAGAATTTCCGGCCCGGCCCATTTTACTTGCGGGATTCAGTTTCGGTTCCTGGGTAGGGCTCGCCGTCGGCTGCAAGGATGAACGTGTTTCCGATCTGATCGGGCTCGGCATTCCTGTGAACTCGATCGATCTTTCGTACCTGCGCGAGTGTGCGAAGCCGAAGCTGTTCATCCAGGGTGGTAACGATCAATTCGGCTCACGCGACAAAGTGGAATCGCTGGTCGGCTCGCTGCCGGAACCCAAAAAGCTTGTCGTCGAGAATGCCGACCATTTTTTTACCGGCAAGCTCGAGCAGATGACCGCTGCGATTGGAGCGTGGCTGGACGAGCGCTTTCCCCAGCGGGTCGCGCCGCTCGATGCAAACTAGAAGTGACCTTCCCTTCTAGCCACGCGATTCGAATAATTTCAGAAACTGCTCGCGGGAAGCCGGCTCAACGCCCACGAGCGCAAGATTCGCGTGGACGTGCTCGACGCGGCTCATTCCTACGAGCGCCGTCGTAAGTCCCGGCACCGATCGCGCAAACTGCAACGCGAGCTCGGATTCTTTCTTCAGATTCAAGGCCGAGTGGATGAACGGAGGAAGGTTCTTTATCAGCTGTCCTTGTAAAAGCGCCGCGCTGGTGACGAGATTGATTCCCAGGTCGCGCGCTGCCTGAACCATCGGCATCGTTTTCCCGGCGACCGTCTGGTTCGGGCGCGTCAGCGCTTCCGGCATCGCAAGATTGAAAGGCAACTGCACGAATCGGAAGTGATGCTGCGGCCCGCCCACGTCACTTGCGATCTCAGCCATCGCTTCAAGCGACAAATAGCCGGGCGACTTCGGATCTTCGCGAAATGCGTTCCAGGTCGCCATGCCGTACACACCGATCTTCCCGCCGGCGGCCGCCGACTCGAGGAAAGCAAATGCTTCGCGAATCCGCTTTTGAAATTCGGGCGCGGAAATTTCTGCCAGCTGCGTTTCCGGATTGTGCAGGTAAAAAACGTCAACCGACGCCGCGCCAAAATTCCGCAGGCTGCGCTCCAATTGATCCGCGAGATATTTCGGCGACATGCAATGGCAGCCGGCGGCGATTTCCTCGGCACGAAAAACGCCGCGGTCGAGAAATTCGTGAGCGAAATAGTCGTTGGGATCAGGCGGCATTTCTCCATCCGGCGTGAGGAAACCTGCCTTCGTGCAAAGCACCACTTCGTCCCGCAAAAATCCCTTCGTCGCGAGTTCGCGCAACGCCGCACCGACGGACCGCTCGCTGCGCTGAAAGCGATAGTTGATCGCGGAGTCGATTAGATTGACGCCGCCCTCCACTGCTGCCACCACTGCGCTCGTATACGCCCTATCGGTCGCTTCGTCGGGCTCGCCGAGATAGGTGCCGATGCCGATGGACGAGAGCACCATGCCGCCGGGAACCTCGCGAAAATGCCCGGGTGCGGAGCGTCCCTGGAATCGCGCGGCGTAGCGAAGCGTTCCCTGCGCAGTAGCCAGGCCGGCGATGCGTCCGTTGTTGTGTGGTGCAGGAGATGACATTCCCTCTCGCTCCATGGCGCGATTCTCGCGACGCGACGGAGTATATCAGACCTGCAATCCGCCAAATGCCGTCGCCGTAACTGCTTGCGCCGTCGCCCATCTCGGAGGGCGCGCCTCAGCGCCAACCTTACGTTGTGCTGCGCGCCGTCATTTCTTGAGCCGGCTCGCCCCCAGCCATACCCTGCGCAATGATCAGCTCGCGCGCTTCCACGCGAATCTTCGGCAGGTTCCGGGCAAACAGCGCCGCGCCGACGATCGCACCTACTCCTCCCACGGCTAGCGTCCACTGCGCACCAATATGGTCCGCCGACCAACCCGACAGCAGCGCGCCGATTGGCGCCATTCCCATGAACATCATCGAATACACCGCCATCGCCCGGCCGCGAAGCCGATCGGGCACCATCGCTTGAATCAGCGTATTCGACGACGCCATCTGCACCATCATCGCGAAACCCACCGGGACCAGCAACACCACGGAAAGAAAGTACCAGCGCGAAAACGAAAACAAAATCAATGCTGTGCCGAAACTGGCGCACGCCATCGCCACCCAGCGACCGAGCCCCTGGACTCCCGAGCGCGACGCCAGCATCAATGCCCCTCCGAGCGCGCCGACTCCTGTGGCACCCATCAGTACGCCGAGCGTCCGTGCGTCGCCGTGCAGGATTTTCGCGGCAAAAATCGGCATGAGGACTGAATACGGCATTGCCACCAGGCTCACGAGGCCCAACAGCAACAGCAAAGCGCGGATCGGCGCCGTGTTCCACACGAACTGAAATCCCTCAACGATATGCTCGAACGGAGAGACCCGCCGCGCTTCGATGGGAGCGCGATTCACGCGCATCATCACCAGCCCCGCGATCACGGCGATGTAGCTGATCGAGTTCGCCGCGAAGCACCAGCCTTCGCCGATGCTCGCGACCAAAATTCCTGCGATCGACGGGCCGATCACGCGCGCGCCATTGAACATTGAAGAGTTCAGCGCGATCGCGTTCATCAAATCTTCGCGGCCCACCATGTCAACCAGGAACGCCTGGCGTGCGGGAATATCGAATGCGTTCACCGCTCCCATTAGCGCCGCGAGCAACACCACTTCCCACACCCTCACGCGGCCGGTAAGCGTAAGGACCGCGAGAATGCCCGCCAGGACCATCGAACTAGCTTGCGTTGCGATTACGATTCGCTGGCGATTCCATCGGTCCGCCGCCATTCCGCCGATTGGCGCCAGAAGGAACACGGGAATCTGCCCGGCGAACGCCACCGTTCCCAGCAGCAGCGAGGATCCGGTCAGGCGATAGACGAGCCACGCCTCCGCAATGTTGTCCATCCAGGTGCCGACGAGCGAGATCATCTGTCCACTGAAGAAAAGCTGGAAATTGCGGTGCCGCAACGCGCGCAACATCTGCGGAATTCGGCGAGTATCTTCGAGGCTGGGGTTCGCGCCGTTTTTCTTCTGGTCGGAGTTCGCCATCTCTTCCAATTGTACGACGCTCGGCAGCCGCACCGGTTTCGATTATGTGGGAGATTGCGAGGAGGATCCTGAAGGCGCGAGCAAACGCCCGCAAGCGCGAAGAATACGCCGGTACGGCCAGTCACCTTCCCGGAAGAAAATCTCGCCGTCGCGGGGCTTTGAGTAGAACCATCGCGCGAGAATCGCAAGGTGCTCGGAGCGTTCAGAGGGCGCGTGGTGCAACCCGTATTGTGAGCGCCACGTCGCGCCCGAACGGTCTTGGATCTCGCCGGCTCGTGCGTTTGGTTCCGGCCGCAGCGCTTCGTTTGTCGAACCGGTTTCATCAGCGTCTGTTTGTGGTTGCAACCCTTGCTTCAAAATCGCCTCCACCGACCGGGGTTCGCTCGATAGCTCTCCGAACCGCAGGAATATCGGCTCGGCTAGCAGGCCCGCCAACACCGGGAACACCGCGATGGATTTCTCTTCGGCGGCGCGCTGCAGGATAACCGCATCCAATTCGTCGACGCGCCTTGCGACTTCAGGAAGGCCGCGCAACGCCGCTGACGCTTTCTCGAGGCGCTTGTGCAGGGCTGCCGCGCGCTCGAAATCGAGCGCCTCGCTGGCAGCTTCGCGGTCGCGTTCGAGTTCCTGTGTCAGCGCCTCGCCGGACGTAGCAAGAGTGGCGAGCACCCGGCCCGTTTCGGCGTCGTATTCCTCTTTCGTGCAGCCCGCGAAACAGGGTGCGAGGCACATTTTCATTTCGGAGTAGATGCATCCGGGAAATTCAGGATCGCGCCGGATTTTGATCTGGCAGCGGCGCATCTTGAAGAGGTCGAGAAAGCCCTCTGCGAATGCTTCCGCGTTCTTCCGTGAGGCGAACGGGCCAAAATAAAAGCCGCCGTCGCCGGAAATCCGCCGCGTTACATAGCAGCGCGGATATTCGTTGCGAAGATTCACCTTCAGGACGGCCGGCGGCCGCAGCCGCATCATGTCGCGGTAGCGTTTGGGAAACTTCGCGCGAGCATGGCTGTAAAGCGCTAGCGCCTGTTCGAACTTCGAGCCGGTTACTCGGTAGTGGATTCGCGCGGCGACGTTGCGGAGATTCAGGCGCTTGGAGCCAGACTCCGGTTCGCTCAGAAGCCGTTCAGCGGCCCGGCGAATGTCAGCGGTACGCGCCAGATAGGGTTGCGCATTCGGATCGCGCATTTCGAGGAGCACTAGACCGGCGCGTGCCGGGAGCGCCGCGAAGAAATCCTCATCGCGCGCGGTGTCAAATTCCAGTCCGCAATCAAGCTCAAGCATCGCAACGACAAGGATACACTGTGGAATGATTGTGCGGGGAGGTTGCCGGCTTCAGTACGATTTCAGGACCCACGCAGCGATCACGAGCCGCTGAATTTCGCTCGTTCCTTCGTAGATTTCGGTGATGCGAGCGTCGCGATAGGCGCGCTCGACGGGATATTCACTGCTGTAACCATAGCCGCCGTGAATCTGGATGGCTTTGTGCGCGACCCGAGTGGACATTTCGCTGGCAAATAGCTTGGCGATCGCCGCTTCCATCGAAAAACGCGCGCCCGAATCCTGTTTCCAAGCTGCCCGGCGCGCGAGCAATCGCGCCGCATCAATTTCCGTGGCCATGTCTGCGAGCATGAACTGAATCGCCTGAAAATCCGCGATCGGATGGCCGAACGCCTGGCGCTGCTGCGCGTAGGAAAGAGCCGCTTCAAATGCGCCTTGCGCAATCCCGATTGCTTGCGACGCGATGCCGATGCGGCCGCCATCGAGCGTCGAAAGCGCCACCTTGTAGCCTTCGCCCTCGTTGCCGATGCGATTCGACGCCGGAACAACGCAATCAGTGAAGACCAGCTCTGTGCAAGCGCTGCCATGAATGCCCAGTTTTTTTTCTTCCTTGCCCACGCTGAATCCCGGCGTGCCCTTCTCGACGACCAGCGCCGTAATTCCCTTCTCGCCCTTTTCCGGCTGCGTGTTCACGTAAACCACCGCCGCATCCGCCTCGCCGCCGTTCGTGATCCACGCTTTCGTTCCGTTGATCACATACGTGTCGCCCTTGCGGATGGCTTTCGTCGTAAGCGCCGCCGCGTTCGAGCCCGCCTGCGGCTCGGTAAGCGCGTAGCAGCCGATCTTTTCGCCGCGAGCAAATGGCACCAGAAATTTTTGCTTCTGCTCTTCGGTGCCGAACCTGAAAATCGGATCGCAATAGAGTGAATTCTGCACGGAGAGAATCACTCCCGTGGACGCGCAAGCGCGTGAAATCTCCTCGATCACGATCGTGTAGCTGAGGTGGTCCATCCCCGCGCCGCCATAATTTTCCGGCAGCGCCACACCCGTAAGCCCCAGTTCAGCCGCTTTCTTGAACGTGTCCCGCGGGAAGCGGCCCGTCTCGTCGATCTCCTTCGCGATCGGCTTCACTTCCGCCTCGGCGAATTCGCGCACGCTCTTTTGCAGCAACTGCTGCTCTTCGGTGAGTTCTAGGTTCACGCTTCAGTCCTCAGTTAGCGCTTCAGAAATGCAGAGCAAGAACACAAATTCTAGGCTGCGCTGCGTGAATAAGAAAGCACAAATCCGGAGAACCGTCGGCTGCGCTCGCCTAAGTCGATGCGGGAGTCGCGGCTGGTGACGCGGAAGCCACTTGGTCTCTCTGAAGAGGCAAAAGACAAACGCGGAAATCGCTGAAGTCCTCATCGAGGATATTCGAATAAATGACGAAGAGGCCCGCGGCCGCGTCGATCGCGGTAGTCACCAGCGTGCGCATCAGTACCTGCATTATTGGAAGTCTCGTGAACACGCCGACGATCACTGTGAGTGGGATTGTCGCGGCAACCAAAATGATGAGCCGATAAACAAGCGTGCGCCATGAATAGGTCCACCACACCCGCGTGACGCGCACGAATGTTGGCGCCAGCATCTGTGCCCCCTCGTCACCGCTGTTGGACAGCAAGCCGATCCGAAAATCGCGGAATTTCTTCCGAAGAATATATTCCATGACGAACAGGGCAATGCCATAACTGATCAGGAATGGTGACACAGTTAGGATAAGACGAATCAAGCGCCCGGGTATGTTCGAGTGTTCGTAGATGACTTTCAAGCCAAAATTGAGCACGAACGTCAAGATCATCGTGATGAGCGTTGTCCGCCAAAAAAAGGCCCACCAGATGCGAAGCCCATGGCCAAACGTAGGCTGAATGTACCTGCTCAAGTAGTTCGGGACAGGCGGAGAATGGGTCTCGGCGGCGAACATCGAAGGCGGTTCAGGCATCGTCTTTCCGCGTGATAGTGCCAATTTTTATACACACAGTCAAGTGCCGAGGGCAGTACTCAGCGGGGCAACGCTCGCAATTTAGCTTTCGAGAAAACAACGGCTAATCCAAGCGGCTTACGTGGTGGTGCGTCGCCTCAGTCCAGCCCTAGGGACTCACGCACTTCGAGGATTTGCAGCGCGTGCCGCGCCGGATGCAGCGCGAGAATGATCATGAATTCCTGCGCGGTCGCCGGGCCGAGGACCGGATGCGGGCCTGAAATCGCGCGAAGATCCTGATCGCAATTCTCGACATACTCGATCGAGCGCGCGCGGCTCTGCTCGAAATGCGCGAGCGCATCCGCGAGGCTCGTGAATTTCCCGGCTGGCCGCACATGTTCCGGCGCGTCGATTTTGCGATTTCGGTCGGTGGCGCCACTGATGATTTTTTGCTCGCGGCTGTGGTCTGCGGGTGCTTCCGCGGGCGCCAGCTTCGTCGTAACGGCTGAGAAAATCGAGTCCTCAACCATTCCGACGTGTTCGACGCACTCCAGAATCGACCAGCGGTCTGCCGCCGGCCGCTCTTTTGCTTGCTCGTCCGTGAGATCTTCCACGGACTCGACGAGCTTCTTTCGTGACGCCTTCAGCAGCCGCAATAACTGTTCTCGGTCAGCAGTCTCCATTGGTGTCATCCGTTTAGGGCCTTTCGAAGTTTTTCGTACGTTGTCACAAGATCTTCCGGCTCGACGCGCGTCTCGCCAACCACCGTCATAAAGTTCGCGTCGCCCGACCATCGCGGCAGTACGTGCAAATGCAGATGCCCGGTAACGCCCGCTCCAGCCGCGCGTCCCAGATTCATGCCGAGATTGAATCCATCCGGGTGATACGCCTGCTGCAAAGCGATCTGAACGCGCTGCGCCATCCGCATCATTTCGGCAAGCGTCTCGGGCTCCGCAGCCGCGAGGTCCGCGACGTGCGCAAACGGAACGACCATCACGTGCCCTGTGGTGTAAGGATAGCGATTCAGGATTACAAACGAAGTCGCGCCGCGCAGAACGATCTGAGTCTTGGCATCGTCATTCGCTGCAACCGCGTCGCAGAAAATGCAGCCTTTGTCTTTCGCCGCGTCGGCGATGTAGCGATACCGCCACGGCGTCCACAAATAATCCATCCTGCTTAACTCTGCGCGCCGGATTCGGAAGAGCCCGCTGCTCGCGGGTGATTGACGTAGTCTTTCAACTCTTTGCTGGGCTTGAAGTAAGGGATCTTTTTCGGCGGAACTTCCACTTTCGCGCCCGTCTTCGGATTCCGCCCTGTGCGTCCGCGACGCTGCCGTGTCCGAAAACTCCCAAAGCCACGAATCTCGATTTTATCGTCGGCCTGCAGCGCCGCAATAATGCTGTCAAATATCGTTTCGACCACCGCTTCCGACTCTTTTCGCGGCAGTTCCGTGACGCGCGTCACCTCTTCGACCAGTTCCGCCTTCGTCATCGTATGTTCTTTGTTTTCGTGCACTCCCGCAGCGTCTGCCATGGGAACGAGAGCCTCCTCTTCAGTATCTTTGGGCGACTGGCCTATTGCGAGCCGGGGTGAGGCGCCGCATACCTTTGCATATCATCAATCTACGCCGAGGTAAACGAATTTCATTTTGGGGAAGACCTTCGCGAGCCGGCCCACCCGGACCAGGGATAAAATCGGTTCCCTCTCCGCGACTATCTCTCGAACGCGCCTCTAGTTCGCTTGCCTTTTGGCGAGAATCGCGTCGCCGATCGTCGCCGTGGGAGAAGATTTCGGCGACTTCGTCGTCCGGAACGCCTCGATCTCCTGTTTCTCCACCTGCTTCTGCGCCGCGCGGTAGCTCAAGCTGATCTTGTGCTGTTCGGGTTCCAGGCGTAAAACCTTGAATTCGTATTCCTTGCCCGGAGTCAACACGGCTGTAACACGCGCGCCGCGTGAAGCCTTTTCCTTTTCCCTGTCGCGGTCGCCTTTCGGGCGGCGCTCCTCAATCTCGGAAACGTGGCAAAGCGCCTCGATGCCGTCGGCCAATTCGACGAACGCTCCGAAATCGGTGGCCCGCGCTACTTTTCCTGTTATCACTTCCCCGATCTTGTGCTCGGCGAACCAATTTGCCCAGATGTCGTTCACCTGCTTGATCCCCAGCGAGAGTCGCCGGTTCTGCGAATCTACCTTCAGCACTTTCGCTTGTATCGTGTCGCCCTTCTTGAATTTTTCGCTGGGATGCTTGATACGTTCGGTCCAGCTCACGTCGCTGATATGAATCAGCCCTTCCATGCCTTCTTCGATTTCGACGAACGCGCCGAAGTCAGCAAGATTGCGGATGCGCCCGCTGACGATCATCCCCACCGGATATTTTTCCGCAGCCGCTTCCCACGGATCGGCTTGCGTCTGCTTCAGCCCGAGCGAAATCCGCCGCTGATCCGTTTTTACTTCGAGCACCACCACGTCCGCCTCGTCTCCGACTTTCACGATCTTCGACGGGTGCTTCGCGCGCTTCGACCAGCTCATCTCGCTGACGTGCACGAGCCCCTCGACGCCCGGCTCGATCTGCACGAACGCGCCATAATCTGTCACACCGACAATTTTGCCCTTCACGCGCGCTCCGACCGGAAACCGCTCCGGCACCGTGGCCCACGGGTCCGGCAGCAATTGCTTGCGGCCAAGCGAAATTCGTTGCTTGTCCTTGTCGAATTTCAGAATCTGGACTTGAATTTCCTCGCCAGGCTGCACCACGGACGAAGGATGCGGCACGCGGCCCCACACCAGGTCGCTCACATGGAGCAAACCGTCGATTCCGCCCAGGTCCACAAACACACCGTAGTCCGTCACGTTCTTCACGCGTCCGGCGACAACCGTTCCCTCGGCCAGGGTCGAAAGCAGTCCATCGCGCTTCGATTTCTGCTCTTCTTCGAGAATCGCCCGGCGGCTCACCACCACATTGCCACGCTTGCGATTCAACTTCAGCACGCGCACTTCGATTTCGCGGTCTTTCCATGCTTCGAGATCGTGCACGGGACGCAATTCAATCTGCGAAGCCGGCAAGAACGCGCGCACCCCAATGTCCACCACCAAGCCGCCCTTGATCCTCTCGGCCACTTTTCCGGTGATGTTCGTGTGCTCGCGATACGATTTCTCGATCCGTTCCCACACGCGCCGCCGATGCGCGCGCACGTGCGACAGCAGGACGTAGCCGTCCTTGTGCTCGTGCAGCCGCTCGACTTCAATCGTCTGGCCCGCGCCAAATTCGATCGGCGACCCGGAGTCCAGAAATTCTTGCGCGGGAACCAATCCCTCAAACTTGCCCCCGACATCCACGATTACGCCCGCATCCGTCACCGCGAGGACGCGGCCGTCGAAAATCTCGCCCTCGGACACGACCGGTTCCGGCGTCGGAAATTGATCGAGCAACTGGTCCATCGTCTCGTTGTTGTCCGCCGACTCGGCGGTGGCAGACGATCCGCCTTCGCTGGCGACGACCAGGACACCTGCGTCCGCAGACCCCGCTCCATTTGATTCGCCCGCGTTACCCGTCTCGACAGTTCCAGCCGCTGCGCTTGATTCGCCAGAGCTCGCGCCCGCGCCGTCCGCGGCTGCTCCGTCTGTGGCTGCTCCGTCCGTCGCCATTCCCGCTGTTGCTCGGCCATCGATAGACGCACCAATCCCGGCGCTTTCTTCAGTCGCGGGAGCGTTCGACGATGCTTCCGGAGCGCGTACTGCTGCGGTTGCGGCGCCGGTCGCCTGCGAAGCGGTCATCATCGGGGAAGTTGCAGCGTGAGGGGCTTCTGCCACAGTCTCAGCCGTGGATGCTTCCATAGCCGGTTGAAGATTATTGTCGTGTTCGGGTGACATTGAGAGCGGCCTCCATACGGATTCGTTCCTTGCATGCCGAGAGTTTGCCTCGGTCACTCCACCCAGCTGGGGGTCAGAGCTAATGAAGGGGAACAGCGCCCGCGCCAGACGCCGTATCGCAGCGATGATACCCGCCCAGTTTGCAGCTTGTCAACCAAACCGTGCTGCTCCGCGGCGCGCGAATCGGCAACAATCTGCACAAATTATTGCGGAATCATTACGCTCCGGCGCGGCTGATATTTCGAATCTCTTTGCGGTAATCAGGCGCGGAAATTTCCACTGTCCGGCACATTTCGTAGAGGCGTGAACGGATGCGTTTGCCCACGCGCTCGGTAAGCGAATCCTCGATCGACGGCGCGCGCATCCCGGCCACGCGCGGGCTGGCCGCTGTCGCGCCCCCGGCTGGCTCCGAATCGAGATAGTTCGTCGTCAGCAGTGTCACGCGCTTTTCGTTATAGCGCGTATTCAACACGTGCCCCACCGTCTCAAGCGCCCACAGCGACGGCTTGCTCGAACCCACGTCGTCGAGCACGAGCAACTCCGCCTTCAACACCGGTTCAAGAACGCCCATCTCCGTCGACTGGCTCTCCGCGTTGTAGCTGTCCTGAATCTGCTTCAACAGCTCGCGGTAGTCGTAGAAAAGCCCGCTGTGTCCGCGCAAAACAATTTGCTTCAACGCTGAAACCGCGAGATGCGTCTTGCCCGCGCCGCAAGGACCCATCAGCAGCAACCCATTCTCGCTGCCGACGGGAAATTCCTCCGCGAATCGCTGCACCACGAGCTTCGCCTGCGCGAGGCTGCGATTCCAAACCTGCAGTTGCTCGCGTGGCACGTTCTCAATGTCGTTGTCTGTTTCGAAATTCTCAAAGTCGCAGTGCCGGTAGCGCTCCGGGACGCGCGCACGCGCCAGCGCCCGGTCCGGCCGGTCGCTCGTCGTGCATTCGCACGGCAC
>JBARFX010000106.1:0-21751 GCA_049797655.1 Candidatus Acidiferrales bacterium | reverse complement strand
GTATGGGACGCAGCCCGAGGCATTAGGGAATCGGAGGCAATTCGTAAACGGAAGTAACCGGCGGGAACTTCCCTCACTATACTAATCAGCCACAAAAAGTGAAAACGGACCGGGTACTAACAAGTTTTATGGTCCTTCGGAGTGTAAAAGGCTTGATACCTTCCGTCTGTCAGAGTGATAACCAGCCCTAAGGTTAGAACGAGCTCCCAATTTCAACTTGTCTTCTCCGACTATGGATTTGGAGAAGATAAGCTAGCCGGCAAACGTGCCGAGGCAGACGTGGGCGCGCGAATAGGATGCCTAGCCAGGACTACGGGGGATTGGGATCGATTTTCAGGCAGGCGAACAGGAGAAGCCTACCGCTTGCCTTCTGGCTCCAGCCGCTCGGTACCACCGTCAAGAAGACCACATCGAGCTGCGCGAGCATCTTCGCATCGGCGGCTTCGATTTCGGCGTGGCCGAAGGCTTGGAGCTTGACGAGGTGGGATTCAGGAACGCGCATAGCTAGAGCCTCTAGGTCGCCGAGACCAATTCTAGGTCGTTGCGGATTCGCTCGGACGATCAGTGTCACCACATCGGCTGCCAATTCCAAGTCCCGGCTGTGAGCTAGCATCTCCTGGTCCGCATTCTTGATTCGCAGGTCATTGTTTCTCGTTCCCGCTCCTGCGTTTTGCCGCGTAAGGCCTCGGCGAGCTTCGCATGGAGTTCTTCCTTCTTTCGTAGTCGAGCAATACGCGGTCAACGCGCCCCTCGCGGCCTTCTATTTCATCGCTAGCTTTGTGATAGAACCGGTCGAGATCGGCACCGGGAAGGGGTTTCTTGGGTGTTTTCAACCGTGGTAGATGGCTTGATTGGAGGCAACGCAAGAAGGAACCGCTCGAACGGAGTTGCTTGGGGTTTATGTGGAGCTAGAACAAGGCACCCGACGCCCATGCGCAGAGCGCCACAGGTGGGAAAAGCCAAGCTCGATTGCAGAATCGTTCGCAAAATGCGAAGGGGACGATCAGAACGCGTTGCCGACGTTGACTGAGGCCTCGAGAACGTCAGTGGCACGCCCATCTCGCTGAATTGCGCAGCCTAGCCGCTCTGGCCTGACTGTCTCCTGGTCACTCTAACCAGCCGATTTCGTTCTCCGCGTACAGCGCCAGTTGCGCGAACGCGGGCCGCAGCTTACCCGCTCCTGCCGCGATCACGGTGGCCCACCCGAGCCGCACAAAATCCCTTCGGTTCATGCGATCCTCATCCCGACCGCAAATGCCAGCGTCGAGACGACCGCCTTAATGAGCGCTGCCGCTATAGAACATCCTCCTGCTCTTTTTCATGCTGTTCCTTCCCTTGGATCTGTGGTTGAACGGTTGGGCAAAACTACATTTTTGGTCCTTCAACGTTATGAGCTCATTTCCGAAGCGTGAAAATTGTGTGACCCGAACACCCGAAAACAAAACGAAGAATGCAAGAAGATGCCTCGTTGCTGCGCCCCGGGGGCAACATCGGGAAGATGCTCGCGGGACCGATCATGGCACGATTTTCTTGGCTTTGGACTGCTCGAAACTGCCTATATTCGAACCGAAGCGCTTGCAACCGTGCCAGACTGTCAGTCCCACCGCGGTCCAACTCAAGGCTTAAATAAGTGGCGCGTTTCGTCGAAAGCGACACCAAGCGGCCGAACTTAGAGTTTGTATTCCGTTCCCCGAAGCAGCGCGAACTAGCTCAATTCGGAATACGACAGTCAGTAAATTCGGTATGTTGCAGGCCCCCGCAACCAAGCCATTTTGTGCCTTGCGAGGGCCCGCCTGACGGCGGGCCTTTTTTGTTTTATCGCGAATCGAGTGAGCGGCGGAGCGGGCTGACATTGTTTAGTCTGAGCGCTGCGCGCTCAGGGCCGGAGGTCGTTGGTTCAAATCCAACCTCTGCAACCAGTTTCTTCTCTTTCAATAGCTTCGACAAACGCTGCAACGATCCGAATTTGTATCGCAGAAATACTCGAGAAGGTCGCGTCTAAAGACTCGGCCTAGATGTCTCGGTGGGACTGGCACGTCGATCGTTTCGGCGTTGCGACTAATAGGTCCAGAATCGATGCCAAGCGCGGAGACAACTTCCTGCAAGCGGACTTCTGGGGAGTTAGAGCTGTCCGGTTAGCGTTAATCAGGCATTGAGTCCATTTGGCCTGATGATCACGGTTGACAGGGCAGCGGGCTTGACGGATACAAGGAGTTCGCAATGAGTCGTACAAAAAGGAGGCATTATGAAGCTCACGGCGAAGAAGGCTCTTATTACCGGCGGCAACAGTGGCATCGGTCTTGCCACGGCCCGACTTTTCATTGCGGAGGGCGCACAGGTCGCCATTACCGGTCGCGACCCGAAGACGCTCGATGAAGCGATCGCCGAACTTGGATCGAGCGCGCGTGGCTACCGCGCTGACGTCACCATTGCGGAAGATCGCAAGCGGCTCTTCGAAGCCCTGGCCAAAGATTTCGGGAAGCTCGACATTGTCTTCGCCAATGCCGGCATCTCCGGCCGCACTCCTACCGGGTCGACCGACGAGGCCATTTTTGAGAACGTGATCCACATCAACCTTAGTTCCGCTTTCTTTACGGTGAATTCAGCGGTGCCTCTGCTGAACGACAATGCCAGCATCATCTTTACTGGATCGGTGCATAACTACCTCGGCCAACCTGGCGTCGCCGCATATGCAGCCACCAAGGGTGGCCTCGTCTCGATCGCGCGTTCCATCGCCGCCGACCTTGCACCGCGCAACATTCGCGTGAACGTCGTCGCACCGGGCGCGATCAAAACTCCGATTTGGAAGCGCGGGCCCCGCGCTTCTATGTCCACGGACGAGTCCGCCAAGTTGGCGAAGTTCTTCTCTTCTGTGGTTCCGCAGGGCCGTTGGGGCGAGCCGGAAGAAGTTGCCAAAGCCGTGCTCTTCCTCGCGTCGGACGATTCCTCGTACGTCAACGCGGTCGAGCTGATGGTGGATGGCGGATTCACAGGTGCCCCTTTCGGAGCTCCCATTTTTCAGGACGTATTTAGGCCGCTCGGTAGCGAGGCGAAGTTGGCAAAGGCTCACGCGCAAGGAGATCCGCAGTGAAGTGGATAACGGACAAACCGGAAGCTATCGAAGACAATCTCGTTGCTGAGGCTTGATTTGAACCGTCCGCGAAAATCTTGAGCTCTAACGATCATGGTACAAGTTCCCTGACACACACATCCGGCGCGAAGCCTTCGCGCCGGCGACGGAGACGGCGGAGATTCGCTCCGCACTGCCGGCGAGCAAATCCATCCAATTGCAGATCGCCGCTGCGTCGCCCGTGCGCTCACTCCTTCGCCCTCACTGCTTCGCGGAACTCGCCGCCGTATCGTGCGGCTCGCCGAAATAGGGAAAATCCGGGCGCATCAGCCGCATATCGGGCGCCACCCCATCGCCGAGGGCCGTGTTCGTAGCCAGCGTGAGAATCACGTCCATCACGTCGTCGCAGAGGCCGCGGCCGTTGAAGGCAGCAAAGCTGAATGAGGCGGGCGTGTCCAGTTCATACGGCAGGACCGATGGGCAGAGGCGCGCGAGGAGTTGCGTAGCGTAGGCGGATGGGTCGGCCGCTGAGTGGGCGAGCGCGGTGACTTTTTCCACGAAGTCGCGGATCGGTTTGGAGAACAGCGCCACTTCGTCCGCCGGGACCGCGCGGTTGTAGTTTTCCGATGCGTCGTGCAGCGAAGGATCGGAGAGCAGGATGTGGGTGATCAGCGGCAGGCCCCAACGCGATACCTGCACCTCCGGCGCGTGACCGTAGAGCGATGCGGTGGCCCAGGCGTGCACCACACTTCGGCCGATCAGGCTGCTGGGGACCTCAAGGACGATGGCGGTGACATTCTTGCCGCCGAAGAAGTTCTGGCGATTCTGGAATGCCTCCGGGGCAAACCGGTTTTCGGACCACAGAGCTTTTCTGAAGTCACCGAAACCGACGCCATCGGTGGCGAACAGATCAGGCGCGAGGCCTGCGTACGCCAGGCAGCCCTGATCCGCTTTCGCCACGCGTCCCGTATTCCCGGAAATGATGAGTTCGCCCGCCGCACCCTTCAGCGCGTCAGCTCCGGTGGCGCGCCGGACCTCGAAGGTCTGAACGTGCCGGTGCTCGCCGCCATCGGCGTGGGAGGGCGCGCCGAACTGGACCTTGAAGGCGACGTCTTCGCGAAGATCGCGATTCGTGTCGAAGCGAAAGGCGTAGAGACCTTCGTCGCGGAAGGTGTCGGGCGCGCCGACGCCGGCGTTCGGATTCACGGTCAAAGCCATGACCGTTGTGCCCGGGCGGCCGCGGAACAAGTAGAAGTCGCAGATGTTAATGCGGGGGTCTTCTTTTGCGGTAGGCGTATCGAAATGATGCGACATGGCGAATCTTCTCCCAAAGGGTTAGAAGCGAGGCCAAAAGGTCGATTGCTTGGATGCGGGGTCGATGGGACGATCATACTTGATATCCTCAACCTCATCGCAAGATTTTTCAAGTTTGGAATGGAAACGAAGCAATTCCCAAGTCCTGATTAGTCGGATTACCGGACAGGTGCCTTTGGCTGGCCATAAACGGGGTTCGAGGAGATCAGACTGCGCGGTCAGCGGTGAATAACATCGCATTTCCTCGAAGCGGACTTCTGGATCGAAATGGTCTCCGAGTAGCCTGTTGTGCGCTCACTCTCTTATCCTCATTCTCGGTTCGCGCCCAATCCAACAAGAGACGATGCACACCTTTGTCTCAGCGAGGGGTCCAGTATCGGAGATTTCTACTGAGATCCACTGTGCACCGACTGTGCACGAATCGATCATTCTCAACACATTGGAGTTAGCTTTGAGCGAAAGGCAGATTCCGCGATTTGTTGGAAACGTTGGTGGTTAATAGTGATGGATGGAGTGAATGGAACCGAGTCTCGTGCTTTCACGGCTCTAGTCCCACACAAGTTCAAATGCTTTCTCACGCTAGGAGAAGTTTGCCCGCATGTGGGCAGCGCCCGGCTGCTGGGGCAATGAGGGCGCCACAGCACAAGATCATAACGAACCGGTCAAGGGAGGCTTTCCAGACACCGCTTACGTGAGAGCGTCTCGATATGGATGATTTGTTCTGGTGGTGCTAGTCTGATGCGCATGCCGGAAAACAAGGGAGGCCTGGCGCCCGCCGATAGCAGGTATCGAGCCTTGCTCGATGTGTCCGCCGCGCTGGTCGAGCAGCCGACGGTAAAAGCCGTCCTCCACAGCCTGCGCGAGGTTTTGTCCAGCAGCGTTCGTCTCCACGGAGCCGACCTATATCTTCTAGACAGCGATCGAGAAACTTTGCATCTTCTTGAGTTTGATCGAGAAGGGGACGCTCCCGCCATCAAAATTGGCACCAAAATGTCGCGGATTGGCGCGGTAGCGCAAGCACTGGAGCAACTAGAATCAGTTTTCCTGCCTGACGTATCGCAGGAAATGTTGAAACATCCCGCGTTGGCTCCGTTTGCAGCCCAATCTGCTGGCAGAAGCACTTACGTTTTTCCTGTGTTTACCGCCCAGCGACAATACGGCGTTTTGGCTGTAACTAAGGAGCGGGGTCAGGAGTTTGCGCGCGAAGATGTCGAACTACTCCACTCACTGACATCGCACGTTGCGATTGCACTCGAATGCGCGCTGGCTAGGGATTGCGCAGAACAGTATCAGCGGGAACTCGCCACCGAGCGCGACCGTCTCCGTCTTCTCCTGGAAATCAATAATCATGTCGTTTCGAAACTGAAAATGGACGACCTTTTTCGCTCGGCTTCGGCTTCGATCCGTTCGTATTTCGGCAATCATTTGACGGGATTCTGGCTTCTTGAGAAGGACTCAACCCGCCTTCAAAGTGTAATGCTGGATTTTCCTGACCGCAAAGGACTGCTGGCGGAAATCGGCTCAACTGATCTGACCGAAACAGACTATGAGAAGCTTCGCACCCGATGGTCCGAGATATGGTCAGTCCATGATATCGAGAGGCTTCCGACGACGATTGCCGACACTTTGCGAGCCGAGTCGATAACATCGGTGGCAGTCGCTCCGCTTGCAACCGGGAGCGGACCGTTGGGTCTGCTAGCGATCGGCAGCCGGAAGCTCGATGCTTTCGGGCAAGAGGACTTAGATTTGCTGACGCAGATTAGTATTCAGATCTCCCTCGCGCTGGATAATGCCCTCGCATACGGACGTCTAAACGCTTCAGCGGCCCGTCTGGAAGACGAACGCCTTTACCTTGAGTCGGAAATTAAGTCTGAGTACAACTTCGGAGACATCGTCGGAAACAGTGCCGCTCTCCGCAAAGTGCTAGACCAGATCGCGATTGTCGCCCCGACCGGCTCAACTGTGCTCCTTCACGGTGAAACCGGCACAGGCAAGGAACTGTTCGCGCGGGCGATTCATAATCGTAGCCCACGTCGCGAGCGAACCTTCGTTCGATTGAATTGCGCAGCCATACCTTCCGGTCTCGTGGAGAGCGAACTGTTTGGCCATGAAAAAGGGGCTTTCACCGGCGCATTGGTACAGAAACGAGGCCGATTCGAAGTGGCCGATCGCGGTACTCTGTTTCTGGACGAAATCGGGGACATCAGTCTCGACCTGCAGCCGAAGCTGTTGCGTGCCCTGCAAGAACGCGAATTTGAACGACTGGGAAGTACAAAAACCATCCAGGTTGACGTTCGTCTGATTGCCGCAACGCACCGGGATCTGCAGAGCATGATTCGCAACAACCAGTTTCGCGAAGACCTTTTTTATAGGTTAAATGTGTTTCCGATTGAGGTTCCTCCGCTCCGCGAAAGGCGCGAGGATATTCCGTTGCTGGTTCATTTCTTTGTTTTGCGCTTCTCCCGCCAAATGCAAAAGCGCATTAGGGCTGTTCCGAAACCGGCGATGGAGGCGCTGGTGAGCGCCGATTGGCCGGGTAATATTCGCGAGCTTGAAAATTTCGTCGAGCGCTGCGTGATTCTGACGCAAGGTGAGGAGTTGAGTGTCCCGCGCGCAGAGCTGAAGAAAACGTCCAGCCGACCGGTTGCCACAGGAGCGTCGACGTTCGAAGAAGCGGAGCGTCAGGCAATTATCGGTGCTCTGAAAAACGCGTCCGGAAGAATATCCGGCAAAGGTGGAGCGGCAGAGCGCCTCGGACTTAAACGCACAACGCTCCAGAACAAGATGCGCAAGCTGAATATCGGTCGAGCCGACTATTCTGGCTGATGCTTGGGTATTCCAGTTTTGTGAGCCAAAGCCAGCCGCTTCTTCTCTTCAAACACGCAAGCGCGGGCCTGGGTCCCCTTTCAGTGAGCGCGACGTGCCCACATCGCGGCGCTGCCCGTTATAGGGCACACATAGCCTTGAGCCCCTCCTGTAACCCTAGTCAGCTTCAGCACTTACCTTAATGAGTAATTGGCACTAGACCTGCAACCTAGGGACTTTGTTAGAGGCGAGGTATGGTTGGCCGGAGGACCTGGTTGTTTTCGCGTTCCACCGTGGTCGTTGTTGTGAATTGCGACCTTCACATAGGAGCAACGGCCCAAACAGACCGGCACTCGGTGATTCGTTGGCGGCTGGTCACACTCGATAAGGATAAGGAAACGAATGCTACGGTTTGAGATACGCAATTCGGGCGAAACATGGCACCTCATGCTGGAAGGCCGATTGACGGGTGACGATGCCGAACATGTACGGATACAGATCACGCGCTGCCCCGTCAGCATAAAGCTGATCGTGGATCTGACGGAAGTTGTGTTTATTGACAACGTAGGGGAACAGGTGCTTTCGTTTCTCGGACGGTGGGGAGCTGTATTCGTAGCTCCCAATTCCTATACGCTTGATGTGTGCGAGCGCTTAAATCTTTCTGTCGCTTTGAATGGCATCTCGCCCGAGAACGCGTTCGGCGGTGCGCACACCGGCCACGAATCGGGTCCTTCTAGACCCCCGCGAAAGAAGTAAGCAGGAGGCCTGACGAATCTTGCGAGCGGCGCCATCGCCGCCGTCATGGGCGCGTTCTTGATGAGTTATCCTCGCGACTGGATTAAAGCAATTCTGATTATCTTCGTGTTCGCGCTTGTGACCTTCATACCGGCGGCGGGTCTAATCGGGCTTTGGTTCCTCACGCAGCTCTTTAATTTGGGATCGGTGACGGGGGCCCGGACAGGCGGAGCGGCTTACGCGGTTCACGTTGCCGGTGCGGTGCTTGTGGCGCTAACTGCGCGTTTCTTTGAAGACCCGGAAGGCTTGCCGCTCAGCTTTAGGGTTCACTCCTAATGTTGCAGTGAACCCGAGCTGTGCACAGTCCTCGCGCCTTGCAACCGGGTGTAGGATTTCGCACTTCTGTGAATTTGCGTCCGTGCAAAAACGCGCATGAGGCCGGAGTGCGCAGCTTCCCACTGCATATTGAGGTGCGTTCTTCCGTCGGATTCCTGAATTAATCGCCAGTGCATCTTTAAACCGGTCATTTCTCCTCCTCTGCTATCGAGCATCGGTTCCTACTATCGATCCTGATCATTGACGTTGTGCCGCAGCTGCAAGGACGGCAATGCAAATGCCAAACGTCACTGCGTTTTCAATGTAGATTCCGAAAGATGTGTGAGATTGTTGAAATTGCTGACGATCACTCCAATAGTTGCAATGTCGGCCGCACCCGCTGACTGACTCGCACACCGATCCCCCGCCTTCGGCATCATCGGAATGCCGGCACGAGTGCCCGAATACGGGCAACGCAACGCCAACAAGGCGTAGGCTGGCATCGTAATTTCAACAAGTTGCGCGTCGCGCAAATTGGCATGTCTCGTGCATCGGGCATTTGCGGAGGCTGCTATGCCGTCCACTGAAAAACTCGATACTCATCGCAAAGCGTTAAGTTTAAATCTCGATGCGTCCAAATTCGGCTCTTTCGCCGAGATTGGTGCTGGGCAGGAAGTCGCACGCTGGTTCCTTGTTGTTGGCGGTGCCTCCGGCACCGTCGCCAAAAGTATTTCGGCTTACGATAAGGAAGTGAGCGACAGCTTGTACGGCGCCGGTTCGCGCTATGTTTCGAGGCAACGACTGGAAACGATGCTGGACACTGAGTGGACTCAGTTGCTCAGGCAATTGGACCAGAAGCGAGGGCCAGAGACGCGCTTCTTCTCTTTTGTCGATACCGTGTCTGCGCGAAATTACGCCGGAACAAACGATTCGCACGGCTGGGTTGGACTTCGGTTCCAGTCGCATCCTGGCGACGAACCCAGTGACATCCTCCTGCACATCAACATGCGGGATTCTTCCAACATTCTGCAACAGGAGGCCATCGGTATTCTGGGCGTCAATCTCATCTATGCTGCGTTCTATCAACACCAGACAAAGGAATCATTTTTCGAAGGGCTCGCGCAAGACGACGTTAGGGAGCGGATCGAGATCGATTTCGTCGATTTTCGCGGGCCAGCTTTTGCGAGTTGGGATCGCCCGACTGTCCTGGCGTATCTCGTGCATGCAGGATTCGCCGAGGCCGTGTGCTTTCCCGCTTCGGATGCCCCTGTTCCACCCAATGAATTCCTCCACAAGAAAGCGCTTGTACTCGCACCTGGACGCTTTGGCCATGCAGACCTTGTTCATGCGCAAATCCATGCAGAATTGCTGGCGGCAGGCGTTCAAGAGCTTCAAAAAGAGTTGGGGGGAGCTGCTTCTGACCCTATGGGTTGTTTCTGCTTGACGGCGGCCCCACTCGCTGCGCAAGAGTCAGCGCCAGAAATCTCCGACTTGCTGTGCCGAATTAATGCCCTTCTCCAGCGAGGCGGTCACGTCCTCTTGTTCCGAGAACCCGAGCTTTACAACATGACGGCTTTCGTGAATCGGTACACAAAAGCCCCCCTGCGTTTTATCGCAGGTCTTTCGCTTTTGATACGCGCTTTCGATGATCCCTATTTCAATCTGGAAGGCAGACTTCTGGAAGCTCTTGCTCGCCTCTTAGCCCAGAACGTACGCATCTACAGTTACCCGATGGTTGCAGCGGATTTCCGGGAGGCAATCAAACTTTTTTCAGCAGTCGAATTGGAATGGACCGAAACGAAAGAATACGTTTCCGCTGAACAGTTGCGCTTCAAGCCTCCTCTGGATCACCTCTATGCCTATCTTCTCGCAAGCGATTTTCTTGTTCCGATGCGCATTCCGGCAAAAGCCAGCGGGGTGGCCAGTGCGTAGAATCCGACAGCTAATTTGGATTTCCTGCCGACTGTTTCTGCCGCTGCTTGGGGCTGGCCTATTGGCGTACATGGTGTTTCGAGCCGGCCCCGGTGCGGTTTGGAAGCAAATTCAGGAAGTTGGCTGGGGCCTGGCCGTGATCATCATGCTGGGAGGCTTGGCTCAGCTAGTCAAGACATGGGCTTGGCGCCAAACTTTTACATGCGACATCAGAGCGCTCTCCTGGTCCCGCAGCTTTGGCGCTCAGCTCGCCTCGGATGCGGTCGGGCAATTTGGTTTTCCCGGAAAGCTACTTGGGGAGGGCCTGCGCGTATCTATGGTCGGTGCTACAGTGCCACTCGCCGATGGAATATCGTCTTCCGCGATTGATGGAGGGCTGCATACGTTTACAGCGGCGGTCGTAACAGTATTGGGAATCACTGCAACGTTACTGCTCGCTCCGCTCCCCGGTAGCTGGCGAGTTTACGCGTTGCTGGTCGCTGCGGTGCTCATCGCAGTCGTGGGGCTGGGCGCAGTGGCCGTCGCAAGTCGGTGGCAGCTAATGGGGAACGCGGCGAGAGCGATTGGGCGATTGCCGTGGCTTCATAAGTTCGTGACGGGTAGGCTGCCGATCATAGATTCAGCTGAACGCAACCTACTCACCTTTTATCGCGAGAACCCTGCCGCATTCTATGCGAACCTGACGCTCAATTCTCTGTGGCATGCGATGGCCGTCCTGGAGGTATATGTGGTCCTGCATTTCATGGGAACAAGGATCGGGGTGGTCGGCGCGTGTGCACTGGAGGGCCTGACAAAGGTGATCAACCTCGTTGGCGTCGTGAGTCCAGGCAACTTCGGAACTTACGAGGGTGGAAATGTTGTCATTGCAAGTCTGCTCGGTGTTTCGGGCACTGCTGGATTGACGTTGGCCTTGTGTCGGCGGGCGCGGGCCGTGTTCTGGGCAGCGGTAGGGGCCGCTTGCGTAGCCATAATGAGGAGAGGCACGCCGGTAGGGAAATTCGAGGTGAAGGGCGATGATAAGGACCTGTCTTTGCATAGCGCTTGCATTCGTGCTGCTTCTGGCGCTCCCTGCGACTAAGGCCGACGGCCAAGACGAGCCGTACAGATTCTTTCGCGAATTTGTGGGCTTGAACGAAGATCAGATCGGTACGATCCGCTCAGGTAAGGCGCTTGCGAAGGTTGTCAAGGCTACGACGTCGGACGAGGTGTTTGTCTTCGGCGCGGTTTATGTAAAGGCGAGTCCCGAAAAATATCTCGAACTTGCCTCAAACATCGACGCCCTGCGAAAGCTTCCGGGCTATATCGCAATCCAAAGCTTCAGTGACCCGCCCCAGCTTTCAGACCTCGACGGCTTCGCTCTCGAACACCAAGACATCGAGGAACTGAAAACCTGCAAGGTGGGACATTGCGAGGTTCAACTGCCCACCGAGGCCATCGAGGAGGTCAAGCAATCGATCGACTGGTCCGCACCTGACGTCGACGATAGGATCAATCAACTGGCCCGTCGGATGGCGCTCCAGGCACTGCTCGACTACATGCATGGAGGGAATACTGCGCTGGGCGTCTATCGTGACAAGAATCATCCTGCCGCGGTCGCGGAAACCTTCGGGTTGCTGATAACGCGATTAAGCGCACTTCCAGTGTACCTCCCTGAACTCAACGAATATCTTCTGGAATATCCGAGGGCTAAGTCAGATAACCTTCGAGCCGAGTTCTACTGGGAGGAAGTGAATTTCGGACTAAAACCTACCTTTCGGATCGTCCAGAGGGTCGTTTATCGGGGAGCAAGCGCAACCGATCCTGCTTACGCAGTGGCTGAGAAGCAGATTTACGCAAGTCACTACTTTGAAACGGCGCTCGATCTCACTGTCTGCGTCAAAGACGTGCAACGCCCCGGCTTCTACATCATTACGGTCAAGGGCTCGAAACAGGCCGGCCTTACGGGCTTAAAAGGAAGCATCGTGCGCAAAGTGGCGGTGGATAAAGCTCGATCTTCTCTCGAACGCGTTCTCCTTACGATCAAACAACGACTGGAATCGGAACACACTCAGGGTGATTGACCGCTGCCATGATTTCCTGTTGTTAAAAGCTCGGCGCGATTGACCTGCACCCCATCAATAACAAATCAGTTTTGCCGACTCGCTTCTTCTGCTGAGTGCCCTGGTCGAATCGCACAAGATTCATAGTGTGCCCCCACCACGTGAATGCCCAACTGGCGATGGTCACTGGCGGCAACATTGCCCGCATTCGGGCAAGCCAACCCCTGAGGTTTCGGCTTCTCCTAATAAATCCAATAACTTGCGAGCTGCACAGATTGGCATGGGTCCTGCAATACCCACCGCAGGAGCTCACATGAATACAGGAAACAAGACGATACAGAGGCGCACAGGACGTTCGGCCCTGACAACATTTCTATCCCGCATCACTCTGATCCTGTGCCTCCAGATCACCCTCGTTGCGATCGCTTGGGGACAGACGCCGGAGCCAGATTCTCCTGCGCCAGTTTTGACTTTGGACGAAGCGATCCGAATCGCAACCGGCGCCAACCGAGACATCGAAATCAGCAAACTTGAAGTTGTCAAGATGCAAGAGACAGTCGCGCAAGCCAAAACAAATTACCTGCCGAAGCTGGATGCGAACGTTCTTGCAGGAGCACCGCTGCAGCCGCTGAATTTTAGAGTTCCTGCCGGCAGCTTCGGGACGTACCCGGGTATCGGTCCTATCCCAGCAACAAATTCAAATATTCACTCACCGGTGCGGTTCGGCGCGTTCGTGAATGCCTCCGCGGCACAACCGCTCACTCAACTTTTCAAAGTGAACCTTGCTGTTCAGCAGGCCCGGCTCGGAGTCGATCTTGCCAAGCAAGGAGCGCGCGCTCAGAGTCAGGACACTGCGCGACAGGTGAAGGAAGCCTACTACCAAGTGGCGGAGCTACAGTCGCAAGTCGCCAGTGCAAGAGCAGCTGTTCAGGCTTTGAGCGAGCTGTCCACGTTAACTGAGCGGCGGCTCGCACAGGAAACCGTGTTGCAATCCGATTCGCTCACAGTGAAGGCCAAACTAAAACAACAACGCTATCAGTTGCTCACAGCAGAAGACGCCCTTGAGCTAGAGAAGCAGAATCTGAATCGTCTCCTGGGGCGCGACCTGCGCACTCCGTTCTCAGTGGAGATGCTCCCGTTCGGCGAGCTCGTCGAATGGGATCTCGATACCGCTCGAAAGCAGGCGTTGGAACAGCGCCCCGAGCTTCGGGAAGCCAAGCTGCAGACCAAGATTGCAGAGATGGATGTCCGTCGCGAGCATGCGAAATACATTCCTGATGTGAGCCTCCAGGTCAGCTACCTCGGATTCGAAAACGTTAATTTCCTTCCTCAGAACGCCGGCACTGTCGGATTCCAATTTCAATGGCAGCCCTTCGATTGGGGGTACAAGAAGCACCGGATCGCAGAACTCAAGGCTGCGACGGAGCAGAAGGCGACTGCCGAACGGGACGTTGAACAGCGGGTTCTTCTGAACGTCGAAGATAGGTTTCGCAAGCTTGAAGAGGGACGCATGCTGCTGGATGCGCAGACGGAACAACGCGGGGCGGAGCAGGCAAAGCTTCGCGAAGTGGCAGACCGCTATAACCAGAAATCAGCGCTTCTGGCCGATCTCATGCAGCAACAGGCAGCGGTATCGGAGGCAGAGGCGCAGTACCAGCAAGCACTCGCGGGATTTTGGACGGCACGGGCTAACTTTGAAAAAGCGATAGGGGTGGACTAAAGCCATGAAAAACAAGTCAAGCATAGGACTATTGAAAGCAGCAGCGGCTCTCTTGGTGCTAATCGCAGGTGCAAGCGGATGTCAGGAACCGACGAAGGTAGCAGCAAAATCCGCAATCCCTGTACGTCTCGCGGATGTTGTGCTCTCTTCTTCTTCGGAAAGTCTGCGGTACTCGGCTTCCGTTCTGCCCTTCGCAGAAGGGACCTTGTCATTCAAGTCCGCAGGGTATGTCACGGGCATTAAACAGGTCGTCGGCGCAGATGGACGGCGCCGGGACATAGGCCCCGGGGACTATTTAAACCGGGGCACTGTTCTCGCTCAGATTCGGCATCAGGATTTGAAGAATCAGCTTGACCAAGCCGCTGCAATGCTTAATCAAGCGCAGGCGCAGCATGTCCAGGCAACGCTGGACTACGAACGTGCGAAGGCGCTTTACGCCACGCAGAGTTTGACCAAACCCGAATTCGATCAAGCGCAGACTAGGTTCGATTCGACCAATGCGGGTGTGGACCAGGCCAACGCGAATCTACATCAAGCGCAACTGGCTCTTGGAGACGCCGATCTAAGGGCACCCTTCTCCGGGTACATCCTTTCCAGAAACATCGAACTAGGAAACCTCGTCGCGCCGGGCATGGCAGCCTTTACGATCGCCGACACGAGTGCCGTCAAAATTGGTTTTGGCGTTCCCGAACATGCGGTAAAGCAACTCCGGTTGGGCCAACAATTCAGCATTCACCTGCAGGACGACCCGAAAGAGTACCAGGGGCGCGTCACGAGTATTGCGGCGGGCGCGGATGAGAAGAATCGCGTTTTCGCAATCGAGGTCACCGTACCTAATCCCAAGAGCTATTTGAAACCGGGGATGATTGCTTCGCTCAACCTGGTGGGCGTTCAAAACGCTACGGTTCCCTCCGTGCCTCTTACCGCCGTCGTTGGGGATTCTCGTTCAGCTGGTCGCTACGCTGTTTTCGTCGCCACAGACGAGAGTGGCAAGTGGGTGGCGCATTTGCGCGAGGTTACGCTCGGTGAAACCCATGAAAGCGATGTGGCAGTCGATGGCGTGAAGGTAGGTGAAAAGGTCGTCGTTGTTGGGGCGGCCGGCTTGAAGGACGGCGATTTCATTCAGGTTCTTCCATAAGGAGTATGGAACACATGGCACAAGAAAACGCGCAAGAGATCAGCAGTCGCCGCAATGTCCCGAAGTTTTTCGTCGAGCACCCCCACATCTCTTGGTTGCTTCTCGCCGGAGTGCTGATTTGGGGCTGGTTCGGCTACAAATCTATGCCTCAGCGAAAGGATCCGGAAATTCCGGTGCGAGTTGGTGTCGCGGCGTGTCCTTGGCCCGGAGCCACAGCGCAACAGGTAGAACAATTCATTACGCGTCGGATTGAGGACGTTGCCGCTCAGAATAAGACGATCCACCCTGGAACAGATGCGGACTACGGCATTAAGTCCATCTCTCTTCCAGGCTATTCATTCGTGTACATACAACTCGATGAGGGAGTTACCGATACCAAGCGGCAATTCAGCGACATCAATCTTAAGCTCGATGCCCTGAATTCTCAGTTGCCGCAGGGCGCCGGTCCCGTCAGTTTCCAAAGCGATTTCGGAGACACTGCCGCGCTCATGCTAACTGTCGCGAGCCCGAAAGTGGACGATATCGAAATCGTCGCCCGCGCCAGCTCCGTTGAATCGGCGATTCGAAAAGCTCGTGACGCAAGTCCGCCTAATCAAGCGGGTCAGCGCATCACAATCGTGTATTCCTTTCCGCAATCGATTTCGGCTCGCGAGGTTCTCGACACCGGATATTTGTTTCAAGAGGAAGCGCAGAGTGCCGGAATCATCCGCGACTCGCAAATCATACAGGGAAGCGGATTCATCTGCTTCGATGGTCTTTCCGGTGCAGATGACGGCTCTATTCAAGCGTTCATCAGTCGGTTTATTTCAGAGCGGTTAAAACGATCCGAGCTGCATCCCGACGCCTGGGAGCCGGTGATCATTCGCGATCCGGCCGAGACGCGAGCGAAACTGGCTGCCGTTGCCGGCGACAAATACAGCTATGCCGAGCTCGACAATTTTTCTGACTTGATTGGACGAACGCTGCAGGGCGCTCCCGAAGTTTCCAAGATAGAACGGCGGGGTGTTCTGCCGCAGACCGTCTATCTGGACTATTCGCAGGAGCGGCTCGCGGCCTACGGACTGCGTCCTGCTGATCTCTCCAAGGTACTGTCGGCCCGCAACATCATCGCACCGGGGGGAAGTGTTGAAACCGGCGAGCGCAGGGTCACTCTCATTCCCTCGGGACAATTCGACAGCGCTCAAAGCATCGGCGATGTGGCCGTATCCGCTACAACAGAGGGTGCCCCGGTGTATTTACGAGACCTCGTGCAAATAAGCCGAGGCTATCAGGCTCCTGCCCAATATCTCAATTACTACACCTGGCGAGACTCAAATGGGCGTTGGCAGCGCAGCCGCGCGATCACTTTAGCGATCTATATGCGCGATAAGAAGCAAATCGCACGCTTCGGAGGGTCAGTGAATTCGAAGCTTTCGGACCTTCGCCAAATTATTCCAGCCGATCTGATTCTTGCGCACACATCCGACCAACCGCTGCAAGTCAAGGAGAACATCCACCTGTTCCTGCGGGCCCTTGTCGAAGCCATCATTCTCGTCGTTATCGTTTCGCTGCTTGGATTTTGGGAGTGGCGTCTGGCTCTGATCATGGCTCTGGCCATACCCATCACACTCGCGATGACCTTCGGCGTCGTGTATATGTTGGGAATCGATCTTCAACAAGTCTCCATCGCAACGCTGATCATCGCCCTGGGTCTTCTCGTCGATGTGCCGGTAGTCTCTGGCGACGGGATCAAGCGCGGCTTGGCGGAAGGGTTTCCACGCACGCTTGCATGCTGGCTCGGCCCCACGAAACTTGCAACCGCGATTTTCTACGCAACGATCACGAATATCATCGCCTATCTGCCATTCCTGATGCTCACTGGCAACACCGGCGAGTTCTTGAAGAGCCTCCCCGTCGTAATGACTGCTGCTCTCCTGTGCGCCCTCTGTGTTGCGATGACGTTTGTTCCGTTCCTGGGCTACTACATTTTGCGTGCTCCAGCAAAGCGAGAACCGACGATCGAGGAGAGACGAGAGCGAGGATTCTACGGTTTTTACAACAAACTCGTCGGCAAAGCCATAAAACACCGTTGGGCTGTCCTCGGCGGGTCGTTAGTTTTCCTGATTATAGGTGGGCTGTTCGGTTCTCAGCTTAAGACCCAGTTCTTTCCTGAAGATGTCCAGTATTGGTTTTATCTCGATATTTGGCTGCCGAATGACGCTCCTTTGAGCGTCACCAACGATGCTGCCACGCAGGCCGAAAGAGTGGTCCGGCAGGTGGTTGAAAACTTTCCTGATGCCGCTAGCAAGGAAAAAGGCGGGCACCTTCTTAAGTCGCTGACGACCTTTGCCGGTGGCGGCGGACCTCGCTTCTGGTTTTCGGTTTCGCCGGAAATGCCGCAGACCAACTACGCGCAAATGATCGTTGAGGTCACTGATAAAGAGGCTTCGCCAAAGTTAGCTCGTCCCATCCAGGACGCTCTGGCCAAGGAAGTACCAGGCGCCTGGATCACGGTTCGCCAGCTTCAAACGAATCCTGTTGAGAATCCCGTGGAGCTGCTGATCTCTGGGCAGGAGGACGTCGACGCAAGAAATGAGGCTAGCGACATTCGCACGCTTCGACAAATTGCCCGGCAGGCTCAGGACATCGTCAGTCAATCTCCCGGCATTTCTGTTCTCCGTGATGATTGGTTCCCTGACGATGTTCAGCAGAGGATTCAGATCGATCCAGATCGCGCAAACGTGGCAGGCATCACAAATGCAGATATCGCCGACGCGTCGACCGCTGCGATGAGCGGCTCCATGGTAGGAGTGTTCAAGGAGGGCGACAAGAACATCCCCATTGTGGCGCGCCTTCACATGCAGGAGCGTGCCCAGCTTGCCGATATCAAGAACCTGTATGTTTACTCCTCGCAGACGAACAACCGAGTACCTCTGCTTTCGGTCGCGACGGTCGGAAATTCTTTGGAAACTGGTCGCATAGTCCGGCGCGAGCATTTCCGCACCATCTCCATACTTTGTTATCCGGAACCCGGAGTTCTTGCCTCTGAAGTGCTGAATCCGATTCTTCCAAAATTGCAAGAGTTCCAGAAAAATCTTCCTCCTGGTTATCAGCTGCGGATCGGAGGCGAAAGAGCGAAACAGATAGACGGGTTCACAAACCTCAAAATCGTTCTGTTGATTTCTTTGATCGGCATTTACCTGGCGTTACTCGTTCAGTTCAATAACGCGGTGAAGCCACTGCTGGTATTCGCCGCTGCTCCCTACGGTGTGATCGGCTCTCTGATCGCCCTCGCGATTATGCATACCCCGTTTGGGTTCATGGCCTTTCTGGGCATCGCCAGCTTGATCGGGGTGATCGTCAGCCATGTCATCGTGCTCTTCGACTTTATAGAGGAAATGCATGCGAAGGGCGAGCCGCTGGAGCAGGCCCTCGCGGACGCGGGCATCCAGCGTATCCGGCCCGTGATGATCACCGTGGGAGCGACAATCCTTGCCCTTTTCCCACTAGCTTTGGAAGGCGGGCCTCTATGGCAGCCTCTGTGTTACGCGCAGATCGGCGGCCTTACCGTGGCGACCTTTATCACACTGCTCTTGGTGCCGGTCCTTTACAGCATCTTCGTGCTTGACCTGAAGATCATCCGCTGGGAAGCAAAAGAATCCCAAGCCATGCAAGGCGAAGTGCTTGAAGCGTCTAAGACCCTTCCGCAAACAACCTGAGACGAATGAAAATGACACTCATTCCTCAAGCCGCGGCCGCCGTTCTTCTCTTAATCCTTACACTCTGTTTACAGTGTGCTGGGGTTGCGGCGCTCATCGAGTGGCTAAGAAACGTCACCGCTAAGGGCGCCAAGTTTGGTCCGATTCGTTCTGCCGTATTGGTCGTGAAATCGACGATCGCCATCATCATTCTCCATGGGCTCGTGATCTTGCTGTGGGCGAGTTTCTATCGGTTGCAGTGTTTCCGCTCATGGGAACTCGCCTTCTACTTCTCTGCGAGCAGTTATGCCACCGTCGGATACGGCGACGCGATCCTTCCGAGTAGGTGGAGACTTTTAGGACCTTTGGAGAGCATGGCCGGAGTACTAATGTGCGGAGTATCAGTCTGCCTTCTATTCGCAACGGTCACGCGGTTGGTCTACCGCGACCCGCGTCATTCTAGAACCCTGGACCACGCAAGCCATCCGGCAGCCCTGGGTGGATCACCATATTCGAGTGAGCAAAGCCATGCCTAACACCACCATCGAAACTCCTGATTGGCTTCGCGAGATGGAGACGATTCTGGAGGAACTCAATGAAGGTGTAGTCGTCGTTGACGATCAGCTTCGAGTGATCTTTGCAAACGAAGCACTTACGCGCATGGGATGCTTCGAGCGCGAGGAGATTCAGGGCCGCACACCCGACGCGATTTTCCCACCCAACGATATTCCGCACATTATGCGGCAGCACGAATCGGGGCACCGGTATGGCCGGAATCGCGACGAGTTTTATCTTCCGCGCAAGGACGGGCAGAAAATCCCGGTGATTTTCAGTGGGCGGATCATTCAAGGTCCAGACGGACAGGACTACTCGTTGGTTACCATCACCGACATCAGCGAACAAAAGCGAATCGAGGAAAAGCTTCGTGAATCCAATGCGCTCCTGGAGGAGCGCCAAAGAGAAATTGAGGCCGACCTTTCGATTGCGGCGCGCGTCCAACAATCACTCGCGCCGCACAGTGTGATATGGAAAGACCTCACTATCGAGGCCTACTAGAGCCCCGCGCATAAGATTGGCGGCGACTTCGGTGTGGTCCTGTCGCAAGGCGATGAATTGCTAAATGTTATTGTTTGCGATGTTTCAGGGCACGGAGTTGGCTCGGCTCTCATGGCCGGCCGCATCTACTCTGAAACCCTCCATGCCTTGGAACGAAGGACTGCGCCTGTCGCCTTGCTGCACCGCCTCCACGAGTTTGTGAGTGATCGGCTCGCACAGGAAGATTTCTACTTCACCATGGCCGCAGCGCGTTTTCGTCAATTCGGGCACCGCATGAGTTTTGCCGCTGCAGGCCATCCCCCAGCAATACTCGTCTCGAATGGCACCCTCCGCCTTCTTAATTCGCGGAACGCCATCCTTGGTCGCTTGCCCGAGCTTGCTCCGTCCGCGTCCGCGGACGAAGTAGAACTTGCGCCCGGCGACCGTCTGGTTCTCTACACGGATGGACTCGTCGAGGTGGTCAACAGCTTCGAAGAGATGCTTGGCATCCAGGGCCTTCAAGAGTTGATTCGGCAATCTGCGACGCGACCACTGCCGGAAATGAAACAGGCAATTCTCGACGGAGTTGCTGCGTGGAGTCACGGCTCGCTGGCCGACGACGTGTCCCTTGTTATCGTCGAAGTCCGTTAGCCACGGAGTCCGCGCCTAGATTGCGTACCGTCATTTCGAGGACCCGCAGAACCGGCGCCGCCATTCTTCTGCGGCGCCTTTTGGTTGCGTTTACGCTGCGAGAAGTCTAGCATCCGGGAATCCAAAGGCCGGTGATGCGGGTCACAGACAAACCGCATTGCACCAGGCAAAAGTACCCGCGAACGAACGGCGATTCGTTCAGGCTCCTCGATATAAACCCTAGTCAGAACCGGATAATTCCTTTTGGGAAAGGAGACAAACATGGGCGACCTGACTTTGATTGCGTTGACTGCAAATTCGAAAGACGGAGCGAGGCAAGCTCTTGAAGTAGCGAGGGCTCTTGATCGCGATGGGTGGATTGAATTGATGGATTATGGGCTCATCAGCAAAGACAAAAAAGGCCACATCGCGACGCGAGAGATGGACGATGACCTATCGGAAAAGGTAGCGGCTGCAGGCGTCGGCGTAGCCGGTGGCGTCGCGGGTGGCATCGTAGGCGGTCCTGTGGGGGCGGCTGCCGGAGTCGCCGCGGGAGCGTTGGTCGGAGCCGGATCGATGCGGCTCATGGAGAGTGTTGTGCGTGACACACTTCCCAACGAATTTCTGGAAGGCCTTGATACTGACAGCTCCGCGCTGGCAGTAGTTGTACAGGATCGCTATGCAGAGCGACTCGACGAAGAGTTCCAGAAACTAGGGCGCACGATCCAGCGGGAGCTAAAGCGGGCTGAGCGCGATGCCGAATTTGAAGCCTACCTGCAACGGTCCAAGGGCAAGATCCGTTCGATTCAAGATGACATCCAGGCGCAGTTGACGAAGGCGCGAACTGCGACAGCCGCGGAAAAAAGCAAGGTTGAAGCGGACGTAGCCGCCAAGCGCGCTGAGCTCGGAGCCCGACGGGAGAAGCTAGAAGAGCGAATTAAGGCGATGAACGCCGATCTAAAGTCGGAGATTCGAGAGATGAACTTTCGATTGGAGCTGGCCGGACTCCAGGCAAGGTCCGGAATTGCTGCAAGCATCGATCATCTTCATCGCCAGCTCGATCGCCATGCTGACGAACTCGAAGATCTCATCGAACACCAAATCGACACCTTGAAGATGGAGATTTCGGATCTAAAGACGACAGCTGCGAAGGCGAGCGGAGAGGCGAAGGCCGCCCTCGAAAATCACCTCCTAGCGGTCGAGGCACGCCTCCACAAGGAGCGCGCCGAACTCCAGGGTAGTTTTGAAGAACGCCTGCTGCAAACGAAACAGTGGTTTGAGACTCTTCACGTCCAAGCCACTTTGCTGCAGGCCAATTTGCGAGACAAAGTCGAAGCAACC
>JBARFX010000105.1:0-2045 GCA_049797655.1 Candidatus Acidiferrales bacterium | reverse complement strand
TTGTAAGGCTCCCCGCTAATTTAGACAGTCAGGGTCTCCGAGTTTAGGTCAGTTGCAAAAGCCAAGAAGGCCTCATGCGGAGTGCGATTCCCGACTCCGCGGTGAGGCCGGTCGTGATTGTACTCCTCGATCCAACGAGCGATCGATGTTCGCGCTTCTTCCAAGCTCCGATACTCCGCCGTCCACACTTCTTCTTCCTTCAAGCTGCGATGGAACCGTTCGATGTAGCTGTTGCCTTCCGGGTGATGATACGCCGTGCGGCGATGAAGGATGCCCAGTCGGTTTAAAGTCTCGATGAATCTGGTCGAAGTGAACTGCGTTCCATTGTCGGTGGTCAGCGTCACGTTCGCTGCACGGCTGCCCGAGGGAAGCCGGGCCAGGACGGCTTGTTCTACCGCAGCCAGTGCATCTTCGGTTCGGCAGCGGTGCGAGAGATTCCAGCCCACGATCTCCCGCGTGCAGCAGTCGATCACGCACACCAGATATGCCCAGCCCACTGCCGGCCCCGCCCAGATCTTCGTCATGTCCGACTGCCAGATCTGATTCGGCTCGGCTGCTTCCACACGGCCCCACTCTTTCTTCCTTCGCGCCCGCAGACGACGGGAGCGCACCAGCAACCCACGTTCGCGCATCACCCGCAGGACACGTTTGCGATTCACCGGGAGATTTTCTTTTCTTCGCAGCCACCAAGTCACGCGGCGATATCCATACGCGGGTTTTTCCCCGCACGCCACGACGATCTGTTCGTCGTACTGCCGATCGGCCCGGCTGCCTCGCGGCTTCTTTCGATAGTAGAGACTCGATCGGCTGATAGCCAGAGTCGCCGCTACCAGCGTGGTCCTGTAGCCTTGCGTCACCATCTCCCGCGCCTGGGAATGAACCGCACCGCAGCTCACTCCCCCACGACGTTTTTTAGGATTTCGATCTCCAGCGATTTCCGCCCCAGCGTTCTCTCCAACTGCCGGATGCGATGGTCCTTTTCGGTTTCGGCCGCGGCAGCGCTCCTCCCCCCAAGCGCTGCCTTGGCTCCCTGCTCGGCTTCATCCTTCCAGCGATAGAACAGATTCGGAGCGATCCCGTGACGCCGACACGTCTCCGAAACGTTCCCGCTCTTGATGCCTTCCTGCACGATCTGCCACTTCTCTTCCGGGGATCGATCTACGCGCGGTTTCCTGCCCATGTTGCCTCCTGTGTGGAGGCCCTGAATCATACCGAATTCGGCAGTCTAGTTTGAGCGGGGAGCACTACACAACTGACCTAGATGACCGCCATCAATTTCTTCTATCCGAACCGCTCGTGCCTTTCCGCAGACATAGGCCTGAGCGGTTCCCGTGACTTCAATTGGGAGAGCGATTGAAAACTCGAACTCCGTTCCCGGCGTGAACTTTTGCGCGATGTTGAAATAGAAGCCGTGAGTGGAAATATCCCTTGTCTTGACCACGAGTAACTCCACCGAAGTGTGAATGGGCGCAAGCCTAATTTCCACCGGAAGGGCCAAATTGTATCGAGAACTTGCGCGACGTTCTTCCACTTTATCTGCCAATTTGGTTCATTCAGTTCTTGAATTAGAGCCCGAGAAGCCGAACGCAATCAGTGCCGACCGATAAGACGCCGGGAGATTGGACTCCAGCCCCAGATGTCAGAGAGAATAAAGGCTCAACCAGTTCGTGAACAAAACAAAAGGGTGGCCCCGCTTCCCAGAGGAGCCACCCCAAGCCCAGTCCTACTCAGCGACTTTATAAAAGGTGACGGACGCCTCCAATAGTACGAATGCTCCAGTACTTCGTCAGGGCGTCGTCGGATGCAGGCACGAGCACATCCGTCAGACATCCCAGTTCCTACGCTCGCTTTCCCGTGAGTAGCTTGCCCTAAGGAAGAGGAATTAGAACCTAGCAGCTTGGCCTGGTAGGTTTTCGGAGAAGTTGTCCCGCCTTTAGTTGAAACCTGAAACAGAAGCAGCGGCTCTCGGCCCAGACTCGGATAGAGTCTGGGGTGAGATCTCTTTTTAGGAGGAGAGCCGCTGTGAGAAAAAACTATCAGGGAAA
>JBARFX010000104.1:0-3164 GCA_049797655.1 Candidatus Acidiferrales bacterium | reverse complement strand
TGGTGATGAAAAAGAGCATCGGCAGAACGCTTGCTCATATAGACGTCACTGCCAACACTTCAGTTCGCATTCACGAAGAGTTTTTCAACAGCCACAGGATCCATCAACATCTTTCCAGACCAACCTGCCCCAGCCCGTCTGCAAAAGCTCATTCCCGATTGTCCGATTTATCAGGAGTTGGCAACTTACCGGACAAATCGAGCCTGACAATTGCTTCCGGATTGCCGAACACTCCCCCAGAATCGTGAGCTTCGCCGCTCGTTGATGAACGGCGTAATCCCACTCCCCGTATGTACGAGTCATTCAGACGTGATGACCGTCACCGCCGAAAGTGACGAGAATCATAGACCCCATAATCGGTAAAAGGCTACGCTTTCATTTGTTTTGTCGCTCATTAATGAAGTAACGACGGACTAAGAGCATCCAGGCAGGCCAAATGCCAGTGCCACTATGAAGAGTCTCAAAGATGCCGAACATCTTCTCCGAGTAGCAGCGGTGTTCCTGGCTGGGATTGCGGTGTTCGCGATTCTGCGCGCAATGTTTGTTCCCCGCAGCTTTGGCGAGTATGGACATTATCGCGGAGATGCGATTGCCGAGATCGCCGCCCAACCTGTGTCCTTCGCAGGTCATGGCGCGTGCGAATCCTGTCACAGTGACATTTTCGAGAAAAAAAGGGCTGGGAAGCATGTCGGCGTGTCCTGCGAGGCCTGCCACGGGGCCCTGGCTAAGCATGTGGACGACCCGGCGGGCACGGTTCCAGCCAAACTCGATTCGGCTCTGCTGTGCGTCAAATGTCACGAAGCAAATCCGGCCAAGCCTCACTGGTTTCACCAAGTTGCCTCAGGCGACCACTCGGCCGGGTTGCCATGTGATACCTGCCACCAACCTCATAGCCCCGTAATCGATTCCGGAGCTAAGAAATGAACATCACACGGCGCCAAATGCTCATGTTGCTGCCGGCCACTGCAGTGGCGTGGGAGTATGTTCTCGCCGGAACGCCGGAAGCTTCGCCCAATTACGCCCTGACCGAGCACTGGTGGGGAATGCTGGTGGACATCTCAAAGTGTATCGGCTGTGGAAATTGCGTGCGTGCATGTGCCACCGAAAACAACGTGCCGGAGGGCTATTTCCGCACCTGGGTCGAGCGCTACCACGTCTCCGATTACGACCTGGCCAATCCCGTGGTGGACTCACCCGACGGCGGCATAAATGGCTTTCCGCCGATTTTGGAAACCGGCGGCAAAGACTTCTTCGTTCCGAAAATGTGCAATCACTGCGCCGATTCGCCCTGCACACAGGTCTGTCCGGTCGGCGCCACATTCATCACCCCGGATGGCGTCGTGCTGGTAGACAAGAAATATTGCATTGGCTGCCGGTACTGCATCCAGGCCTGCCCTTACGGCTGCCGCTTCCTGAATCCCAAAACGCAAACGGCGGAGAAATGCACGCTCTGCTACCACCGCATCACCAAAGGCCTCACCACCGCCTGTTGTGAAGCCTGCCCCACTGGCGCACGGCAGCTCGCAGACCTCAAGAACCCCAGCGATCCGATTCATGCTTTTCTACGGAGTCACAGCGTGCAAGTTCTCAAGCCTAACATGGCGACAGGAGCAAAACTCTTTTACAACGACCTGGACGGTTCGGTGCGCTAGGGAGGCGCAAAGTGCCCATGCCGGTTCAAGGCTACATGTATCCCAACGAAGTCGAACTCGCCTGGAGCATCCTCGTCGTCCTGTACCCGTTTATCACCGGCCTGGTCGCTGGCGCGTTCATCCTGGCATCGCTCGAGCGTGTCTTCCGCGTCGAAGCGGTCAAGCCGACCTATCGGCTGGCATTGCTGACGGCTCTCGCGTTTCTGGTGGTGGCCCCGCTCCCTTTGCAGCTACACCTGGGCCATCCCGAACGTTCTTTCGAGATGTATCTGACGCCGCACCGCTCTTCGGCGATGGCCATGTTTGGCTTCGTCTACTTGTGGTATCTGATGGCCGTCCTCATCCTGGAAATCTGGCTGGATTACCGGCGGGACATCGTTCTGCTCTCGCAGCGCACCAAGGGCTTGCCACGGTTCCTTTACCGCGTGCTCACCCTCGGCTCAACGAACATCAGTGAAAATGCGCTACGCATCGACGATCGCGTCGGCTACGTCATCACCGTCGTCGGCATTCCCTCTGCCTTTCTCCTGCATGGCTATGTCGGATTCATCTTCGGGTCGGTCAAGGCCAACCCCTGGTGGTCGTCCCCGATGATGCCGGTGGTGTTTCTTTTCTCCGCGATGGTGTCGGGCATCGCCGTGGTTCTGCTGCTCTATATGTTCTCCTCCTGGTACCGGAAGCAAACAATCGATATGCGCTGCATCGACACCATCGCCCGCTACCTGTACTACACCTTCATTATCGACTTCAGTCTTGAAATGCTCGACCTTGTTCACCGCGTCTACGAGGCGGATGAATCCTTCCGAAGCCTGGATTTCATGGTTCATACGCGCCTGTACCTTTCCCAGGTCGTCATTCAAATTTATATCGGCACCCTGGCGCCGATCGGACTGCTTGCCCTGACTCAGTTGCTGAAGCTCGGCGAAAAAGCCCGCAGGCGGATCTATGCTGTGGCGGGAAGCTTGACGCTCATCGGGATTTTCGCCATGCGCTGGAACGTGGTCATCGGCGGCCAGCTCTTTTCGAAAAGTTTTCTGGGTTATACGACTTATAAGCTAGGCATTATTTCGCGGGAGGGGCTGCTGATGTCTATCTGCCTCTTGATACTTCCGCTTTGCATCCTGTGGCTGCTGACGAAGTTCTTGCCACCATGGCCGGAAAAAAACCCGATCTCGCCGTCCGAGGCCGCTCCCGCAGCAGGCACGGACTAGGGCAGTCATGAACACGCGGCGATCCGCAGTTCAAACATTGGCAGTAATCAGTCGCGCCGAGCGGTCGGAGCCCGGGGTGCAACTTCCTGATTCACGGCGCACTCTTGGATGATCCATGCGCCGATAAACGCATTATTCCGAAACTACGGTGTTTCCAGATAGATGTTGCGAACCGGGGTGGCTGTTGAAAAACTCGCCCACTGGCGGGAGTTCTCAGGTGGAGTGATTTTCCTGTGGTGTTTCGTGCTTTCTTTTTTTATCTCAGATCGGCACCGTGGCTGATTCTAGAGATCTCGATCTT
>JBARFX010000103.1:0-31189 GCA_049797655.1 Candidatus Acidiferrales bacterium | reverse complement strand
GCACGATCTGCCACTTCTCTTCCGGGGATCGATCTACGCGCGGTTTCCTGCCCATGTTGCCTCCTGTGTGGAGGCCCTGAATCATACCGAATTCGGCAGTCTAGTTTGAGCGGGGAGCACTACAATCGTCTATCGAGACATCTTCAAGGACACGGCAGTTCACGTCACTGAATTTTGTAGGGTTAAAGAGCGGAGCACCTACATTGACTCGCCACCCATGCCTCACCTCGACTTCGAGTTATGCGAGGAGCACAATTGCGCCGATCAGCAATGCAAAGACTATAAAGAAATAACCAAGATCGGCGCGAAATAGGAGTAATACGAGAGTGCTTTTGCGCCGGACGCCAGCTAGAGGGCCAAGAGGAGACATGGCCAAGACGTGCGACGAAGTCAGCGAGCTCGCTTGCGGCTTGCTCGCCGGGGCTTCGGTTTGCTTTTGGCTTTGAGATTGAGCGCGACAGCAGCGCGAATGAGGTCCTTCAAGGCTGCTTCGTCGAGCTTTTCGTTTTCGTGGATGTCGATAGCGCGCCTGACATTTCCGTCGAGGCTGGAATTGAAAAGACCTGAAGGGTCCTTCAATGCAGCTCCCTTGGCAAATGTCAGTTTGACGACTTTCTTGTAGGACTCGCCCGTGCAGACGATGCCGCCGCGGGACCAGACGGGAGTGCTCCACTTCCACTCTTCGAGGATTTCAGGATCGGCCTGGTGGATGACGTCGCGCGCTTTGGCGAGCGTCTTTCCGCGCCAGTCATTGAGTTCTCTGATTCTCTCGTCGATTAATGCGGAGGCAGATTCCCCCGCGACTGGTTTTTTCATGTGTCGCTCTCCTTTCCCACTTGATTCGCTGTGCCCTCAGAAAGTGTCAAGCCGGCCGTCTCGAAATAAGCCGTCGAACCCAATGGCCTTTCCACATCCACAATCCAGAGAGTACCAATATGGGGAAAAAGACAGAGCGAATCGACCAAGCGTAGTTCGGAGTGTCCGCCGGCGAATCATATATGTAGCCAATGATCGGAATGCCGCAAATGATGTGGATCCAACGAAAAATTGAACGTTTGGTGGCCTCTTTCATAGCTAGGTTGTCCTCTATTTACGGCGACACCGCCTCTTGCTCATTCACGATGCTTGACCCGCTTTCGGCGGCCAGTTGGGCGCTTCGATGCCGAACTGCTTTGCGTATTCCGAGTTGAGCCGAGACCATTCGAACTTCATCGCGTCGCCGGCAACGATGCGGCCGATGGGATCGCCGCCGAGAAAATGATCGAGAACATCGAAACAGATGTGCCACCCGGCAGCGCCCATGGAGATGAAGCGGCGGTCGATGTTGTGCCAGAGCGTAAGACGCGTGCCGCCACCCAAGGCTTCAAGTTCCCAGCGGAGATCCATGTCGCCCCAGTTGTACTCGAGCAACTTGGGAGCGTCGGCGCGCGTCACTTTTGTTTCGGAAATCTGCTCGGTGGGCGCGCGCACCGTGGTGAGCTTCACCGTGGTTCCAGGCGTAGCGAGATTGCCGTCGCTATCGAAGGGGGCCCACTCGCGGAGATGCGCCGGGTCGGTAAGCGCCTGCCAGACTTTTTCCGGCGAGTGGCGGAGTTCTCTGACGAGAATGAGCGTCCACTTCTCTCAGTCTTTTCGAATTTGGGCTCCGCTGGCGGGACCTGGTGAGTAGTGCTCGCGATCGGTCATTTTCGTTTCCTTGTCTTTTTTTTCGTTGGGGTTGACGGTTCCATGCGGTCGAGGTGGCGTTCGAGAGCATCGAGGTGAGCGGACCAGAACCGGCGGAATGGAGCCAGCCAGGCGGCGACTTCTTCGAGCGGTTCGGGTTTCAGGCGGTAGAGACGGCGCTGGGCGTCCACCGTGGATTCGACGAAACCGGCCTCGCGCAGCACGCGCAGGTGCTTTGAGACGGTCGGCTGCGTCATACGAAGTTGACGCTCGATCTCTCCAACCGACTGTTGAGAGGAGGCCAAGAGGCTCAGTATTGCGCGGCGGTTGGGCTCCGCAATGATAGCGAAGGCGGATTCCATGGCCTTAAGATACTCCACAGCGTATATACGTGTCAAGGTATGTAAATGAGGGTCGGGGAGTCAGGATGGACCTGGTTGTTATTGTTGAAAGTTTGGTAGCGCTAACGGGAATCGAACCCGTATTTCAGCCTTGAAAGGGCCGCGTGCTAACCGTTGCACCATAGCGCCACAGTGGGGATTCGAGAGAGACGAGACATTCAATTATCGGGGAAAGAGGTGGAATTGACAAGGAGCGAGCTGGAGGGGGGAAAGTGGAAACGGGAATATAGAAAATGGACAAAGCGCGCAGGTGCCTGGTTGCGATAAAGGGAAAATGGAAAATAGTGGAATCGTGCAGGGCCTTCGCGAAAGCGCACAGTCAAGCGTGCCTGTGCCACTACAACCGAAAGGGCATCGGGCCCGATGGAATGCGACGAGGGAGGAGCGACGGCAGTTCTATTTTTCAGTTTCCGATTTCCAGTTTCTGAGTTTGTCAGCGCCAGGAATTGCGTTCGCGGAGGGCGGTAATGTGGGCGGTGTGGTGGCGGCTGTGCCAAGAGTAGAGGGCAAGAGTCTGGTCGAGCGAGATTTTTCTGTTGTGCTCGGGGTGGAGGTATTCGCGGGACCAATCGGCGGGGACGAGCGAGCGGAGGAGGGCGAGCCAGCGCTGGTGGAGGCCGTCGAGAAGCGCGAGCGACGGGGCGACGGGGGCTTTTGAGTCGGCGAGTTCTGCCCAGCGGGCTTCGAGGTAGGGCTTGATCGTGGGAACGTCTTCGGTGAGCGCAAGTTTGAAACGGGTGAACGCGTTCATGTGGCTATCGGCGAGGTGGTGGACGGTCTGGCGAACGGTCCAGCCGCCGGGGCGGTAGGGCGTGTCGAGCTGCTGGTCGGTGAGTCCGGAGACGGCGGCGCGCAATCGGGCCGGGGCTTCTTCGATTTGCTGGATGGCGGCGCGGCGCTCGGCGTCGGTGAGGCTATCGGGGCGCTCGAATTTTCCGATGGGGTAGCGCAGATCCGCTTCGGTGGCAAAGGCCATTCCGCCCTCCCGGCGACAAGATATAGACGGATTCAAGGTGATTCGGTTACTTGGATGCGAACCGGCAATAAGAAGATTCGGCGAACCGGGGCGCCTTCAGGAACTCCGAGACGCGGGCACGAGCGAGTACGAGGGGTGCTTCAAACCAGTGGGCGGGTAAAGCTCTTCGTGCGTGAAAAGGAAGCCGAGCTTTTCAAGGAGCCTGCGCGATGCGGCATTCTCGGGGTGGTGGCCCGCGAAAAGCGACCGTGCTTGAATGGTTTCGTACGCATAGGCGATGACCGCGCGTCCTGCCTCTTCGGCAAGCCCCTGCCGCCAGAATGCAGGACGAAGATGGAAACCCAACTCGTAGATTTTTTCTTCGGGTCGGTACGGACGGAGGCCGGCGCATCCGGCAAATTCTTCCGTGGCGAAATAGAACAGAGGCCAATACTGAACGGCGTGAAGATTCATCGATGAAATTTCAGCGGCGAGCTTCCGCGCTACCGCTTCTTCGGAGAGCGGGCCGCCGATGAAGCGAGCGACGTCCGGATCGGACCAAAGGGAAATGGCGAGCGGAAGATCAGCGGCTGTCCAGCGACGGAAACCGAGGCGCGGCGTTGTTAGAAAGTAAGATTGGCGCACAGCGGAATTCTAGATTCTAGCTCTGGCGGTCGGTGTATTCCTCGTGCCAGGCCATTTGGATGCCTTCGAGTTTGCCTTCATTCGAGAGCTTGGGGTCGCCGGCAAAATTCGGGAGTTCGCAGACCCATTTGTGGAGGTCGGTGAAACGAACTATGAGCGGATCAATGTCTGGGAATTTGTCGGCAAGCTGGATGCCGATTTCTTCGACGTCGTCCCAATCGAATGTGGGCGGCATCAGTGGTCAGCTTCCTTGGCGTAATTTTTGTTCCACTCGGGAATTTCTACGACGATGTCTTTTGTGCCGTCGGGGACACACTGGCAGCCGAGGCGCGATTTCGGCGTGACGCCCGGGGCTTCGTCAAGCTGGTCGAGTTCTGCGTCGGTGGCTTCATTGCAGGAGTCCAGGCCTTCATGAACGATCACGTGGCAGGTGGAACAGGCGCAGACGCCGCCGCAGGCGTGGTCGAGACCTTTGTGGAAGCCCTGGGAGATATCGAGGATGCTGCCCGGAAGGCCGTCGTGGCCGTAGGGAACTTTTTCCGGATCGACTTCGATCGGCTGGCCATCCTTGATAAAGGTGACCTTGAATTTTTTTGTTGCGGGCGTGAATTTTGTTTCTTCGATGTAGGGGTTCTTGCCGCCCATTTAGGTGCTCCTTGTTGCGATTCGAAATGCAACTCGATACCGCCGGCAAGAAACCGGCGGTATATAAATCTAGACGTCTTCCAGGCGCTTGCCTTCGAGCGCGGTTTGCAGGGCGCTGTTCATCAGGAGCTCGGCTAGATTCGTCGTTGCTTGATTCAGATCGTCGATGTGCCGACGAACCTGTTTGTAGTCAGTGCCGGCCATCGACGCCCGCAGCGCCGCTGTGGAACTTTCGATGGCGCGACGTTCGCCGGCTCCGATTTCTGCCGAGCGCGGATCGCGAAATGCTTTTTCCGTGGCGACGAGGATCGCTTCCGCTTCCGTACGCGCTTCGATCAGCTGGCGCTCGGCGAAATCCTGTTCGGCGAACTCGATCGATTCTTCGAGCATGTGCTCGACTTCGGCGTCGGAGAGGCCGTAGCTGGGCTGGACTTCAATCGTGTGCTGGCCGCCCGAACGCAGGTCTCTTGCCGCGACTTGGAGGATGCCGTTGGCGTCGATCAGGAATTTCACCTCGATGCGCGCGAGTCCGGCCGGGCCAGGCGGAACTTTGAGTTGAAAGCGCGCGAGCGAGCGGCAATCCTTTGCGAGTTCGCGCTCGCCTTGCAGGACGTGCACGTCGATGCCGGTCTGATTCTCGACCCCCGTGGTGAACATTTCCTGGGCGCTCGCGGGAATCGTGGAATTGCGGGGAATGATTTTCGCGATCACGCCGCCCATCGTTTCGATGCCGAGCGAAAGCGGGGTGACGTCGAGAAGGAGCATCGTCTTGACGCCGCTTTCGAGGATGTCCGCTTGCACCGCTGCCCCGAGGGCGACGACTTCGTCGGGATCCAGCTCGCAATGCGGAGGGCGCTGGAAATAATCGCCGACAGTTCTGCGAACGAGCGGAATGCGAGTGGAGCCGCCGACGAGGACCACTTCGTCCATGGCGGAGGGGGCGAGCTTTGCGTCAGCGAGGGCCATTTTCACGGGCGCCATGGTGCGCGCGATGATGGGACGAATTAGCTCTTCAAATTCGCGGCGGGTAATTTCACGAGTGTACATCTGGCCGGGCGCGACCGGATAGTGGACGCTGGTCTTTTCGGTGGATGACAGCTCGTGCTTGGCGCGGATCAGGGAGCGGCGCAGTTCCTGAACGGCTTCGCCGCGGCGGTCGAGCTCGACGCCGAATTTCGAGTGGATTTCGCGGCGCGCGAGATCCATGAGGGCGTTGTCAATATCGTCGCCACCGAGATGAGTGTCGCCGTTCGTCGAGAGCACCTGGTAGATGTCGCCTTCGCTGGTGCTGATGAGCTTCAGGATCGAGATATCAAAGGTGCCGCCACCGAAATCGTAGACGGCTACGTGGCCGCGCTTCTGTTTGTGGAGGCCGTAAGCGAGCGCGGCGGCGGTGGGTTCGTTGACGAGGCGCAGAACTTCGAGGCCGGCGAGGCGGCCAGCGTCTTTTGTGGCCTGGCGCTGCGCGTCGTTGAAATACGCGGGGACGGTGACTACAGCGCGGTCGACGGGCTCGCGGAAATATTTTTCGGCCCACGATTTCAGTTCGCGAAGAATTTGCGCGGAAATTTCGGGCGCGGTGAAAAGCCTGTCGCCGAGGCGGACGCGGATCACGTTGCTGCTTGCTTCGTCAATGCGAAACGGGAAACGCACGAGTTCTTCCTGGATATCGGCGACGCCGCGGCCCATGAGGCGCTTTACGGAGTAGATGGTGCGGTCGGGCTGCGTCAGCAGACGCTCGCGGGCGGGCTGACCAACAAGGATTTTGCCGTCGGGATCGACGCTGACGACCGAGGGGCAGAGCGTGGAACCGTAAGGGCCGGGGATACACTTCGGCACGCCCGTTTGCGGATCCATGTACGCAATCAGGCTGAATGTGGTGCCGAGATCGATTCCTACCGTGCGTCCCATGCTCTAAGCCTCTGCCAGTTCTTTTTGCACGCCCGCTACCAGGTTGCGGATGTAGCTGCGGCGATTGAGGATTTCGTTCATGCGCGCGAGCAGCGCCTGGCGAGCGGATTCACCGGCGTGCGCGTCCAGCGCGACGTCCCATTCACGCGCTACCGCTGCGAGTTCTTCGTCCACTTCGCTGAGCTTCTCCTCGAAATTATTCTGTGCTTCGACGAGACGTTCGCGCAGGGCGGCGACGTCGCCGCCTTCGGCGCGGGCTTCGCGAAGCTCGTCGAGCGATTCATTCAGCTCGAAGACTTCTTCGAGCAGCTCCGGCGGGGCTTGCTGCTTGGTAGCGCCTTCTTTGCGCAGGCCGAGGCGCAAGAGCAGATATTCGATTCTGGCGATGGGCTCGCGCAGGGTGCGATACGCATCGTTCAATTGAGAAGAGCGCTCGAGCGAGAGATTCCGCTCTTCTTCGCTTGCACGCATGAAATTATCCGGATGCAGCTTCCAGCTGAGCTTGTGAAACTGCTCTTCGAGCGTCGCGGGATCGATCGTCAGCTTCTGCGGCAGCGCAAAAAACGCAAAATAATCCGCGCCCGGCGGAAGCGGCTGAATTTTCCCGCACGCGGGACAGAAATGACCGCCGCGGATTGCAGTCTTGCAGCTCCAGCAATTGGAGCCGGCGATTGTTTGCGATTGGATTTTCGTCACACTCATGGCAATTCACTCGGTGCTGGGTGCCCGTTCATTGATGGGCTTCGGACGGGCTGCGTCCCGTTGGCGTTTGTGGCCGGACGAACCGCCGCCGGGAGAAGTTCTTAAGCGGTGAAGGAACTTCCACAGCCGCAGCTGCGCGCCGCCTGAGGATTCTGGAAGACGAACCCCTGCTTCATCAGGTCCTCGAGGTAATCGAGCGTGGTGTTGTGGAGGTAGAGATAGCTCTTGGGATCCACAAAAATGCGCGCGCCGTTTTCCTCGAACACTTTGTCGCGGTTGCGCGCTTCGGTATCGAGGCGCATCGCGTACGTGAGCCCAGAACACCCGCCGCCCTGCACACCCACGCGCAACCCGCCGGATTCGGCAGGCACGCCGTCCTTCTGCAACAATTCGCGGATTTTCGCCGCCGCTTTTTCAGTAACGTGAATCATGTCCATTCCCGTGTCAGTGGTTCATCGACTCATCGCGAAGCGCATTAGGCCGGCGGCCCCCATAAATTGCGACGGTAGAGACGCACGTGACGCTTCGAGCGATGCGAATTAGTGCGCGCTCGTGGCGGACTCGGCTGGTTTTGCCTCGGCCTCGCCCTGCTTCTTCTTCCAGTCGCCCAGTGCGGCCTTGATCGCGTCCTCGGCAAGAACCGAGCAATGAATCTTTACCGGAGGGAGCGAGAGTTCGCGAACGATGTCCGTGTTCTTGATCGCGAGGGCTTCTTCGACGGTCTTGCCCTTGACCCACTCGGTGGCAAGCGAAGAGCTCGCGATGGCCGAGCCGCAGCCAAACGTCTTGAACTTCGCTTCCTCGATGATACGGGTCTCGGGGTTGACCTTCATCTGCAGCTTCATGACGTCGCCGCATTCCGGCGCGCCCACCAAACCGGTGCCAACGTTCGGATCTTTCTTGTCGAGCGAGCCGACGTTGCGCGGATTGTTGTAGTGCTCAACTACTTTGTCTGAGTAAGCCATGTGCCATTTGCTCCTTTGAACTTGTAAAAGCCACAAACTCTAATTAGTGCGAATCGGAAGCGGCGAGCCATTTCATCTTGCTGATATCGACACCCTCTTTCGCCATTTCATACAGAGGCGAAAGCTCGCGGAGGCGCGTGACAGTTTCGACGACGCGGTCGGCCACGTAGTCGACTTCTTCCTGGGTATTGAAGCGGCCGATGCCGAAGCGGATCGACGTATGCGCCAAATCTTCGCCGACGCCAAGCGCCTTTAGCACGTAGCTGGGTTCGAGCGTCGCCGAAGTGCAAGCTGAGCCGCTTGAAACCGCAACGTCGTTGATGCCCATCAGCAGCGACTCGCCTTCAACGTATGCAAAGCTGATGTTGATGTTGTGCGGCAGGCGATGCGTCATCGAGCCGTTGATGAACGTCTCATCAAGACGCGACATGATGGATTCTTTCAGCCGGTCGCGCAGGCGGCCGAGCTTTTCCGTCTCCGCTGCCATTTCGTTCTGGCAAAGTTCGCAGGCTTTGCCGAGCCCGACAATGCCGGGAACGTTGAGAGTGCCCGAACGCATTCCACGCTCGTGGCCGCCGCCGTCAATGATGGCGGAAAGTTGCACGCGCGGATTCTTGCGACGGACATAAAGAGCGCCGACGCCCTTGGGGCCGTAAATCTTGTGACCCGAGATGGACATCAGGTCAATGCCATCTTTTTGGACGTCCACAGGAATCTTGCCGACGGCCTGAACAGCATCCACGTGAAAAAAGACGCCCTTTTCCTTGGCGATCTTCCCGATTTCGGCGATGGGCTGAACGACGCCAATTTCGTTATTTGCGTACATGATGGAGATCAGGATCGTTTTCGGCGTGATGGCGCGTCGCAATTCATCCAGATTAATGCGACCGTCCTTTTCGACGGGCAAATACGTGACCTCGTAGCCGTACTTCTCGAGGCGTTTGCAGGTGTCGAGAGTGGCCTTGTGTTCCGTCACCTGCGTGATGATGTGATTGCCCTTTTCGCGGTACATCTCGGCGACGCCTTTGATGGCAAGGTTGGTCGACTCGGTGGCGCCGCTGGTGAAGACGATCTCTTTGGGCGTCGCGTTGATGAGCTTGGCGATTTGGCCGCGGGCGTTTTCCACGGCTTCTTCAGCCTTCCAGCCGAATTCGTGATTGCGGCTCGCGGCGTTGCCGAATTTCTCGGTGAAATACGGAAGCATCGCGTCCACAACGCGGGGATCGACCGGCGTGGTCGCGTGATTATCGAAATAAACCGGAAGCTTGATTGCCATTCGCTTTCTCCTGATCGGGCCTATCTATGAACCTTCAAAGTCTAATTTCTAAACTCGCAGCTCGACGACTTCGAACAGCGGCGATTCGTCCGTCATATGCGAAATTTTCACTTTCTCGAGCACTTCCAAAATACTGTCGTTTACGCGGCGCAGCGGCTCGCGAATCGAGCAGGTAGTTGTCAGATCGCACGTCCCGTGCGAGGTCACGCACGAGGTGATGAACAGCGGCCCATCGATCGCCCGTATAACGTCCAGCGCACTAATCTGGGCTGCATCGCGGGCGAGTGCGTATCCGCCGCTCGAGCCATGTCGCGCAGCAACCAGGCCGCCTTTGGCCAGCTTCTGAAGAACCTTCGCCATTAGCGGCGCGGAGAGTTTGTAAATCTCCGAGATATCCGCGGCGCTACAGGAGCTTCCATTGTGCATGGCGCCGTTGTGCATGGCGAGATGCTTGAGCGCGATGAGCCCGTAGTCCGCCTTTTTGGATAGCTTCATCATGGATGCATATACGACTGAATCAGTCGCACTTGAATTCTAGCCCGCCTCTCCTCTCCATGTCAAGCGATCTGAGACATACAACCCTATACAAGGCAATAGGTTAAACAACGACCATTTTAGTCGCATTGGTCAATCCCGAGGCATCCAAGTGACGCAAATCCACCCTGAACGGGGCTTTCGGACGACCCATCGGCGTTCGCCACCACTTCGGCTAGAGCTGACGGACTGACGAGCTTTTTCCCGGGGCGGCGCCGGAAAATCTAGGTTAGAATCAGCAGCCGATGGCTCAAGAAACAAGAAGGCCGGTCGTCGCGATCTATCCGGGGACTTTCGACCCGGTGACGAACGGACACCTCGATTTGATCGCGCGCGGCGCAGCGATTTTCGACAATTTGATCGTCGCCATTTCACAAAGCCTCGAAAAAGATCCACTTTTTGCGGTGAAGGAACGAGTGGAGATGCTCGAGGCGGTCACCTTCGAGTGGAAAAATGTGGAGGTGGAAGTTTTCGACGGCCTGCTGATGGATTATGCGCGTGAAAAAAATGCACGCGTGATCCTGCGAGGCATCCGCGCGGTTTCCGACTACGAGTATGAACTCCAGATGGCAATGATGAACCGGAAGATCGAGCCGCAAATTGAAACCGTTTTCATGCTTCCGGCGGTCGCGTACAGTTTTTTGAGCTCGCGGCTGGTGAGAGAGTTGGCGCGGCTGGGCGCGCCGGTGGTGAGGGATTTGGTGCCGCCACTGGTGGAAGAGCGGCTGCGCGCGAAGGTCGGTTGATTGCATTAATCAAACGGGCTCGCCAACGCCTCATCTGACTCGACGAGAGGGAGAGAATGGAACCGGCCACAGGGATGAAAATGGAAGAAGTCATCGAACTGGCAGATCGCGTGAATCGTATTGCCGTTTCGCAAACGATGATGGTGCTGCAGGAAGCGGAGCGGTATAAGGCGCGCGGCGTCGACGTGGCGGATTTTGGGCCGGGTGAGCCTGATTTTCCCACACCGGAACACATTAAGCGGGCGGCGATCAGGGCGCTGGAAGAAAATCGAACGAAGTACACGCCGACGCCGGGTATCGCGCCATTGCGGCAGGCGATTTGCGATTGGCATGCGGCGCAGCTGGGTTCGTCTTATCAACCGGCGGAGTGCGTCGTCACTTCCGGCGGCAAGCACGCGATTTATAACACGGCGTGCGCCCTGCTGAATTCCGGCGACGAGGTAATCATCCCCGCGCCCTACTGGGTGAGCTACCCGGATATCGTGAAGGTCGCTGATGCCACGCCCGTATTCTTGCAGATGCGCGCGGAAGATGGTTTCCGGTTGCGGGCTGCGGACCTTGAAAAAGCGCTGACGCCGCGCACGAAGCTCGTGATCGCGAATTCACCGAGCAATCCCACCGGAGCCGTAATTCCCCCGGATGAGTTCGCACGCATTCTCGCCGTGTGCAAGCGGCACGGCACCTGGCTGCTCACCGACGAGTGCTACTCGCATTTCACCTACGGTGACGCGCGGCCTTACTCGGTGGCGAGCCTGCCGGGATCGAAAGACCGACTGATCGTGGCGGGTTCGCTTTCCAAAACGTTTGCCATGACGGGCTGGCGGATCGGCTACGCGCTGGCGCCAAAGCCGCTCGTCGATGCGATCACGAAGCTGCAGAGCCAATCCACTTCGAATCCGAATTCGATTACGCAGTATGCGGCGCTCGAAGCGTTGCGGGGGCCGATGGATACGGTGACGGCGATGCTCGCCGAGTACGCGCGCCGCAGGGAACGAATTCTAGCGGGGTTGCGCGCCATCCCGGGCATTACGTGCACGACTCCCGAAGGCGCGTTCTACGTGTTCCCGAATATTTCGGCGCATCTGAATGCCAGTACGCCGGACAGCACCGCGATGGCACGAGAACTTCTGGAGCGCGAACATGTTGCGGTGGTGCCCGGCGACGCTTTCGGCGCTCCCGGATATTTGAGAATTTCCTACGCGACGTCTCTGGAGCGAATCGAGGAAGGCCTGCGGCGGCTCGCGCGCTTCTTCGGTCGAGCCGCGTGATTCTCTGTCCGGCGCGACTGGAACCGATTTTCAGTCCGCGTCCGTGGGGTTCGCTTTCTCTTGCTCCGTTCTTCCCGGAAAAATCAAATCTTGCAGAACCGCTGGGCGAAGCCTGGATGACGGGCAGCGAGTGCCGGTTTGTCTCGGGGCCGTTTGAAGGGCGAACACTGGGAGCCGCGTGGGCCGCGATGTCCGCTGAATGGGCCGGCACGTCCGTGGATCGTGATGGCCCGTTTCCATTGCTCGTTAAGTTTATCTTCTCCGAGGACAAGCTTTCCGTGCAGGTGCATCCGGACGATGATTATGCCGGCAAGCATGAGAAAGCTGCCGGCGGCCGCGGAAAAACCGAGATGTGGTACGCCCTGCGTGCGCGACCTGGCGCCGAGGTGCTGGCCGGCCTCAAGCCCGAAGTCACTCTCGATAAATTCAAGCGCGCAATCGCCGATGGTCGCGCGGAAGAATGTCTCACGCATGTGCCATTGCAGGTAGGCGAAGCCGTTTTTGTTCCCGCTGGAACCGCGCACACGATCGGCCCGGGACTTGTGCTTTGCGAAATACAGGAACATTCGGATCTTACTTATCGCGTGTACGACTACAATCGCCGTGACGCCAAGGGCCAACCGCGCGAGCTGCACATCGAGAAAGCGCTGGAAGTGATTCGATTCGGAGAACAACGCGGCGGCAAAATCGAGCCGGTGCGCATGGCGCTCGGAGCGGTTGAGAAAACCTACTTCGTTGCATGCCGTTATTTCGCCACTGAAAAATGGGAATTCGCCGGAAGTGTGACCGCGAATACATCGGGCGAACATTTTGAGTTGATGATCATTCTCGAGGGCACCGGGAGCTTCGAGTGGAACGATTCTCGCGCGGAATACTCGCCCGCGCAGGTGTGGCTGATCCCCGCCGCGCTGGGCGTCTATCGAATCGCGCCTTCGTTGGGCACCGCATTGTTACGTACGTACGTTCCAAGTGATATCAAAGAGTTTGTGCGCCAATTGAAAGATCGTGGGATCGAAGAGCCGGCTTTGTCGAGGTTGGTTTATCCATGAACGGTTCAGCCCTGCCGGTTTGCGCCGTCCTGCTTGCGGGCGGTCGAGGCACGCGGTTCTGGCCGCGCAGCCGGATGCGCACGCCCAAGCAATTGTTGAATATCGCCGGGCGCGAGACGATGCTGCGCGAGACCGTCGCGCGCCTGGAGCCGCTATTTCCGCTCCGCAATTTCTGGGCAGTAACGAATGCGGAGCAGGTGGCCGCCGTGCGGCGCGAAATGCGCGGCGTCCCCCCGTCGCACATTCTAGCTGAGCCCGTTGGGCGCAACACGGCCGCTGCCATCGGCCTTGCCGCGATACATCTCGCACACACGCATGGCGACGCAATGATGGCTGTGCTTCCCTCCGACAGTTACATCGCTGACGCGACCCACTATCGAAAGCTCGTCCGCGCCGCGCTCGATCTCGCCTGCGCGCCGGGGAACTTCGTTGTGCTCGGCATTCCGCCCACGCGTCCTGAAACTGGTTTCGGCTATATCGAACGGGGCGGCGCGGCCGAGCGGTCGCGAGGAATCACAGCTTTCACGGTGCGGCGATTCACGGAAAAACCCGAGCTGCGGCTGGCGAAAAAATATCTCGCGTCGAAGCGCTATCTCTGGAACGCCGGTATGTTTTTTTGGCGCGTCTCGACATTCCTCCACAGCCTGAAGCAGTTCCTGCCTGCGACGCACGATGCGCTGGTCGAGTTGAGCCGATACATCGCCACGCCTCAATATCGTTCGCACATGAAAAGGATCTACGCCCGGCTGGATGCTATTTCGGTCGATTACGCTGTGATGGAACCGGCGACACGGGTGAAAGGCGCAGGTCGCGTCCTGGTGATTCCCGCAAACGTAGGCTGGAGCGACATCGGCTCGTGGGCCGCCGTGTACGAATTGCTCGCGGCGCAGCCTGGGGCGAACGTTTCGAGCGGGCCGTTTCATGCGCTCGATGCCGCGGGGAATTATTTGTGGAGCCCGAAGAAATTCGTTGCAGCAATCGGCGTACGCGATTTGGTGCTGGTCGAAACCGAAGATGCAGTGTTACTTTGCTCCCGCGAGCGTTCGCAGGACGTCGGAAAAATCGTGAAGTGGCTGGAAGAAAGTCGCCGCAAGGAACTCTTGTAGAGGAGTGGCGCGTCGATGGGCATGAGCATCCGGCGGGAAGACCGACAGGGCAAGACGATCGAAGAGATACCTGATCTGGAGAGTTTACTCAGCCGGTTTTTCCCTTCCTGGGACGATGAGAGCTATCACTTCTTGCGTTACATCGATCCGTGGGGCGAAACCGTGTTCAATCATCTTCAAATGGACGAATTGATTTCCGAATTGCGGCGCGTTCGATTGAAGGCGTCCACCGAAGAAGAGCGCGCGTTCGTGGACGCCATCGAAGGCCTTGCCAGCCGTTGCAAAGAGAGCGACGGACTCTACCTGAAGTTTCTCGGCGACTAGGCGGACTGGAATCCCGCATTCCCTACTTCCAAGTTTGCGCATCGCTTATACTGCTCGAAGATGACTTGTCCAATCCAATTTGGCACCGACGGCTGGCGCGGCGTAATCGCCGAAGATTTCACGTACGAGAATGTGCGCAAGGTGGCGCATGCGATTGCGCGCTACGTGGTGCGAGCGGAAAAACCCGGAAGCGGCGTCTTGATCGGTTTTGACACGCGCTTTGGCTCCGAACGTTTTGCGCGCGTGGCTGCGGAAGCCGTCGCCGCCACCGGCACGCCCGTGTGGCTTGCTGCTCAGGCATGTCCCACGCCTGCGTTGTCGCTGCTCGTGCGACTTCGAAAGGCTGCGGGCGGAATTCAAATCACCGCGAGCCATAATCCGTACCAGTGGAACGGAATGAAGTACAAGGCGAGCTACGGGAGCTCGGCTTCGCCTGCGATCGTGACGCAAATTGAGTCCGAGCTTGAGAAAGTTCTGCGCGACGGAGTGCCGGCCCTGCCGCCTCGCATTGATTTGGTGCATTCACTCGACGTTCGCACGCCATACCTGGAAACGCTTGCCGGGTTGGTTGATTGGGAGAGGTTGCGCGCGGCGAAATTTCGGTTCGTCGTGGACCCGATGCATGGAGCAGGCCGGGGATTGCTGTGTGAGTTGTTGCGCCGCAACGGCGTCGATTGCGGGGAGATTCGCGGAAATCGTGACCCGCTTTTCGGCGGCGTGAATCCGGAACCGATCGAGCCACACGTCGAGGCGCTGCGCAAAGCGACCCGCGAAGGAAAATACGACGCAGGCTTTGCGTTCGATGGGGATGCCGACCGCATCGGAGCAGTGGATGCCGATGGCACGTTCATCACTCCGCACCAAATTTTTTCGCTGCTGCTCTGGCATCTCGCGGGTACACGCGAGCTGGGAGGCGACGTGGCGAAAACATTCTCCACGACGAAAATGGTGGACAAGATCGCCTCGAAATTCGGGCGCAAAGTCTGGGAAACGCCGATCGGCTTCAAATACATTTGCGACCGGATGCTGGAAGGCGATGTTCTCCTCGGGGGCGAAGAAAGCGGCGGCATCGGCACAAAGCTGTACCTGCCCGAGCGCGACGCTACGGTGAACGCGCTGCTGCTCGCGGAAGTAATGGCCTGGCACGGGAAGCGCCTGGGCGAGCTGGTCGCCATGCTGCACCGCGAGTTTGGCGAACACCACTATGGCCGCGTGGACCTCACCTTGAAACCAGGACAGAAGGAAAAAGCGCTTCACCATTTCACGAATGGAAAGTTTGGCCGGCTGCTGGACTGGCCGGTGACGCGTCGCGAAGACCTGGACGGAATTAAACTGTATCTCGGAGAAATTGGGTGGGTGCTGGTGCGCGCGTCCGGGACCGAGCGGATACTGAGAGTCTATGCCGAGACCACGAAAGCGGAAACGACACGGCGCTTGCTCGACGAGGTGACAGCGCTGGTGACACGACTGTGAGCCGACCGGCGGCTTTTGCGCGCATGGCCCGCTAGCCGCATCGCCAAAATTGTCGGTTTGCGCTTGCCAGCCCGCCCTGTTCCGTCTAACCTTCCGCGGCAGTGGCATTCGCAGCGCGTGCGATAACGCGAGCGCGACCGATTCGGCCCCGGTCGATTTCCGTTCTGAATTTCATTGCAGGAGATATTCGATGCTGAAAGAATTCAAGCAATTCGCGATGCGTGGGAACGTGCTCGATATGGCTGTCGGCATCATCATCGGCGCGGCGTTTGGAAAAATTATCACGTCGCTCGTCGGCGATGTCCTGATGCCGCCTCTCGGCCTCGTACTCGGCAAGGTAGACTTCTCCAACCTATTCCTGAATATTTCCGGGAAATCGTACGAAAGCCTGGCAGCAGCGAAAGCGGCCGGGGCGCCAACGATCAACTATGGGCTCTTCCTGAACAATATCATCGATTTCGTGATCGTGGCGTTTGCGATTTTCCTACTGATCCGCATGGTGAATCGCTGGAACAAGCCTGCACCGGCCGCCGCACCTACGACAAAGGATTGTTCTTATTGCGCGACCGCAATTCCACTCGCTGCGAAGCGCTGCCCCAACTGCACGTCGGAACTGCCCGCATAGCGGGCGATTAGGCTGGTGGTTTTGACGGCGGCGATTGAGCGCTCAGGCGGCGGGTTTCAATTTGATGGAGATGTTGACGGAGCCGCTCGATTACGGCGTCTGCCTGCCCCTCGTTGATTTCTCGCTCCACCTCATCGAGCGCGAAGTGGACGATATCGTGGTGGTGAACTTCCTCGCCCGGCACTTTCTCGCTCAATTGCAACCAGAGCTTGTGCAACAGATCGATTTCTTTCGGCGTAAGACGCGGCGCGTGCGGCCCGAGATAAAAAATCTGTTCCTGCCCGGAAGGCGTAAATATCTCAAGCGTGACGCGAGGCCGCGGCTCCAGCATTCGTTCCCAAGCCAGACCGATATCGCGCGCTTGCTCGGTGACCGGCATTTTTGACGAACTGCCCGAAACCACGCTGCTCGACTGCAAATTCGCCGCCGTGCGCAGAATGCCTTCCCACAAATCGTTAGCAGCGGCAACGGCGAGGCGGACTGGCTTGCCTTCCTTTTCCGCGACGGCCAAAACTTTGGTAAAGAGCAGCTGTTCGATCGTGCTAAAAAGCTGATCGGGCGCCAGGTCGTATTCACCCGACGCAGCGCGGCGCAGCATGCGCACGTGCAATACAACAACTTCCGCATCGTGGCTTCTTACGCGGCGCAGTACCGCTTCGAGGTGGTACAACGCGTAGTAGGTGCTGACCGGCACCAGAATATTTCCCGGTTGCACTCCGACGCTCGTGGGCGTGAGCTCAGCTTCCGGCGCCAGATTAAATTGGTCGAGCTCGACGTGGGACGCTCCGGCCTGGCGCTTTTTCACCTGGTGCTCAGAGACTTCGAACACGGTAAAAAGCAGCGCCGAAAACGTCAGCCCCGCGATCGTCGCGTCCGGCTTCGTGAAGAGGTTAATCACTGCAATCGCGAGCAACACCAGGGTTATGATTCCCAGCCCGATTGGAACCTCAACTCCGAAAATCACGGGATTCAAAGGCACGCGGTACTCGCGGTCCTGCGGGTGCGTGTAACGCAGCACGAGCACCGCAATGCCCTTCATCGAAAAGCTCCAAATCACTCCGAATGCGTACAAGTTACCGAGAAAGGTCACGTCGCCGCGGCTCGCTACAATTGTGATGATTTGAAACACCACCACAAGATTGACGATCCGGTGGGTCGTTCCGAAGCGCGGGTGCGGATGCCGGAACCAATCGGTGAGAACTCCATCTTCCGAGACGCGGTTCAGGACGCCATTCGATCCGACGATCGCCGTATTCACGGCTCCGGCCAAAATCAGAGTGCCGACGACAACCACAAAGACGTGGAATGCCAGCCGCACCGGAAAACTTCCCACAAGGTGCATCGAAAGTCCGCCGATCAAATTCTCGGTGAACGCCGGACGGACATTGTCTGGAATGATCATCACCGCGAAGAACGAAACCAGCGAAGTGAACAGCAGGCTGTACACGAAAATAATCAGCCCGGCCTTCTTCAGATTCGGCAGCTTGGGATGTTCGATTTCGCGGTAAACCTGCGCAAGTGATTCTTCACCGCTCATCGCCAGCACGGAATGCCCCAGGCCGACAAAGATCGCGATCAGCGTGATCATGTGCGCCCACTGATAGCGATCAAGCCAGCCCAATGAGCTCTTGTCGAGCTTCATGTTTGCGGGAGCAGGCCAGGGCGGCAAGTGCCAGCCAGTTCTTGCGTAGAGCGTGTAGCCGCACCAGGCGATCAACATCACCACCATCACCGTGGTGAGCTGCATAATACGCAGCGCTTTTCCGCTCGATTCGGGAACGCCCTTGATGTTCTCCCACCAGAAGTACAGCGTAATCGTGATTGCAATCGCCGCCGCCGTCGCGTTGACGTTGAGATGAAGCGGAACATGGGCGTAGGCGAGGAGTTCGTTGAGGACTCCGACGAGATACTGGCCGGCGGAGACGCCGCTGATGGGGCCGGTGAGGACGTAGTCGAACATCAGGGCCGAAACTGAGAACTTTGCGAGCGTCCCGCCCAGCGCCTCCTTCACGACGCGATAGACGCCGCCGCGGACGAACATGCTGCAGCTTTCAACGTACACCGCCCGCACCGCATAAGAGAACAGCATGATCCCGAGGATGAACCAAGGGGCGGTCTTGCCGATGAACTGTTCGGCCTCGCCGCCGGCGTAGTATGCCGACGAGGCGAGATCGTTGAGGACGATTGCCGCCGCGCGCCAGAAAGAAATGAACGCCAGCATGGCCGTAGTGGCCACGAGGACTTTGGCGACGGGGCGGGGTCTTCCCGGGGTAAAAGTGTTACCCGTGGTGTTTGATGCCATAGGCTATCGGACGACGTGGGGATGAACTATACGTTGAAATAGGCACAAAAAGAAAGCGCCCCAGCGGATTCAGCGACTAGAGGTTACCGGCCGCTTAACGAGGCATTTTCCCTCAGGATTTCCCCGGCGCTGCTGCTCCGTTCTCCTCCGGCGAGGAAGCTTTCGCATCCCGAAAATCACGACCGCAAGCTTCGCACGGGCAAATCTCCCGGAGATGTTCGAAGCTGTAGATACCTGTTGCGTGGCCATCCGAGAACGTAATCTGCACCGCATAATTCCCCATCGCCGCCGCGGCTTTCGCCGTCACACGCGGCTTGAACATCGGCAGTTCAATCGCGGCGGCAGGCGAAGTCGCCAGACGCGTTTTCTTCTCACGTTCGTCGTTGCAGAGTGCGCACGGGCACAGATCCCGCAGGTATGGAAATGGGTACCGGCTCGTATGCCCGTCCGACCATGTGATCTCAACACCTTCGCCGGTGGAGACGTGCACCTTTACATCAATCGGCTTCTTTCGGACGTCCTGGGGTATCGGCATCCTCTACATTCTAGCAGAGGTCTGGAGGCGCGATCGTCGAGCAGGGATTCCTGGTAGTTGAATCTGCTTCGTCTTGCCGTTGAGCGACATCTAACAATTGGGAGGACTTAACTCTATGACGCTTATTCTCCTGTCCGTGCTGGTGCTTGGTCTGATGTGTGGAAGCGAGCTAAACGTCGCGGCTTTGGCCCATTCCGAGTTCAATCGACAGCCCCTGGAAATACACGTACGGCTGCGCTCTTCGTTTGCTGGACTGCTAGGCCATGTGATGCCGTTCTGGATGACAAGTTCAACGCTATTGAACCTTCTGCTGCTGCTTCCTTTCGCGCATTTGAGCAGGCCGGCGTGGCGCCTCGCTGCGATCGCCTCGGCGATTCAGGTGGTTGCGGTGTTGTTCTCGCTCGTGGGACCGGTACCGATCAACAACCGGATCGCGAAATGGACGCCCGATTCTCTCCCAAGCAATTGGAAACAGCAGGAACATCGCTGGGACTTATATCACTGGTCAAGAACCTGTGGACTCGTAGTGGCGTTTGCAATCCTTGTGATCAGCGCGAGTCTTCGATAAGAGATTGTGGTGGAGCTCATCCTACGCTGACAACGCCGAAATCTGAACCACGCGACCGTGAGCCAGATCGATTCGGCGGTCGGCCAGCCGCCCAAGTTCCGGGTCGTGCGTGACCATCAAAATCGTGTGCCCCTCGTCATGCAGTTCACGCAGCAGACGAACCACGGTCTCCGCATTGGCTTCATCCAGATTTCCGGTCGGCTCGTCCGCCAGAACCAGTTTCGGATGATTGATTAGCGCGCGGGCCACAGCGACGCGCTGTTGCTCGCCGCCGGAAAGCCGGGACGGCAGGTGTTTCAAGCGGTCGCCCAGCCCCACGCGCTCGAGTGCGAGGCGCGCTTCGTTCTCGTCCGTAGCGCTGTGAAAATATTGCGCCAACATTACGTTTTCGAGCGCCGTTAGATACGGCACGAGATGAAATTGCTGAAATACGAATCCAATTTTTTCGGCGCGGAACCGCGTGAGGCCTGCTTCGTCGAGGCGCGCGACGTCTGTGCCGTCCACGACCGCCTGCCCCGCCGTCGGCGTGTCGAGCCCGCCGAGAATATTGATCAACGTAGTTTTTCCTGAACCGGACGGCCCCATGAACGCGATCCATTCGCCTTCTTCAACGGTAAACGAGACGCCATCGAGAGCACGCACGTGTCCGTATTCCTTTCGGAGTCCTTCGACTTGAACGAGCGTCGCCACTATTCCCCTCGAAAGATCGCTGCCGGCTTCACGTTTCCGAGCAGGCGCAAAGGCGAAGCGCCCGCGAGCGCCACGACGATCATCAATCCGATCGTCAGCGGGAAAATTTCCCAGCGCACGGAAATCGTCGCGCCAAAAACCCGGTGTCCCATCCATTGGGACAGCACAACTCCTGCGATGCAGCCAATTATCCCCCCGGCGGCGCCCAGCACGCCCACTTCGGCGAGAAACAATCCCACGACGCGCGAAATCGAGCCGCCCAGCGCCTTCATCAAGCCGACGTCCTCGCGACGCTCGATCGCCAGCGCCGCCATCGTCGCCAGAACGCACAGCGCCGTCAGCACGAGAATCAACAGTACCATCGAGAATATCAGCAGGCGGATGCGTGCCAGAAGCGAGCCCTCCGCCTCACTCACTTGCCGGATCGGACGAACGTCATATCCCGGCAGCGCGGCCGCAAGCTTTCCCGAAAAATTCGCGATGGCTTTCGGAGTGCCGATCACGCTCAGCTGCGCCAGCGCAGCCCGGCCCTGCAACCCCGAGAGTTGCTGCGCGGATGAGATGTCAATGAACATCTGATTGTCTTCCGTACCGCCGGTATCGAGAATCCCCGTCACATCAAGAGCCGGCATCCGATTCTGATATTTCAAATCGAGCCGGCTGCCAATTGAAAGATGCAGCTGCTTGGCGACGTTGCGCCCCACGACGCAGGACGCCCAAAAATTATCCCGATAGTCGACCCACTGCCCTTTCAATTTCCAGGAGGGCTCGAGTTTACTAAGTTCGTCGAGTTTAGTTCCCACGACGACCACCGGCGTATTCCCCACTCTGCCGACAATATATAGGAAAGGCGCTGCTGCGACGACTATCGGCGTGCGCACTTTTTCGACGGCCGCGATCGTAGCCGCTTCGTCCATCAGCACCGGCGTCCCAGCGCCATCGTTGGAGGAATGCGCGCTGCCGGGCGGAGAAACCACGATGTTCGCACCGAGCGTGCGGAATTCCTGCGTGAGCTTCGAGCCGATATCCAGATCAAGGTTTATCAGCGCGGAAATTACCGCGGCACCGCTGACCAACGCAACCAGCGCGACCGCTAGACGCCCGCGGCTGCCGCGGAGCATTTGAAATAGCAAGCGCCAGAACATCACTCTCCCCGCAAAATCGCAGCGGGCTCAAAATGCGCCGCGCGCCGCAAAGGAATCAGGCTCCCAAGAATCGAAACCATCGCCGCAATTCCGAGCACCACCGGAAGCAGAATCATGCGTGCCGTCCCGGGCGTCCCAAACACACTTTGACCCAGCGCGCGCGCGAGCACGATGCCCAGAACGTATCCCGCCGCGCCGCCAACGACCGCCAGCATCAGTTGTTCGGCGAGAAAAATCCCGCTGACAATTGCGTTCCGCGCCCCCAGCGCTTTCATCACGCCCACTTCGGCGCGCCGTTCGAGTACCGTCGTGGCAGACGTTGCCGCTACCGCTAACGCCGCGGCAGCCAAAGCCGCCAATGTGACGATCCAGAGCAACGTACTGATGCGCGACAGAATCCTACCTTCCGTGTCTGCCACGCGGCGGATGGCACGCACATCGACGTCCGGAATCGCCTGGCCGATCTGGAAGCTGATGGAGGAAATGTACGGCGAGCAGAACCAGCGGTCGTATTCGGTGGGAGTCAAAGATAGCGGATCGCGAACCGAAAGCGCGTCGGCGGGTTTCGTCAGGGCGCTAACGAAAAGCTGGCGGAATTGTCCGGGATGGCCCGAAAGTCGTTGCGCGAGCGCGAGCGGCACGAGCACGGATTGGTCCCCGGCATCGCCCGTCGAGACAATTCCGGTCACGGTGAGCGGTATTGCCTCCGCGGCAGTTTCCGTTCCCTTCGCGCGTCCGAGCACGTAGATAGTTTTGCCGGGAACAATCCCTTCGGGATAGGTCTTCGCAAGGCCCGCGCCGACGACGCATTCCTCAGCGCCGTCATTGAACCAGCGGCCTTCGATTTTCCATGCGGGATGCGTGATTTTCGCGCCCGTGCGGAATTTGGTTCCGTCGGGAACCGCCACGTCGTGGTCGTACCATGTGCCGACTACGGTAGTGCGAACCGCCGGATACTCTTCGGGGGTGAGGATCAGCGCAGGGACATCGAGAAACGGAGTGAATCCGAGAATATTGTGCCGCCAGAAAATCATTTTCAGCTTGCCGAGATCGGCTTCCTGCAAATACGCGCCTTCGTCCACGGGACGATAATCCACGCCGCCAATTTCCACCGGCAGCGTGTCCGACTGCGGCGTTACCAAAAGATTCGCGCCCAGAGCGCGGAATTCACGCGCGAGGCGATCGCCTGCATCGAGCGCGATGGTCAACGTCGCCGTCGCCACAGCCATCCCGACGACCAGCGCCGCCGCCGTCAGAATTTTGCGGCGCGGGTTGCGTATGAAGGATTCACCTACGAGGCGGGCAAACATTCTATTTGGCGTGAATCGTCGAGGAGGCGTCCAGCAGCGCTGCAAGATCGACTACCACTTCTCCGTTTTCCACTTGCGACTTCACCGCAATCGGATTGCAGCCTCCCGATTGTCCGATCGACGGAATGTAAATCGCGGCGCCGCAGTTCCGGCAGATTACGTTCTGTCCTTCCTGGCGATAGCCGACCGGACCACAGATCTGGCAAGCGTCGAGGGCCGTCGCATAGTCGCCGCCGGACTTGTGAATCACGAGGAAACGGACATCCGCCTGGTTTACCTCGGCAGTGTAGTAGTGAAGGCTTGAATCCATCAGCTGCGAAAGCGGGATGCGAACCTGACCATTTTGTGTCGCAAGCGCCGTCGCCTGTACCGGCGCGTTCACTGCGCGCGCGTAGACATATTCCGCCGTCAGCGCCAGGACAACCACTATGCACAGACTCGCTGCCGCAAAACTCCACGCGCGCCGCCGGCGAAATTCCCATTGGAGTTTTCTGCGTTCGGCCGGATTTGAGGCTTGCTCCGCGGCAGGCGCTTTCGAGCCGAACCACTCGCGCAGCACCACCAGCGCAGCGGCTCCCAGGATTACGATGAAGAAGAAAACTTCATTGCGTACAATCGGGCCGATTGTGGCCATCTCTGTTTTGCTCGACGGCAGCCACATCGCCTCGCTCAACTCGTGCAAGCCCGTCAGGGCGAGTTGGAACGCTACAACCATCAGGATCGCACTCGTCGCCGCGAAAAACCGGTGCAGCGGAATCTTCAGCGTGCCCTGGAAGAAGAACAGCCCCACCGCAACTGCGATCGCGATTCCGAGTAGCGTCCCGATCCACACTTCCACGCCCGCGGTGGAAAGTTCGACCGCCCTCAGGATTAGCACGAGTTCCGCGCCTTCGCGCACCACCATCAGAAAAACGAAAAACCCGACGCCCAGCCCGGCCGTGCGCGTCGATTGCTGTGCATACGTTTCCAGGCGTGACTCGATGTGCTTCCGCAGCGTTCGCGCCACGCGGTTCATCCAGACAATCATCGTAATTACGAGCGCCGCGGCTGCCAACATGAGCAACCCCTCGAAGCCGTCTTCGCTCACCTTCCAGCGCTCGAGCAGGATCGCCGCGACGATGCTTGCCCCGGCAGCGAGGGCGACGCCGCCCCAGACATACGAAGTGAGCGAGCGGCGACCGGTGCGATTGAGATACACCAGTACGATGCCGACGACGAGCGCGGCTTCGACGCCTTCACGAAGGGCCACTAGAAGAGCGGAAAGCATGGGAGTTCCCAGTTGAAACCTAGTTACAACTACGATGACAAGTCTAGCGCCGCCGTATCCTTAAAATCAAGGCCTTTCGGTCATCCGCGCCCTGCGACTTTACCGCATTCCTGTAGAATGGAAGGTCTTATGCTCAACTGGCGAAGCGTATCGCGAATCCCGGCTGTTGCGGTACTGGTGCTTTCGCTGGCGCTGTCTGCGCTTCCACAATCTTCTTCGAACCGGCAAGCCACGTCGTCTCAGGGTGGCCAGAATTCATCCGCCCCGGCTAAACCCGCAAGGCCAGCGATCAAGCCCGAACCGAAGAAAGCGCAGGCTGCTTATAAACAAGGTCTGCGCGCCGAGCACGACGGAAACTGGCAGGCTGCCTACGATTCCTATTCCGACGCCCTGAGCTGGGCTCCCAACGAGCGGGAATACTTCCAACGCGTCGAGATCGCTAAGGCCCATATTGTTCAGGAAAAGATGGACCTTGCCGAACGGGAAGCGGTGTCCGGCCGGCTTTCCGAAGCGCTCCGGCTTCTCATCTCAGCGCGGTCTCTCGATCCGTCAAACCGCGTGCTTCAGGCACGCTACGCCGAACTGAGTGCCTTGTTCCTGGGCCAGCTGAAACCTGCAGCAAGCGGACAGGAGTTGGCTGGGCCCGTCCACCTCGAATACGCTCCGGGAAAACGGAACTTCAATATCCGAGGCGACACGCAGAGCGCCTACAACGAGATCGCGCGCCAGTTCGGCGTCGAGGTTGCGTTCGATGTCGATCTGCGCTCGCGAGTGGTTCGGTTTCAGATCAATGATCTCGATTTCCCCACGGCACTGCGGCTGATCGGCGAGCAGACCGGCACGTTCTGGCGCCCCCTGACGAAGCACCTCTTTCTGGTCGCCGAGGACACCACGCAGAAGCGGAAGGATTACGCGCTCTCGGTTGTGCGCACCGTCATGCTCCCCGCTTCAGAAACCACCGAGCAGATGACGGAAATCTTCCGCCTCGTCCGTGAAATCGCGGGCATCACGCGAGCCGATCTTGACACGCGCAGCGGCACGATTACCATGCGCGCTTCTCCGCAAGCGCTTGCCGTCGCCACGGGATTGATCGAGGATCTCGAGAATCCGGCAGGTGAGCTGATCCTCGAAATCGAAGTGCTCGAAGTCGATCGCAACTACGCCCGCCAGCTGGGCATCACGCCGCCGCAAACGACAAAGGTATTTACACTCAGCCGCCAGCAGGTGCAAGAAGCGCTGCAATCGCAGCAGGGGCTTATCGACGTCATCACGCAAGTATTCGGCACGCCGTCGTCCCTCGCTGGATTAACCGCGACGCAAATCGCGTCGCTCCTCGGGTCGGGCCAGGTCAGCGTCGCGTCGTTGATTCCGCCACTCGTCGCTTTCGGCGGCGGATCCACCACGTTTCTCGCAACGATGCCCGGCGCTACCGCGAATTTTTCCGAGATGCTTTCGCTCGTTCGAACGGGCAGGCGGATTCTGTTGCGCGCCGAAGACGGTAAGCCTGCCACTTTCTTTGTCGGCGAACGCTTCCCCGTCGCACTCGCTCAATTTTCTCCCAGCCTCGCAGGCACAGCGGAGGGTGTCGCGGGACTGGTCTCGGGAAATTTACCCACCACCGCGTTGACCACCGGCGCAGCCCCCGTGTTCGTCACCACTGCGGACGTGCGCGGCACGAGCTTGGAAGACATCATCGTCGCAAACAATACGGACAATACGCTTTCCCTTTTTCTTAGCAATGGCGATGGAACTTTTGCGGCGCCCACAACTGCCATTCCCACGGGAACCGGACCGGTCTGGATCACCAGCGCCAATTTCAATCCCACGGTGAGCAACGATTTGCATCTCGATATCGCTGTCGTCAACCACACCGCCAACACAATCTCAATCCTGCTGGGTAACGGCGATGGAACATTTCAACCCAAGACGGACATCTCAACCGGAACAGGAACCGGACCGGTTGCCGCCGTAGCCGCCACATTGACCAGCAGCGGATTCGCCGACCTGGTGGTCGCAAATAACTCCAACGATACGCTGGGCATATTCCTCGGCAATGGCGACGGCACGTTCAAGGCGCCCACGTTTATAAACACCGGACACGCACCCTCGTCCATCGCAGCCGCCGATCTGAATGGCGACGGCCACATCGACCTCGTTGTCACAAATCAAAACGACAATACGGTCTCGGTTTTTCTTGGCAACGGCGACGGCACGTTCAAGACTCGTACGGATTACGCGGTGGGAACCGCTCCCGTGTGGGTCTCGACCGGCGATTTCAGCGGCGACGGGTTTCTCGATCTCGCGGTCGCCAACAACACCGACAATACGGTGTCCATTCTCACCGGTGTAGGCGACGGAACTTTCCAAGCCCAGACCATATTCCCGGCAGGAAATGGCCCCACATCTCTCGCCGTCGCCGATTTCAACGTTGACGGCCGGCTCGACATCCTCGCGGCGGACCAAACGGACAACGCCGTTTCCGTTCTGCTCAACCTCGGCAGCGGATTGTTCGGACCAAATTTCGAACTCCCGGTCGGCACCAATCCTGTCGGCGTCGCAGCCGCCGATTTCGATGCCAATGGAGCGCCGGACGCGGTAACCGCCGATAAGGGATCGAACACCGCGACGGTAATCCTGAACAATTCAACCTTCAGCGGCGCGACCAATCCTCTGGCGGCTAGCGCGTTTCCGGGAGTCGAGTACCTGGACATCGGCACAAAAGTGAAAGCCACAGCCCGAATTCACCCGAACGATGAAGTGACGCTGCACTTGAATCTCGAGATCAGCAGCCTCTCAGCGCAATCCTTCAATGGCATCCCCGTCATTTCAAACGAATCCATGGAGCAAACGATTCGGCTTCGCGAGAATGAAACTACGATGGTGATGGGAATTCGGCAGCCGCAGGTGTCTACCTCGTTGAACGGTTCGCCAGGCATTTCCTCGATCCCGGGAATCGGCTTGCTCGATAGTTTGCAGGGCAAGACCGATCAAGACAGCGATCTGCTCGTCCTGATCACGCCGCGAATGGTCGAACTCGCGCCTCGCAAAGATCACGTCATCTACGCTGGCCGCGGTGCACCGGAAGGGCAAGGAGGAGCGTTCGGCGGGCGCGGGATTGATCGAGGCAACGAACGCGTCCCCGTCAATCAAGGGCCCCAACCTCAAGTGCCCGTTCGGCCTCTGCCACAACCTCCGCCGGAACCAGAGCCGAACCCGGAAAACGACGCGCCGCCACAACCGCCGCAGCAGCCGTAACGCCGGTTCCAGTCTGGAATCGAGAGCATTCGACCGACGCTTACGGTGCAACTTCCAGCACAACTAGCGGCTGATACGTCCGCGGCACCACTGGCTCGGCAATCGCGATCAGTTGGCCCTGCTGATTGAAAACTCGCAGCCGCGCCGGCTTCCATTCTCCCGAATCAAGCTGGGCCTGCGCGACCGTGGATTGGCCCGGTTGAATTTGCGCGATCGACAAATTGAATTTCGCGCCGTGCCTCACGCGCTTCTCGACGATTGGCAGCACCGTAGCCCGCGGCAAATCGGGCAGCATACTTTCGAGCCCGATCACTCGCTGCCCAATACGCCCAGCCTTCGCATCCTGTTCCAGCTCCGCCAGCGTCACCGCCTGGTCGAGCGTAAACTCGCCAACTGCCGTCCGCGAAATTTCCGCAAGATGCGCACCCGAGCCTTCGAGCTTTCCGAGGTCGAAAGCCAGCGAACGCACGTACGTCCCGGCTCCGCACTCCACCACGAACCGCGCCACCGATCCCTCGACACCCGTCAGCCGAAATTCGAATACTTCCACCTCCACCGGCTCAAGACTTACGGGCTTATTTTTGCGCGCAAGCTCGTGCACCGGCCGTCCATGAATTTTCTTCGCGGAAAACGCAGGTGGCGTTTGCTGAATTTTCCCGACAAATTGGGCCGCCAACGCCGCGATCTTCTCCGCGTCGAGCGCCGGTGCCGAATCGGGCCCCAGCGGCTCGCCGTCCGCATCGTAGGTATCAGTGGCAAAGCCAAACCGCACTGCGCAGCTGTATCGCTTGCGCCGCCCGGAATAGAAACGCGCCAGCCGAGTGGCGCGCCCCAGCGCGAGAACGAGCACACCCGTCGCCAGAGGATCGAGTGTTCCAAGATGTCCAATCTGCCGGAACCCCACGAGGCGCCGCACCGATTCCACGATATCGTGCGAAGTTTTTCCGCGAGGCTTGTCGACGACGAGGATGCCGTCGATGGCAGGAGGCTGTGGTGTCCGGGGCATAAAAGCTTCCGCTATTTCCCCGGGCTTTTCACGTTTCGCAGGAGTTGGTCGATTCGCTCGCCAATCTCTTCGGACTGATCGAGGATGAACAAAATTTCCGGAGCGCGCCGCAGCTGCAGCCGTTCAATCAATTCGTGGCGCACGTAGCCTTTCGCAGCCTGTAGTCCCGCCAGTGTCGTGGCGCGCTCGGCTTCATCCTCGTCCGCCAGGCTCACGTAGACGCGCGCCGTCCGTAGGTCGGGCGTCACGCGGACTTCCGTGATCGTCACTGGCCCCGCCAGCCGCGGATCCTTTAACTCACCCGCGAGCATCAGGCTTACTTCGATCCGGATTTCTTCGGCAATCCGCTCGATGCGGTGCCCTCCGGCGCGATTTCCCCCGGTCGTCATTCGCCATCCTCAAAATATTCGATGTCCCTCGACACCAGATCGCGTCCCAGAATGCGTTCCGATTCCGACGCAATTGCTTCGAGGGATTCTTCCAGAAACTTGCCGTCACCCGAAATACTCACCACGCCCACGCGCGACCGCTGCCACAGCTCCTGATGCTCGAGCTCCGCCACCGCCACGTTGAAGTGCGCGCGCAACCGGTCTTTCAGGCTACGCAGCACTTGCCTCTTGTCCTTGAGGGACTGCGCATCGGGGATATGAATTTCCAGGGTGAGAAGGCCGATCGGCATTACCGTGCCCATGCGAGAGAACAGCAACGGATGATTCAAAAGTAACTAATTCCGCCTGGCTTCCGCGCTCTCTTGCGCCCGCGCTCGATCCGCGACGTTGATCAGTTCCGGAGCGATCGTTTTCTCGATCTTGAAGCACTCGAGAATGTCTCCCACTTTCACGTCGCTGAAATTCGAAACGCCCACACCGCACTCAAATCCGGCGCGCACTTCGTTCGCATCTTCTTTGAAGCGCCGCAGCGAACTCACTCTGCCGGTGTAGATCACCACATTGTCCCGCAGCACTCGAACCTCCGCGTCGCGCTTCAAGATGCCGTCCTGCACCGAGCAGCCGGCGATCATTCCCACGCCCTTTACGCGGAACGTATTGCGCACTTCCGCGCGGCCCAGGTACGTTTCCTTGATCACAGGCGCCAGCAAACCGGATACCGCTTTCTTCAGCTCGTCCAGCAGCTCATAAATAATCGTGTGCAACCGGATGTCGACGCCTTCGCGCTGCGCAAGCTCTGCCGCTTTTCTTTCCGGTCGAACGTTGAAGCCCACGATGATCGCGTTCGAGGCCGACGCCAGCAGCACGTCCGTTTCGCTCACCGCCCCTACGCTCGCCTGGATGACCTTCAGTTTCACTTGGTCGTTCGAGAGCTTCGGCAACATCTCATTCAGCACTTCGACTGACCCCTGCACGTCCGCCTTCACCACAACCGGCAAGTCTTTCACCTCGCCGGCCTTTAATTGTTCATGCAGTTGGTCGAGCGTCAAACGGCCCGAAGCCGTTTTTGCGAGCGATGCCTCGCGCTGTTTACCCTGGCGGTATTCGACGATGTGGCGCGCCTTCGCTTCGTCCGTCACCTGGAATTGATCGCCCGCTTCCGGCACGCCTTGCAGTCCGAGAACTTCGACAGGCGTCGAAGGAGCAGCCTGCTTGATCGGATGCCCCAGATCGTCGAACATCGCGCGAACTTTTCCATACACCGCGCCGACGACGAAGAAATCTCCGATCCGCAGCGTGCCGTTCTGAACGAGTACGGTGGCCACCGGCCCGCGTCCTTTATCAACGCGCGATTCGAGCACCGTTCCGCTCGCAGGCGCGTCCGGATCCGCCTTCAGTTCGAGCAAATCGCCCACAAGCAAAATCATTTCGAGCAGCCGCGGGACGTTTTTCTTCGTCTTCGCGGACACTTCCACCATCACCGTGTCGCCTCCCCACTCTTCGGGTATCAACTTCCGGTCGGCCAACTGGCGTTTCACACGCTCGGGCTCGGCGCCCGGTTTATCGATCTTGTTGATTGCGACAATGATCTTCACGCCGGCCGCTTGCGCGTGGGCGATTGCCTCTTCCGTCTGCGGCATCACGCCGTCATCCGCGCTCACCACGAGCACGACGATGTCCGTCACCTTCGCGCCGCGCGACCTCATCCGCGTGAACGCCTCGTGGCCCGGCGTGTCAATGAACACAATCCGCCGCCCGTCAATGCGCGCTTCATACGCTCCGATGTGCTGCGTAATTCCGCCGGCTTCGCCCGCCGCCACTTCCGTTTCCCGAATCGCGTCGAGAAGACTGGTCTTTCCGTGATCCACGTGCCCCATCACGGTAACCACCGGAGCGCGCGGATGCTGATTCGCCGAGCGCTCTTCCTTTACCTTCTCTTCCTGCACAATCTGCTCTTCGAAACTAACCACCTGCACGATTCCGTTGAACGCTTCGGCCAGACTCGTCGCCGTCGGCGCATCAAGAGCCTGATTGATGCTTGCGAAGATGCCGCGGTCGAGCAGCGTCTTCAGCAATTCTTTCGCGCGAATGTCCAGCTTCTCCGCGAGTTCGCGTACGGTGATTCCTTCCGTCACGGTCACCTGGCGCGGCTCGCGCTGTACCGGAGCAACCGGCTCCGCCTGCGTGGCGCGTCCCGCTCCCACACCCGCGCGTGTACGCACCGGATGGAGCTTGCGCTCCCCTTCCGCGTAACGCTTTTCAATAAGCGGCCGGCCGCGCGATGCAGGCGGCTTGCGCGCATAGAGCGGCTTGCCTGGTTCCGCTTTCGGAATTCCGGCTCCGCCCGTTGCGCCGGGTCGCTGTCCGCCGACGGGTCCCTGTTGCCCGGGACGTCCGCCTCGTTCGCCACCACCGCCGGGACGCGACGGATA
>JBARFX010000102.1:0-1547 GCA_049797655.1 Candidatus Acidiferrales bacterium | reverse complement strand
GCTTCGGCGTGCACGCTCGCCGCCGGCATCGTGTCCACGCGGCCCGAACCCGAGTCGCGCTTCAGCCGATGCAAGTCCGCGCGCAAATCCGACGCGTGTTGGTAACGCAGCTCCCGGTCCTTCTCGAGCGCCTTGTGGATGATTCGTTCGAGCTCGGCTGGCAGTTCGGGATTCAAGCGCGTTGGCGGCACCGGCGGTTTGTGCAGGATCGCGTCGAAAATTGCTGCGGATGTGGAACCCCAGAAGGGTAGTGCCCCCGTCGCCATTTCGTAGAGCACCGCGCCAAATGAAAACAGATCGGTGCGCGCATCCAGCTCCTCACCCATCGCCTGCTCAGGCGACATGTACATCACCGTTCCCATTGCCGAGCCAGGGCTACTCAGCAATGCTTCGGCGTTCGCGGTAGGCAAGCCCGAAGCCGTCATGCTTGCGCCGGTGTGTCGCGCCAGGACTTTTGCCAGGCCGAAGTCAAGCACCTTTACTTGTCCGCTGCGCGTACAGAAAATATTCGCCGGTTTGATGTCGCGATGAATGATTCCGCGCGCGTGTGCTGCATCGAGCGCGCTCGTCACCTGCATGCCTGCGTCCAGCAGATCGTCAAGCGTCAGCGGCCCGCGCGCGATTCGCTGCTTCAGCGTGTGGCCCTCGAGAAATTCCATGGCGATGAAATGCCGGCCCTGGTATTCGTCGATTTCATAAATCGTGCAAATGTTCGGATGGTTCAGCGCCGATGCGGCGCGCGCTTCCCGCTGGAATCGATCGAGGGAGCCACGATCATCCGCCATTTCATCGGGAAGAAATTTCAGCGCTACCGCGCGGCCTAGCTTTGTGTCGACGGCCCGGTAGACGACCCCCATACCGCCGCCACCCACTTTCTCCTCGATTCGATAGTGGGAAATGGTCGTCCCAATCATTGGCAGATGCCGCCTCGGCGAGGCATGTTAGGCCGCGCGATAAGGCAAGTCAACGCTCCCGCGGGATAAGAGATAGGAGCGAACGGAACTGCCGTTTTTCTCGATCTCGAAGGGATGGCGCGGCGAGTTGCCTCGTTTCCTCTCCGGTACCGCTCTGCTGTATCGCGCCGGCAACAATTCGGCGGTTATTCCGGCTCCTTGAACGGAAATGCAAGCTCCAGCCACTTCTTCGAATAGGCTGTATGTCGCTCTCAACCCACGCCCAGGTTGCGCGATTGCCCGCATCGAGGCGCTAGCGTACAATCCACCGCCTGTGGCGGATACCCCATCAATTATTGGCCGCACGATATCCCACTACTGCGTCCTGGAAAAATTGGGCGGTGGAGGCATGGGCGTCGTCTAGAAAGCCAAAGACACGCGCCTCGGCCGGAATGTCGCACTGAAATTCCTGCCTGACGACGTTTCACACGATCCGCAGGCGACGAGCGGTTCCGCCGCGAGATTGGTGGTGCGAAGAGGAGTGGCTGTTGAAAAACTCGCCCACTGGCGGGAGTTCTCAGGTGGAGTGATTTTCCTGTGGTGTTTCGTGCTTTCTTTTTTTATCTCAGATCGGCACCGTGGCTGATTCTAGAG
>JBARFX010000101.1:0-62090 GCA_049797655.1 Candidatus Acidiferrales bacterium | reverse complement strand
TCACCGTGGAAAAAACGTCAAATCGGGCGGGAGCGACCCCACTTTTTCGGCTTTCAGCCGCCCAAAAAGTTCCTGGGGTCGCTCCCGCCCGTCACGCTTTCTGCGTGACAGTGTTTCGTCCACTGCGCGGCAGAGGAGCAAAGAGTTTGTCAGACACGGAGTCGACCAATCTGTAAGAGTAAAGGAGAGAACCATTGCCGATTCTGAAAGCACCGCCAAAGCAACCTAAAAACGCAATGATCCAAGTCCGCGTTGAAGAGAGCATCAAACTCAACCTGGACCGATACGCCGAGTTCATCGGTGGCAACCAAGCCTACGTCGTCAGCGAATCCCTCAAGCTTCTGTTCAAGAAGGACGAGGAGTTCAAGAGTTGGCTGAACACGCAGAGCCGCGACCACCGCCATCAATCGAATCAGGAAGGAGCACTCACGAAGGCTCTCTAACGCCCATGAGGTCCCGTTCAACACAATTCGGTTTGCGTGAGAATACAGCGTCCCAAAGACTGCATGACTCGCGCTTGGCAACGCAATCAGCCATGGCTACTTCCATACGCCTCACGGCGGCGCACGACGACCCACCAGTTGAACCAACATCATCCGAACAAGAACCATCGAAGAGATTGGAGAGCAATGCCGCTGACACCGCGTCCACGGAGGAAGAGGAGAGGCGCCACGACCATCTCTTGACGGTTAGTGAAGTGGCCAACCTGTTGCAAGTGCCCGTCTCTTGGGTCTATGGACGAATTCGCAGAAGAGCGGCGGACCGAATACCGGGATACCGCCTAGGAAAGTATTGGCGCTTCAGCGAATCCGAGGTGGTTCGATGGATTGAGCGTCAGCACACGGGAGTCCGTTGAAATGCGTGCTCCCAAGAGTACAATGGCAACCGGTGAGGAAAAAGGCGCGCGAATCGGAAAGGAGTTCACGATTCGCACCCGTTTCCAAGAAGGCCATGTTTTTCTCAGACGCGGCAAACGACGAAAGGTATGGGCAGCTCGCTGGAGAGAAGACGTGATTGCGCCCGACGGCACTCTGAAGAGGGTTCTATGCTTCGAAGTGCTCGGGACCATCGGCGAGATCAAAGGTGTGAAGGAGGCAAGGGATCTCCTTCGCGCGAAGCTCAGGCCGATCAACGGAGGCCGTCAACGTCCACAATCAACCATAAAGCTGGAGCAATTCGTGAGCGAAGTGTGGCGGCCGGGAATCATGTCCACCCTCCGTTCAGGATCGTCTCACTACTACGACGTACAGCTCCGGCGCCACATCATTCCAGCGTTCGGCCAAAGAAGGCTTTGCGACATCACGCGGGTCGATGTGCAGCACTTCTTGGCTGACAGGAGAAGGAACGGCTATTCCGGTTCAAGCGTGCACGGCATGCGGACGACCATCTCGAAAGTCTTACAGGCCGCAGTCGATTGGAATCTCCTCGAACAGAATGCAGCACGGGGGATTCGCATCGGCGATCGCACACCCAAGACGGAGCGACCGTATCTGAACCCGAATCAAGTGGGTCAATTGCTTGCCTCATTGTCCGAGCCTTGCCGTACCTTGGTGCTAGTCGCGGTTCTCACTGGCCTGCGGATCGGCGAGCTTCTTGCCTTGCGATGGAAGGCCGTGGATTTTATTCGCGGCACCGTTCAAGTCCGAGAGACGGTCTCTGAAGGCAAGTTTGGATCGCCCAAGACAAAGAGTAGCAAACGAGAAATTCCGATAAGCAAGCCTGTTTCTGACGCTTTGACCGCACAACGTGCGCGTTGTCATGGGTCAGGAGCGGAAGATCTCGTGTTTGCGACTCGCAATCGAACTCCCCTCAATCCCAAGAACGTCCTTCGTCGTGTCTTACGACCGGCGTGCCAGAGCCTGGGGCTTCCCCTAGTCTCTTGGCACAGCTTTCGGCACACGCATGCAACGCAGCTTGCCGAAGTAGGAGAGTCGATGCGTACGGCTCAGGCGCTTCTCGGGCATTCGGATCTGGAAACAACGCTTAATGTCTACATGCACGCGATCCCTGATGCGCAGCGGCGTGCGGTGGACAAGGTCGCCGACATTTTGTTCACTAACGTTCACAAAATCGCGCCGGCCGCAGAAAACGGAAAAGCCAATTAGTTGACTTTGCAGGCTTTAGGAAAAATCTGGAGCCGAGGGTGGGAGTTGAACCCACGACCTGCCGATTACGAATCGGCTGCTCTACCACTGAGCTACCTCGGCTTGCGTTTCGACTGTAACATCTGCGCGAAAAAGGTGTCAAACGGGCAGGTAAACGCTAGCGCGAGAAGGGATACATCAACCACGCCGCGCCGACGCCGATCAAAATAAACAGAAGGACCAACCACGCAGCGTATTTGATTCGCTCAATCGCGGTTTGCCGCGTCAGGCACGCAAGTGCCATCGAGACAAGCAGCGCGAACAATACCATCGCCCCGAAATGGCTGAGCATCAACATTGCGACGAGCATTCAGTTTCTCCGCCCCGTCGCGATCTCGTACGCGTCGAATGCAGCAATCAAATTCACCACGCCGGCAGCCGCAATGAATCGCGTGCCATAATCCCCCGCCGCTCGCGACACATCGGGCCCTGCCCGCTCGAGCACCCGCGCCAACAAGTAAAATATCCCTGAAGCCGCATCCGCCAAAAATCCCAGCGTCCCGAACGGGTCAATCGAGTGCGGCGGAAACACGTTGCCGCGCATCTCGGAACCAATTACCGCGAGCCCGCCCACGGCAATAAAAAATACAATCGCGCGCCCCGTGCGCCGCAAAAGATAATGGCCCAGGCCTGGAACGAGCCATGCCGCAATCGCGATCGAGAATGCGCTGGAGCTCTTTCTTTCAGGGGCCGCTGGTGGACGTTCAATATCGCGAACTGCGTCAGGCGCGGCAGGCGACTCGTTGACCGGAGAATCGTTCACAATACCTCAGGCGAGCAGCGGAAGAATCTCTTCCTGGATAGCGCCCGTCACGCGCGCTTCGTGCTCGCCCACATACACGTTCACTTCGCTGCGTATGCCGAAGTCCGGCAAATAGATCCCAGGTTCTATCGAAAAGCACGTGTGCGGAATGATTTCCCGGTCGTCGCGCGTCTCGAGCCCGTCCATGTTTGCGCCGTTGCCGTGAATATTTTCGCCGATGCTGTGGCCGGTGCGATGCACGAAATATTTTCCGTAACCGGCTTTGCGGATCGTCTCGCGCGCCGCCCGGTCCACTTCCCACCCGTGAATCGCGCGGCCCTCCTCCATCGCTTCTTTTACCAGCTCCACGGCGTTGTCCCGCGCCTGCCGCACGATTCGAAAAATTTTCGCGTACGTGTCGGGGACGCGATTCCCCAGATAACCCATCCACGTAATGTCGTAAAAGACGCTGCCCGGCCGCTCGAATTTCGACCACATGTCGAGCAGTAGCAAATCCCCGGCGCGAATCGGCCGCGAGCCATCCGCTTTCGGCTCGTAATGCGGGTTGCCGTTGTTCGGCTGCACCGCGACGATCGTCGCCTCCGGCTTCAGGCCGTTCGCGCGAAACTGGTCCGCGATCCATTGCTGCAGCTCGTATTCGGAAATCGGCTTCCCTTCCCGGACAAACGCCGCCGCGCGCGAAAACGCGTTCTGCCTCACCCCATCCACAATTTTCCCGGCATCGAGGTGCGATTCGAGCTGCTCGTTCGACCAGGTCGCCTCGAATTTCTGCACCAGGTTTGCCGAACTCACCACCTTTTTCTTCAGCCTGCGAATCAGCTCCACCGTTCCCGCATCCACCAGCCCGATGTACGGAATATTGTTTTCCGGTGAATACTGCATGGCGATCGTCTTGCTCCCCGCAAGCAGTTTCGGCAGCGCTTTGTGCAGCTCTTCCCAACCGGAATATTCGGACTTGCGTCCGTCGAGCGAATCGAGCATCCCCGCTTCGATGCGATGCACCAGTTTGCGTGGTTCGCCTTTCGACGGAATGAAATAAAACCAGCGCCGCGACGCCAGGCCATTTCCGCCGAGTTTCAGAATCGTGTTGGCGATCGGATCGCGGCGGTGATGGTCGTAAAAGAGCCATCCGTCAATCTTGCTCGCGCGCAATTCCGACTGAATCGCTTTGATGTCCGGCATGTTGGGGGTCCCTGTCATTTGCGCTGGGCTTGTGTCGCAGCGGAAAGAGAAATTACCTGCTCTCGCGTGATTCCTGCAACCGACACTCGTTTGTTGCGGTTCCGCTCGCCGCCAACGATTCTAACAGCCGATACCGGCACGTTCAAACGCTCGGCCAGCAATCGCCGCAGCGCCTCGTTCGCGCGATCGTCGACGGGCGGCGCCATCAGCCGCACCTTCAGAGCCCCGTGATGCTCGCCTTCAATCGCGTCCCGGCTCGCCCGCGGTGTAACCCGTACGGCGAACGTGATCGCATCGTCGCGCTCGGAGATTTCGATCACGTCCTCCGCGGCCGCTCGCCGAAGAGCGCCGTACCGATCCTCACTTCCGTCGCGCCTTCTTCGATCGCAATTTCAAAATCGTGGCTCATGCCCATCGAAAGCACACTCAGCGGCTTTTCAATTCGTCCGTTCAAATGGTCGCGCAATTCACGTAGTTTCCGGAAATACGGACGCACGTATTTCGGTTCATCGGAGTATGGCGGGATCGCCATCAAGCCCAGCAGTTCCACGTGATCGAGCCCCGCGATGCCTTCAGCCAGCGCCGGCAACTCCGCTTCCTCGACGCCGCTTTTTGTGTCCTCTCCGCCCAGATGCACTTCGATCAGCAACCGCAGCCGCTTGCCTTCCTCCGCCGCGGCAGCGTCGAGCTTCTGGGCGAGCGCCAAGCTGTCCACCGAATCAATGCGATGAAATAAGCTCGCCGCTCGCCGCGCCTTGTTGCCCTGCAAGTGGCCAATCAGGTGCCAGGTAGCATCGAGTTGTGTGAGTCGCTTCCGCTTTGACTCCCACTCCTGGACGCGATTTTCGCCGAAGTGCCGCAACCCCAGATCGTAAGCCGCCCGAATCGTCTCTGCAGAAAATGTCTTCGAGACGGCGACGAGCGTGATGCCGTCTGGCGTGCGCCCGGCACGTTCGGCCGCCAGCGAAATCCGCTCGCGAATCCCCCCGAGGTTTGTGTCAATAAAACGGTCGTACACCATTATCCGCGCGATTCTAACATGCGTACGAACGGCCGGGCGTTTCGCGTCAATTTGTATTTTGGCCGCGCGTCGCCGCCCTCCTTCCGCCATCCGACGAGCGATTCCGGTATTCTGGCTTCGTGCCAAACGAAAAGAACCCCGGTGACGGAATCTTCAGCGCCGGCCTCTGCGCAAACTGCCTCCACGCTCGCCTCATTGAATCCGACCGAGGCTCGCAGTTTATCTTCTGCGGCCTTTCAGCGACCGACGCCGCATTCCCGAAGTACCCCCGGCTGCCCGTTCTGCGTTGCAGCGGCTATGAGAAGGCGGCAATTTGAAAATTCCCATGTCTGCGCGCACCCAACTGCCTTATGCTTGGCCGCGTAATTCATTCGGAGGCTCTCGTGATTCGATATCGTCGTCTCGTCTTGCTGCTGCTCTGCGGAATCTTCATTCTTTCCGTTGCTCCCACTACTGAAGCTCAGCAATTTCCGGAAACCACCTATCAGGAGATGCGCTGGCGCATGATCGGGCCCTTTCGTGGCGGCCGCACGCGAGCCCTGGCCGGAGTTCCGAACCAGCCCAACGTTTTCTACATCGGCGCTGTCAACGGCGGCGTTTGGAAATCAACGGACTATGGCCGCACATGGTCGCCCATCTTTGATTCACAACCAACGCAATCCATCGGCGCCATCGTAGTCGCTCCCTCGGATCCTAATATTATTTACGTCGCCAGCGGCGAAGGTCTCGCGCGCCCCGATCTCTCCGTTGGTGACGGCATCTACAAATCCACCGACGCCGGGAAAACATGGACGCATCTCGGCCTCCGCAACGGCCAGCAGATTCCCGGCCTCGCCGTTGATCCGCGAGATCCGAATCGCCTCCTCGCAGCTGCCCTCGGCCACCCGTACGGCCCGAGTGAAGAGCGCGGCATCTACCTCTCGACGGACGGCGGCCAAAATTGGACGAAAGTCTTGTCGAAGAATGAAAACACCGGTGGCGATCAGGTGGAATTCGACCCGTCGAATCCAGACATCGCCTATGCTTCGATGTGGTCCGTGCGGCAAGGGCCTTGGGAAGACGCCAACGAGTACCAGCGCCCCGACGGCGGCCTGTTCAAATCGTCCGACGGCGGCAAGACATGGCGCCCTCTCGCTTCGGGCCTGCCGAAAGAGCTCGTCCAAATTCATTTCGCCATCGCGCAAAGCCAACCGGCTCGCCTCTACGCGGTAGCCGGCACGCTTGAAGCCGGCGAGTACGGCTCCGGCAAAGGCCTCGGCGTCTATCGTTCAGATGATTCGGGCGAGACCTGGACGCGCGCAACCGATGACGGCCGTCCGGCGATGCGCATCGGCGGCGGCGATCTACCAATGCTCGCTGTCGACCCTAAAAATCCCGATGAGGTTTACAGCACGAGCATTGTCACCGTACGCTCCACCGACGGCGCGAAAACCTGGACCAGTATTCGCGGCGCACCGGGCGGCGATGATTATCAGAACATCTGGATCAATCCGCACAATCCGAAAATTATTCTCATCGTCAGCGATCAAGGCGCCATCGTCACCGTCAACGGCGGCGACACCTGGAGCTCGTGGTACAACCAGCCAACCGCGCAGATCTATCACGTCAGCGTCAGCAATAATTTTCCATATATGGTTTGCGGCGGCCAGCAGGAAAGCGGCTCCGTCTGCACTCTCTCGCGTGGCAACGACGGCGAAATCACGTTTCGCGATTGGCATCCCGTCGGCGCGATTGAATACGGCTATGTCGCGCCTGATCCGCTGAATCCCGACATCATCTACGGCGCCGGCCGCACCGAGGTCTCGAAATATCACTGGAGCACCGGCCAGATTCAGAACGTCACGCCGTTCCCGATTCGCGATCCAAAATACCGCACCGATCGCTCGCAGCCGATCATGTTTTCACCGGTCGATCCGCACATCCTCTACACCACCGCGAATTTCCTCTTCAAATCCGCTGATGGCGGCAACAACTGGCAAACCATCAGTCCCGACCTCGCGCGTGAGCATCCCGGAATTCCGCCGAGCGTAGGCGACATGGCCGCCAAAGACTCCAAAGCCGATAAACAGCGCGGCGTCATCTACGCGCTGGCCCCGAGTTTTCGCACCGAAAGTATTCTCTGGGCTGGAACCGATGATGGCTACGTCTGGACCACTCGCGACGGCGGGAAAAATTGGACCAACATCACGCCTCCCGCGCTCACCGCCTGGAGCAAGGTGACGCAAATCTCCGCGTCGCATTTCGACGACATTTCCGCCTATGCCTCCGTCAGCCGCTTCCGGCTTGACGACCTCAAGCCCTACATCTACCGGACGCACGACTCCGGCAAGACTTGGAAACTCATCACCGCGGGCCTGCCCGATAACGCGCCGGTCGACACCGTCCGCGAAGATCCCGTTCGCAAAGGGCTGCTCTTCGCCGGCACCGAAACCAGCGTCTGGGTTTCCTTTGACGACGGCGATCACTGGCAATCGCTCCAGCTGAATCTGCCGCACACCTCGATGCGGGATTTGTGGATTCACGAAGACGACTTGATCGTCGCCACGCACGGCCGCTCGTTCTGGATTCTCGACGACATCTCGCCGCTCCGCCAGCTCAGCGATTCGCTCACCCGCGCGAGCGCCTCGCTCTTCAAACCAGCCCCGGCGTTTCGGGTTCGCCGCTCGACGTACACGGATACTCCCATGCCGCCAGACGAGCCCGCCGGCCAAAATCCGCCCGCTGGCGCCATCATTGATTATTTTCTCGCGCAATCACCTTCCGGTCCGGTGACGATCGAGATTCTCGACGCACAAGGGAAGCTAGTCCGCAAATTCTCAAGCAGCGACAAGCCGGATCAAACGCAGGACGAGCTCGAAAAGCAGCTGATTCCGCTCTACTGGATTCGCCCGCAGAAAATCTTGTCAGCCGCGCCTGGAATGCACCGCTGGCTTTGGGACCTGCACTATCCCGCGCCGGTCGCGCTGCGCCACGAGTATCCGATTTCGGCCGTCCCGCAAGACACCCCCCGGCACCCGCTCGGCCCGCGAGCTGTCCCCGGCACGTATTCCGTGAAGCTCACCGTCGCCGGCGCGAGTTTCTCGGCGCCCCTCACGGTACGACTCGATCCGCGCGTGAAAACGCCGCCTGAAGGTCTTCGCGCCCTATTCCAGATGCAATCAAGCCTGGCCGACATGATGACTCGCATTTCAGAAGCCGTCGCCCAGGCTCGTTCGTTACACGAACAGCTTGAGAAAGCTTCGGCGAGCGCTACCGGCGCCGCCAAGGATTCAATCGAGTCCCTCGACAAAAAGGTTTCCGCAGTCCTCGAGAGCGCGCCCGCAACCGCGCCACAAAAGTCCGGCACTCCAGCCATGCCCGCCGGCGCTCCAGAGCCAACACTCACTCAAGTCGCCGGTAACATCGCCCCGCTCTACGCGGAAATCGATCGCGCGGACGCTGCTCCCACTCCGGCTCAAACGCAAGCGCTCGCCACAATCGAACGCGATTTCGCCGCCACAATAAAACGCTGGGAAGCACTTCGCTCCTCCGACATCCCAGCTCTGAATCGCCAGCTCAAAAGCGCCGACCTTCCTGAGTTGACAGTGGAATCGAACATCACGCCTGCCGAGGAACTCGGAAGCGACGAGGAATAGCCGAAGGCGAAACTCGTTTCACGCGCGAGATCTCGCCATTCCGCCAGCCTGAATGGCGCAGGGAGATCATCCGACCAGGATGCGGGAAGCGTGCCGGTGTAACCCGCGTGCAACGCGCAACCAAGAGGCAACCGGCTGGACGCTGGCCGGCTGGCTCGCGGTTCGCTCGTTGCTGGCTCCGCTTTCAACCCCCAAATGTTTTGAATCATTCCAATCCACACTTCCGATTTGACTCCCCGATTCCCCGCCGTAAACTCCTTCCCGTAACGCGCTTCATCTCACACTCAAATAGGTGACCGATGAAAATCACGAAAACGCTTTTCCTACTCCCCATCGCTTTCGCGTTCCTGTTTCCGGCGGCCGCGCTTGCCCAAGACACGCCCAAGTCCGACGAATCCAAGATTTCCTCCAAAATCACCACCATCTCCGGCAAAGTCAGCGACGACGGCGCCACAATCATCGACGAGAAAGACGTCCACTGGACCGTTAGTAATCCCGTGATGCTATCGCCCTTCGCGGGCCAATCCGCCACCGTGAAGGGCCACCTCTACAAAGGTGAGACAAAGATCCAAGTAATCACGGCCTCAGGAATCCTTCAGGATTCAAAACAGGTGGCGAAGAAAGACAATTCTGCATTCCGCCGCTGACGCTGAATCTCCACGCCGGGCGCAAATCCGTCCCCATTGTCCGTGGAGGCCTGCCGCGCCTCTCCTCCGCCGGCTGCTCAAGCACACGCGCGACCAGTCTCGCTAAAGCGAGGGGTTCGGTAGCGCGCGTCTGACTGCGCCAAAACCAACTTCCCTGCAGCGCAATCGCACTTATACTAGTGGCGTAGCCCAAGCACTGGAATAACGGACTGGCAGACCGTGCGCCACAGGATTCCCAAAACCTCCAAAATGCTAGCACTGTTCGCGGCCTTGCTCTTCTCCCTCGCCACAGCCGCGCAATTACAATCAACTCCGCCGCCAAGCGCCTCCGCCTCAAAACAATCCTCCAGCGCCATCTCCACCGAACCACCCTCGGTCCCGGTCGACCAGATCATCCAGCGCTTCGCCGAACGCGAAGCCGAATTCAAGCGCGAGCGCGACAATTACACCTACACGCAGAGTTTCCTCGTACAAACCATCGACTCGAGCGGCCAGCCAGACGGCGAATACCGCATGACCAGCGACATCATCTTCACCACCGCCGGCAAGCGCTACGACAAAGTCACCTACGCCCCTCCCTCCACGCTCCAGCGCGTTTCGCTCTCCGAGCAAGACCTCGCCGACCTGCAAAACGTCCAGCCGTTCGTTCTCACCACCAATGAGCTGCCGAAATACGACATCTCCTACGTCGGTCGCCAGCATGTCGACGAACTCAATACCTACGTTTTCGAGGTGAAGCCAAAAAAGATCGAGAAGAACCAGCGATATTTCCAGGGGCGCATCTGGGTGGACGACAAAGATCTCGAAATCGTCAAGACCTACGGAAAAGCCGTGCCGGACATTAGCAAGGGCGGCAACGAAAATTTCTTCCCCCGCTTCGAAACCTACCGCGAAAACATCGAAGGCCACTACTGGTTCCCCACCTACACCCACGCCGACGACGTCCTCCACTTCACCTCTGGCGACATCCACATTCGCATGACAGTCCGTTACAAGGATTACCGGCGCTTCCGCGTCACCAGCCGCATCCTGCTCCCAGGCGAAGCTCCGGACGACAATCACTAGCGATTGAATGGCGAGACGTTTAGGTTCGGCGAATTTACTGCATCTTCATGGCCGTTCCCGCAGAACGTCTCGCCGGCGCCATCGCCATTCCACCGCAACATCTTCGCATCGCTGTTTGACTGCCACCTCGCGCGGTTGTACCCTCCCCGCAGCAAATTGCTCCGGGTCGGCACGCGCCAATCTCAAAAATGAGGAGTCAACGGATGGAAAAGCACATCATGCGTTTGAGCTACGGACTTTGCCTGCTGTGCGCTGTGCTCGCTTTGATCACGCGCTGCCTCGCCGCCCTGAATATGCCGGCGTCGATATTCGAAGGCAGGATCGGCTCGATCGGTTACCACAGCTTCATGGATGGCGTGATCCTCTTTTTCATGACGAGCCTTACCACCGCGGCCTACGTCTGGGTCAAGAAGCAATTCGATTAGCCGGCGGTCCTTCCGTTGCCGTGCGAAGGTTAGGCGGCCGGCGCGTGCAGACGCCGGTTCGCTGCAGTTCGCATTCTCGCCCGTCTCAACAAAATTTTTTCGCAGTCCAGGTCACAATCAGACTGCGCCCATGGAGAACTGGATGGTCAGTGCGGCTCGCCCTTCGTTGATGTTTTCTTTTGCAGTGCTGTTGGCATTCTTAGCCGTCCCCGCATTTGCTCAGGATCCGCCCGTCACCGTCACTCCCGATTGGAACAAGGTCGCCGCGATCTCGAAAGCCAGCGTATCGATCGAGGTTTGCGTCGAGCCGCCACTCCGCCGCGGGTACCCGATCCACGACCAGCTTTTCCGAGCCCTGCACGACCTGGGCGCCGATTACGCTCACTACCAGCCCTGGAACGTCTTCCCCAGGCTCGGCGTCGCAGAACTCAAGCCGCCAGCCGGCGGCAAGACCTATTGGGATTTCACGTTGATCGACCAGATCACCGAAGACTTCATGCGCGCTACGGCCGGACATCCCGTCGTATTCAATTTTGGCAGTCTCCCCGCCTGGATGTTCAGCACGAGTGCTCCGGCGCCACCTCCCGAAAACCCGGACGAGATCGACTGGAATTACAGCGAGTTCAACGCCCGCCAACTCAACGACGCGTCCTTACAGCTCGCCGCCGACTACCAGGCGCGCCTCGCCAGTTGGTACATCAATGGAGGCTTCAAGGACGAATACGGCGCTTGGCACGAATCAGGACATCACTACGACATCGCCTACTGGGAAATCCTCAACGATCCGGATTTTGAAGGCAGCCTGGGCCCCGCCGATTACACGCGGCTCTATGACGCCATCGTCGAGGCCGTCAGGAAAGTCGCTCCACGCATGAAATTCATGGGCCCGGTGGTGGGCGATCCCGGAACTCGCGCCGATTACTTTGTCTATTTCCTCGATCCCAAGAATCACAAGCCCGGCATCCCTATCGACATGCTCTCCTACCACCTCTACTCCATGCCGGACGCCGACGAGTCGCAGGAAATCATGACTTACACGGTCTTCCAGCAAGCCGAAAAGTTCCTCACCACCGCCCGCTACATCGACGCGATCCGCTTGCGCTTTGCCCCGCTCGCGCGCACCGACGTGGTAGACGTCGCCACGATGCTCCCGGACCCGCTCGCTCCCAAGCTAGCGCAACCGATTCCCCCGGCTTACTGGATGCGCTCTGGCGCGCTGTTCGCGTATCTATACGGCCGCTTCGCCGTGATGGGAATCGATGTGGTCGGCGGCTCGGAATTGATTGACTATCCCGGTATGGCGGCCGCATCCACACTCGTCGATTGGGACAGCGGCCAGCCGAACGCCCGCTACTGGGTGCTAAAACTCCTCCGCGAAAATTTTGGTCCCGGCGATAAACTTATCGCCTCGGAGCCCTACACCGTGCTGCAGCCGGATCCGGCACCGCAACTCTACTTCCAGGGCTTCATCACTCCACAGGGCCAGCGCAAGATTCTCCTCGTCAACAAGCGCGAGAAGCCCGTCACCATCACAATCCCCAGCGCGACAAACGGCCAGCTCCAGCAAGTCGACCAGTCGCTCACCTCGTCGCCGCCATCACGCCAGCTGGCACAGGACTCCTTCAGCCTGCCACCGCTGGCAGTAGCTGTCGTAACTCTGCCCCGGTGAAAATCCGGCATCATCAACGTCGGTCATGTTTCTTTCTGGATTGGGATTCGAGTGGGACCCCATATGTTCGCTATCGCCGCCCCGACGGCAGGGTGGAGCGCCTCGTGAGCAAGGAATATTCAGATCAACCCGGCAAACGGAGCGTAGAATGACAATCGATTCGCGATTTCATCCTCTGGATTGCGAGTCCAGATACGGACGCTTTCGCAACTTCACGTAACGGAGCCACGCTTGATCCTCAAGCAGTTCTATCTGAATTGCCTCGCCCACGCTTCCTATCTGATAGGTGACGAAGCCACCGGCACCGCCGTCGTCGTCGATCCGCAGCGGGACATCGAACGGTACCTGGAACTCGCTGCCGAGCATCGGCTGCAAATCAAGCACGTGATCTTGACCCACCTGCACGCAGATTTCGTGGCTGGGCATTTGGAATTGCGGGATCGCGTAGGCGCAACCATTTATCTTGGCGCCAAAGCGCAGGCCGAATATCGCTTCACACCGCTTGGGGACGGCAGCACGATTGAATTCGGGCGAGTGCGCCTCAAGGCGCTCGAAACTCCGGGCCACACCCCGGAATCGATCTCGCTTCTCGTTTTCGATCTCGACCGCAGCGCGAGCGAACCCTACGCTGTCCTGACCGGCGACACATTATTCATCGGCGACGTCGGCCGTCCGGATCTGCGTGCTGCACTAGGGTGGTCGGCGGGCGATCTGGGCGCCTTGCTCTACGATTCCTTGCAATCGAAATTGCTGCCGTTGCCGGACGCGAGCCTGGTTTACCCCGCCCACGGCGCGGGTTCACTTTGCGGGAAGGCCATCAGCAAGGAGACCGTGTCGACGATCGGCGAGCAGCGGCGGTTGAATTACGCCCTTCAGCCGATGAGCAAGCAAGCGTTCATCGAGCTCGTAACCGCCGACCAACCCGAAGCTCCGCCGTATTTCGTCTATGACGCCGTGCTGAATAGTAAAGAGCGGGCTACACTCGACGAAGCGTTGGAACGCGAGTTGACCCCGCTGGAGCTCGACGCGGTCCTCGCATTGCAGGCGAGTGGTGCACAGATCCTCGACACGCGTGATCCCGAAGAATTTGGCGCGGCTCACCTGGCGGGCAGCATCAATATCGGTCTCTCCGGCCAGTACGCCACTTGGGCCGGAACCATGCTCGATCGCGCGAATCCCATCGTCATCATCGCGGACCCCGGCCGCGAGCATGAATCGGCCATCCGGTTGGGCCGCATCGGATTCGATCACGTGGCCGGGTATTTGCGCGACGGATTGAAAAGCCTCGAGTCTCGCCCCGACCTGATCGCCTTCGTCGAGCGCCTGAGCGCGCAATTCGCTGCAGAGCTGCTCTCCTCGAACCAGCCGCCGCTGGCCATCGACGTTCGCGCGCCGCGTGAGCGCGAAAAGAAATACATCGGCGGCAGCCTCAGCATCCCCCTCAATCATCTCGCTGAAGATTTGAAAACGCTTCCGAAAGGCCGGCCCCTGCTGGTCTATTGTGCGGGAGGCTATCGCTCGTCCATCGCCGCAAGCTTGCTGCAGGGTCACGGATTTCACACTGTCTGCGAAATTGCGGGCGGCCTCGCAGCCTGGGAGTCCGCAAACCTGCCGGTTCAGGCCGCCCAAGCCTAGAGAGCGCGGGCGCTTACGGTCGAACCGGTTTCGTGTGTGCTGACCACCGTCCCATGTTGACGTCCGCAGAGTTTGCGCCGCAGCCCAGGTAGCGCACCGTGAGAAAGACTAAACGAGTTAGCTGCCTATGAAGTAAGATAGCGGCGGCCGGTCCGCCATGAATTGTAGTCTTCGCAAGATCGCCGCATCGCTTGCGCCAGCCGCCCTCATCATTCTTTTTGCGTTTCCAGCCTCCGCGCAGCAATCTTCCGCAATCAGCTCAAGCGACGACAAAAGCCAGTTCGCCAGCATCGCAGGCACCGTCCTACGCTCCGGCACAGACGAGCCGCTGCGAAAAGCGCAAGTGACGCTCAGCAGGAGGGATGACAAATCTCCTCGCTCCCGCGAGGTGGTCACCGGCGCAGACGGAAAATTCGTCATTGAGGGCGTCGCCCCGGGAGAATACGACCTCAGCGCCGATCACGACGGCTACGTCGAAAAATCCTACGGTGAAAACAGTACGGGTCGAGGCGCGGCGGTCCTTTCGCTCGCCGCCGGACAATCGCTCTCCGACCTGATCTTCCGCCTCCCGAAATGCGCTGTCATCTCCGGTCGGGTCGCCGATGAAGACGGTGATCCCGTCTCCCGCGTCAATGTCGAAGCGGTGCGCCGCACCACCTATCACGGCAAAGCGATGGTCTCCTCCTTCGGCCAATCCGAAACGAACGATCTTGGAGAGTATCGCCTGTTCGACTTGGTTCCCGGTCGCTATTGCCTCCGCGCTACGCCCCGTGGCTCACAACGGACCCTGGCGGAAGGCATTGCCTCGGCGGGCGGCAGTTCGGACGCGAAGGCAGCGAACACCTACGTAATGACCTACTATCCCGATGCAACGGACGTATCCCGCGCGTCCATCCTCGAGCTGAAGCCCGGTGACGAAGCCCCCTCCATGGACATTTCTCTGGTTCGTAGCCGCACCTACAAGATTCGCGGCCAGGTCATCAACACCGGCAGCGCTTTGGGGTTCGCAGTCATCGCCTCGTTGAAGGACGATTTCGAGTCCAGTCCGGCCAACGCGTCAATGACGGAAAAGAATGGAATGTTTGAGATCGCCGGACTAACCCCGGGCAGCTACCTACTGCGGGCGCTGGCTTCCGACGAAGGTCGCCACGTCGAAGCTGTCGAACGGGTCGAGATTACTAACGCGGACCTCGATTCCGTCAAGATCGTCGTTAAAGGCGGCACCGATATCCTCGGACGATTAACAATGGAAGGCCAACCGGCGCTCCCCAAAATTCTCATGGTATCGATCTTCCCCAAGGACGACGACTTCGACATGGGTGGCAGCTTCGCGCAAGTAAAACCGGATGGTTCCTTCCATGCGCGCAATGTTTTCGACGGCACGTACCAAGTCACTGTCAGGTCGGACTGCAAGGATTGTTATTTGAAATCCGCGAAGATGAATGGCATCGATGTCCTGAAGAATGGATTACAGTTGGCTGGGGGGATTCGCCAGCCTCTCGAACTCTTGTACAGCAACCGCAGCGCCACCGTGGACGGCGTCGTGATACAAGCTGATGACTTGCCTGCCGTCGGGGCGCTCGTAGTGCTGGTGCCCGACTCGGACTATCGGGAATGGTCGGGGCGCTTCGAAATCGCCACTACCGACCAGTATGGCCGGTTTACGATCCGCGGCGTCGCCCCCGGTACGTACAAAGCCTACGCGTTCAAGAAACCCGATGAGAACTTCGATCCCGAAGATCCCGAATTCATCAAACCGTTCGAATCAAAAGGTGAATCCGTCTCGCTCGACGAGAACGGCAAACAAACCTTGCGCCTCAAATTGATCGACGTCGCCTCCGAAAACCCTTCGAAATAACCGCAGCGGCGTTCTGCCGAAAAGTACAGTTCTAGGACTGGCTGTCCCTTTTCAGTCCAACGGACAGTAGAATTTCCCATCCGCGCCGCGCTACCATCGGCCGTGGCGAACGACAAAAAAATTCCATCTCAAAATCAATTCCGGTTTTTCGCCTTCGCTTTCCTGTCGCACCACCAGACATTACACGCAACTGCCTTTGAATCCTCGCGTCCCAGCACCCTTCAGGCGACTTACGAGCTGCGCGCTTGCACCGAAAACGTCCGCCGTGGTGAGCTTGCCCACGCGAGAGGGCGCGTCACCCGCCGGCCCGCCGCAAAGGGCCTGCCTACCGTAGCGGTCCCGCACGCCGTGGCGGATGGTCCGCTCACCACTCATCACTCGCCTGCCCGCCAGCCGTGTGGAGGGTCACTCTTCACTTCTTTTCTAATCTACGGTTCCGCGATTAGAAATCCCCGTAAGCCATTGAAAACATGACTCCGACCCCATTTCTAATCTACGGTAAAAGGGGGGTCTGCAGAATGAACACCTTCTCCTCACCACGCCCGCCAAATCGCGATTCCAAGGCATCCTCTGCCTCCTTTACCTCCTCTACTTCCCTTACCTCCTCTGCTAAACTTCCAATTCAATCCATGCCCGCCCGCGGAAAGTTCATCGTCCTTGAAGGAATTGACGGCTCCGGAAAACGGACTCAGCTCGACATGCTCGCGCGCGCGCTGACCGAACGCAAAGTCGCCTTCACTCAGATCAGCTTTCCGCGCTACGAAGGTTTCTTCGGCAAACTCGTCGCCGCCTTCCTCAACGGCGATTTCGGGCCGCTCGATGCGGTCGACGCCCACTTCTCCGCTCTGCTCTACGCGGGCGATCGCTACGAAGCGAAGCCGCAAATCGAAGCCGACCTCGCCGCCGGGCACACCGTGCTCGCCGACCGGTATATCGGCTCGAATCTCGCTCATCAGGGCGCCCGCGTGCCGCGCAACAAACGAGACGAATTTCTAAAATGGCTCAAGCAGCTCGAATACGAAGTCTACGCGCTCCCGGCCGAGGATCTCGTCATCTACCTCCGCGTTCCGGTTGCCGAAGCGCATCGCCTCGTCGGTCAAAAAGGCGCGCGCGATTACACCAAACTCGAACGCGATATCCTCGAATCGAATCTCGCTCACCTCGATGCCGCCGCGGACGTATACGACCAGCTCGCGCGCCAGCCCAACTGGCTCACAATCGAATGCTTCGATTCAAAATCCGGCGCCCTCCGCGCTCCGGCCGCAATCCACACCGAAATTCTCGCCGCCGTCGACGCCCGACTCCTGAAGTCCCAAGGAGCCCCGCGATGATGGCTTTTGCCTTTGTAGCGCCGGCTCGCCCTGAACGCAGTGAACGGGCATCCTGCCGGCGCTTTTGCCTTCGGGTTCCTCTTTCTTTCTCGGCTGCGCGGTTTTCGTACCGCCGGCATCCTGCCGGCGCATTTGCCTTTGGCTTTCTCTTTTTCCCCGGAGTGCCCCATCCTTTGCCGGGTGCCCCATCGTTTGCGCCTTTTGCAAAGGGTGGGGCTTTGGCTGCGCTACCAAGCAGCACTCACAATTTTTCGATAACGGTGACGTAAATGGGATTTAACGAATTCCTCGGAAACGAACGCATCGTCAGCGCCCTTCGCGGGATGCTCGGTCGCGATCGAGTGCCCAGCGCATTGCTCTTCACCGGGCCGCGCGGAATCGGCAAATACACCCTTGCCCGGATGTTCGCGCAAGCCGCGAATTGCGAACGCCTGAAAGACGACTTCTGCGGCCAGTGCGAGTCGTGCCAGCGCATGGCGCGTCTGGTGGACCCCGCGCCGCTAATCCAAGCCGGCCTTGCCGAACGCGGCGAAAGCGCAGACGCCGCGACGGTCGAGCGCATGCCGCTGATCCTTGAACCCAATCCGGACGTTTGGCTGATCGTTCCCGATCCCGTTCGCCGTCTCACTCCCGTTGCGCGCCCGATGATCCGCATCGGACAACTCCGCGCCGTGCAGCGCGCCGCCTACTTCAAGCCGCAGGGCCGCCGGCGCGTCTTTATTCTCGATGGTGCGGACACGATGCGCTGGACGGACGCGGACGTGTTCCTGAAAATCCTCGAAGAGCCTCCGGAAAGCGCCACGCTGATTCTTCTGGCGCCCTCGCCCGATTCGCTGCTCCAGACGATCCGTTCGCGCTGCCTGCAATTTCATTTCGCGCCGGTTCCGGCCGAAACGATCGAAGCTTTCCTCAAGGCGCGCACCGAAACAAAACCGGCGGAACGCAAGCTGGCCGCGCAACTCTCCGATGGAAGCCCGGGCGTGGCGCTCGAACTCGACCTCGAAGAATCGGTGCGCCTCCGCAGGAGCGTCCTGAGCCTGCTTTCCGAGGCCGTCAGCGCCGGAAACTACAGCGACATTTTCGCAGCCACCGCCCAGCTTGCGAAGCAGGAGAAGGAGTCGTTTGAAAACATCCTGATGTTGTTCTATAGTTTACTTACGGACTTACTAGAGTTTTCGCAAGGCCTCAAGGGCAGTCTCCCAAGGAATCCGGATTTGCTGCGGGAACTAGAGACTTTAAGCAAGAAAATCAATTTGGACTGGGTCATGCGCGCGACGGGAGGCCTTGATCGCCTGGAAAGCCGGCTGCGCCGGAATATCGGAAGACAATTGGGTCTCGACGCCTACGTCGCTTCCCTCGCCGTCCGCTGACTTGTCTCCGCTAATTTAAATTTTTCACATTTGCCAACTTTATTTGCAACCGAATCGCCGCCCGCATAGTCATAACAGGTAGCAGATTCCAGCAAGAGTCCAGAAGGAGCTTTATGGTGAACCGGAAACTATTCCGTCCTACATTGACTGAGGTGAAAGAACAGCAGTTCGTACCGCGTCCCGTCCAGGCTCCTCCCCAGCAGCCGCCGCAACCGCGCAAAAAGCCTGCCCCGCCGGAACAAACGCACGCGGAGAATTTTTATTATGTGAAACAGATGCAATCGCATTCGCCCGTCGCGGTGGTCCTGACGGACGGTGAAGTGCTCCACGGCACTGTCGAGTGGTACGACCGCGATTGCATCAAACTGACTCGTCTCGGCAGTCCCAATCTCCTCGTTTACAAACACAGCATCAAATATTTGTATAAGGACGGCGACGAAGCGGCCCAGGGCGGATCAAACGGACAGAACGGACACGGCGAACAGTAGAAACCAGATCCGGCTCAATTGCGTGAAAACGGGTGTGCGCAGACGGAACTACTTCGCGCGGGTGTTTCTGCTGTTTGGTCCACGATTCTTTCTAAATGGGCCAACGAAGAAAGTCATCAGGGCTTTCCCGACGAGTCTCCCGTCGTCTTCGCGGAGATCGCAGTCCACCACCGCGATGTGCCGCCCGCGCCGAACCACTTCCGCTTCCGCGGCGACGGTTCCCCCTTCCACGGCTTCGAGATAGTTGATTTTCATCTCGATTGTCGCCACACGCGTGCCGCGCGGGCACGCCATGTATGTCGCGAGCCCTCCCGCGGTGTCTGCGAGCGCCGCGAGAATTCCGCCATGGACGACGCCGTGAACCTGCTTGTGCCGCTCATCAACCTTCATGTGCATCAGGACGTGACCGGGACTCGCTTCCGTCAGCACAAATCCAAACTGTCTCGCCGTGTTGGTCGCCTTTAGGCGCTCGCGCAACTCGTCGGCTGCGAGAACCTGCATCGTCTTGGAGGCGCGGGCCATGCTAGTAAGCCGTGAGGCCTCCGTCGAGCGGCAGTGCCGCACCGGTGACCCACGCGGATTCGTCCGACGCAAGGTAGAGAGCCATCTGTGCCACGTCTTCAGGCAAGCCCAGCCTTCCGAGCGGAATTCCTTCGGTGCGTCGTTTTCGTTCAGCGTCAGGGTCCGGTGCCATTTGAATCGACCGGAGTCCAAGCTCAGTTTCGATGAGCGACGGGCACACGCAATTGACTCGAATCTTTTCATGCGCGTGGTCGAGCGCCATCGCCTTCGTCAGGCCGGTGACGCCCGCTTTTGCAGCACAGTACGCCGCGCGCTGTTTCCGGGCCACGATTCCGAGGATCGAGCCGATGTTGACGATTGCGCCGCCTCCGGCTGCCCGCAAATGCGCGAGCGCCGCTCGGGAGACGAGGAATGTGCCGGTGAGGTTGGTCGCGAGTATGCGACTCCAATCTTCGTCCGAGGTTTCTTCCGCAGTAGCGACAACAACTGCGCCCGCATCGTTCACTACGGCATCCAGACGGCCGAATTGCTTCACCGCAGCTGCCAGCGCAGCCTCGACGGACTTGCGATCTGTTACGTCGCAGCTGACCGCCAATGCCTTGCCGCCAGCAACCTCAATTTCCCGGACGGCGGCATCGAGAAGCGGTTTTCTGCGACCGGCGATCACCACCGGAGCGCCTTCGCGGGCGAACAGCGCGGCGCAAGCGCGGCCGATGCCTGTCCCGCCGCCTGTAATAAACGCCACTTTGCCTGAAAGTCTCTGCACCGTAGATGTGCCTCGCTCGTCTAATTAGGAGCAGGAAGGCTAGCATCGGGCGTCGTCCCGGCGCAAGTGAACGAACACGGCTCGACGCGGCGCATAACGGCAAAGCTTCCCTGCTTGCCGGGTTTTGGAACGGCGTCTATCATCCGAGGGCTCATGAAAATCGGGATCACATGCTATCCAACGTACGGCGGGTCGGGAGTGGTAGCGACGGAGCTTGGAATCGAGCTGGCGGCCCGTGGGCACGAAATTCATTTCATCAGCTACGCGATGCCGATCCGCCTGAGCACGCCTCACGAGGGGATTTACTTTCATGAAGTGGAAGTAACCTCGTATCCGTTGTTCGACCATCCGCCGTACACGCTAGCCCTTGCGACGAAGATGTTCGAAGTGGCCGAATCCGCCTCGCTCGACTTGCTGCACGTTCATTACGCAATCCCGCATTCTGTGAGCGCCCTGCTCGCCCGACAGATGTCCGCGCCGCGCAAACTCCCGTTCATCACCACGCTCCATGGAACCGATATCACACTCGTAGGACACGACCGCAGCTATCTGCCGATCACCAGGTTCTCGATCGAGCAAAGCGACGGAGTGACCGCGATTTCGAACTATTTGCGCGACCTGACCGTGAAGGATTTCGAGATCAAGCGGCCCATCGAAGTGGTCCCGAACTTCGTGAACTGCGATCTCTACAAGCGCTGCGACGATGCCGCCGCGAGGGCCAAATGGGCGCCGAACGGCGAGCCGATTCTGATGCATCTCTCGAATTTTCGCCCGGTAAAACGGGTTACGGATGTTGTCGAGATATTCGCGCAGGTGCGCGAGAAAATTCCCGCGAAGCTTGTGATGATGGGCGATGGGCCGGACCGAGGCGCGGCTGAATACATCGTGCGAAAGAAGCGCCTCACGAAAGACGTTTTCTTCCTTGGCAAACAGGATCTCGTGCAGGAAAAGCTGGGGCTGGGTGATCTGTTCTTGCTTCCGAGCGACCTGGAATCATTCGGACTGGCCGCGCTCGAAGCGATGGCGTGCGAAGTGCCCGTAATCGCGTCGAATGTGGGCGGAGTGCCGGAAGTAGTGACACACGGTGTGGACGGCTATCTGATCCAACCCCGCGATGTGGAGGCCGGCGCGAAATTCGCTCTGGAGATTCTGACGCGCCCCGATCGAGGCCGCTCAATGGGCCAGCAAGCCAGGATCAACGCGCGCCGGAAATATTGCTCGAACGACGTGATCCCGCAGTACGAGGCCTACTACCAGAAAGTGCTGAATGCCTCGGGAACCGCTTCTTCCGCGACGCCATGAATTATATTCAGCGTTCGAGGATGGGAACCGGCTTGAACGACGCAACGATGCCTGCGATGTCGTCCTGCGTGATTTTCGCATTTGAGCCGGCGGCAACGGTGAAAATGAAGCGGAATTGCTGGTTGCTTTCGTTGAACACGCGCAGAGCAACAGGGCCTTTGGCCGGATCGCCGAACTGGAAGCCCTGATTGGCGCCCCACTTGAACGACGACATCCCGCCTCGCAAATCGATCCCGAACTGAAGCTTCCAAATCAGGAGCTCGTTCAGGCGCAGCGCGTCGCGGCTGGACATGATGGGCGAGACTTGCGAAGGCGCAACGCCATACACAGCGTCATACAAGCCATAGTTAGACTCAATGGGATGATCGGCAAACACCGCCGCGAATTTCTGATACTGGATTGGGCTCGATGATTTCATCTGGCGCAGCGTGTCCAGCAGCGTATCGGGATCGTAGAACACAATCACCTCGCCGGAATCGAAGCGAATCACATCGCCGGTGAGCGATGGAGCGTGAGTGGTTTTCCCGGTCCAGGGCGCCGTGAATTCGTAGTTGAACGCTTTGATCTGCGTTCCTTTTGCGACCGCAGCCGGGGCGGCAGTCAAAGGCTGCGGAACATCCTCGATCCACGGATTCTCTTTGGTCCAACGATGCGCTTCGTACCACGTGAGAGTCTGAATTCCGTAAGCTGCGGCGTAAATCGCGACGCCGATGACGAGGATGGCCAGAACGATCGCGGAAGACGCACTACTTTTTTCGGTATCGTCGTTCATTTCGATAAATGACCTCGGAGCCATCGCCGAATTCGGCGGAATGACGGACCCAGCAGAACCAGCGCATTCTACGCTGTTACGATGCCGGGAGGCGAGTAATTCGATGCTCGATGCGTTTGGCTGCGACCCTAAGATGGAGGACCGTGTGAGCGCGATGTGCGTCTAAATTGGGAACTTTGACTGGTGGCAGCGCGTATCTGATGGGTGAAGGCGTTTGGCAGACGTAGTTGGGGAGGCGTGATGGATTCATTGTGGCTGGATTTGCGGCACGCAGCGCGGATGCTCGTGAAGAATCCAGGGTTTACGGCGGCGGCGGTCTTATGTCTGACGCTTGGGATTGGCGCAACGACGGGAATTTTCAGCGTAGTGAATGCCGTTCTGCTGCGCCCACTTGCTTACGCACATCCGGAGCGCCTCGTTCGTCTCTACACGGAATTTCCGACATGGCCCAATGGCGGGCTGCGGAAGTTTTGGACGTCGGCGCCCGAATTCTTTGATTTGCGGCGCGACTTGAAATCGTGGGATTCGATCGACGCTTGGGCTACCACCGGATCAAACATTGCCGGGCGGACACAGCCGGAGCGAGTGACGGCAGCGTTTGTGAGCGGAACCTTGCTCAATTCTCTCGGCGTATCACCGGTAATGGGGAGGCTGATCGCGCCGGCCGACGACGCGCCGGGAGTGCCGGTAGTAGCTGATATTTCGTACGGCGTCTGGAAAAGCATCTTCGGCGGCGATCCGCAGATTGTGGGCCGCAAAACGGTGCTCGACGGGCAACAATGCACGATTATCGGCGTGATGCCGCGCGGATTTGAGTTTCCTCCCGGCGAAGTGGACGTGCCTCAGGTGTGGTCGCCGTTGCAACTCGACCCGGCCAAACCGGGCGAGAGAGGCTCGCACAATTACAACCTGCTCGCCAAGCTAAGGCCCGGTGTGACCGTGCAGCAGGCGCAATCGGAAATTGATGCGTACGTAAGAGCGTCGGGCGAGCTTCATCCGCGGACCGCGCACCAACACTATTTCAACCCAAAGTTTCACACAGTAGTGAGCTATCCGTTGCAGGGGGAAGTGGTAGGCGGGGTGCGACCGGCACTCCTGCTGCTGCTCGCCGCAGTGGGATTCGTTCTGCTGATTGCGTGCGTAAACGTTGCGAATCTGCTCCTGGCGCGGGCTGAGGTGCGGCGGAGGGAAATCGCGATTCGGAGCGCGCTCGGTGCCGACCTGCCGCGGTTGGCGCGCCAATTTGTGACGGAAGGATTGTTACTCTCCGGAATCGGCGCGCTGCTCGGTTTGGCCCTGGCATTCGCCGGGCTGAAGCTGATCCAGATGACGAGCGCCGGGAATCTGCCGAGGGCGGAGGAAATCGGGATCGACATGCGCGTGCTGGTGTTTACGGTAGGCGCGGCGTTGCTGACGGGGGTTTTGTTCGGACTTGCGCCGATTGTGCCGTTGGCGCTTCAAAACCTGCAATCGTCGCTGAAGGATACGGTGGGCTCGACGACTTCGACTTCGGGCGCACAGGGATTTCGCCGGGCGCTGGTGGCGGGCGAATTGGCGATGGCGCTGGTGCTGTTGATCGGATGCGGATTGATGGTGCGCGGCTTCTGGAAGCTACAGGAAGTGAACACCGGAATTAATTCGCCGAGCGTAATCACAATGGAAGTGGCGCTGCCTGCGGCCACATACACCAAGCCCGAGGCTTTTGACGGATTCTGGACCCGGCTCCAGGAGAAATTGAACCAGCTACCGGGCGTGCAGTCGGCCGGGCTGGCATCGGGATTGCCTCCGATCCGGCCGCCGAATATGAACGACACGCAGATCGAAGGCTACGTGCGCAAGCAAGACGGCCCCGTCGAGAACGTAGACTACTACCAAGCCGTGACCAAAGAATATTTCAAGACGATGGGAATCCGGCTGATCGAAGGACGGCTGTTTGACGAGCGCGACGCCGCGGGCGCCCCCAGTACGGTGATCGTCAACCAGACCATGGCGCGGACCTTTTGGGGGAGTGAAAGTCCGGTGGGACGCCGCGTCCAACCGGGAAGAAGCACGGATCCATTTTGCACGGTAGTTGGCGTTGTCGAAGATGTGAAGAACGCTGGCCTGGACAAGCCGACCGGTACGGAACTCTATGTGCCGTATGCGCAGAAGACTGGTTCCGGCACGCAAAGCATGTTCGTGGTGCTGAGAACTACGCAGGGGGATCCGAGTGCGCTCGTCGGGGCTGTTCGGCGCGAGGTGCAGGGCCTCGATCCGTCGATTCCCGTGTCGCACGTGCGTACGATGGACGCTGTTCTATCGTCAGCGCAATCGCGGCCGCGGTTTTTGACGCTACTGCTCACGTTGTTTTCGGGCGTTGCGCTGGTCATCGCGACGGTCGGAATCTACGGCGTGATTTCGTATTCGGTGGCGCGGCGGTCGAAAGAATTCGGACTGCGGATGGCGCTCGGAGCGCAGCAGAAGGACGTGCTGGGCCTCGTGATGAAGCAGGGCGTGCTGCTAACGATGATCGGCGTTGGCGCTGGAGTGGCTGCGGCATTCGGATTGACGCGTCTCATGGCCAGCCTGTTGTTCGGCGTGCGTCCTACCGACGCGATTACATTCGTCAGCGTGTCGGCGCTGCTTGGATTCATTGCGCTGTGCGCGAGCTACATTCCTGCGCGGCGCGCTACCCAAGTGGATCCGATGAAAGCGCTGCGGTACGAATGAAGGCTGGCCGTCGATTGAAGATGGACGCAGGGACGGTAAAGACGTAAAATACTCACTGAACGAAATGGAACGCCCGGGTTCGCTTGTCGCGGACCCGGGCGTTTTTCTTTTTGGGGGGCAAATGACGAATGCGTACTTTTATCGAACAGCGGCGGAGATCGAGGAAGTGGTCCGGCGATTCGAGGAGTGCTCCTACACGCCTGAGGAATTCGTTCACGCGCGGCATTTGACCGTGGCAGCATGGTACTTCGCAATGTTCGACGCAAAAGCGGCGCGGGAACGAATGCGATCCGGGCTCCGCAAATTCATTGCGTACCATGGCAAGAGCGGATATCACGAGACCATCACTGAGTTCTGGTTGCGACTTGTCGAGAACACCGTCCGCGAGTCGAAGAGCGGTGAACTGGGATTGGTTGCGCGAGTGAATGACGTGATCGCGCGTGGCCGCGACAAGGACCTGATTTACGAACACTACCGCCGGGAATCTCTCGCAACACCGAAGGCAAAGGTAACATGCCTTGAGCCAGACCTGCGTCCGCTCGGCTAGCCCAGAATGTGCTCGGTGGTAATCAGTTCGGGAATTTCGATGTGAATTTGAGTTCCCTGCCCTTCTTCGCTGCGAATGTCCATTCTAAATTGGTCGCCGTAGAGCAGGCGCAGGCGCTCGTGCACGTTACTAATGCCGATGCCGCCGCCGTACACTTCCGCGAGGCGCTCGGGCGAAATGCCCACACCGTTATCTTGGATTTCGATGCAGAGCCGGCCGTCGTTGCGCCGCGTGCGGATGTGGATCTGGCCCCCTTCGAGGCGGGGATCGAGGCCATGTTTGAGCGAATTTTCGATCATGGGCTGAAGCAACATGCTGGGGACGAACGCGTCGAGTGCTTCGGGGTCAATTTCTTTGAAGATTTGAAGCTTGTCGCGGCCGAAGCGGATCACCTCAATGTCGAGGTAGTCGTCGATGAATTCGAGCTCCTCGCGCAACGGAACGAACGTTTCGTGTTTGCGAAGTAGGCGCCGCAGAATATTGGAGAGCTTCAAAACCACACCGCGAGCCATGTCCGGATCGAAGCGAATCAGCGACGAGACTGTGTTGAGCGTGTTGAAAAGGAAGTGGGGATTGATCTGGCTTGTGAGCGCGTCCATACGAGCTTTCAACAGCAATTGCTGATTCTGCTCGAGGTTCATCTCGATGCGGGTGTTATTCCAAATCTTAATCGCCATTGCGACGCACATCGTGGACGACAACATGACGAGCAACATGTAGCCCCAGTTGCTCGGATGAAACGCGAACAGCCACTTCCCCGGAACGACGGCCGCCAATTCGACTTGCGCCACTTCGAATGCGGCGCAGGCGAAAAGAGGCAACATCGCCCAATTCGTTTTTCCGAAGCGTATGAGCTTCCACAGCCATTCGGGGATGCTCAAGAACAGGAATGGTCCGAAATGCCAGATGTCTTCCTTTTCCGGGAGCAACTCGCGAATCATTCCGGCAAGGAGGCCGACGGTTGCGGCCATCGGGCTTGATAGCCATTCGTGGTTGCCGAATGCGGGGAGGCTGATGAGCGAGCCACCAAGTAAGCCGACGATTCGACCGCCGATCAAGCCCATCAGGAATGAGCCTTCGAGCGTCAAGTCGAAGAATCGGTACCCGACGAGGCGTAGCAGGACCCCGATTGCGAGCGGAGGCGTGAGGAAAAGCAGGAGCATTACTTTCTGGTCGGAGTCGCGGTTTTCGGTGAAGACGAGCTTGCGGAACGATCGAAATCGCACCAGCAAAGCGGCGAGGGCTGCGGCCCAGCACACTTTCAGGATCAGGATGAAGAGCAGGTCTCTGCCGCTAGATAGTGGTTCCATTTAGCTCATAAGCCGCGGACGGGAGAATTCCTCGATTACGTTAGCCAAAGCAGGGAGCGATGTAAAGAGTAGCCGCCTGCAAGGTTGCGCGAAGGGGCGCTGCGGGGCGTTCTTCCGAAGCCTGCTATAATTAAGAATTGAGATGAAGCGCACAAAACGATCCGGGAAAGCACGTGTGGTCGCGAAGGCCGATTTGCCGACGCGATTTGGGCGCTTCCGCATCTTTGGGATTGAAGGCCTGAAGAAAGGCGAAGAAGCCATCGCGATTCAGCATGGAAACTTGCGCAACGGGAGGCCTCCGCTCGTTCGCGTTCATTCACAATGCCTCACCGGAGACGTATTCACCTCCGAGCGCTGCGACTGCCGCGCGCAACTTGAATTTTCACTGCGGAAAATCGCGCGCGAATCTTCGGGAATGCTGCTCTATCTGCCGCAGGAAGGGCGCGGAATCGGGCTGATCAATAAATTAAAGGCGTACGAGCTGCAGGACGCGGGTCTCGACACAGTGGAAGCGAACCGGCGGCTCGGCTTTGCGGACGACGCCCGCGATTACGCATTCGCAGCTGAGGCGCTGAAGGCGCTGGGCCTTCGCACCGTCCGGCTTCTGTCGAACAATCCCGATAAGGTTACGCAGCTGGAACGCTCCGGCATTCGCGTGGTGAAGCGAGTTCCCTGCCGGCCGCGCACCAGCCGCCATTCGCAGTCGTACCTGCGCACGAAAAAAGACAAGCTCGGGCACTTGCTGGCCGGACTCTAGGTCCCTGGAAGTTTTCCATTGACAAGGACCTCATACGCGGCGATAGTAAACCATATGGTTAACTATTCAGCACCGGCCCTCGATGCCACGTTCGCGGCGCTTTCCGACGCGACCCGTCGCGGCATCCTGGCGCGCCTCGCGCTGGGCGAGACCTCCATCAGCGATCTGGCGGCTCCCTACGATATTTCACTCCCAGCCGTCTCGAAGCACCTGCGTGTGCTCGAGCGGGCAAATCTCGTCGGGCGGCGGAAAGACGGACGGGTGCACCGTTGCCGCCTGATCGCGGACCCGATGAAAGGAGCGGCGGACTGGATTGAGAAATACCGGACGTTCTGGGACCGGCAAGTCGATTCTTTGGATCGCTATCTGGACGACTCGCAGAAAAAGGAGAAGGCGCAATGGCGACACCGAAGTCTGGAACAGAAAACAGACTTGAGATCCGGCGAACGTTCGCGGCGCCGCGCGAAAAAGTCTTCGCGGCATGGACGGAACGCGAAAGGCTAGAGAAGTGGATGTGCCGGGACGTTCCGGCGCACGAACCCAAGTACACCGAGCTCGATGTGCGGCCAGGAGGGCGTTACGTGATCGAAATTCCGGTGCCCAACGAAGGTTTCACGTATCGCGGGTACGGAGTATTTCGTGAAGTAAAGCCGCCGGAAAAGCTGGTGTTCACTTGGGCGTGGGAGAAAGTCCCATTTGAGAAGAGCATGCCGGAGGTCTTGGATGGAGGCGAGTCCCTGGTGACGATTCAGCTCATCGACCGAGGTAAATCGACGGAGATGATCTTTACGCACGAAGGCTTTCCGAACGCAAAGGTCCGCAGCGACCACCAGACAGGCTGGAACGGGTGCTTCGAGGTTCTTGACAAGTATCTCCAGCCGCAGGGATAGTTTCGGCGGCGTGAGGTTACAGCCCTCCGCCGTCACGTCATGCGGTAGAACCGGTAGCTGGACCCCTGAGGCGCGCCATGATGACGAAAGCCATTCAGCAGTCGGTGAAATTCAAGGCCTCCCCGAGGGCTCTGTTCGAGATGTTCCTCGACTCGAAAAAACACTCCGCGGCGACCGGCGCACCCGCTAAAACAAGCCGCAAAGCCGACGGAAGATTTACGGCGTGGGGCAGCGCGCTCAGCGGCCGCAATCTGCTGATCGTGCCAAATAAAATGATCGTCCAGGCGTGGCGCGCTAATCATTGGAAGCCGTCCGATCCCGATTCGATTCTCGTTCTCCGCTTCAGCGAGGCGCCTGAAGGCGGACAGGTGGATCTGGTTCACGCGAATGTTCCGGCGTACGACCATCGCGGAGTCTCGGAGGGTTGGCCGAAATATTACTGGAAGCCGTGGAAGAAATATCTCGAAGCGCAGGTTTGAATGGGCCAGTGCGCTCGACCCGGGCAAGCTGCTGCCGGGAAAGCTATCCGCCCCCCACGAAGTGAACGATTTCGAACCGGTCGTTCGGCTGAACCGCCGTCTCCTGCCAGAGCGCCCGTGGAAGAATGTCGAGATTGCGTTCGATTGCCACTCGCTCCGCCGGCATTTCCAGTTGCATGAGGAGCGCAGCAACCGTGAGTCCAGCTGGAATTTCGCGCCGGTCGCCGTTAATCGTGACGTTTATTTTGCCGCTCATTCTATCCCAGCCAGAGCCTAATTCGCAGAATCGGTCTTATCGTTCGATGGCTGACCTGAAGAACTCTTCGCGCGAGACCGCATAGCAAACCGAAGCTCATCCTTACCACCCGGTGTCGCCGCACGAATCACCAGCGTCAAGTCACCGTTTCCAAGAAGCGGCAGCGAGAACTGAAGTCGCGCGCGACCCTGCTCGTCCGTTACTCCAGTATGGAACCCTTCCTCGGTCGCACCCTCGATAAACGCTTCCACTTGAACGCCCGGCTGGGGCTGCCGGTCTGCTCGGCGTATCAATTCAACGTCGAGAAGAATGTTGCCCCCCACGAGCCATGAGGAAGGATTCAAGAGCTGCACCTGAATCCCGCCCGCGCGGTTACCCTGAAGCGCCGCGGCCGCGATTTCCGCTTCCAGCACGCCAGAGCGCAGGTCGTCAATCACGGAACGATGCTGCTCTTCAACTCGATCGCGCAGGCCCTCAGCGTCAAATTCATCGGATTCGGCAAAATGCTGATAGTTCGATGAGCGCCGGTGCAGCACCCGCCCATTTTGGTACACCGCAGTATCAATTACGGGGTGAGCGGGGCCACGATCTTCCGTCTGAACGTGGAAGACCTGGCTGCCGATTTGAATGTCGGTGTTGAACCCGGAGCTCATATCCTGAGTAACCCCGGGCATCCACAGCGCGCAGACAGCGGCGGCGAATTGAAAAAGTGGGACTTCATTTGACCATGCGCTCTCGGGTCGTTATTATACCAGTGCGACGAAAATGAACAGCAACTACCTCGACAACTATGGCCCTTTGTTGCTGATGTTTATACTCGCCGCGGGACTGTCTGGCGCGTTGGTTGTTGTGTCTACCATCGTAGGACGGCACAAGCGCACGATCGAGAAGGACCAGCCGTATGAGTGCGGGATTCTTCCGACGGGCGACGCCCGCGAGCCGATTTCGGTCCAGTTCTATATGGTCGCCTTGCTGTTCATTCTCTTCGACATTGAGGCTATCTTTTTGTATCCGTGGGCTTTGGTGTACCGCGATCTGAGGCTCTTCGGCTTTGTCGAGATGCTTGTCTACATTATAATCCTGCTCGCAGGATACATCTTCCTCTGGAAGAAGGGCGCGCTCGACTGGAATCGCTGACGCCCACCGGGATCCAATAAAAGTGGAATCACAGGAAGCAGACGAAAAACCGGTAGTCCATCAACTCAGGACGTGGGACGCCCAGGCCGTCGCTGAGGTGATTGAATTTCGGGGCGAAACGACCGTAGTGGTACCCCGCGAACACCTCCAGAGAGCGGCCGCATATCTCGCTTCCGAACCTTCGCTGCACTTTTCATTTCTTTCGGACATCTGCACGGTTGATCGCTTCCCGCTTGAACCGCGATTTGAAGTGAACTACCACCTGCTCTCGCTCGACCGGGGCGAACGGCTGCGCCTGAAAGTGCGTCTGGGTGGCAGCGATCCGGTGGTGCACTCCGTCACGTCCATCTGGCCGACGGCCAACTGGCACGAGCGCGAAAATTTCGATCTGATGGGGATTCGCTTCGAAGGCCATCCGGACCTGTCGCGCATATTGATGCCGGACGATTGGGAAGGCTACCCGCAGCGCAAGGATTATCCGGTCGAGGGGTATCGCTAGATGACCGCGACAATCGAAACCGTAACCGGCGCCGCGAACACGATGGTCCTCAACATGGGACCGCAGCATCCATCGACGCACGGTGTGCTGCGGGTGGTGCTCGAGCTAAACGGCGAAATCGTCGTCAAAGCACGACCGGTGATTGGTTACCTGCACACCGGCATTGAAAAGAACATGGAAGCGAAGACGTATTCGCAAGCCATCACGATGACCGATCGCATCGATTACCTGGCGCCGCTCTCGAACAATCTTTGCTATTGCCTCGCCGTGGAAAAAATACTGGGCCTCGAAATTCCCAAGCGCGCCCAGTATATTCGCGTCCTGCTCACGGAAATGACCCGAATCGCCTCGCACCTTGTCTGGCTCGGTACGCACGCCATTGATCTCGGCGCGATGTCAGTCTTTCTCTACACCTTCCGCGAACGCGAAGAGATCATGAAGATTTTTGAGTACGTCTCCGGTCAGCGGATGATGACGAGCTACTTCCGTATCGGCGGGCTTGCGCTCGAACCCCCTCCCAACTGGCTCGATCGCGTTCGTCGCGTGATTGATGCGTTGCCGCCGCATATCGACGAATACGAAGATCTGCTGACGAATAATCGCATCTGGCTGGGCCGCACGAAAGGCGTTGGCTACATGAGCGCGGAAGATGCGATCGCGATGGGCGTGTCCGGACCTCTGCTGCGCGCGAGCGGCGTGGCTTACGACGTGCGCAAAGCGTTTCCGTATTCGAGCTACGACGAATTTGACTTCAGCGTTCAGACGCAGACAGCGGGCGATTGCTTCGCGCGATACCAGGTGCGCGTCGCCGAGATTCGCGAGAGCCTCAAGATTGTTCGCCAGGCAATCGACAAGATTCCCGAGGAAGGTCCGATCAGGACGGTCGCTCCGGGAATTGTGCCGCCGTCGCGCGAAGAGATGAAGTCCTCCATCGAAGGCCTCATCTACCACTTCAAGATTTTCACCGAAGGTTTTGCGCCGCCGCCGGGTGAAGTCTATCAAGCGATCGAATCGCCGCGCGGCGAACTGGGTTTTTTTGTGGCCAGCGACGGCTCGTCGCACCCCTACCGCGTGAAAGTTCGCGCCCCGTCGTTCGTCAACTTGCAAACTTTGCCAAAACTCTGCGAGGGCCGCCTGATTGCCGACGTGGTGGCCTGCATCGGAACCACCGATATCGTTCTGGGGGAAGTCGACCGCTAGGCTCTAACTGCCCGGCGCTAAACAAAAACATGCAATTGCCGCCGTTACTCGAAGCGAAATTTACGGAACTGCTCGGACGCTACCCCATCAAGCGTTCCGCGCTGATTCCCATGATGCTCTACGCTCAGGACCACTTTGGATTTCTCGGAGATGAATTGCTCGAAGAAATCGCGAGGCGCGTCGGCCTGAAACTCATCGAGGTGACGGAGACTCTTGCTTATTACTCGATGCTTAGGCGAAAACCCGAAGGCCGGTATCACATCCAGGTCTGTACGAACATCTCGTGCATGCTGCGCGGCGGCAACGAGCTCTATCAGCACGTTCAGAAGCGGCTCGGAATACGAAATAAAGAGGTATCGCCAACGGGCACGTTTTCACTCGAAGAAGTCGAGTGCATCGGCGCGTGCACCGGCGCTCCCGCGATTCAAGTCAATTACGACTACCATGAGAAGCTCGATCCGGCAAAAGTGGACGCTCTATTCGAGCAACTCGAGCAAGGCAAGCGGCCGAAACCGGTGTCGGTGATTTCAGGCGCGGTTCACGAACGCCACCCCGCGGAAGTTCCGGTGATCAGCCGCCGCTTCGGAATTCCGAACTCCCACAAAATCGACGTCTATCTCAAGCACGACGGCTATCAGGCGCTCGAAAAAGCCCTGAAGCAGATGACGCCCGATCAAATCATCGACGAGGTGAAGAAGTCGAATCTCCGCGGTCGCGGCGGCGCGGGCTTCCCTGCCGGGATGAAATGGAGTTTCGTCCCGAAGGAAACGGGCGGCAAGCCCAAATACATCATCGCGAATGGCGATGAAAGCGAACCAGGCACGAGCAAAGACCGGCCGCTGATGGAAATGGATCCCCACCAGTTGATCGAGGGCATGGTGATCGCTGGGCGCGCCGCTGGAGCGCAACGCGGCTACGTCTATATTCGCGGCGAGTACCGCTACGTGCTCGACATAGTCGAGGCGGCCATCGTCGAAGCCTATGCCAAGGGATATCTCGGCAAAAATATTATGGGCAGCGGTTTTGACTTCGACCTGGTCGCGCACACTGGCGCCGGCGCTTACGAATGCGGTGAGGAATCCGCGCTTATGGAATCTCTCGAAGGCAAGCGCGGCTACCCCCGCATCCGGCCGCCGTTCCCCGCTGTCGTAGGTCTCTACGGCTGCCCCACCGTCATTAACAACGTGGAGACGCTGAGTTCCGTCCCGGCCGTGATTCTGCGCGGCGCCGAGTGGTACTCGAATCTGGGCACGCCGAAGAACGGCGGCACCCGGCTGTTCGCGATTTCCGGTCACGTCAATCGGCCCGGAATCTACGAACTCCCGATGGGGTTCAACATGAAGCGCATGATCGAAGAAGTGGCGGGCGGAGTGCCGAGCGGCAAGAAAATCAAAGCGGTCGTGCCGGGCGGCAGTTCCTGTCCTCTACTCACCGGCGATGAAATCGACATCGCGATGGATTTTGATTCGGTGGCTAAAGCCGGTTCGATGCTGGGCTCCGGCGGCACGGTCGTAATGGACGAAGATACCTGCATGGTGGACGTAGCGCGCCGCATTATGCATTTTTACGCACATGAATCGTGCGGCTGGTGCATTCCCTGCCGTGAAGGCACCGCGTGGCTCCGGCAAATGCTCGACCGCTTTCATGATGGCGGCGGTCGCGCGGAAGACATCCCGCTGATCGACGAACTCGCGAAAAACATGCTCGGACGAACGTTCTGCCCCCTCGGCGATGCTGCTGCCATGCCGACGATCAGCATTGTGAAAAAATGGCGCAACGAATTTGAAGATCATCTCCGAGGCAATTGCGCGTACAAATCTGCAGACATGATTGCCGAGGTTCGCTAGAGAAACATGGCGGAACAAAAACAAGTGACGTTCACGATCAACGAGCAGAAGGTGACGACTGCCGCTGGCACCCTCGTCATCGAAGCCGCCAAGAATCAAGGCATCGAAGTTCCTTCTTTCTGCTATTACCCCGGCCTTTCGCTTCAAGCCGCTTGTCGCATGTGCCTCGTCGAAGTGGAGAAGGCTCCAAAGCTGCAAACGGCGTGCACGCTCGTCGCTGTGGACGGCATGGTGGTGAGGACTGACACCCCGCAAGTTCACAAAGCGCGCAAGGACATGATCGAGTTTCTGCTCTCGAATCATCCGCTCGATTGCCCTGTTTGCGACAAGGGCGGCGAGTGCGAATTGCAGGACATGACATTTCGCTATGGCCTCGATCACAGCCGCTTTGCGGAAGAAAAGCTCCATTACCCAGAAGAAAAATGGTCGCCGCTCGTTTACTACGACGCGCCACGTTGCATTCTTTGCTTCCGCTGCGTGCGCGTTTGCGATGAAGGCATGGACGTGAAGGCGCTTGGCGTGGGCGCGCGCGGCGTTCATTCCGTGATTCTGCCGAACGAACCGGGCGCGCTGGCCTGCGAAGAATGCGGGATGTGCATCGATATCTGCCCGGTCGGTGCGTTGACGAGCGGAACCTACCGCTATCAGACGCGGCCGTGGGAGATGACCTACGTTCCCGATCCTTGTACGCACTGCTCGAACGGGTGCAAGACCACACTCAGCGTTCGCAACAATGAAATCATGCGCGCGAACAATCGCGATCACTCCGGAATCAACGGTGAGTTTCTCTGTGGCAAAGGGAGATTCGGTTACGATTTCACACACAATCCGGAACGCGTCCGTCAGCCGCTGATTCGTCGCAACGGCAAGCTCGAGCCCGCCAGCTGGGAAGATGCGCTGGAAGAGGTTTCGCGACGAATGAAGCAAGCGCGGGATACGCACGGCCCGGCAGCGATCGGCGTCATCGGATCGAATCACACGACCAACGAAGAGAACTATTTGCTGAATCGCTTCGCACGCACGACGCTCGGCACGAACAATCTCGATCACCACCGTACAGCTGATTACACCGGCTTGGCCGCAGCGCTCGGCCCGCGCGCAAAAGATTCGCTCGCCACAATGGCGGATGTGTACGCGTCGAATGCCACGCTGCTGATCGGCAACGACGTCACCCAGCAGAATCCTCTCGTCGCATGGCAGATCCGCACTGCCGTGCGACACCGGAAATCGCGGCTTTTCGTCATCAATGGACGCCCGAGCAAAATCCACCGTAAGGCTGCATACCTGGTCGAAGTCGCGAAAGGCGGCGAACGCCAGGCGGTCCACTGGCTCGCAGCCGGAGAAGGTGATTTCGATGAAAACACGCGGGCTGCGCTGTCCGCTCTCAAAGCTGGGCTCGAGAAGGAATCCGACGTTGTGATCATCTTTGGCGCCGATATTCAAGGCGCCGCGCTCCGTGAACTTGTCGCTCTCGGCTCGAAGCTGCCAGGCCACACGCGTTTCATGGCGCTCGGTGACCACGCGAATTCGCGCGGTGCGGCGGACATGGGAATCTTGCCTGACCGCCTTCCAGGCTACACTCCGCTTTCCGACGCATCCGAACGCGCGCGATTCAGCAAACTCTGGGGCAGCGAAATACCTTCTGCACTGGGAATGACGGCCCGCGCGATGATGGACGCCGCTGCCGCCGGAAAAATAAAGGCTCTCTACGTAGTTGGCTCAAATCCTGTGAAAACATTTGAAGTCAAGCAGCCGGATCGACTCGCCGGGCTCGAACTGTTCGTCGTGCAGGATATGTTTTTGACGGAGACAGCTCAGCGCGCCGACGTCGTACTGCCTGCCGCATCCACATACGAAAAAGACGGCACGCTCACCAATACAGCCGGTGAAGTACAAATGACGCATCGCTCGATCGATCCGCAGGGACCGCGCAGCGATTTCGATCTGATCCGCATCCTTTCGCATCAACTCAGCTTGCTCGGCGTGGGCACACCGATACGCCTGCGAACGCCCGAAGCCGCATTCGACGAGATTCGCCAGAATGTGCCGGGCTATGATCTCTCGATGGCAAGTCTGCTGGCCGGGGGGGCCGAAATTTCCTGCGCGTCTTGCAAATCAGTGGACCCATCGTACGAAACGCCGGCTGGTGCAGTTTTCTCTTCACAGGATTTTCTGTTTTCGAGCGGTACCCTGGGGCGTTACTGTTCCAAACTCAAATCAACCAACGAGGCGCAAGATACTCCGTGGAGTTCGTCACCCAGCATCCAGTCCTGGTGGTATCGCTAGTCAAGATAGTCGTCCTTCTGTTCGTAGTGATGACGGCGCTTGCCTACCTCTCGTGGTTTGAGCGCAAGGTGATCGCGCACATTCAATCGCGGTGGGGTCCTTACTATGTTGGCGCGCATGGATTGCTCCAGCCGCTTGCGGACGGCGTGAAGTTCCTGTTCAAAGAGGATGTAACGCCGCCGACGGCCGATCGCTACCTCTACATTTTGGCGCCGTTTCTCGCGCTATCGCTTGCGTTGACGACGCTGGCGCTGATTCCCTTCGGCCCGGCAACGGTTTACATTTTCGGTCAGCCGACGCACTTGGTTGTCGCAAACGTCGACATCGGCTTGCTTTTTCTTTTCGCGATCACTTCGATCGGCGTATACGGCGTGGCGCTGGCGGGATGGTCGTCAAACAGCAAGTATCCGCTGCTCGGCGGTCTGCGCAGTTCCGCACAGATGATCAGCTACGAGGTTTCGCTTACGCTTTCCGTGGTCGGCGTGCTCCTGCTTGCTGGATCGTTCAACTTCAACGAGTTGATCCAACATCAGAGCGGCTACTATCTGCACGCCATTCCCCGCTGGCACGTGATCCCGCAGATTGTCGGTTTTTTGTGCTACTTGACGGCAGCGATCGCGGAAACAAATCGCGTTCCGTTCGATTTGCCGGAAGCCGAAACCGAGCTTGTCGCGGGATTTCACACCGAGTACTCGAGCTTCAAATTCGCAATGTTCTTCATGGCCGAATACGGAAACATGATCACGGTCTCCTGCCTTGCGACGATTTTGTTCTTCGGCGGCTGGCTCTCGCCATTCCCTGACGATTGGACGTGGCAGCAATATATCCCCGGCATCGGGCTGCTCGCGCTTGCGGCCTATCTGGCCTACGACACCGTGCGAAATATGCGCGGCATCGGACGCATCCAGCTCGCCGTCGTCACGCTTCTCGCGGCCGGCATAGGCCTCTTGTGCCTGCTTCCCGTGGTGATGCCGATAATTCAGGGGCCATTCTGGTTCGTGCTGAAAGTGTTTCTCTTTCTGTTCTTCTATGTTTGGACTCGCGCGACGCTTCCCCGCTTCCGGTACGACCAGCTGATGTCGTTCGGATGGAAACTGCTGCTTCCCGTATCGCTCCTGAATCTGGTTGTGACGGCGTTCTGGATCGTGGTGAAGCATCCATGAGCCTCCCATTCATTCTTTTCTTCCTGTTCGCGCTGATTGCTGTGGCGGGCGCGATCATGCTGATCGTTGCGCGAGAGCCAATCCATAGCGCGCTCTCGCTGATTCTTGTGATGGTGTCGCTCGCCGCACTGTACTTGCTGCTGGGAGCGGAGTTCATCGCGGCGGTGCAGGTGATTGTGTATGCAGGCGCGATTATGGTGTTGTTCGTGTTCGTCATCATGTTGCTCAACGCCGGCGTCGAGGAACGCACGAACTATAGCCAGATGGCGAAGTACGCCGGGCTGCCTCTGGCCATTTTCTTGTTGTTCGGATTGGCTCACTGGATGGCCCACTCGGCGATCGGTGCGACGGTTGCGAATGGCGCTGGAGCGCCCAATCAAGCGGCGGTTTCGACGCGCGGGCTTTCGACGATGCTGTTTCAGAAATACCTGTTCCCATTCGAGGCCACTTCGATTTTGATTTTGATCGCAATGCTGGGCGCGCTGGTTCTTGCGAAGAGGGATGAATGAACGTCGTTCCCATTTCGTATTATCTAGTGCTGAGCGCGGTTCTTTTCGGGCTCGGCGTCGTGGCGTTCGTGTTCAAACGAAATATCATCACGATTTTCATGGCGATCGAGCTGATGCTCAACGCCGTGAATCTCGCGTTCGTGGCGTTCGCTCGAGCGCACAACCAGCTCGACGGGCTTGTGTTCGTATTTTTCGTAATTGTCGTTGCAGCGGCAGAAGCGGCCGTGGGCCTCGCGATCGTCATCACGATCGCGCAGAATCGCCGGTCGCTCAACGTCGAAAACGTGAATCTGCTCAAGTTCTGATGCCCATACTCGACCATCTTTGGATCATTCTCGCGCTGCCGCTGGCGGGCGCGGCGATCAACGGCCTTTTCGGAAAGAATTGGCCGAAGTCGGCGGTGAACTCCGTCGCGATCGGCTCCGTATCGCTGGCGTTTGTCGCTGTCGCGGAAATGGTTCGCGAATTTTTCCAGCTTGCACCGAATCAGATTCCGTGGGTGAGGACCTATTTCCCCTGGATGACCGCCGGGCAATTCCATGTGAATTTTGCGCTGCAAGTCGACCAGCTCACGGTCGTGATGCTGCTGACGGTGTCCTTCGTTGGCATGCTGATTCACATTTATTCCACCGGCTACATGGCGCACGAAGGCGGCTACTACCGGTTCTTCAGCTATCTTAATTTGTTCATGTTTTTCATGCTTACGCTGGTGCTGGCGGCGAACGTAGTCGTGATGTTCGTCGGATGGGAAGGCGTGGGGCTTTGCAGCTATTTGCTGATCGGTTTCTGGTTCCTGAAGAAATCGGCGGCTGATGCGGGGAAGAAAGCATTCATCGTCACGCGCATCGGAGATTTCGGCTTTACCGTGGGAATTTTGCTGCTCTTCTGGACGTTCCACTCGGTTGATTTCGGAGCAATCTTCACGCAAGCCGCCACCATGCCGTCCGACACGATGGCACAGACCGGAGTGTTGACCACGATTTGTCTGCTGCTTTTTGCCGGTGCGATCGGAAAATCGGCGCAGCTGCCGCTGTATGTCTGGTTGCCCGACGCGATGGAAGGGCCGACCCCGGTGAGCGCGCTGATTCACGCGGCGACGATGGTCACCGCAGGCGTCTACATGGTTGCGCGGATGCATCCTCTTTTTTCGCGCGCGCCGATCGCGATGCTGGCGGTTGCGATTGTGGGTGCGGTCACTGCGTTCTACTCGGCGACGATCGGCCTCGTGCAGACCGACATTAAGAAAGTTCTCGCCTACTCTACCGTGTCGCAACTCGGCTACATGTTTCTGGCCTGCGGATTGGGGGCGTACGCGGCCGGCATTTTCCACTTGATGACGCACGCCTTCTTCAAAGGGCTGCTGTTCCTCTGCGCGGGCAGCGTGATTCACGCAATGGGCGGCGAGCAGGACATGCGCAAGATGGGCGGCCTGCGCAAGATGATCCCCTACACCTTCTGGACGATGTTTATCGCCACGTTCGCAATTGCCGGAGTGCCGGGGTTTGCGGGATTTTTCAGTAAGGACGAAATTTTGGAGGCCGCGCGCTCGGGCGGACACGCCAATACTTTGCTCTGGCTTCTGGGCCTGGTTGCGGCGGGGCTGACTTCGTTCTACATGTTCCGGCTCGTGTTCCTCACATTTTTCGGCAAGCAGCAGTTTGACGCTCGCAAGGTGCACGTCCACGAGTCGCCGCGCAGCATGACGATCCCGCTGATGGTTCTCGCCTTCCTCTCGATTTTCGGCGGATGGTTTGCGGCGCCACACCTCGTCGGCGGCACAGACCATTTTGAATCGTTCTTGCATCCCGTGTTTGCTTCCTACTCCGCGCAACAACCTGCCAGTCAGGAGGAATCGCTCGCAGGAGGGGCAGGCGAGGAAGGCGCAATTAAGTCGAGTCCTGCGATGGAACTGGTGCATGCGGTAACAGGCCCACCCGTGATCGTCGGTTTGCTCGGCATCCTGCTGGCATGGTGGCTCTACATTCGCAGGCCGGACCTCCCGAAGAAACTCGCGCAGAGCATGCATGGCCTTTACACGCTGGTGCTGCACAAATACCTGATCGATGAGCTGTATGCCGCAGTGATTGTGCGGCCGCTGCTTTGGGTTTCGACGAACGTGCTTTGGCACGCGGTCGACGAAGGAATCATCGACGGGACCGTGAACGGTTCGGCGAGGCTCGCGCGCGAAGCCGGGGGGCAATTGCGCGAACTACAATCGGGAAACGCTCGCAGCTACGCGTCGTGGGTTGTTGCCGGCGCAGTGGGCGTCACCGCGCTGCTGCTCGGAATCTGGATGAAGGTGCACTAGGTGGAAATGCAGCCACATCTTTTGACGGTGATCACGTTCCTGCCGCTGCTGGGCGTGCCGGCGCTGCTCTTGCTGCGTTCGGAGGATCACACGTGGATCCGGCGAATTGCACTGGCGGTGTCGCTCGCGGAGTTCGTAATCTCGCTGTTTCTGGTTCGCGGATTCGTCACCGCGAATCCAGGATATCAGTTCGAAGAACTTCACAACTGGATCGGCTCGGCAATCCACTACCACATGGGAGTGGACGGAATCAGCTTGTTCCTCGTGATTCTGACGACGTTCCTCGTGCCCGTCTCGATTCTGGCGTCGTGGACAGGAATTCACGACAAGGTGAAAGGCTTTTTCATCGCGCTGCTGGTGATCGAGACGGCGATGATCGGCGTGTTCACCTCGCTCGATCTTTTCCTCTTTTTCGTTTTCTGGGAGCTGACGCTGATCCCGATGTATTTCCTGATTGGCATCTGGGGCCACGACCGGCGGATTTATGCGGCGGTGAAATTTATTTTGTACACGATGTTCGGCTCGATTCTGATGCTGGTCGCGATTCTGTGGCTCTACAACGTGACCGGCTCTTTTGATTTCGTTGAGATTCAGGCGAAGCTGCATGCGGGGATCGTGTCGCTCGCGCCGAATACCGAGTTGCTGCTGTTTGGCGCTTTCTTTTTGGCGTTCGCGATCAAGGTGCCGCTGTTCCCGTTGCATACATGGCTGCCGGATGCGCATACCGAGGCGCCGACGGCAGGCTCCGTGATTCTGGCGGGCGTGATGCTGAAGCTCGGGACGTACGGCATTTTGCGTTTCTGCCTGCCGCTCTTCCCTGACGCGGCGCACCGGGCTGCTCCCGTGATCGCGGTGCTGGCGATTATCGGCATCGTGTACGGCGCACTGGTGGCGACCGTGCAGACGGATTTGAAGCGGTTGGTCGCGTATACCTCCGTGAGCCACCTGGGATTCGTGGTGCTGGGGATTTTTGCGTTCAGCACGATTTCGATTCAGGGCGCGATTTACCAGATGTTGAATCATGGCGTGTCCACGGGCGCGTTGTTTCTCGGCGTCGGGATGCTGTACGACCGGCGGCACACGTTTGAGATCAAGCAGTTCGGGGGGCTGGCGACGCCGATGCCCGTGCTGATGTCGTTCTTCCTGTTTGCGTGTTTGTCGTCGCTGGCGCTGCCGCTGCTGAACGGATTCGTCGGCGAATTTCTAATTCTGATCGGCGTGTTCGAGCGGCACCACGCATGGGCGTCGTGGGCTGCATCCGGCGCTGTGCTTTCGGCGATATATCTTTTGTGGGCGTACCAGCGAGTGGCGCTGGGTGAAGTGACGGTCGAGAAGAATCGCGCGCTGCCAGATGCGTCGCCGCGCGAGCGCGTAATTCTGGGGACCATGGCTGTGGTGATCCTCTTCATGGGCATTGCTTCCCCGATCTTCACGCGCCGAATGGAGCCCGCGACGAACGTGCTGCTCGAACAGATGAAGGGGCGCGCCCAAGATGCGAAGGCGCCCGCGCCTCGTCCGTCATTGGCGATTGCGCCGGTGGCAGCGCCGTTGTCAATTCCCTCTTTAGCTGCCGGGCCGCACGCTGGCGTTGCGGCCTTCGAAACGGCAGAGAGTCGAGTCCATCCCTGATGCAGCTTCCTGCCGAACAGATCGCGAATCTCCACCGGCTTGCGCCGGAGATTGTCTTGTGCGCGTTCGGCGTTCTGATCATGGTGGCGGACCCGTTCGTGAAAACCACTCGCAAGCGGAACCTCGGATACCTTGGGTTGATCGGCGCGCTTGGGGCGCTTTTCTGCGTTCGATTGGTGGCGAGCGATCCAGGGCTGGCTTATAGCGGGCTGATTCGCGCCGACTCCTTCAGTATTTTTGTTCACGTGGTGGTGATTGGAGCGGCGGCGCTCGCGATTCTGGGATCGTGGAACTATCTCGATGGCGAAGGATTGCAGCGCGGGGAATATTACGCGCTCATACTGTTCGCCACGGCCGGGATGGGAATACTGGCGGGAGCGAACGAACTGGTGACGGCTTTCGTTGGACTCGAGATGAGTTCGATCTCGACTTACATTCTCGCGGGCTTCCGAAAGCGGGCGCTGGCATCGAATGAAGCGTCGCTGAAATATTTTATTCTTGGATCTTTTGCGACTGCGTTTTTCCTGTACGGAATCGCGATGGTCTATGGAGCGACCGGGACGACGCGGATCGATTCGATCCAGGCCGCATTTCAGACGACACCTCCGGCAGGGCTTGCGATTCTGGGACTCGGGCTGATGTTCGTGGGCCTGGGATTCAAAGTGGTGGCAGCTCCATTTCAGATTTACGCGCCGGATGTTTATCAGGGCGCGCCGACCCCTGTGACTGCGTTGCTCGCGTCGGCTCCGAAGGTCGCTACGTTCGCGGTGATGGTGCGGATTTTCTACGTGTCGTTCGGGGCTTCGAGCGATTTGTGGTTCTGGGCGATATGGGTTTCGGCCGTGCTGACGATGTGCATCGGGAATTTTGCGGCGCTGGTGCAGACGAACGTAAAACGGATGCTGGCGTATTCGTCGATCGCGCACGCGGGATACATTCTGGTGGCGTTCGCAGCGGCGACGGATTTGGGAGTGGCGGCGATTCTGTTCTATCTGGCTGCTTACGCGCTGATGAAGATTGGCGCGTTCCTGGTGCTGACGCATCTGGGGCAGCAGGGCGAGAAGCGGCTCGAGATCAAGGACTATGCAGGGCTGGGATCGACGCAGCCGATTCTGGCTGTTTGCTTCTCGCTTTTCCTGTTGTCGCTCTTAGGGTTGCCGGCAACCGGCGGATTCCTGGGGAAATTTTTCGCGTTTCAAGCTGCGCTGGACGCGCGCGTCGTTTGGCTGGTGGTGATTGCGGCAATCAATAGCGTGGTGGGCGCGTACTACTATTTGCGAGTGATCGTGGCGATGTATTTCTGGGAGCCATCGAAGGATTACGCGCCGACCCGGGTGGCGCCGGCCTTGAGTGTGGCGCTGGCGGTTTGCGCGGCCGGGACTTTGTATCTTGGGATTTTGCCCGCAAGAGTGTTGAGCCTCGCGAAAGTTGCTGCTGATTCGTTGACTGTCCGCTAGAGCGGATCTCTCCATATAGCTGTTTTTGTTTCGATTAGAAATCCGTTCAGTGCAGTGTTTCCTGTAAGTTAGGCCAAATTCTGTCTGGGCGACTGTTTCGATTAGAAATTCGGTGGCGGGTGACGAATGATGCGGTGATCGGGGCTTGGCGGTGGGCGCCGGCGGGCTGCGTCGAATTTTCACACAATGTGTTGGCATAGTAGTAACTAGATGTCAAGGCGTTACTTCGCGCAAGGATGGTGACCGGCGGCTTTGGAAGTGTGTTCTGCTTATCAGCCTGGAGCGTTCTCTGGCGGAGTTGAGGGGCACGAAAAAGGCCCGGCCGCTCTCGCGAGCAGCCGGGCCTGCGACGCTTTTGAAGTGGGGCTACTTGACCTTCAGGAAGACGATGGCGAAGGTGTAGAGGGCCATCGACTCGATCAGCACGAGCGCCAAAATCAGGGCGAAACGGATTGCGGCGGCTGCGCCGGGGTTGCGGGCGAGTCCTTCGCAGGCCGCGGCGGTGGCTTTCGCCTGGGCGTACCCGCCGGCGGCCGACGCGATGGCCATGGCGAAGCCGGAGGTGATGGCAACCCAGTTTACGGCAGAGGCGGCAGCGCCTCCCGTTTCCTGCGCGAAAGCGGCAGGCGCGAGCAGGCTGATGGCGACGACCGACAGCAGGAACAGCGCGTACTTTTTCATCGTGAAGCTCCTTTTATGATGTTGCCGCCAGGCGGTGGCTCCCGTCATCCTCAAGCAGACGGGATCACACTGGTGGCGATGATGCCGAATATGAGTGCTTGCCAACCCGTTACGCTGAGATTCTTCGCTTCGCTCAGAATGACAGACCTTCAGTAATGAGCCTCCGTCCCAATTAGTGCTCTTCGGCGACTGCGCCTGCTACATAAATGACCGGCAAAATCGTGAAGACGAAAGCTTGCAAGACCGCAACGAATATATGAAGCAGGATAAATGGGATAGGGCCGATTAACGGGATTATTGCGCCTACGTAGCCTGCTTTGTTCAGGTGCTCGAGGAAAATGGAAAGTTCGAGCATGAGGCCGAGAAAGAGGACGTAAAGCGTTTCGCTTACGAGCATGTTAACCCAGAGGCGGACAGTCAGCGAGAGCAGGCGCGCGAGGTTGCTGACGATTTCGATGGGCAACATGATCGGCGACATTGCCAGCACCGGACCGAGGAAATGTTTCCCGTGGCCTAATGGGCCATGTTTTACGATGCCGGTCCAGTTGTAATAGAGAAAGACAACGATTGCACAGCCGAGGGGTACGGAAACCTGGGCCGTAGGCGATTCAAGGGTCGGGACGAGGCTGACTAGATTGTTCAGTAGAACAAAGATTCCGATGCTGCCCAGCATGGCGACATATTTTTTGGCGTCGTGGCCTACGTTGTCTTCGAGGAGATCGCGGACGCCGACGCCCATCGAATTCGTGAGAAGCGCTTCCATACACTGTTGCGTGCCGCCGGGCCGGTCGACCGAGATGCGCCCCCGGAGCCACAGGAAAAAGAGCGCGGCGATGAGGAATGCAAGAACCTCCATCGCGATGTGATTCGGGATCGGATACGTTGCGCTCGCAGGATGAACATGAAGGGCTGCAAGCAGCGCCAGGACGGGCTTGGCGAGCAAGCGATTCAGAAGAACTGTGAACCAGAGTGGCTGTTCTGCCAAGCTTCCCTCTTCAGGCGTCCGCGCGCGGCGCAGGCCCGGACCGGAAAAGCTGTCCAAGCATTTCCAGAACCACCGCGGCGATGACGGAAAATAGTCCGGCGATCAGGCTTGCAGCCGGTAATTTGAAGCTCCGCAGAATAGCATAGGCGCCGATGATCAGCAAAGCGTAGCGGCCGAGGAATTTGACGTAAACGCCTGCAGGAACGTGGGCTTTTTCGGCGCCAGCTTGGGCTGTAGAGAGCGTGGCGAGCGTCGTGACGCCCTGCTTGAGCCAGCGGTAATTAATCCACGAGAGCGCAGCGCCAGAGGCGATTCCCGCGCCTACCCGCCAGCCCCAAAGTACGGCGGCTGCGATGGCAGCGGCTGCGCCGATCGCGACGGTTAGAAGCTCGATGCGACGTTCCGCAGCCATGTAGAATGCGTCATCCGGCGGCATTATCCGCTGCCATCATTTTGATTCTTTTCGGAGCTGGAGAGGCGGCGGACGATTTCCCAGATCCCCGCGCCGAAGCCTAGCAAGCCGAAAATAAGAGCGAGCATAGGGCCGGTGTGCAGGCGCTTGTCGAGTAGATAGCCCAATCCCCCGCCAATCACGACCGCGCCAATCATGATGAAAGGGAGTTCCATGACCATTGCAAGTTGATTGACGGCCGTGGTGGGGCGCTTGCGCGGAGGCGGAGTGGGTGGAGGCTGCGAGGCCATTTTGACCTCCGGGTCAGCGAGTGAATGGGACCAGGATGGAATACTTCGCCAGGAGCAGGAATTGCTCGGGGAAGATTCCGGCGGCAAGAGTGACAATGACCATTGCGGCGAGAGCGAACTTTTGTGCCCAGGAGATGATCGGTTTGACTGGGTCTGTCGATTCCTTCACCCACATCGCGGCGACCATCCGGAAATAGTAATAGACGGCAGGGAGAATGTAGGCGACGGAAACGATCGCGAGAATATAGTGCCCGGTTTCGATGAGCGCCCAGAAGACTAGCAACTTCGCGACGAAACCTGCCGTGGGCGGAATTCCAGCGAGCGACAGCAGGAAGATCAACATCAGGATGGCAGCGCCCGGATTGCGCTGAATCAGGCCGTTGAGATCATCGATATCGTCGCCGATCACGCCTCTGTGGCGGAGCAGGATCACGACGGCGAATGCGCCGGTGTTAAAGAACGCGTAGACGAGGAGATAGAAGGCCATCGACTGCAACCCGCGCTGATTGAGCGAGCCATCGCGGTTCACGGAAGCGACGAAGCCGAGGAGGATGTAGCCGACCTGCGTGATGGAGGAATAAGCGAGGAGGCGCTTGATGTTGTTTTGCGTGATGGCGGCCAGCGTGCCGACCGTCATCGAGAGGACTGCGACCGCGGCCATGAGCATGACCCAGTCGATGCGAACGGGCCAGAAAACTGTGAGGAACAGGCGCAGAAGCAACGCGAAACTCGCGGCTTTCGATGCGACGCTGACGTAGGCCGTGATCGAAGTGGGCGCGCCTTCGTACACGTCCGGCGCCCATTGATGGAACGGGACCGCGGCGATTTTGAAAAACACGCCGGCGGCGACCGTCGCGATGGCGAGAAAAATGAGAATGTCGCCGTGCGGGAGCTGCATGTGGCGCTCGGCGACGCGGACCGAGATTACGTCGAGATGCGTGGAGCCGGCGATGCCGTAAAGAATCGAGAGGCCGTAGGCGAGGATGCCGGAGCTGAACGCGCCCATGAGGAGATATTTCATCGCGGCTTCGTTCGAGCGGCGTTCGCGGCGAAGGAAGCCGGTGAGGACGTAAAAACTGAGCGCCATCGTTTCGAGCGCGAGGAACAGGACAACGAGATCGTTACCGCAGGCGAGAAACATCATGCCGGCGGTGGCGAGCAGCATCAGCGCGTAGTATTCGCCGTGCTGTTCGCGTTCCAGATCCATGTAGCGAACGGAGAGCAGGATTACGAGCGCGGTGGAAGCGAGAAACAGAAAGCCGAAGAAAATGAAGAACGGGTCAATCACAATCGAGTTGTCGAACGCGGAGTACCGCTGCGAAGCAGCTCCTAGCATGAGCCAGAGCGAAATGCCGCTGAAAATTACACCGAGCATGGCGGTGATCGAGTTCCAGCCTTTTTGCGCCGGCGTGAGAAAGAAATCCGTCAGCAGAATCGCGAGCGCGAAGAAGACGAGCATCGCCTCTGGGAGTACGAAGGAGAAGTCCGCTTTCGTCTGCTGGAGAATGATCTGCCAGTCCATCTACTTGACCTCGAGCTTTTTGGGCGCTGCCGGCGTCTTCGGCGCGGCCGGAATGGGAGTGGGAACGGCGTCGGCCATGGGCGGAGCCAGCGGCGCATCCATCAATGCTGCTGGGACGGCCGGCGGATAATAGCCGGGGTTTGCGGTTCTGACGAGTCGCTCGACTGGCGCGTCCAGCACATGAAAAAGTGGCGCGGGATAGATGCCGATCCAGAATGCGAGAAGCACGAGAGGAATGAGCGTGGCATACTCGCGGCCATTCAGGTCGGGGAGATTTTCGTTCAGCGGATTTGTGACGTTGCCGAACATCACGCGCTGGTACAACCACAAAAGGTAGGCGGCGCCGAGCACGACGCCCAAAACGCCCCAGGCGGCCCACTGCCAGCGCACCTCGAAGATTCCTCGCAGAATCGTGAACTCACCGATAAACCCATTTAAGAGCGGCATGCCGAGTGAACTGAGCGTAACGATCAGGTAGACGGCGGCGAAATTCGGCATGGGCGTCGAGAGGCCGCCGAACTCGGAGATCAGGCGCGTGTGGCGGCGTTCATAGAGGACGCCGACGATGAGGAAGAGCGCGCCGGTTGAGATGCCGTGGTTAATCTGCTGGATGATGCTGCCGGAAAGTCCCAGCGGCGTGAGGGCGAAAATACCGAGGGTGCAGAAGCCCATGTGGCTCACCGAAGAGTACGCAATGAGCTTTTTCATGTCTTTCTGCATCATGCAGACGAGCGCTCCGTATATGATGCCGATCAGCGAAAGCACGATCATGAAGTTGCGGTAGTGATTCGTCGCATCGGGAAACATCGGCACGGAAAATCGCAGAAAACCGTACGTGCCCATTTTCAGGAGGACGCCGGCGAGGATGACGGAACCGGCGGTGGGCGCTTCGGTGTGCGCGTCGGGCAGCCAGGTGTGGAACGGGAACATCGGAACTTTGATGGCGAAGGCGAAGAAAAATCCCCAGAAGAGCCATTTCTGGAGCTGCACAGTAAACATGGCCGTGGGCGACTTCAAGATCTCCATGATGCTGAACGTGTGCGCGTTGAAATAGATCGCCAGAATCGCAAGCAGCATCAGCACGGAACCAGCCAGGGTGTAGAGGAAAAACTTGATGGCGGCGTAGAGGCGGCGTTCGCTTCCCCAGACGCCGATCAGGAAGTACATCGGGACGAGCATCACTTCCCAAAAAACGTAGAACAGAACGAAATCGAGCGACATGAAAACACCGAGCATGCCGGTCTGCAGGAGAAGAAGCAGGATGTAATATTCCTTTTCGCGCTTTTTGATCGCGGACCAGGAAGAGAGGACGGCAATCGCGCCGAGGATCGTCGTGAGCATAACGAGTAGAAAGCTGAGGCCGTCGATTCCAAGCGTGTAACGGGCGCCGATTGACGGGATCCACGAGTGGTCGGCCAGAAACTGAAAGCGCGGTGCGTCAGCGGAGGTGTTGAAGCGCCAGATGAGCGGCAGCGAGACGATGAGGCCGAGGCAGGCGAAGACGTTGCCAAGCCAGCGCTGGAGATCGGCGCGCTCGCGCGGGATGAAAAGCAACAGGATCGCGCCTGCGAGCGGCGTGAAGAGGATCGTGTTCAAGATGTTGCTATCGGAAAAGAGCATCCATTTCCCTCGCGTTCTTACGTTGCTACTGCTTGTCTGGCACTTTCTTAACGCATCGCATGATGCGCCAGATGGTAGTAGTACGCCAGAAAACCGATCAGGCCGATTACGATCAAAAGCATGTAGCTTTGCACCAGGCCGTCCTGAATCATTCGGACTGGATAGCTGAACAGCCAGACGATGCGGGCGCCGAGGCGCACGGAACCGTCCACGATCCAGGTGTCCCACCACATCGAAAGTTTGGAAGTGAAACGCGTGAGCCAACCAGCGCCGTTGACGCCTGCTCCGTCGATCACGGTGCGATCGAAAGCGCCGAGCGCGAGGCCGAGATCCTTCGCGCGATTGACGAAAAGCGAATCGTAAATTTCGTCCACGTAATATTTGTTGTACACGAGGCGGTAGAACCAGCCGAGGCGGTCGGCGATCTTCTGCGGCAGTTCGGTGCGCTTGATGTAGAGATACCAGGCGGCGAGGATGCCGAGGACGACGAGGCCCTCGGACAGAAGCATTAGCTGAATTTCGCCGAGGCGCGAGCTAACCCCCTTTACCGCTTCGGCGCGCATTTCATGCGGCACGGCGACGACGGGCTCGAGGAAGCGAATGAAAGCGCTGTTGCCGCCAAGAATTTCGGGCCACGCGACCCAACCACCGGCGAGCGACAGTCCGGCGAGAATGACGAGCGGCACGAGCATCGAGCGCGGCGATTCGTGAATGTGATGTTCTACTTCGTGGTCGACGCGCGACTCGCCATGAAACGTCATAAAAATCAGGCGGAACATGTAGAAGGCCGTCATTCCTGCGGTGAAGTAGCCGATGGCCCAGAGAAGCAAGTCCTTCTCGTAGGCTTTGCCGAGGATCAGATCTTTGCTCAGGAATCCGGCAAACGGGAAAATTCCGGCGATGGCGAGCGTGGCGATGAGCATCGTCCAATAAGTGATGGGAATTTTCTTCGACAGCGCGCCCATTTTGCGCATGTCCTGCTCGCCGGAGAGCGCATGGATCACGCTGCCGGCCGCGAGGAATAGCAGGCCCTTGAAAAAGGCGTGCGTCATCAGGTGAAATATGCCGGCGGTGAATGCGCCAACGCCACATGCGAGGAACATGTAGCCGAGCTGAGAAACGGTGGAATAGGCGAGAACTTTTTTGATGTCAGTTTGAACCACGCCCATCGACGCGGCAAAGAGCGCGGTGATGGCGCCCACGGTGGCGACCACGGCCATTGCAGCAGGAGCGAGTTGGTAGATGGCGCTGGTGCGCGTGACCATATACACGCCCGCTGTTACCATCGTCGCGGCGTGAATCAGCGCGCTGACGGGCGTAGGGCCTTCCATCGCGTCGGGCAGCCAGACGTAGAGCGGAATCTGCGCGGATTTACCTGTGGCACCGACGAAGAACAACAGCGCAATCGCCACGATGCGCGGATCGCCGGCGTCGAAATTCCCGGCAGCGAGCTTCGGGCCGATTTCGGCGAAGTTGATTGTCCCTAGCAGCGCAGACGTCATGAAGATGCCGAGAAGGAAGGCGGCGTCGCCGATGCGGTTCACAATGAAGGCTTTCTTGCCTGCGTCCGACGCGGATTTCTTGCGGAAGTAAAAACCGATCAGCAAATAGCTGCAGGTGCCCACGCCCTCCCATCCGACGAAGAGCAAAAGGAAATTATTGGCGAGCACCAGCATGAGCATGGCGAACATGAAAAGATTCAAGTAGCCGAAGAAACGGTAGTAGCCGCCTTCGTGGGCCATGTAGCCGGTGGCGTAAATGTGAATCAGGAGGCCCACACCGGTGACGATCAAAATCATTACCGCGGAGAGCGGGTCGAGCTGGAATCCCCAATCGGCGACGAATTTCGCCATGCGGCCATCGAGCATGTGGTACTGAACCGCGGGAATCCATTCGAAGAGGACGTTAAACGCGATTCGGTTGTCCTGCGGCAGCGAGAGAAGCTGCAGAAATCCGCCCGCGGAGAAAATGAATGAGACGAAGACGCTGCCGACGCAAAGTGCGTTGATGACATCGTTCTTCAGCTTGCGGCCAAAAAACAACATCGCCGCCGCCGTGACCAGCGGAAACATCGGGATGAGCCAGATGTGCGCGAGGAAGAATGGGAGCTGTGCGGTCATCGGGCGGTTTTCACCATTTCAGCATGTCCATTTCATCTGCGAGGACTGTTTCACGATTGCGGAAGAACGCCAGGATGATTCCGAGGCCCACTGCCGCTTCGGCTGCTGCGTCTGTGATGATAAAAATCGCGAACACCTGGCCGTCGACCGAACCGAAATGGTGCGAGAAGGCGACGAGGTTGATATTGACCGCGTTCAGGATCAGCTCGATCGACATGAGGACGATAATCACGTTGCGGCGGGTGAGCACGCCGACGACGCCGATCGTGAACAGCGCGAGGCTCAGGATCAGATAGTATTCCGTCGGAACCATCACACTCTCCGCTTGGCCATTACCACAGCGCCAATCATCGCGACCAGGAGCAGAATCGAAGCAATTTCAAACGGCAGCATGTAGTGCTGAAAGATTGCGTCGCCGATCGCTTCCGTGTTTCTCGGCGACATTATGGCCGATGGATTTGTGAGGTTCAGGCCGGCTCTTGCGATCCAGAGCGCGAAAAACACCTGAGCCGCAAGGACCAGCGCAAGTATCGCTGCAACATACTTCTGGCGGTTGAATTGGACCTGGCGCATCGAGATGTCGAGATTTACGAGCATGATGACGAAGACAAACAGGACCATGATTCCGCCGACGTAGAGAATAATCTGGACGACGAAGAGGAATTCGGCCTGGAGCTGGAGAAAAATGCCGGCCGTCGCGAGAAGCGTTGAAATCAGGAACACGGCTCCGTGGACGATATTGCGGCGCGTGACCATCAGAATCGCAGAGGCGATCGCGAGCGCGGAAAAGAAAAAGAACAGGATTTGATTCAGCGTCATAGGTCCGTGTCCGCCGCCTGCAATTCGGGTTGTGGCTTTTCATCGTCGCTTGCGAGCCACATCGCCACGCCCAGAGTAACGATCGTCATCAGCAGCATCGCCCAGAACGGGTTCCATCCCATTTCCTGTTTCAAGATAATCGCGATGCCCACGTCGATTACGTTGACGAGCGCCAGAGGAATCAGAAAACGCCAGCCGAGGCGCATCAACTGATCAAAGCGATAGCGCGGGAACGTGAAGCGGAACCACAGGAACGCGTAAAGGTATGCGATGACCTTGGCCATGAACCAGAACGCGCCGTGCACTCCGGCCATCACGGCGGGTGACGCGAAGAGCGTCGCAGCCATCGCTCCCGCGAGAACCAAACACAATGCGCCAAACGCCGCCATCACGAGCTTCTGAACTTGTACCGGCTGCTTGGGTGCGAGCCAAAAACAATACAGTGCGGCGCCGAGAAACACGAGCGACGGGACCACGTCGAAAAACTCGAGCGACGTTCCGGGAAAATGATCGTGCCAACGCGCGAACGGGCGAAGCCAGCCGCCGAGAAAAAGCGTGGTGGCGATTCCCGCGACGATGATCATGTTGGCGTATTCAGCGAGGAAATAGAGCGACCAGCGGAAACCGCTGTACTCCGTCATATAGCCGGCGACGAGTTCGGATTCGGCTTCGGGCAAATCGAACGGCGCGCGGTTTGTTTCCGCGATCGAGCCAATCATATAAATGAAAAACCCGACCGGCACGGAGAAAATGAACCACGTGCCCTGGTCGTACTGTGCCTGCACGATTTCCTTCATCGAGAGTGAGCCTGCCAGCAGCAGAGCCGAGACGAGGCCAAGCCCGGCAGCCGTTTCATAGCTGACTAACTGCGCGGCGCTTCGCATTGCGCCCAGCAACGAATAGTGGCTGTTCGAAGCCCAGCCGCCGAAGACGATGCCGTAAATTCCGAGCGAACTGATCGCGAGGATGAAGAGCAAGCCGACGTTTAGGTCCGCAATTTGGAACGCGGGGCCGATTGGCAGAGCGGAATAAGCGAGCAGCGCCATCGTGACGCTCACGAGTGGCGCCATCCAGAACATGAACTTGTCGGCCTTCGCTGGGATGATGTCCTCTTTAAGGAGAAGCTTTACTGCGTCGGCAATGGGTTGGAGCAATCCGTGCGGCCCCACGCGCATTGGGCCTAGGCGGGCCTGCATGTCCGCCATCACTTTTCTCTCGAGCAGGACGATGTAGCCGGCGAGAAGCGGCAGGACGGCGACGATCACGACCGCATAGATCACGGGCAGCACGAATGGCGCGAACGAATGTGGAATGCGGCACATTATCGGTCCACTTCTCCGAGCACAATGTCAATCGTGCCTATGATTGCCACCACATCCGCTACGAGCGCGCCCTGCGCCATTTTCTGGAACGCCTGCAAATTGATAAAGGAAGGCGGACGGACGCGGAGGCGATAGGGCTGCGTGGTGCCGTCGCTGACGATGTAGTAGCCGAGTTCGCCCTTGGGCGCTTCGATCGAGTGATACACCTCGCCCGGTGGCGGCTTCAGCACCTTCCCCACTTTGCCGAGGATCGGCCCGGACGGAATATTTTCGATCGCCTGCAGGCAGATGCGATTCGATTGCCGCATCTCTTCCATGCGGACAATGTAACGGTCGTAGGTGTCGCCGGTTTCGCGGGTGGGGATGTCGAATTCATATTGAGCGTAGGCGGCGTACGGCATCGCCTTGCGCAGATCCCATTTCACGCCGCTGGCGCGGAGTACGGGGCCCGTGACGCCGAGCGCAATCGCGTCTTCCGCTGAAATAATGCCGACGCCCTTGGTGCGGCCAACCCAGATGCGATTTTCAGTGAGCAGCGTTTCGTATTCCGCCACCTTCTGCGTGAAGTCGTTGCAGAAGCGCTTCACGTCCTCTTCGAAGCCGTCGTAGGTTTCGTATTGAAGCCCGCCGATACGGAAAGCGTGCGTGGTGAGACGCGCGCCGCAGTACTTCTCGAAAATCTTCAGTATTTCTTCGCGCTCGCGGAAGCAATAGAAGACCGGCGTAAGCGCGCCAATATCGAGCGCGTGCGTGCCGAGCCAGAGCAGGTGGCTCGCGATTCGTTGCAATTCGGTGAGAATCGTGCGGACCACTTTCGCGCGGGCGGGCGCTTCCGCGCCGAGCAGCTTTTCGACAGCTTCGCAATAGCCGAGCCCGTTTGAAACCGCGGCGACGTAGTCCATGCGGTCCACGTAAGGCGCGAACTGCTGATAGCTGCGATGCTCGGCGATTTTTTCGACGCCGCGATGGAGGTAGCCGATGATGCACTCGGAATCGACCACGCGCTCGCCGTCAAGTTTCAACTTCACCCGCAGTACGCCGTGGGTGGACGGGTGCTGCGGTCCCATATTGAGGATAATTTCATCGGCGCCCAGCACGGTGGTGCTGACGTTTGAGATTTCGCGTGTGCGCCCGTTCGTCATCTGGTTATTGACCACTCTCGATTCCCAGGTTTTCGCGCACCCAGGCCGTATCCTGTTTCAGGATGTCGTAATCCTTGCGCAATGGATGGCCTTGCCACTCGTCCGGGAGAAGAATGCGCTTCAGATCCGGATGGCCTTCGAAAACGATCCCGAACATGTCGAAACATTCCCGCTCCAGCCAGTTTGCCACCGGCCAAATTTCGCAGAGGCTCGGGACGGATTCGTTCTCCGCCGCGTGGGCTTTCAGGCGCAAGCGCTCATTTTTCGGAAACGAGTAAAGAATGAGGACGACATCGAAACGTTTTTCGCGCTTGGGCCAATCGACGGCGGTGAGGTCATCGAGCATATCGAATTTTTCTTCGTCGCGGCAATAACGCGAAATTTCGCGGAGCTTATCGGCTGCAATTAACACGATCGCCTGCTTGCGATCTTGCGTCGCTTCCTTGATTGCATCACCGAATCGCGCTTTCATGCGCTGCACGAGCTCGTTATCGAGCGGCACCGGGCCTTCCTTCGGCGGCGGTGGTGGTGGAGGAGGCTTCGGAGGAGCCCCTGCGGCGGGAGCGCCGGAAGCAGCAGGTTTGGGCGGAGCGGAGGCCGTCGGTGTGGCGGGTGCTGCCGGTTTTGCCGGAGCGGCAGGCTTCGGGGGTGTCGCAGCGCTTTCAACAGGAGGTTTCGGAGAAACGGAATCGCCTGCCGCCGCCGGTTTCGGCGGATCGGCGGGTGGTTTGGGGGCCGGCGTTTTTTCCGAGGGATCGTTAGCCATCGTTTCGATCGGCTGAATTCGCCGAAGCGCAGAGAGCAGACTCGCTCCATCGCCCGCGAGCAGCCCGCCTTTTTAACACACCCCAAAAAACAGCGTCAATCGATTCGGACAGAAATTTCGACACAGCCTAGACCCAGTCGAGCGCGCCCTTCCTGTAGAGCCAGACGTACCCGACCAGCAAAATTCCGAGAAAGACGAGCATGGTCAGCAGCCCGTACATGCCGAGCTGGCTGTATTTGATCGCCCAGGGGAACAGGAAAATCGTCTCGACGTCGAAAATGACGAACAGGATCGCAACAATGTAAAAGCGGACCGAATAGCGTCCGCGTGAGGTGCCCTCGGGAGGCACGCCGCACTCGTACGGCTCGAGCCGCGCACCGGTGGTTTTCATGTCCGGGCGAATGAATTTGAAAACTATGAGTGATACAGCGGGAAAGGACGCTGCGAGGAGTGCGTAGATCAGTATCGGAATGTATTGGCCCGGCATCGCCGAATGAACGCGCCATCCTAGCACAGAGCTCATGCACGAGCCAATGGCATCGGCCGGTTCGGATGAGAATCGTCGCGCTTGACAGTAAGCGCGGCCGGCCGCAGAATCTGCGCGCCGTAATTCATGACAACGGACTCCAATCAAATGACGGTGGAAGGGCGAGCCGGGTCGCGTGCCGGGCAGCACGTTCTAAAAGTGTCTGGGCCGATCAAGTACGGCGCGCTTGAACCGCTGCAGGCCGCGATCCAAGCCTCGTCGGCCCACTCGTTGATTCTCGATCTCACGGACGTGCCGTACATGGACTCGTCCGCGGTCGGCGTCCTGGTTCATGCGTACGTGAGCTGCCGGAAATCGCAGCGGAAACTCGCACTGGTCGGCATGAGCGGCCGCGTGCGAAACGTGCTGCATCTCGCCAGCGTCGACATCCTCTTCACAACTTTTGACAGCCTGCCAGAAGCGGAAGAAGCCCTGCAGAATTAGATCAGCGCAAGATACTCCGCAACCTTAGTGGCGTGCGCCATGGACGACGTCGACGGAATGCGGGAGCAGAGTCGCGATTGCGTTGAGCGATTCGACGGCGCCGGTGGGGCTGCCGGGAAGATTGATGATGATGGTTCTCGCGCGAATGCCAGCGATGCCGCGCGACAAGAGCGCTCGTTCGGTGGATTTTCGCCCTTCGGCGCGCATGTGCTCGGCGAATCCTGGGATCAGGCGTTCGACCGCTGCTAGAGTTGCCTCGGGCGTAACGTCGCGCGGGCCCACTCCGGTGCCACCCGTGGTCAAGATGAGATCGACTGCGCTGTCGCCGGCGTCGGCAGCCTTCTTCAGGAATGCTTCAATCGCGACGCGCTCATCGGCCAGCACGGCGGTGGACACGATTTCCCAGCCGAGTTCGTTGCAGCGCGCAACCACTGCAGGGCCGGAACGGTCGTCGTACTTCCCCGCTGCCACAGAATCGCTGATGGTAAGAATCAAGACTCGCATGGTTTCCGTGGCGGGCTACTTTTCGGCAGCCGCTGCGCCTTTCTCGGTGCCGTCGCGCTGCTGCTCGTCCATCAGGCGTAATGCTTCCATCAGCAGGCCGGTCGTTGTGCGCGAAATTGTGGTGCGGGATGGCCCTGCGTTGAAATCGATCTCGAATTCGCCGTCCGGCCAGCGAACCGATTCGTAGACTGCCGCTTCGCCTTCGAGCGAGCCGAGCTTGGCGTCGGTACACTGCCCCGACGAAAAGAAAAGTTCGCCGATTTCGTCTGCGCGACGAATCGTCAAGCGGCACGATTTCTGGCCCATCTCGAGCGACTGCATCAGGTCGAGGATGCTCATCTCTTCCAGGCGGCCCTGAATCACGCCGGGGCGGACGGCGCGGTTCTGCAGTTTTTCGAGCTGCAAGCGGTCGATTACTTTTTTCGCGCGGCGGACGACGTCCTTCAGAAAGAACGGCTTGGGGATGAATTCTTCGACGCCTTCCACGATCGGGCGCAACTTCTCTTCGATGTCGCTGCGGCTGGCGAGAAAGATGAACGGGATCTGTTTCGTCTGCTGGCGCGTGCGCAGCTTTTCGTAGAGCTGGCGGCCGTCGAGACCGGGCATTCGGTAATCGCAAACGACCAAGTCGGGCGGTTCGTCCACAATGCGCAGCAGCGCGTCGGCGCCGTCGGCGGCTGCGCGGGCGTCGCAATGCGGCGCCAGCCCCTTCATCAGCAGGTCGAGGACGAGCGCGTTGTCGTCCACGACGAGCACTTTGACATCTTTGATGGGCGTCATTTCTTCGTCTTCAGGTGTTTTCCCGGCCGGACGTACACGCCGCTGCGCCCGCCAGACTTTTTCACGAGATACACGTCCGTGATCTCGATGCCGCGTTCAATTGCTTTGCACATGTCGTAAATCGTGAGCGCCGCAACCGTCGCGGCAACGAGCGCTTCCATCTCGACGCCGGTAGGCCCCGTGGCCGTCGCTTCGGAAGTGATTTCAATTCCATTCTGGCACAGCTTCGCGCTCACATCTACGTGCGTCAGCGCGATGGGATGACAAAGAGGAATCAGCTCAGAGGTGCGTTTGGCGGCGGTGATTCCGGCGATGCGGGCGATTTCGAGCGGATTGCCTTTTGGCGACTTCAGGTGTCGCACGCTTTCGACCGTCGCGGGCTTCATGCGCACGAAGGCGTGAGCAACTCCTGTTCGGGCAGTCGAGGGCTTCGCGGTGACGTCGACCATCTTCACGCGGCCCGTTTTGTCGTAATGCGAGAGTTTTTTCATCGTGCGACGATTCGAGTGTATTCCTCGACCCTAGAATATTCCCCGCCTGGGCAGCACATCCACCCAATCGCCTGCGGCAAGCTTGAGATTGGATTCATGCACGACGAGGTAGCAATTTCCCCGCACGACGGCGCCTACGTCACCCGAGCCTTCCCACGGAAGCAAAGCGACCGAAGGCTCGCCACTCGGCCACGTGACTCGCGCGGGAAGAAAATGGGTGAGCGCGGCTTTCAGCTCAATGGGATGAACGAGCTTGGCTTTGTAGAACGGCAGCGGGTCGGGCTTGTGGCCGCTCATCAGCTCGATCGCCGGCACGACGAGAAGCTCGAACGTGACCATCGTCGAAACGGGATTTCCGGGCAGCCCGAAAGCAGGCTTGTCATGACACCAGCCGAAGACAGCGGGCTTGCCGGGGCGGACGGCAATGGCGTCGAAGAAAAACTCGGCGCCAAATTCCCGCAGCACTTGCTCGACCAAATCGTATTTGCCGACTGATACTCCTCCGGTGAGCACGATCATGTCGGCCTCGACGCCCTTCTCGATCAGAGCGCGAAGCTTTCCGATTTCGTCAGGCGCGCTGCCCAACATGACCGCCTCACCGCCTGCCAGCGATACCTGTGCTGCGAGCGAGACGCTGTTACTGTTGCGAATTTGAAATGGACCGGGAGGATGCTCGACGGAAACCACTTCGTCACCCGTCGAGAGAATTGCCACGCGAGGGCGGCGCGTCACGACCACTCGCGCTCGTCCCACTTGTGCGGCCATGGCGAGTTCCGGGTACCCGAGGCGATCGCCGCGCGAAACGACTACCTCGCCGACACGCGACTCGCTTCCTGCGAGAACGAAATTTCTTCCTGTATGCGCCGCGTTCTGGAGGACGACGCGGTCGTCCTCAATGCGCGTGAATTCCTGCATAACAACCGTGTCCGCGCCGCGCGGCACTGCGGCACCAGTCATGATCTGTACGCACGTGCCGGGCTCTACGACTCCATTGAAGGCAACTCCCGCGCGGCTCTCGCCGATCAAGCGGAGATTTGCACCGGGCTGCGCGGCATCGGCGGAGCGCAAGGCGAAACCGTCGCGCGTGGAGCGGTTGAACGGCGGGTAGTTTCGATCGGCTGAGATATTTTCAGCGAGGACACGGCCGAGTGCGATGGCAGGATCGTCTGCGAAGAATAAATTCTCAGTTTGCAGCCGGCCCATGCGCGCGCGAACAATTTCGATGACCTTAGCGCGCGCGGCTTCATAAGAGAGCATGGCGGTTTACAGCCACGAGGCGAGCTTCGTGCCTCTCGGGACGATGGTGGCGTCGCGTTCCGGACCGGTAGAAATCATTCCAATCTCGACCTGGAGCATATCGGAAATAAAATTCAGATAATCGCGCGCGGCGGTGGGCAGCTCTTTCACATCGCGAATCCCGGGAGTGGGTTTGCGCCAGCCTGGAAGCGTCTTGTAATCGGGCTCCACCTGCGCGAGCGTTTCTACGTCGGGCGGCATTTCTGTGAGCGGCTGGCCCTTGTAGCGGTAGCCGGTGCAGACTTTAATTTCAGGCTGCGCATCGAATACGTCGAGTTTCGTCACGACGAGCGAATCGATCCCGTTGATCATTTTCGCATAGCGCAGCACCGGCAGGTCGAGCCAGCCGCATCGCCGCGGTCGCCCGGTGACGGCGCCGAATTCATTCCCGCGTTCGCGCACAGCCTGCGCGTCGAGATCGGGCATCTCGGTTGGAAACGGCCCGCTGCCAACTCGTGTGGTGTACGCCTTCGTCACGCCGATGACGCCGGTGAGCCGCGTAGGCGCGACGCCCAGGCCGGTGGCAACGCCGCCGGAGGTGGCGCTCGATGAAGTGACGTACGGGTAGGTGCCATGGTCGATGTCGAGCATCGTTCCCTGCGCGCCTTCGAAGAGCACGGATTCGCCTTTGTCGAGCGCGGCATTCAGCAATTCCGTTGTGTCAATTACCAGCCCACGAATGTGGGCTGCGAGTTCAAGATATTGTTCGAGCAGACCGGCGGTTTCCAGTGGATGGCCGTAGGCGGCGTGGCTGATGGCGTTTTTCTCGAGGATGACGCGCTCGAGCTTTTCGCGGAAACGATCGGAATCGAGCAGATCGCACATACGGATTCCCCGGCGCGCCATTTTGTCTTCGTAGGCGGGGCCGATGCCGCGCGACGTGGTACCGATTTTCGCTGCGCCGCGCGCAAGCTCGGCGGCTTTGTCCATCTCGCGATGGTAGGGAAAGATCAGGTGAGCACGATTGCTGAGAAACAGGCGCCCGCGCACTTCGATTCCGGATTTTTTCAGATTTTCGAGCTCTCCGACGAGCGCCGCAGGATCGACCACTGTGCCGGGTCCAATCACGGCTTTTTTTTCGGGCCGCAGGATGCCGCTGGGAATCAGCTGAAGGACGTAACGATGGCCGTCGAAAATAACGGTGTGCCCGGCGTTGTGGCCGCCGGCATAGCGCGCGATGTAGTCAAACGAGGAGGCCACATAGTCTACGACCTTACCCTTTCCTTCGTCGCCCCACTGCGCGCCAACTACGACGACTGCCTTTGTCGCCGATTTGATCATTTCCAGGGCCACCCTCCTGTCATTCCGGCCCTTCTCGGGCCGCACAATCTCCCCGTCAGAGTCACGCGTGAAGCGTTACAGGAAGGACACTGAAGCAAAAACCGTAAACCATCGTACGCCGCGCTTGAGACGAAGGCAAGCACCTCACCTGAGCTAACTCAGCTGCAGCAACAGTCTCCCGCGTGGTCGTTGACCATGCCGGTGGCTTGCATGAACGCGTAACAGATTGTGGAGCCGACAAAGCGGAAACCGCGGCGCTTCAGGTCTTTGCTCATGGCGTCGGACTCCGCCGTGCTCGCCGGGAGGCGTTGCGATGACGTCCATTTGTTGATTTTTGGTTTTCCACCTACGAATTGCCAGATATAGCGGTCGAAGCTCCCAAACTCCTTCTGCACCGCGAGGAACACCTTCGCATTCGAAATGGTGGACGCGATCTTGAGGCGGTTGCGCACAATGCCGGCATCGGCCATGAGCGAGCGGACCTTTTTGTGGTCGTAGCGTGCGATCTTCGCAGCGCTAAAGCGGTCGAACGCACGGCGATAATTTTCGCGCTTGTTGAGGATCGTTTCCCAGCTGAGGCCGGCTTGCGCGCCCTCGAGGATCAGAAATTCAAAGAGAAGGCGATCGTCGTGAACGGGCACACCCCACTCTTTGTCGTGGTACTCGATCATGAACGGACTTTTTGCCCAGTGGCATCGTTTACCCGCAACGATTCTTCGCGCCATGTCGCTCCCCGCTCCGCGCCGTCGACGGCACGCAAAAAATGCTCGCGAGCTACGGGCATGGCTCGCGAGCATCATCGCACCGCCAATTTCAAATCAGAATCGCGCCTAGGAAAGGTGGCGCTCGAGGACCTTCACGATCTGCTCTTTGGGCACTGCCCCGACGATCTGTTCGGCCACTTGGCCGCCCTTGAACACGAGGAGCGTGGGGATGCCGCGAATATTGAACTTTCCGGCGGCATTGATGTTTTCATCCACATTGAGCTTTACCACTTTCAGTTTGCCCACATTTTCTTTCGCAATCTCTTCGACCGTGGGCGAGAGCATGTGGCACGGGCGGCACCAGTCCGCCCAGAAGTCCACCATGACGGGCTGCGTCTTGCTTGCCTCGATCACGTCGGTTTGAAAGTTTGCGTCATTTACCGCTTGAACATTGTCTGCCATGTTTTTCCCTTGTGCGCGGACACAGGCCTGTTCCTGAGACCTCCGCCCGTGAATCCGCGCTATCTTTTAGATGATCCAACCCCCCGAGGGATTCTGGAACGCTTAGCTGCTTCATACAGCGTGACATACGCCGCTGCCGAAGCCTTCCACGAGAAATCCTTTACCATGCCGTTCGATTGCAAAGTGCGCCAGATCTTCGGATCCTTGTAGGCCTTCAGCGCGCTGCGCACGCACTGGAGAAGCGCCCTGCCGTCATACTCGTCAAACTTGAAACCGGTGCCGTGGCCGGTCTTCGGGTCGTAATACTGAATCGTATCATCCAAGCCGCCGGTGGCGCGCGCCACC
>JBARFX010000100.1:0-92108 GCA_049797655.1 Candidatus Acidiferrales bacterium | reverse complement strand
GCGCCAGATCGAGTCCCGCGCTGTCCTCTCGGTGGAGCGTATCCTCGGGCCGCCCGGTTATCTCCATTGAACGGCCTATTCGTTGCTCCGGGGCGATTGTAAACGCCGCCCGGACGTCCCGGGCGTGCACCCCCGCGATTCGGAATTCCGCCTCGCGCGCCTCTCGCGTAGTAATTCCTCCGGTTGTAAAACGTCCGGCTCCGCGAGTAGTACCGGTTGTGATTGTAAATCACTACTCGGTTGTGCCAGTCAAATCCCCAGTGTCCCCATCCCCATCCGTATCCGCCGAAAAATCCAATTCCGAATCCCACTCCAAATGAAAGATACGGACCGCTATACCAAATACCCGGATACGGATACCATCCAGGCCACGCCACAATCGGTCCGCCATACACTACCCACGGGTTGTAAGCGGGGACGTAAACCACTTCCGGGTTCGCTGGCTGAATCACGATGGTTGATCCTTGCGTCTCCACCGTTTGTTGCGGCGTGCTCTTTAGATTCCCGGCCTGCTGCGCCTTCTGCCGCATGACCTGCACCGCATCCATCACGTCCTGCTGCTGGTTGTAATACGCATCCCCCAGCGACGAGGTCCACGAAATGTTCTTATCCATATTTCCAAGCACGGTTGGAAACGCCGTCAGCGCCTTCACGCTCGGATCCCACGGCTGCTTGTCCACCGCCTGCGCCAGCGCATCGTCCTTCAAATCCGGATGGGATTGCACGAACCGGTCGGCTTCAACCACCTGCTCGGGAAAAGTGCTCGCCGCCAGGATCTGCGCCACCAGCGAATCCGGATACAGCGCGATCGGCGCCACCAGTTGCTGCAGCTGCTCGGGCGTCTGCGTTGCGTACGGCTGTCCCTGCCCTTGATCGTCTTGTCCCTGGTCAGACTGACCCTGCTGCGATTGATCGCCGGAGGCCTGCGCGTCCTGAAACGCGGCGACATCCTTGGGCAGCGCGCCCAATATCAGTCCAAGCGCGGTCGTTGCCACCAGCACTCGCACACGCGCTTGCGGCGTCGCCAGTTTTGCCACTAGCTCCAAAATCTTCCCGATTCCAAAATCTCTCGGCACCTTCATGACTGGATGCCTCCTGTTACTGTGATGTGCGGGACGCACAACCGGTTTCACCTGCGCCCCTAACTCTCGGGGCCGTCTCACCCCACATCTTACGCCACCGCCCGGGCAAATACAGCCCTGGCGTCACCCGAACCCGTACTCCGTACCGGAGGCGGCGCGCCGCTCTTGCCGTTCCTCACGACAAATTGACCCGCCGTTCCGTTGCTTTTCACCACCGCTGCTCTCCTTTTTCTGCAGTTCGCAAATCGGTGACGTTAAACTAAAACCGCTACTTACGTAGTGCATCCGACAGACGGAACACCTCGGACCTGATAAATACCGTCGCACCCGCCCGGAGAACGAATGGACCGCGAATACGATCTTTTCGAAAGGTTTTCTGATGGTTCCGTGCTTTGGAGGGTTTGCGTTACCGGAATCGAAAACGCCATTGCCAAACTGAAGGAATTAGCGATGCTTTCGTCAAACGAACACTTCGCGATCCATACTCCGACGAAAGCGATCGTCGCTCGGATCAATGTGCCCGCGTCCGACGAGCCCCCGGCCCCCGGGTAACCACGCTCCTGCGGTGTGATCCTTCGGAGTTATCAATCGCTTGAGAAGTAGCCAAACATCCGATACATACTTCAGTGAAATCCCCATGGCGATATCCAAGTTCCAAGCCATCCAGCCCGGCGAGCGAACGAATCCCGAAGGAAAGCCTGTTCGCAACAAGCTGCTTTTGGCCATTTCTGACGATGAGTTCCGCGCGATCCGTCCCCACCTCAAATTTATCGCTCTTCCCCATCATGAAACTCTTCACCAACCCCATCGAACGATGCGATTCGCCCATTTCCCAAACGCCGGCTTGATTTCCCTCGTCGTCGAGATGCACGACGGCAAAAGTGTCGAAGCAGGCCTGCTCGGTCGCGACGGCGCCTCGGGTATGTCGGCAGTGCTCGGCTTGCATCGAAGCCCGCTGCGAGAGATCGTTCAAATTGGAGGGGACGGATTCAGGTTGAGAGTCAGCACGCTGAAGGAAATCCTGCCTTCCACTCCCGGGGCTTCAATTGATTATCAGCCGGTACGCTGCTGGACTGGCGATGCAAATCGCTCAAACCGCCGCATGCAACCGGCTTCACAGGATCGAGCAACGTCTGGCCCGTTGGCTTCTCATCGCCCAGGACCGAGTCGACTCGGGAACTGTGCCCATCACGCACGATTTTTTGGCCACCATGCTCGGCACGGGCCGGCCCAGCGTCACTCTTGCAGCCGGAATCCTCCAGCAAAAGCAAATAATCGGCTATGTGCGTGGCTCTCTCAAAATTCTGAACCGCAAAAAACTCGAACGCTTCTCGTGCGAATGCTATTCGATCGTTACGCAGTACAATGGTGACCTCAACGCAGCCGCCGCAGTCTTTCCAGCCGAATAGACCGCGCTGCCGAATCCCATCCCGCACCTCAGTCCTCGCCATCCGCCCAAAACCGACTCGTATCGCGGATCGGCTCGCAGCGTACGCAACATGACTTAAGCATGCTGAGTCGCGTCACTACGCGCGGTGTAAAACCACCCCCGCGCGACCCGCACCAAGGCTACGGCGGAGCAATGGCCCTCGCTGTCGCGTTTGCGCGATCCGACTTACTCACTCCATTCCACTTCCCCAATCCAAATCTTTACGCGTACCACCCACTTGAAATTCACCGGCTAATGCTGCTACGTTCGGTACGGAGGTCGAAAGGGAGTGCCACAACGGCGGTCAAGCCCACGCTCGCGATCGCATCCGGTCGCCGGAGCAGCCGTCGCAACCGCTCTCAGTGGGATTCCGCCGAAACCCTCCCAGGGTCGGTCGCGCCAGCCGTCAAGCCCGCGCAAGCCACGAGAGGCGAACAAAAGGCTAATCGCAACATTCTCCACCTCAGGATTCTGCCTAACTGGCGCAAAAAAAAGCACTTCACGTTTTTCTAATCGTAACAAAAAGACCCTTTACGGAATCTGCTTCTCCACTTTTCCCGGTATAATGAAATGCAGCCTGATCCGCACATACATCCGCATCCCAGACTTTTCTCATGCGGAAGGTAGCTGATGCCAACCCAAACCAAGACCAAGATTGCCAAGTTTGACGCCGCGAAATACCACGGCCTCGACCGCGACGCTCTCATCCGCATCTACCGCACCATGTTTCTCTCGCGCAAACTCGACGATCGCGAAATTCAACTCAAGCGCCAGAATAAAATCTACTTCCAGATCAGCGGCGCCGGTCACGAGGGCGTCCTTGCCGCCGCCGGATTCGTCCTCAAGCCGTCTTACGACTGGTTCTACCCCTACTATCGCGACCGCGCTCTCTGCCTCATGCTGGGCGTCAGCCCCTTCGAAATGCTCCTTGAAGGCGTTGGCGCAAAGGACGATCCCGCGTCGGGCGGTCGCCAGATGCCCTCGCACTGGGGACACCAGAAATTGAATATCGTTTCGCGCTCTTCGCCCACCGGCACGCAGTTCCTCCAGTCCGTGGGCGCAGCGGAAGCATCGCTCTACTACTCGGATTTTCCGAAGGCTTTCGAACAAGCGAAGCAAGCGCCGCTTGGCAACGCCGTGCGATTCCATAACGACGAAATCGTCTACGTCTCTGCCGGCGAAGGCGCCACGAGCGAAGGCGAATTTTTCGAATCGCTCAACACCGCCTGCACCCGGCGCCTCCCGCTCCTCTATCTCATCGAAGACAACGGTTACGCGATTTCCGTTCCTGTCGAGGTGCAGACCGCAGGCGGCAGCATCTCGAAACTCGTCGCAAATTATCCCGGTCTGCACATCGAGCAGTGCGACGGCACCGAGCCGCTCGAAAGTTACGCCGCGCTTAGCCGCGCCGCCGCGCATTGCCGCGCGCGCAAGGGACCTGCGCTGGTCCACGCGCATGTCACGCGGCCGTACTCGCACTCGCTCTCCGACGACGAAAAACTATATCGCTGCGACGAAGAGCGCGAGGACGAAGCCCGCCGCGATCCGATTCCCAAGTTCGGCCTGTTCCTTGTTCGCGAAGGCATTCTCGACGAGCGCGAGCTCGAAGCGCTCGAAGCGGATGTGGAGCGTGAAATACTGGAAGCCACCGATCGCGCCCTCCACGCCGAGCTGCCGGCGAAGGAATCGATCTACGATTTCATCTATTCACCGGACGTCGATCCCGCCGGCAAGCAGTTCGAAGCCGCGCCCAAGCCGCAGGGCGAACCGAAAACGATGGTCGAAATGGTTTCGGCCACTCTGCTCGATGAGATGGCGCGCGACGAGCGCGTCGTCGTTTTCGGCGAAGATGTCGCCGATTGCAGCCGCGAAGACCAACTCGCAAAAGTAAAAGGGAAGGGCGGCGTTTTCAAAGCCACCTCCGGCCTTCAGCGAAAATATGGCAGCCGTCGCGTTTTCAATTCGCCGCTCGCCGAAGCGAATATCGTCGGCCGCGCCATCGGCATGGCCACCCGCGGAATGAAGCCCGTCACCGAAATTCAATTCTTCGACTACATCTGGCCCGCCATGATGCAGCTTCGCGATGAACTCTCCGTCATGCGTTGGCGCTCCGCCGGAAATTTCAAGTCGCCGGCTGTCGTTCGCGTGGCGATTGGCGGATACCTTACCGGCGGTGCGATCTATCATAGCCAGTGCGGCGAAGTCACCTTCACCCACATTCCGGGGCTGCGCGTTGTGATGCCTTCCACTGCGCTCGACGTCTGCGGCCTCCTGCGCACTGCGATCCGCTGCGACGATCCCGTTCTGTTCCTTGAGCACAAGCATCTTTACCGTCAGCCGTATAACCGCTCCGCGTACCCGGGCCCGGATTTCACGATTCCGTTCGGCAAAGCCCGCATCGCGCGCGACGGAACAGACGTCAGCATCATCACCTACGGCGCGGTTGTTCATCGCGCGGAAGTCGCCGCCGCAGAACTCGCCCGCGATGGGGTGTCCGTCGAGATTGTTGACCTCCGCACGCTCAGCCCGTACGACTGGGACGCGGTCGCAGCCACTGTCCGGAAAACCAATCGCGTGATTGTCGCCTATGAAGACACCCGCTCCTGGGGATACGGCGCCGAAATCGCCGCGCGCATCGCCGACGAACTTTTCGACCAACTCGACGCCCCCGTCCGCCGCGTCGCCGCCACGGACACGTTTTGCGCCTATCAACCGAAGCTCGAAGACGCGATTCTGCCGCAGACCGAGGACATCGTTCGCGCCGTCCGCGACCTGGCAAAATACTAACGATGAAATGGAAACTTTTTGGAGACTCGAAACGTAGGTATCAGTAGCGCGGAGGGGATTCGTCCGCGCGGGAGGTTGGCAAGATGAATTGTCCGAACTGCAAACGCGACATCACCGAGTATTCGAATTTCTGCTACTACTGCGGCACGCGCCAGCGCGTCCCGCCGCCGGGAGCGCCGGCGGTTCAGAAGCGCCTCATGCGCTCGATGGTCGATCGTAAAATTTCCGGTGTCTGCGGCGGTGTCGCCGAATACTTCGACGTTGATTCCACGATCGTGCGTCTGGTCTGGGTGCTCGCATGTTTCGTTCCGTTTCCGGTGATCCCGGCGATCATTGCTTACTTCGTCGCGTGGATCGTAATGCCCGAAGCGCCCATTCCCGTACCGATGTCCGCACCAGCCGCTCAAAGCACCGCGCAAACAGCGTAGCGATTTCGCTTCGCGGTTCTCGTGCGTGAGCGGCACGGAGGGCAGGTGATACGCCGCAGGTCGCGAACGCTTAGTCGCGACCTTTCGGCCGGCGCGGCGGCTTGCCGCCACCGCGATAGATTGCGTGGTCGAGCGAAATCAGGCCCGCGCCGATCGTAGCCAGCGCAAAGCAGGCAAGCGCGACGATCATCGGAAATTCATAATTCTTTACGTCGGTGATCGCGCCCTGCGGCAGGTGCACTTTCAAAACCGCCACGGCCATCTCGCCTGCGAGCAGCAACGCTGCGATGCGTGTGAACAATCCGAGAATCAAAACAATTCCTCCAAAGAATTCCAGAACGCCCGCAATGTAAACAAAATATCCGGGGAATCCCATCTTCTCGAAGAATCCCATCATTTCATGTGTGTGCGTGAACAGCTTCGGGTACCCGTGGAATATAAATACAATCCCCAATCCCGCGCGCAGCGCTAGCAGCGCAAGCGGTTTCAATTTTTCCAAAATCTCCATTCGAGCGCTCCAATCATTCAATCGACCATGAACACGAACGCTGAATTGTATCAGAGTCGAAAAGTTGTCCGGGCCCCGAACCCGTGGAGTTCAGTGGAAACCAGTGGAAACTTCGACGAGAAGGCTTGCCTCAGCGCGCGCGGCGAATGGTGTAAAATCTTCGGTTGCTTCGGGAGATGCAGCTGCAATGTCGGGACCGACACGAACAATCGGAGTAAGTACGGGCGGAGGCGACTGCCCCGGATTGAACGCAGTGATCCGCGCGGTTGTGCGCACGGCGCGCCTCGAATACGGATGGCGTGTGATCGGCGTGACGAACGGGTTCAATGGCCTTATCTGGCCTGAGCAGTCTCAGGAACTGACTCCCGAATCCATTCGCGGCATTCTGCCTCGCGGCGGGACGATTCTCGGAACGACGAATCGCGGCAACCCGTTCGCATATCCAGTCGAGGAAAATGGCCGACACGTCGTGCAGGATTATTCGCAACGCTGCATCCAGGGACTCGAGAGGTTGGGGATCGACGGCCTGATAGTGATTGGAGGCGACGGAACGCTGACGATCGCCCACGAGTTTGCGAAACTCGGAGTAAAAGTTGTGGGTGTGCCGAAGACGATCGACAACGATCTGTCGGCGACGGAAGTGACGTTCGGATTCGATACCGCGCTGCACGTGGCCACCGATGCAATCGACCGGCTGCACACGACAGCTGAAAGCCATTCCCGGGTAATGGTCATCGAGGTGATGGGTCGCGATGCTGGCTGGATCGCGCTGCATTCGGGACTCGCGGGCGGCGCCGACGTAATCTTGATTCCAGAGATTCCATTCACAATCGAGACGGTATGCGAATCGATTCGTCGCCGCGAAGCTTTAGGCCGGTCGTTTTGTCTGGTCGTCGTTGCGGAAGGCGTGAAACTGCCGGAGCGCGACGCGCTCGGGAAACCGTTCCCAAAGCCCCAGCCGGGGCAAGTGGCAAACTCGATCGGATATTCGATTCGCGAGTACACGAACAAGGAAGTGCGCGTGACCGTGCTCGGGCACGTACAGCGTGGCGGCTCGCCCAGTCCGTTCGACCGGACGCTGGCGACTCGGTTCGGAGTTGCAGCCGTGGACCTGGTTGCGCGCGGAGAATTTGACCGGATGGTCTGCCTGCGAGCGGGCAAGATCGAAAATGTTCCGCTGACAGATGCCATCGGCGCGCCCAAGCTGGTGGACCCCAATTGCGATTACGTGCGCGCAGCGAGAGCGGTAGGCATAACGTTTGGTGACCGCCCTTGATTAAAAAGCTGCTTCTCGGTTCTGCGGTGCTGCTGGTGATCGCCGCGGGCCTGTATTACCGTTTCCATCACGCAAATCCGCCCCTTGAAATTGCCTACGCGGGGAATCGCCAAGTCACATTGAAGAGTACGACCGCGCAGGTGCGCGAAGACGTCGCGACAGTCGGGTTCGGCGACCGGCTTGAAGTGCTCGCACGATTTCAGGATCAAGTTCAGGTGCGTACAGTGACCGGTCTCACCGGATGGGTGAACCAGCGCGACATTCTCACCGCGGATATTTGGCAAAAAGCGGCAGACCTTGAGAAGAGGGTTGCGCTGATGCCAGTCCAGGCGCGCGGTCATACGAAGGTCCTGACGAACCTACGGATTGATGCTGGACGCGACGCTACGCGAATACGGCAATTAAATAAAGCAGTCCCATTGGAGACTTACGAACGGAGGGCCGTCGAGGTTCCGACCTCACTCTCAAGCTCTGCCGCGGCGGAGGAATCGGCAGAAGAACCCCCGGTAGCGAAGAAAGAGGATTGGTGGCTCGTGCGCGCGCGGACCTCGGACAAGGATTCGATCTCCGGATGGATTCTGGGGCGCTTTATCGAGCTCGACGTCCCGCAGCCGCTGCCAGATTATGCGAGCTCAGCGGGAATGCGCATTGTGGGGTGGTTCGAGCTGAATCGCGTGGCTGACTTATCTGGAAAATCCAGGCCGCAATATCTCTTGGTTGGAGCGCACGGGCCCGAAGGGCAGCCGTGCGATTTCTCGCTTCTGCGCGTCTACACCTGGGGGAAGCAGCGCGGGCGTTACGAGACGGCATACGTCGAGAGCGGGGTGTGCGGAAAACTTCCGGTCAGCGTCACGCATCCGCCTGCGAGTGGCGGCGACGCAACGTTCGCGTTCGAAAATATCGGCACCGGCAAGCCGGAAGTGCGCACATACGGCATGCATCAAACGATTGTTCGCCGCCTCACGCAGGCCGGCGAACCAAAAGCCCGGAAGCGCGGCCGTTAATCATCGGGTTTCATCCATCGTTATTACGCCTCGCGGTTGCCCACAGATGCGATAGATTTATCTGCCATGCCCCTTCGCCCTTCAAATGCTCTTATTGTCGGACTGTTGACCTGCATCTCAGTTTTCTCCGGGTGCTCGCAATCCACCACGCAGGCGCAATCGCCCGCGCCGACAGCGCCCGCTTTGGAATTCATGGGCCAGTGGGGCGCGAAAGGCGACGGGCCTGGCCATTTACAGGAGCCGGTCAGCATCGCGACCGATCCACTTGGGAATGTTTATATCGCGGATGCTGGAAGCCAGTTCATTCATAAGTTTGATCCCCAGGGGACGCCGCTGCTTTCGTTTCAGGAGGATGCGCTAAGACATCCGCAGTGGATTGCGGTCGACAGCGATGGCGTGGTCTACGTTTCGGATCCGGTTCGCGGAAGCATTTTTATCTTTTACCCCGGAGGAGAACGCAACATTCACCGGGAACTGCACTTAAAAACGCGGCCGGGGAAGGAGGGGTTTGTCAGCGTGGCGGCCGGCTCCGACGACCTCATTCGCGTGCTGGATTCGACGACGGGGAAAGTGGACGCCTACTCGCCGAGATTCCGGCTTCTGAAATCCTGGATTCCGCCATCCATCTCACCCGGCGCAGGCACACATCCCGGACCCATCGAGACCGGTCCGGACGGGTATCTTTACATCGCGGACGAGCGTGGAAACCGAATTATGCGATTTACTTGTGAAGGCCAGTTCGTTTCGGAGATCGGTTTGGGCGCGACCGGAGCAGCCAGAAAACTGAGTGCACAGTTTTCCGTATCGCGGACATGCATCTTTGCGATGGACGCGAATGGGCGCATGCTGCACGTATGGACGATCGATGGAAAGCCGAAACTCGACATCGATCTCACGCCTCAACTCGGGCAAGGACTTCGGCCTGCGCCGGGTCTGGCGGTAAGCCCACGCGGAGAATTACTGGTCCTCGATCAGGCCGAGGCGCGGGTGCTGCGATACCGGATCAATTTCTAGCGTACTTCTTCTAGCCTACTTCCGTTCTACTTGCGGGCCATCTTCTCGACGAGGAACAGCAGCAGCTGCCGGTCGCGCGGGTCCATACGCCCGACGAGATCCTGCACGCGAAGCATGAAGCGGGCCCATTTGCCCGAGCTGGCCCAATCAGATGCTTCGGCCTTGTTCTTGGCGGACAGGTTCGGGAGCGCGGGCGGTTTTTCACCGTCGTAGAAGAGCTGGTAAAGAGGAATGTCCAGTGCCCGAGCCAGCTTCTCGAGGGTCTCGATTGCCGGGACGGTGTGCCCATTCTCAACGCGGGAAATATAGCAACGAAGCAAACCCGTGCGCTGTTCAATGTCGCCCTGCGAAAGGTTCTTCTCCTCGCGAATCGCCCGCAGCCTGTTTCCGATCATCATTGGATTGATCTCCCCCGTAGAGTTGTAGAAGGATTTCGTGTCCGTGTCAATTGCGCGCCGGTTTCCATTTTTGAGCTTCCTGCAGTTCTTCCTCGAGCCGCTTCTTTTCAGTGATGTCGCTGGCAAGACCGGCGATGCGAGAAATCCGGCCAGTGTCGTCGCGGACGATGAATCCGCGATCCCAGATGTGCCGTACCGAGCCATCAGGACGTGTGATTCTGTATTCTGCGTCATACTGGCTGCCTGTGGTCTCCTGATCGAAAAAAGTGAGCGCCCGTTCGTGGTCATCGGGATGAACGGCATCCAGCCAGGAGTGTGGATCCGCATAAAGGCTGGCACACGGCCGGCCCCAAACAGCCTCGTAAGCAGGGCTGATATATAGGAGCCGCATTTCGATGATGTCCATTAACCAGAAAACGTCAGAGATCGTTTCCGCAAGTTGAAGGAATCGGCCATTGCTTTCCCGCAAGCTGATCTCGGCCTGGATTCGCTCGGACGCTTCGCCTTGAAGCGCCTCGATCGTGACGGTGAGATCACGGGTCTTTCCTTGGACTGTTTCTTGCAGAATGCTCTGCAATCCGAGTAACCCTTCTTCCACGCGTCTTCGTTCGGAGAGTGTGGCGGCGATTGCAAGGGTGGCTGTCGCGGTGACGCCGACGAACGCGGCGAGGACCATCAGGGAGACGTTGAAGTTGCGCGTAACAAAGGGACCGTATCCATGCAGCGTGCCCCATATGGCGATCCCAAATAGCAAAAGGGTTGTCCCCGCAGCTTCGATCTGGCAAAACCGAAAACCCGCCCAAATCAAAAAGGGTACGCACATCCATGGTTGCAGCAGTTGCTTCTGGTCGAAGAAGCGCGAGATGGGCCCGAAGACCGTCATACAGACGGTAATCAAGCTGATAAGCAAGACATTGAGCTCCAGAAGCTCACGCTTGTCCAATCGGTGGTGAGAGGAGCCAAACACCAGAATCAGGAACGGCGCGAACAGCAGCGCGCCGATGGAATCGCCGACCCACCAAGTGAGCCACATGATTCCCTTATCCGGGCCGTGCATGAACCCGGCAGGGACGAGATAGCCGACGCAAATGCTCGCGCTGATTATGGGTGCCAAGACGCAGGCGAAAAGCACGAATTTGACCACGCCCTGGGCTGTTTCAAATGCCTTAATTCCTCGCGCGAATCTGTTAACCAGATAAGTGGCCGCCAGAACTTCCAGGGTGTTTCCCAGCGAGATTACGAATGCCGCCCTCAGCGGTGTGGACGTCGATACGCAAATCAAGAAAGCAGCGGCGAAGACCGCCGGCCACACGCGGTAACCAAGAAGAACTGCGGCGGCGAGTGCGACTCCGATTGGCGGCCAGATGGGCGAGACGGGAGGATGGAGTACTGTGATTTTTAGTCCGAGTTGTCCTGCGAGGAAGCAGCCGGCGATGACGAGAGCGAATTGTGGAATGTCCTTGGCGGAAAGCCGGACTCCTGCATTCGCTTTAAAGCGGCTAAGCAGTGCTTGCCCCACGGTCACCGATCCGCCTCCGCGTGGATCATTCTACCGCTGTTGCATCAAGATATGCCGGATGGCCGGCGTGCCGAGCCGAGGGAACCTAGCTTCAGGCACTTCATTTTTCGGCCTACCCTAGCGTGCATGTCGCGCGGTGTCAAGCTTAGTTGCGCAGTCCGATGAAGCGTGTGCGAAAACGCGACGTGACGCGAAAGGGAACTGCTTCTGAAAAGCATTCGCACTGGGTTACCATTCGGCAAGAGCGGCCCCAGATGAGCCTCTTATTGACGGAAGCGGATGTAAAGGCGCTGTTGACGATGCCGCTGGCGCTTGCCGCGGTGGAGGACTCGTTCCGCCGGCTCGCGGATGGCAGCGCTCTCATGCATCCGCGCCAACGGTTACACATCCCTGGGAAGAGCTACTTGCACTACATGGCCGCGGCGGACGCGACTGGCGGCTACATGGGTTTAAAGATCTATTCGAGCACCCGGGACGGCTTGCGGTTCGTGGTGCCTTTGTTTCACGTAGAGTCGGGCGATCTGGTGGCAATGATCGAGGCGGATTATCTGGGGCAGGTGCGGACGGGTGCGGCCAGCGGCGTGGCGACGCAGCTACTGTCACGCTCCGATTCGCGCGTAGTGGGAATCATCGGGACGGGATTACAGGCGCGAACGCAGCTGGAAGCGATGTCGCTGGTACGCCGAATCCAAGAGGTGCGGGCATACGGACGCGATCCAAAGCGGCGCGAAGCATTCGCGAGGGAAATGGTAACACGCTTGAGACTGCCGGTAGAGGCCGTTGCGTCGGCGGAGGAGGCGGTACGAGACGCCGACATCGTGATCACTTCGACGACGGCGACGAATCCGGTGCTCGAAGGCCGATGGCTGAAATCGGGCGTACATCTCAATGCGATTGGAGCGAATTTTCCGCAGAAACGGGAGCTGGATGCCGAAGCAGTGAAACGCTGCGACTTGATTGTCGCCGACTCGCGCGAACAGTCGAAGCTGGAGGCGGGCGACCTGATTCACGCGTTTGGCGGCGACCCAGCGCGTTGGAGCAGAGTTCACGACCTGGCGGATATCGTCGCAGGAAAGTCTCCGGGGCGGTCGAACGCGGAGCAGATCACGCTTTTCAAGTCGAATGGAATCGCGATCGAGGACATCGTCGTGGCCGGAAGAATTTATGAGCTGGCCCGCCAGCGCAAAATGGGGAAAGAAATTCCGATGTGGGAGAAGGACGCGCGATTCGGAGAGGCGCGGGGAGTCTAGCAGGGAACTCTAAACGCGGACGCCGCGGAGCCGCTTCTTCAGCGCGTCACGCAGCCGCAAGCGCGTATCTTCGGGCAGCGGTGCCGGCTCGGAATTGCAATAGATCTGGATCGTCTGCTTGGTTGTGTCGACGACCACCTTGCAGTCTTCGCAATGCTCGAGATGCTTCTCGATGGAAGCCTTCAACGTTGAGTCGAGCGCTTCGTCGAGATAATTCGAAAGTTCCTTCACGATATTTCTACAATTCACGAATTTTCACTCCGTCGAAAATAACGATTCAACTTCTGCCGCAATTTGAGCCGCGCCCTCAGCAATCTCGATTTCACCGCTGGAATCGACAAGCCAAGCGCCTCAGCCGTTTCCTCGGTGGATAATTCTTCGATGTCGCGAAGCTGGAAAACGACTCGGAAAGATGGGTCAAGCTCGGAGATTGTGGTGTTGAGAATAGTGGAAAGTTCGGACTGCTCGTAGCGATCCTCCGGAGAAGGGCCCCAGTCCTCGACGTCGCGGGGAATCAGCTCCTCGCCCGTGTCGATTTCCTCGTCGAGCGAAACTTGATTGGGGCGACGCTTGCGGAGTTTCATTAGAGCCTGGTTGACGGCGATGCGCACGAGCCAGGTATAGAAGCGAGAGTTGCCTTGAAATTCGCCGAGATGCTCGAAGGCTTTGAGGAATGATTCCTGCATGGCGTCTTCGGCATCTTCGCGGTTCTGAGTGATGTTCTGTGCGAGGCGGAAAATCTTGCGTTCGTAGCGGCCTACCAGGGTTTCGAAGGCGGAAATGTCGCCCGCTTTGGCAGCAGCGACGAGAACAGGCTCGTCGTCTTTGACGACCTGCGAGGGCAGCGCGTGCGCCGGAGGTTCAACCGGGTTCATTTTCGGTGCGCTCATCGTAATTTTTCGATCCGACTCTGGGCCCAAGCCGACAGGGTACCACAGGTTTTGAGGGCGGGAGCGGAGTGGGCGCGCGAAACCCTCGAATCTGTTGCGATTAGAAAATAGCCAAGCCTTTTATTGTCAGTCACTTAATAAAAATTCCGACTGCCGACTGTTGCGATTAGAAATCCGAGGCGGCTGATCGAAACAATTGGCCTGTCCCCGGTTAGACGAGTCGAGGCCGGGGGTGGATGCATGAATTTTGGCCACATCCAGGGTGAGGCCACAACGGCAATGTTTCTTGACAACGTCCGTCCGGCCTCCGTATGCTGTATTTCCGAACGAACGTTCGACAAGTAATCCGACCCGAGCCATGCCGAAATCGCCTTCTCGACCGCGCGTATCCCCGTCCAAACTGCAGGTGATTTTGCGCCATGCGGCGCAGGTGTTTGGAGAGAAAGGGTACGAAGGGGCGTCGATCCGGGACATCAGCCGGTCGAGCGGGATTTCTCTCGCGGGGATGTATTACTACATCAAGAGCAAGCAGGAATTGCTCTACCTGATTCAGTTGTATACGTTCAAGACGATCCTGGCGCGGCTGGAGAAGCGGTTAAAGGGCGTAAACGATCCTGTCGAAAAGCTGCGCGCGCTGGTGCAGAATCACCTGGATTATTTCCTGCGCCATCCGGTGGAGATGAAGGTGCTGACGCACGAAGACGACGCGCTCGAAGGGGAGTATCGTAAGCAAGTGCTCGAGGTGAAGCGCCGGTATTACGGGATCGCACTGGGAATTTTCGAGGAGATGCGGAAGGCGGGGGTGGCGAGGCGGGTGAATCCGCGTGTGGCGGTGCTATCGCTCTTTGGAATGATGAACTGGGTGCATACTTGGCACCGGCCACAGACGGACCCGCAAGCGGAGGCGTTGGCGGAGACGATGGCGGGAATGTTCCTGCATGGCGTAATGACCGAGGGGTGCGAACCGGCGGAATTGAAACCGGCGCGAGTGGGGCGCGGCGAGATTGCCGTGGCGGGGCGAGCGGCGGGCTAGTTGTTGTGTTCGCTTTTTGATTTCACTTTAACGGAACAGGAAACGGAGAAAACAAATAATGGCAACGACGACGGTGGTGGAGCAGAAGCAGTTGGTTCGATACGAGAATGACGGCGGCCTCGCGATCATCTACATGGACGATGCGCCGGCGAATACCTATACGTACGAAATGATGCAGCAGCTGGACACCGCGATCCTACGGGCGCGCATGGATGAAAAAGTTCACGTCATCCTGCTGCGCGGGGCGGGCGAGAAGTTTTTCTCGGCAGGTGCGAGCATCCCGATGCTGACCAAAGCGGATCCGACGTTCAAATACTATTTCTGTCTGCACGCGAACGAGACCCTTTGCCGCCTGGAGCAGACACCGAAGCTCGTGATTGCGGCTCTGAACGGGCACACGGTGGGCGGGGGTTTGGAAATCGCGATGGCCTGCGATATTCGCATCGCGAAAAAAGAAGGTGGCAAGATTGGCTTGCCCGAAGTGAATCTCGGCGTGCTTCCAGGCACGGGCGGGACGCAGCGAATTTCGCGAATCATCGGCCGAGCACGTTCGATCGAGTTGATGGCGACGGGGCGCACATTCAGCTTTGAGGAAGCTCTGGAGTTCGGACTGATTCACTACATCTACGAGCGCGATAGCTTTTGGGAGGACGTTCTCGCATACGCGCGACAGTTCTGTCCGCCGAACAAGGCCTCGCGCGCGGTGGGACGAATCAAGCGCGCGGTTGTGACGGGATCGGAAGTTGGCTTTGCAGAGGCGCTGGGAATCGAGCGCGAGCTGCAGCAATTGCTATTCACGAGTGAAGACGCGAAGGAAGGCCTAGCCGCATACGTGGAGAAGCGGCAGCCCGAGTTCAAGGGGAAGTAAACGGGCTGGGCTGAATGGGAGGCTCGAGCGGGTAGCACACGGAATGCGATTCGAATCGGGCGAGAACTCGCTACGGGTATAAGATGAACTGCATTGAGCGCGGGTAAGAGCGGATATGTTCGATTTCCGCGCCGCGCAATGAGCGAGGATGATTCGCAGGAACTGAATGAGGACACTACCCGATTATCTCCGTAAGGGAATGAAGCTGATCCTCGTGGGGGCAAACCCCGGCGACCGTTCGGCGCGAGTGGGACATTACTACGCGGGACGCACGAATCAGTTCTGGCCGATGATGTACGAATCGGGCGTGCTCCCTGAGCCGCTCGGATATGAAGACGATCGCCGGTGCCTCGAATTCGGGATTGGAATGACCGATCTGGTGAAACGCCCGACGCGCGGAATCGAGGAGATCGAGCGGCAGGAGTTTGCAGAAGGCCGCGTCCTGCTGGCGCAGAAGCTGGAAGAAATGCGGCCGCGGGTGATCGCGTTCAACGGGAAGATCGTGTACGAGAAGTTTACGGGGAGGCCGTGCAAATTGGGCCTGCAGAAGGAAAAACTGTACGACGCGCAGGTATTCGTGCTGCCGTCAACGAGCGGACAAAATGCAGGGACGGACCGGGCATTGAAGAAACGATATTTCAAGCAACTGGCAGCTTTGTTAAAGAGTCTTAAGGATTAGAGGGAATGGCGATGGCTGAAGCAGCGAAACCGGCAATCGGCGGGCCGCAACAGAGCCCGGCGCAAATAGTGATCGAGGAGCGAAACGGCAGCGTCGCCACGATCCGGATGAACCGGCCGGACAAGTTGAACGCGCTGAATGTGGAGTTGGGGCGCGGGCTGGTTCACGCGCTATTGCGCGCGTCGCAGGACAGTTCGGTTCGAGCTGTCGTGCTGACGGGCGCGGGGCGCGCGTTCTGCGCCGGCGGTGACTTGGAGCTGTTGCTGGATGTGCGAAAGCGCAACGCGAGCAGTGAACTTGAAGCGCTTCTGGTGGCAGGGAAAGAGATTTGTCTGTCGATTGCGACCATGACGAAACCGGTGATTGCCGTCGTGAATGGGCCGGCGGCGGGCGGCGGGATGAATCTCGCGCTGGCAGCGGATATGCGGATTGCGTCCGACCAGGCCACGTTTGCCGAATCCTTTGCGAGGGTAGGGCTTTATCCGGACTTCGGTGGAACATATTTTCTCCCGCGAATCGTGGGTCCGGCCCTCGCAGCGGAATTGTTTTACACGGCGGAAACACTTTCCGCCGAGGACGCCTTACGGCTGGGGATCGTGAATCGCGTGTTTCCAGCCGACAAGTTTGAAGAAGAGACGAGAAAAATTGTTGAGGTGCTTGCCGGAGCGCCAACGGTATCCTTGCGGGATGTGAAGCGCACGATCATTGCGGACGACCGGAAGGCACTCGAGACGAAACTCGAAGAAGAGATTCGCCTGCAGATTCACTGCTTCCAGTCGGAAGATTGCCTGGAAGGCCTGAATGCCTTCTTTGAGAAGCGGAAACCAAATTTCAAGGGTCACTAGCAGCAAGCGCCTATACGAGTTTCAAGAAATCATAGCGAACCGGGTGAGGAGAGTCCTTCATGCCTGCAGCACGCATCGGCACTTTTGACGATTGGGTCGATTTGTTCCGCGTATGGAGGAACGACATCGGGGTCAATTACCCCGAAATCGAAAATTATCAGTTCGAGGCGAAGTTCGGGCCAACGCGGTCGAACGAAATCGAATTCGGGGCGTTCAAGGGTCGCCCAAAATGGCAGCGGGTGCTGCAGATACCGGACCAGCGGATTCGCGACGGGCTGATGAACCTGATTGTGTATCAGGGCGACACGGAATTCGCGTCCGTCGAACAACAGCGCCGGCTTTTCGCGCACTCACCCAGCGAGCATGACAGGAAATCGCTGTGCCGCGTGGTGACGGAAGAAATGCGGCACGGCTGGCAGATGTGCCACCTGCTGATCAATCACTTCGGGTACAGCGGAAAAGTGGAAGCGCAGAAGATGCTCGAGCGGCGAGCATTCGAACAGAAGCGATTGCTGGGCGCGTTCAACCAGATCGTGGACAACTGGCTCGACTTTTTCACATACACGGATTTCGTGGACCGCGACGGAAAGTTTCAGTTGACGATGCTGAGCTATTCAGGGTTCGAGCCACTGGCGCAATCGATGAATCCGATGTTACGCGAGGAGTCGTTCCACCTAGGGACGGGGCACGATGGACTAAAGCGAATTGTGAAAGCCGGCGTAGTGCCGCTGAACATCGTCCAGAAATATATCAATAAGTGGATTCCGGTAAGCTACGACTTGTTCGGCGTCGATTCATCGAGCTCGGCCCACTGGTTTTACGTGTGGGGGTTGAAGGGACGCTACGATGAAGCTCAGACGCATCAGGACGCCGACCTCGGGCATATGAACGAGCACAACCGCGAGCTTTTCCACCTCGAGTGTGAGAAGCTGATCGAGCAAATCAACAAACACGTTCCGGCCGGGCAGACCAAGCTCTACGTTCCCGATCTCAAGTTCAACCGCCACATTGGCGAGTTTGCAGACCAACCCTACAGCGTGACCGGCGAGCTGTTGAGTCCCGAGAAATTTGCGGAGTACTTGAAAGACGTGTTGCCGCAAGCGGAGGACATCAAGCTCGTGAACGAAATTCAAGTGACCGAGCCGAAGTGGGTGGAGCAGAAGGGGAGCATGGAATAATCGTGACTCCTCGCACTGACGCGGAGAGCACCGCGCGCGGATACACCTTCAGTGAGTTGATGGTGGCTGCAGCTGCCAGGGAAATCCGCGACGGCGAGCTGGTATTTGTGGGGATGCGGCTGCCGATGCTTGCGTTCCTGGTGGCGCGGCGCACGCACGCGGGCCGCGCGATTGGACTCTTCGAGAACGGAATTATTCGCGAAACTCCTTCGACAGAACTTCTCTATACGATGGGCGATCCGCCGAACCTGTGCGGAGCCACGCAGTGCGGGCAGATGCTCGATGTTATGGGGCTGCTGCAGCAGGGCCGAGTGGATGTGGGATTTCTGGGCGCGGCAGAAGTGGACCGGTTTGGAAATTTGAACACAACGTGGGGGCATCGCAATCGTGAAATGCAGCGGCTGCCGGGTTCGGGCGGCGCATGCGACATTGCGTGCCTCGCGAAACGCACAATCGTGCTGCTCGTTCACGATCGTGGGCGCTTGACGGAGCGCGTGAGCCACATTACTTCGCCCGGCTACGGCTCGGGCGACGGGTGGCGGCACGCGCAAGGACTCCCTCCGGCCTCAGGACCGTCCGCAGTGATCACGACGATGGGCGTGCTGCGATTCGGCGCCGATGGCGAGACATATCTTGCGTCGGTGCACCCGGGGATCAGCGTCGAAGAGGTGCTGGCAAACACAGGGTGGACGTTGCGCGTCGCCGATGAACTGGTTGAGACGCAGCCGCCGAGCGATGCGGAGCTGAAGGTGATGCGCGAGATCGATCCGAACCATTTCTGGACGCGGTGACCTGACCCGATGCCTCGATTCCGTAAATGAGCAGCGAATCCAAATTGATGACGATGCGCGAGGCCGTCGCGCAGCACGTTCCTTCGGGAGCGATGGTGCTATTGGGCGCGCAGCTCGAACAGATGATTCCATTTGCGGCAGGGCACGAACTGATCCGGCAAGGGCGGCGCGACCTGACGATCGTCGGGCCGATTTCGGACATTTTATTCGATCAATTGATTGGCGCGGGCTGCGTTTCGCGCGTGATGGCTGCATGGGTGGGAAACGTTTCGGCGGGCGTGGGGTACTGCTTCCGGCGGGCGGTGGAACGCGGAATACCGCGCCGAATTGAGACAGTTGACTATTCGAATTTCACGCTGGCGCTGGCGCTGCATGCGGCGGCTTTGGGCGTTCCGTTCATGCCGACGTATGCGACGCTGGGAAGCGATCTGCTGAAGAAGAACGGCAACCTCCGCGAATTTCCGTCGCCCGTGAGCGAGGAGAAACTTGTTGCGGTGCGCGCGCTGCGGCCCGACGTCGCGATTATTCATGTGCAGCGGGCTGATGCGCAAGGGAACGCACACATCTGGGGCAGTCTGGGAGTTGCCGTCGATGGAGCGCGCGGATCGCGGAAGGTGATCGTCGTCGCGGAAGAAATCGTGGAGCCGGGCGTGATCGCGTCGGACCCGAATCGCACGCTGATTCCGGGATTTCTGGTTTCGGCTGTCGTGCACGAACCCGGGGGCGCGCACCCATCGCCGGTGCAGGGATATTATGGGCGAGACCACGCGTTTTTCGGGCAGTATCACGACCAGACCCGGCGGATTGAGGATTTCGAAAGCTGGCTCTCGCAATGGGTCCTGCCGGTGGCTGACCGGCGCGAGTATTTAAATCAGCTCGGAGCGGAGCGATTCGATGCACTTCGGGTGCGAGAGCACGCTTTCTCCGCGCCGGCGGATTTCGGATATTGATGAGCGAAGATATCCTGGTGAACATCGAGATAAGTCCGCGCGAGGTGCACGAGCTCATCCAACGCGGCGAAAAGTTCATGTTCGTGGATGTTCGCGAGAAATGGGAATTCGACACATCGCGCATCGCAGGAGCGGAGCTTATTCCTCTGCGCGAAGTTCAGGGGAATGTGGCGCGTTTTGAAGAAGCGGATCAAATCGTGCTGTTTTGTCACCACGGAATGCGGAGTCTCGATGCTGCGGCGTGGCTGCGTGCGCAGGGGATCGCGAGTGTGCGTTCGATGGCCGGCGGGATCGATCGGTGGGCCGCGGAAATAGATCCGAAATTGCCGCGATATTGAGGGGACAAAATTCGATGACTACTGCCAAGGCAAGCGCAAGCAATCGACGCGCGAAGATTCAGGTGCTGCACAAGCCGACTTGAACTTCCTGTCGCAAGGCAAGAGGTCTCTTGCAAAAAAAGGGTGTGGAACTGGAGTTTCGCGATCTGGATAAAGAGTGGCTCACCGCGGAAGAGATCGATCGGCTGATCGGCAAGCGCGACTATCGGGATTTTCTGAACACGCGCAACGGGCTGTACCGGGCGAAGAAGATGAAAGAGAATCCACCGTCGCGGGACGAAGCGATTCGCATGATGGCGAAAGAGCCGAACTTGATTCGTCGGCCTGTGATACTTTGCGGCGGACGTGTGGTGTTGGGGTTCGACGAAGAGGCCATCAAGAATCTTTAGCCGTCGCCTCCACCGGACTCTTCATTCTGAAATTACCTGCAGAGGATCATTTGGCGCCGGTCATCGATATTCACATTCACATCACGCCGATGGAAGGCTTCAAGGCGGAAGCGCAAGAACTTGTCCGGCGCGGGCGCACGGATTTTGCAGATGCGGTGCGGTTTGCGGCGAGCCCGAGCGAGTTCTTGAAATTCATGGACGAAGCGGAAATCGAGCGAGCGGGATTGATCAACTACGTCAGCCCGGACGTGATCGGCTTTACGGCGGAAATAAATGATTGGGTGGCGCGATACTGTTCGACGGAGCCAAGGCGACTGCTTGCGTTTGGGTCCGTTCATCCGAAGTACGTTGGCAATCCCGGCGCGGAAGTAGATCGGCTGAAGAAAATCGGGATTCGCGGGTTGAAAGTTCACCCATCTCACCAGCTATTCGCGCCGAATGACTATTGTAACGGATTGGGACCATTGCGTGGAATGTACGAACGGGCGCAAGCGAACGCGATGCCGGTGATGATTCACACCGGGACTTCAATTTTTCCGGGGGCGCGGAACGCGTATGCTCAACCGATTCTCGCCGATGATGTGGGCGTGGATTTTCCGGAGCTTGTGGTGATACTGGCGCACGGTGGCCGTCCGCTGTGGATGAACGAAGCGTTCTTTCTGGTACGACGGCACAGAAATATGTACATGGACATTTCCGGAATTCCGCCGCAGAAGCTGATGGAATATTTCCCGCGGATCGAGGAAATCGCCGACAAAGTACTATTCGGAACGGACTGGCCGGGGCCGGGCGTTCCCGGTGTGAAGGGCAATATCGACAAATTCCGCGCACTGCCGATTTCAGAGGCGGCACAGCGAAAGATTCTTTACGACAATGCTGCGAGGCTTTTTCCGCTGCAAGGCTGAGCACGAGACGAATCAATGGACATAAAGACAATCGGTGTGATCGGAGCAGGCGCGATGGGGCGTGAAATCGCTTATGCGGCGATAGTTGCCGGCTACCGAGCCATTCTCGAGGATGTGTCGTCGGAAACATTGGGGCAAGGGTTCGCGGACATAAATCGGCGGCTTGAGGAAAGCGTGGTTCGCGGCCAACTCACATTGCAGGAGCGGGACGCAGTGCTCGCGAGATTGTCGTCGGCGAACCGAGTGGACGAAGTGTGCCGGACAGCCGACCTGCTACTCGAAACCGTGCCGGAAGAAATGGAAGTGAAGCTAGAGATTTTCACGATTTTCGACAAGTTCGCCAAGCCGGATGCGATTTTGGCGAGCAACACGTGGCTTTCAATCACGGATATCGCTTCGATCACGTTTCGAACCGAAAATTGCGTCGGAATGCGATTTCTTGGCGGCGAGCCAAAGCTACAGAAGCTGGAAATTGTGCGCGGCGCAGAAACATCGGATGCCACTGTGGCGACGTGCATCGGAGTGGGGAACCGGATGGGCAAGCAAGTGGCGGTGGTGCGTGAATCGGCAGAACTCGTTGCGGGATGCAAGTCGGACGCCGTATCTCGAGCGAAAGGCTGCGCTGAGTGAACTCCGCGGGCCGCATTGAAATACTGCAGGGCGATCTCACCGAGATGGATACGGACGCGATCGTCAACGCCGCGAATAACGACTTACAGCTCGGCGGCGGAGTTGCCGGCGCGATCCGGCGCAAGGGCGGCCCGGACATTCAGGCCGAGTGCGATGCGATCGGGGCGATTCCAGTGGGCGGTGCGGCGATTACATCCGGAGGGAAATTGAAAGCGCGCTACGTGATTCACGCGGCGAGCATGGAACTGGGCGGCCGGACGGAAGCGCAGGCGCTGCGGAGCTCGACGGCGCACTCGCTGCGAATCGCGGCGCAGAAGAGACTGAAGACGATCGCGTTTCCGGCGGTTGGAACCGGCATAGCGGGATTTCCGATGCGCGAGTGCGCGGAAATCATGCTGCGGGAAGTGACAAAACATTTTGAAGGATCCACGTCGCTGGAGAAAGTTTCATTCGTACTTTTTGACGAGGATGCGCTCCGGGAGTTTGAGAATGCGTGGAACGACATGAAGGAAAAGGGAGCAGCAGCGCCGTGACGCCGGACACGGAAATGGTTTTGAAGGTGCGGCACGAACTCGAGAAGTACGAACACCCTCTATTCGATTTCGAGGCGCGTGGCGGAGTCGAATGCGTGGAAGTGATGATTCGATTCAAACCGGCGCGCGCGGACGTGCACGACTACACGATTCAGTTGCGGCCACGCGAAATCGAGCATTCGCAGTTTCCATGGACATTTCAGAAACACCTCTACGACTGCCTGCACGACTACGTCATCGAAATGTTTACGCGCAATCCCCAAAGGGAAAATTGATGCCGGTGGGCTCTAAACCTTCGCCGCTCACCGAGATTCTAGCGGAACGAATCAGAGCGCACGGGAGAATCACATTTGCGGAATACATGGAGGCTTGCCTCTACCATCCGCAGCACGGGTACTACGCGAAGGCGGATCAGCAGACGCGGTGCGATTACGTCACAAGCGTCGACGTGACTCCGGTGTTCGGGCGGTTGCTGGCGCGGCAATTTCACGAGATGTGGGCGTTGCTTGGACGGCCGCAGCCGTTCTCCCTCGTCGAGGCAGGCGCGGCTACTGGGCAACTCGCCAGGCAGATTTTGGATTGTGCGTTCGAATCACTGGGGGAGTTCTATTCCGCGCTCCAATACGTCGCAGTAGAGCGATCCACCGCGCGCCGGAGCGTGCAGGCCAGCAATCTCCAGGAACACATTGCCAGAGGAAGATTTTCTTCACGGGCGGACCTGCCTGCCGAAATTTCCAACGGTTGTGTATTTTCAAACGAGTTGCTGGACGCGCTTGCGGTACATCGCGTAGTGCGAGAGGGCGGGGAACTGCGAGAGATATACGTCACGCGCGGAGGGAACGGATTTTGCGAAGAGACTGGTGCGCTCTCTTCAACTGCGATCGCCGAATACTTCGAGCAGCAGGGAATTGCGCTCCATGAAGAGCAGATGGCCGAAGTTTGCCTCGGGGCATGCCAATGGATCGAGAACGCTGCAAGCCGGCTGCACCGTGGATTTGTGCTGACGATTGACTACGGCCATGAGGCGCGGGGACTTTACGACGAACGTCACATGCGTGGAACGCTTCTTGCCTACAGCCGCCATCGCGCGAGCGAGGATTTCTACCGCACACCGGGCGAGCAAGACCTTACGGCGCATGTGAATTTCACGGCACTCGACGTTTGGGGAAGGCGTGGCGGGCTCGTTCGTTCAGGCCTGACATCGCAGACGAATTTCCTGCTGGCGCTGGCAAGATCCACAGACTTTGCGGACGTTGAAATTGCGGGGGCAAACGACCACGAAAAGACGGCAAACAGGCTGGCGTTCAAGACGCTGATCCACCCTGAAGGGATGGGCGAGACATTTAGCGTGCACGGCCAGCAAAAGGGAATCGAATTGACGCGCCTGACGGGTTTCGAGCCACTCTGAAAGTCGTCGACATCGCAGCCAGGAAGGCGATCCGCTACTCTGGCGGCCGCTTTTTGAGCACGGGCCTGTCGCCAGAAGAACCGGAAGGCGACCCAGTCGGCGTCGAAGCCGATGCAGAACCAGCCTTCGGCTCACTGTCCGCAGGGGAAGGGGTCGCGGAAGCCGCGTTGACGGCAGCATCGGGCGAGAAGGGTTTCTGCAGGTACCGCGTAGCCTCGGCCTGAGCTCCTGCGGTGTCGTCACCAGTGTGCTGCGCGAGGCTGTATTCGTTCACGGCGCGAGCGCGCTGATCGAGCAAGTCCCAAATCTTGCCGATGTAAATATGGCTCCAAACGTCTGTCCACTTGGGGTCCAGATCGCCACTGAGCGCGGCGCGGAAAGCATTGGCTGCGGACTGGTAGTTCTTCTGGTAAAACATCGCCTCGCCCATTCGAAAATTCGCGAGTGAGTTTCCCGGTTGCAGGTCGAGGGCGTGCTGGTATTCCTGGATGGCTTCGTAATACTTGCCGAGCTCCGCGAAGCCCTCGCCGCGCGCAATCGCCGCGTGGACGCGAAGGCGGGGGCTGGATTTCAGCAGATTGTTATTCGGATCGATGACGATCCCATTGGGTTTTGGCCGGCCGAACGTCTCGATGACAAAATCCGAAGTGGTGCCGGTAACGAGAAGTTTCTTGAACTCGGGATTGCCTTCCGTATCGACGCGAATCTCGACGGGCATGCGGAAAGTATCCAAATCCTGGTGGATCTTCCCAACCACTTTAAAACCTTTAGCCGTGCGATAGGTGATGTACTCGATCTTGAATTCTGGGATGCCTGTGGAATTCAGCCATTGCGCAAAGAACGAGACAAGATTGAGAGGCGGCTGCCCTTTTGCGGGAGGAGGCGCCTTTGTTTTTGCCATCGCTTCGAACTCTGCAATCGTAGCGGTCTTGCTTTCATGCGTCTTGTAGAAATCGTGCAGCAGGGAATTAAATGCATCGTCGCCCAATTCAGTGCGCAGCATGTGGAAGACCAGCGCGCCCTTATCAGAGACGACCGACCGGTATTCATTCGAGAATGTAGCAAGGCGCTGCGACTGCGCAATGGGCGCCGTGTCCTCGTACATCAACGCTCCTACGGCAAAATCTTCGAGCGCTTTATGCAGTCCCGCGACTCCGTCCGACTGCTCTGCGTACATCGCCTCGGCGTAACGCGAAAGACCGTCGGTGAGCCACATGTCCGCGAGGGTGGAAGGCATTACGCGTTCACCCCACCACTGCTCGGCAGCGAGTTGCGAGAGTACACGCTCGTTACCTTTGGCAGTCCACTGGCGCGCACTAATCAGCAGCAAGCCTGGCGCGGCGTAGCCCTGCAAAGTTCCGTCGGGCAACTGCGCGATCGTCCACGACGGCTCGGCTTCGAGCGGACCGAAGGATTCGGAGAAAAACGTAATGATGTGCGAGAGCGACGTCGCGTAAGCATTCGCAGTGGAAGCTTGCGCCGGCGGAGTATAGACCGATGCACTCAGGCCTTCCGATTGAATCGGTGAAAGCTGCAGACTTCCCGCGACAAACGTTCCGACCGGCCCCGGCTTGTCACAGTGAAACGTGTAAGCCGACTTAGCCGTGTCGCCCCGGCCGAGGGCGGGCTGCGCCGTGGGCGGATCGCTCTTACCGGTGCCCACGACAACAAATGAATCCGGCACGATCAGCTTGAATGTTCCGGTGTAACGGTTGGAAGGAAAATTCGTAAGCGGAAACCAGCGTGCGGGCAACAGAAGGTATGCGGACGTCTTGTCGATATTGGCGAAGCGCACGCCCTTAGTGGGGCTGTCGTCCTCGCTGGAGATAGGCCCAGCATAATCAAACTGGAGTGAGACTTTCTTGCCCGGAGTGGCTGATTCCGGAAGCCCGACGGTGATCAAGAGCGGCGAATTTGTGTCGCGGCTGAATTCGAGCGGCTTGCCGTTTGGCTCGTGAATCGTCGCGATCTTCAGGTCGGGATGCAATTCGACGACGACTGTCTTTGAGACCTGGTCGGCTACGAAATCGGCTTTCACCGTGGCTGTGATGGTCTGGTCCTCCGGATGGAGGATCACTTCCACGTCGTAATTCGTCGCGTGAAACGGAAAGCTGTGAGGCGCCTGAGCGAGCACTGGAGCTGAGAATACGAACGAAACCGCCAGCAGAATGACCAGTCGATGAGTTTTGAACAAGAAAAAGCCTCTCTCGAACAGCTTGTTGGCCCTGCGTAACTAAGATACCAGACGGGCAGGCATAGTTGCCTATGGAGAAAGATTACAGCATCCCCGCGAAAATGTCCGCGGCGCGCTCGATGGCGCCACCCGGGCCGAGCTTGGCGCGGACTTCCGCGAGGCCTGCTTTCATTTCATCTCGCGCATCTGGCGAATCCAGAAGCCGGCGGACTTCCTGTTCGACAGCGGCCACGGTGAATTGATCTTGAATCAGCTCCGGCACCACTCGCCGTCCAGCAATTAGATTCACCATCGCGATAAAAGGTGAGCGGACCATGCGGCGCAGGACGAGCGCGCTCGCGGGGCTGACGCGGTAGACGACCACCATCGGCGTCCCGAGCAGAGCGGCCTCGACGGTAGCGGTGCCGCTTGCGACGATGGCGCAATCGGCGGCGGCAAGCGCGTCATAGGTAGCGCCTTCGACGCGCGTGACAGTGAGGCCGGATCGGGCATAGGGTGCGAACAAATCCGGACCAAGCGCCGGCGCAGCCGCGAGGAGGAACTGAATCGTGCCACGGCTCTGTGAATCTCCCGAAAGGCGCTCGCACGCTTCGATGATTCGCGGGTAGTGCTGAGCGATTTCGTTGCGCCGGCTGCCGGGAAGCAGAGTCACGATCGGGCGGCTCGGATCGAGACCGTGCCGGGCTGCGAATTCCGTTCGACTGATTGACGGGCGAACGACATCCACGAGCGGATGGCCGACGAAATCGACCGGCACTCCAGCATCCCGATAGATCTTTTCTTCGAACGGAAAGATCACGACCATGCGCTCGACGAGCCGCTTGACGGTTCGTACGCGACCGGCGCGCCACGCCCAGACTTGCGGCCCAATGAAATAGCCGACGCGGATGCCGCTCTTTTTCAGACGGCGAGCCACGCCGAGATGCGTTCCGGGCGAATCGACAAGGATTGCGAGCGACGCGCGTCTGCGAACTGCCTCGCGCGCGAGTTTGCGCTGCACGCCGACGACAGTGGGAATCTTGTGCAGAGCCTCCGATATGCCTACGACGGCGACCTGGTGATAGTCCACAATGAGCTCGACGCCGGCATCCGCCATTCGCGCTCCGCCCATTCCAAAAAGCTTCGCTCCGGTGCGGGCGCGGAGTGCGGCTGCCAGACGTGCGGCGTACATATCGCTCGATGCTTCACCTGCGGAAATCAGAATTTCAGGGGCGCTCATCGCGCCCACTCGCAGATCGATTCAGATAAGGCTCGCGTGAAAGGGAATCGCGGGAGATGGCAGGTGTCCGCCGCCGCAACAGTCATCGTCAATCGTCGGCCGGGAGAGGGCGAGAGAATCCGGAGGGCCCGGCGCCGGGTACGGAAAGCGACAGCTCCTGTTCCTTGTATTGGAGCTGATAGAGGCGATAGTAGATTCCGCGGAGGTCGAGAAGTTCCTGGTGCGAACCTTGTTCGCGCAATCGTCCCTTGTGAAAAACGAGGATGCGATCGGCATGCTGGATCGTGCTCAGGCGATGCGCAATGACGACCGCTGTGCGGCCTTCGAGAAGCCGGTCCAGGGCCTCGCGAATCAAGAGTTCGGTCTTGGTATCGACACTCGATGTGGCTTCATCGAGGATCATGAATCTCGGGTCGTGAGCGAGGGCACGCGCGAAGCTCACGAGCTGCCGCTGGCCGACGGACAGCGTTGAGCCGCGCTCAGTGACGGGCGTATCGACGCCCTGCGCGAGCGATTCAAGGAATGGGCCAAGTCCGACTTCTTGCAGTGCGCGTTCGGTTCCGGCCCGATCAATGGCTTCGGTGCCGAGTTTCACGTTCGATTCGAGCGTGCCGGTGAAGAGGAACGGATCCTGCAGCACGATTCCGAAAAGCTTCCTGAGCGCTTGCAGGTCGAGCTCGCGAATGTTGACGCCGTCGAGAAGAATTTCGCCACGCTGCACGTCGTAGAAGCGCAGCAGAAGCTGAATGATGGTGGTCTTGCCGGCTCCCGTGTGGCCAACGATTGCAAGCGTCTGTCCTGGCTCGACGCGGAACGACACATCGCGAAGCACCCAGTCATCGTCTTTGGGAGTTGCGCCGCCCGTGTAAGCGAACCAAACGTTCCGGAATTCTATCTCGCCGCGCGGCGAAACAAGGGAATGCACTTTCGCGGGTGAAACAATCGTAACGGGTTCGTCGAGTAGCTTGAAAATGCGTTCCGAAGCAGCCATGGCGCTCTGCAGGATGTTGAATTTTTCGCTTAGGTCCTGAATGGGCCGGAAAAAGCGCTGGGCGTACTGCGTGAACGCGACAAGGACACCAAGTTCAATCGTGCCACCGATCACGCGCAGGCCGCCCACCCAGTAGAGAAGGCCAATGCCTGCCCAACTGAGAAATTCAACAGCTGGATAGAAGAACGCAAACGCGTCGATCGCTTCCTTGTAAGCCTCCATGTGTACGCGATTGAGCTCTGCGAATTGCTGGCGCGATTTGCGTTCGCGATTGAATAACTGCACCAGCGCCATCCCGCTCAGATGCTCCTGGAGGAAAGCATTGATGCGCGCGATCGCGGTGCGAATCCGCCGGTTGGCATTGCGCACTTTGTTGCGGAAGAAATACGTGAGCAGCAACATGAACGGAAGCGGCGAAAGAGTGGCCAGCGCGAGGTACGGGTTCCATTTGAATAGGATCACCACCATTGCGATGAGCAAGACGAAATCGTTCAGCATCGCGACGACGCCGGAGGCAAACAGATCGTTTAGCGCATCAACGTCCGTGGTTACGCGCGTGACGAGGCGGCCGACGGGGCTCTTGTCGAAGAAGCTCATCGGCAGGCGCTGCAGACGTTCAAAGATTTCCTTGCGCAGGTCGTACATCGTCTCCTGCCCCACCGATTGCATAATGCGAACCTGCGCGTACTGAAGCGCGAAGCTGCCGACATAGGAGCCGAGTAGAACGAGAACCACTAGCACGAGGCCGCGCAACGCACTCGATTTGTCGAGGGCTCCGGAAAACCCGGGCAGGATGTAGCTATCGATGCCAATATGAAATAGATAGGGCCCGACGATCTCCATCGCCGTGACGCCGATCGTAAGCGACACCGCTGCGACCACTTGCCAGCGGTACGGGCGCAGATAGTGCATCAACCGCCGCGTGAGCTGCGTGTCGTATAATTTTCCGAGCTTCTCTTCTTCGCGAAAATCGCTCATTCGCGTTCCAGCTCTTCCTCGAGCAGCTGTTTTTGGTAAAGGTCGGCGTAATAGCCGTTCAGCGCGAGCAGTTCGTCATGCGTGCCGCGCTCGACGATTCGTCCGTCGCGCAACACGACGATCTGGTCAGCGCCCTTCACGGTCGAGACGCGATGTGACACGAGGATCGCCGTGCGCTGTTGCATAATGCTCTGCAGGCCGCGCAGAATCTGTTCTTCCGTGCCCGTGTCGACGCTTGAGAGCGCGTCGTCGAGGATCAGAATCCTGGGTTTCCGGACGATTGCTCGCGCCAGCGCGGTTCGCTGCTTCTGTCCGCCCGAGAGCGTAATGCCGCGCTCGCCAACCATCGTTTCGAATCGCTCTGGGAAACTCCGAATCTCGCCCGAAATGCTGGCGATCTCCGCCGCCTCCAGAATATGCTCTTCGCGAGCTTCGTTTACACCGAAGCCGATATTTTCGCGAATCGTTTCGCTGAAGAGAAACGTGTCCTGAGGCACGTAGCCGATGGCGCGCCGCAACTCCGGGAGGGGATAGTCGCGAATCGAGCGCCCGTCGATCAGCACCGTGCCCGGTGGCGCTTCCCACAGGCGCGCGATGAGAGCTGCCAAAGTCGACTTGCCACTGCCGGTGGGCCCGACAATTGCAAGCGTTGAGCCGGCCGGAATGTGCAGGTTGATGTCGCGAAGGACCGGCTCGTTTAGCGCGCTCTCAGACGAGGCAGGATAAGCAAACGTCAGATGCCGAAATTCGATCTCGCCGTGAATCGTGCTCGCTGGCGGGGAGTCTGAGGAGCTTGCGGCACTGCTCGCCATGCGATCGCCATTTTCACGAACCGGCCGAGTGGCAGCCTGCCGAATCAAGGATGCGTCGCCGATTTGGGGCGTGGCGTTCAGGATATAATTCAGCCGTCCCATCGAGGCCGCGCCGCGCTGAAAAATGTTCGTCACCCATCCCAGTGCAATCATCGGGAACACGAGTTGCACGAGGAAAGCGTAGAAGGCCAGGAGGGTGCCGACGGAAATTTGTCCCTCGATCACCGCTCGGCCGCCCTTCCACAGCAAAATCACGTTGGTCATGCCGATCAGCGCCGCAAGTGCCGGGAAAAACAAGCTCCATGTGCTGATGAGCTTGATGTTGCTGTTGACGTACTCGCGATTCGCACGGTCGAAAATCGCGATCTCGTATTTTTCCTGTGCGTAGGCGCGCACTACGCGCACTCCGGTGAGGTTTTCCTGGGCTCTCGTAGACAGTTCGCCGAGGGCACTTTGAATCTTTACCGACAGGCGGTGAATCGTCTCGCCAAAGAAGCGCACTGCAATCGCCACCACCGGCACGGGGAGCAGCACCCAGAGCGTAAGCGCAGGCGACAGCTTAAACATGAAAAATATAGCGAGGACCATCGTGGCGAGCGTCGTGGCGCTGTACATGATGCCGGGTCCTAGCACCATGCGCACCGCGTTCAAATCGTTCGTCGCTCGCGACATCAGATCGCCGGTGCGATTGCGGACGTAAAATTCAGGTTCGAGCAGCACGAGCCGCGCCAGAAGATCGTTGCGAAGATCGAATTCGATCTCGCGCGACACACCGATCAGGATCCAGCGTGTCCAGAACGAGAAGAATCCCTTTACGAGGACCGCTGTGACAAGAATTACGCAATAGATAAGAAGCGCGTGGCGGCTTTGCGGTTCGTAGAACGAGAGGATGGGATGGAGAATAGCGCGCGAGAATCCCGTCAGCGTAGACAGCGCTTCGGGTGAACCCTTCAGAAGATCGGTGATTGCGCCGGTGATCAGCTGCGGCAAAGCGCCGACCAAGCCCATAAGAGCCAGCGTCAGCAATCCCAGTGCAGTCATTGCACGGTAGCGGTACACGTAGGGAAGCAGCGCCTTCAGTTCGTGCGCCCCGGAGAGCTTCCTGGCGGGGCGCGCAGCAGCTGCAACGGGTTGTGCGATGGCGCTCATTGCCGGACCTGCGACTCTGGTGTTTCGAGATTGCGAGTTTCACCGAGGAAATGTTCGTAAGTGCGATCGAGCGATTCGTAGAGTTTCAACTCAGGGTTCCAGCGCACTCCTGTAGTTTCGATGTAGCCGCCTGCGGGTTTCGCGAGTGGCGTGAAATACATCGCGAGGCCCTTATCCTCGTGCTGCTCGAACTGAAGCCGCCACGCCGGGACCGGCGCAAGTGGGGTACCGCCGAGAAAGCCCTTTGGGTTCTGCAGATGCCCGTCGCAGCGAAACATTTCCCTCCATTTGCCCCCATCGTTCTCGATCACCGCGGCCCGGCTCACCAGCGTCCCCGGCATCACCCCCTTTGGGGTTGACTTCAGCCGGTTCACCGCAAAAATTTGCTGTTTGCCGGTTCTCGCCAGGTCGCCGAACGCGAGTACATCGGTTTCAGTCCCAAGCGCACCTTCGGCCGCAGCCTGAACGTCCGGAGGGGTCGCAGGCCGCGCAGCCGCTGCTTTCGCGGCCTCTGCTTTTGTCGAATCAACGGGCGCCGACATGAACGAGCCGCACCCCGCGCATACAAGTGCGAAGAGGCCGGCCGACGCGAAGATTGCGTGACTCTTCATAAAAAATTTCAACAATTGTAGCCGTTCAGTTCCTTTAGCGGAAGGATTCTCCGAACCAGGTTTCTCCGAGCCGCTGCACCAAACAAGGGCTAAGCTATCGAGCAGCAAGAATTTCCTCGAGGCGCGCTTCAAAATTTTCCTCGCCTTCGGACCACAGCCGCAGGCGTTCCACCGGCACAGCTTTTTCGATGCGACGAACCCACTCAAAGAGTCTGCGAATATTCTCAGCGGTCTTTTCCTGGTAGTTTCGCAAATTCTCAGGCCGCTCCATGGCTGCCAGGAACTGCGCCTCCTCCGGGCTTTGCGGAGGCGCTTTGGCGGCCTGCCGGAACCCGAGCAAGCCTGCATGGCCGGTAAAGAAATGCTCGAATCCAAGATCCACTTGCAGATGGCCAAACTCGCGCCAGAACCCGTCGTCGTAATCCTCGCCGTGGCTGAATAATTCGAGGGGCTGCGGATGGAGATGCCACCGCGCGACTGCGTCATCAAATGTCCAGAGGTCCCAGTTCGAGCGAACTTCATAGGCGCAGTCACGATTGAGATGATCCTTCGCAATTTCGATCACCGCGTTCGCATCCAGAGGCACAGCGCGCAAGTCCTGTTCGAGAATGGGCGATTCGGTAGCGTCCACCGCGCGAATCACAAGATAGCTAAATCCCGGCGCGGTGGCTGAGAAGGGTACTGTGGCGAGCAAGGCGCCAAACTGATCGAGAATCCGTGCTTCAGAAAAATCCTTGCTCCAAATACTCAAGTAAGCCTGATTGGACATGGCCCAACCATTATACTGGCATCGCCATGCGCGCCAAAAATCGGAGGGGAGTGGTGAAGCTACGTTTTGGAGGAAGCTACTTCGTGTGCTTCGGCAAGTCGTCGGTATCGTCTTCGTCGGCGCTGAAATCAGCGGATAGCCCCAGCAAGCGGTTTTTCAACGTATCACCCATGCCGGAAAGAACCTCAGAGCACGTGTCACGGAGGCGCTTCTCCGCCGCTTTCGCAATGGTGTCGAGGACGGTTTGCGAATGCTGCCCGAGTGTGGTGGCCGAAGCGAGCAGCCATGAGTTGGACGCGTTTTCCAGGCGCCCTTTGTACTGCTCGATGGATTCGTCGGTCGCTTTCTTCAGCTGATCCATCCACTCTTTTTTCTCTGCTTCCTGTTGCGCCTGCCAATTTTCCACCAGCGGCATGAGCTGAGACTGGAGATAGACGCGCGCTTGCTCCACGCCATCGAGCATCCGCTCGTCGAGCTTAGTTTGAAACTCGGCGAGCGAGCCATCACGATTGAACTCCATGTCCGAGCGCGCTTTTTCGAGCGCCTCGCGCGAGGTTTCCTCGAATCGGCGGAGCGATTCGAGCGTCACGCGGTTCACCTGATTTGCAAAACTGGCCGACGCGATTTCGGCGTTTTCGCCCAGTTTGCCGCGCTCGCGGTCCACAATTTCTTTGGCCGCGTCTTCGATCTGTGCCTGGCTGTGCTCTACATACGTGCGGCGGTAATGGTCGAGTTCCGAGGCGAGTAAGCGAGACGTTTCGGCCGCGCGGTCGCGCAGCGTCGTGGTTGCCTGCTCGACGGAGCGCTCCATCGAGGTCTGCATCGTAGTTTGCGCTTTTTTCTGATACCACTCGGATGCTTTCAGGAGGTTTTCATAGGTAGTATGCTCGGCTTCGACGCCTTTGCGTTCGATCTCTTCAGCAACCTTCGAAACAACTTCACGGCAGGATTGTTCCACTTCGGACGGCAGCTTTGCGGTCTCTTGACGCAAGCGCTCGAGCGATTCCTGGATCGCCTGATCGGACGCCTGGCGCGCACTCTCTCGCACTGAGTGCTGAATCTTCGCGGCGTGCGCGGAAACTTGTTCGATCTGTCCGTGAATGCTGTGGCGGATCTGCTCCACCTGTTCCGCCACCTGCTGAGCCTGCTCTCGGAGGGATTCCTGAATCTTGGAAGCATGCGTGGAAACCTGGTCGACGTGTTCGCGAGCTGCATTTTTCAGCTGGGCCGCTTGATCGGAAACTTGCTGGACTTGCTCGATAAGCGCGGTCTGCGTTTCAGCGGCGCGCTCTTCGGCGTTCGACAGCTGCGAAATCATGCCGTGAGCCTGGTCGAGCTTTGAAGCCAGCGTTTGATCGAGCTCGCCGGAAAGGCGCTGCACTACTTTCTGTGCCGCCGCTTCGAGCGTGGGCTCGATGCGCTCGGCGCGCTCCGAAATCGCCTGGTCCGCCTTGCGCCCGATCTCTTCATATTTCTCGGCTAGGATTCCATCGAGGCGCCGCTGCGTCTGCTCCACCATGGATTGAGCGGCCGATTCGAGCTGCGACTTAGTCTCCTGAGCTCGCTCCTTTTCCTGCTCAAGAATTGCATGAATCGATTCCACCGTCGTCCGCGCAGCATCTGCGAGACCTGATTTCGTCTCTTCCGTGCGTGCGCGCTCTTGTTCGAGGCTGGATTTCAGCGATGCTATGTTTGTTTGTGCTCCGGCAACCACTTCATCGAGCGATTGTTGTACGCTTGCTTTCCTCGCATCGATTTCCCGCTGTGCCTGCTCCAACGCCGCCAGTGACGCGTCGTTCAGCTGAGCGCCCAATTTTTGCGACGCACCTGCGAGCGCGGCATCAAACGTCTCCTGCCAGCGCCGATTGACTTCGCTGACCTCGGAGTTCGCCTGATCCACCGTCTGGCTGCGAATGTTTTGCGCCGTGTCTTCGAGGCTCTTCCGCCAGTCATCGAGGTGTTTCTGCGCTGCTTCCGGGGATGAGAGGATGTCGAGTGACGGCGAGGAAGCCTGGCGCGAACTGATGGCGCGCTCGACGGCATCTTCCACCGCTTGCTTCAGATTATGGGTTGTGGCTTGCTGTGCCGCTTGTTGCGCGGCTTGTTCGGCCGCAGTGCTGACCGCTTCCTGCACGGCGTTTCGCACTTTTGAATCGAGTTGTGCCGAGGAAATTTCGCTCGCTTTGCGTGCTTCCTCGACGATCGCGGCAGTGCGTTGGGTCGCGTCCTGCACCACTTTTTTCACCGACGTCTCAGAAACCCGCTCCATTGAAACTTTGATCGCCCGCTCGACCGCTTCGTGGAGCTGCACGTCAAGCTGCTGGCGCACGATCGTCATTTCCTCGGCGATCGCCGTTTCCGCGCCTTTCCGCAGCGACTTATCGAGATTCTCTTTAGCCTCCGTCACCATCTTCGCCATATGCCGAGCGATCACGACCTGCGAATCCGGACCCGGAGCGGGCACTGCATGAATTTTGCTCTCGGCGTGCACCGCGGGACCGGGATGTTGCGAGGATGCATCGGTCGCGCCTGGAGGAATCAAAGATGCGGTTGCAGGCGTATCCGAAGGTTGAGCGGAGCGCGAGTCAGCGTCGGAAGGAGATGGCTCGTGCTCCGGCTCACCGACCGTGGCCTCAAACTCAGTAATTAAATCCAACGTGGCGGACGCGTCCCCGCCTTTGTCGCCAATAGCCGCAGCCCAGTCATCGGGAGGAAACGCGATACCCCAGACGTTGCCGGGGGTTTCGAACTCGAGTCCAATTTGAAACAGCTCGCGTACCGTGCGCGGTCGCTGAACCCAAACGACGCGCCCCTGAACGGATTGGGGTGGAACTCCAGGTTGCGGTCTTGGGATATCGAGCGTGACAATCGAATTCTTGGGAACGTAGTGCTTCGATTGGTACTTACATCCGTGGCAGTTGACCATTACGGTCGTCGTACGTTCTTTGAAAGGCTGCCCGAGAGCGTCGACACCCGTCACTGTGAGCGGTACCGCTTGCACGATTCGCGTGCTGCGGCGCTTCTGTGTACCGGGATCGTTCGACAGTGCGGATTCGGTCACCCAAGCCTCCGGGGGCAATTTCTAAGGGTAGCACTCTGGCGCAGAGCTGGGGAACGGAGTGAGAGTGAGGTGCGAAAGGGTAACTTGGGGTAGCTGGGGAAAGGCTGGAATCTCTAGTGCCCGGTCGGGGAGCCGTGTGATGAGCCGAGGAGTGCATCCTTGATCTCTTTGGCGATCCAGACAGGACCCACTAGGAAATACACCAAGCCTTGTAAGAAGGCGGGCTTGTTGCCCTCGATTCGGTGGCCAGCGAAGAGGAGAACCCATCCTGCGACGAACAGTGCGAGGCCAATGCGCCAGTGAGTGAAGCAGGCGAGCACGATTCCCGCGAGGATGATAGGGATTCCAACCGCGTGCAATACCTTGTTCCAGGGATTCGTATGCTCGTGATCGTATTGCGCCATGTACTGGCTGAATGAGTGCATCACATCCTCCGCCCCGGCTTCCTGCAAATACGTATACGCTCGGAGCGTGACGGAAGCAAGAGAGACGACGGCCCCGCGCGCGATCCGCGGCTACAGCGATTGCTCGATGGTCATCGCGTTCCTGCGTTCGCTACAATGAGGTTCCTGCGTACCTGAAGTCCCACCAGGAAAGCGAGGCGTGATCGGGGTGTCAAAACGAAGGTGGATCGTCGTCGGCATTGTACTTTCGGTTCTGGTGTTGGCGGCGATTGTCGCTCTATATTTAGCGCACGGACCCGTTCAAAGAATTATTCGCGAACAGACGGAAGGGTACCTCCGGGATCGTTTTCGTAGCGCCGTTGAGATAAAGGATTTTCAGGTTTGGTTGCGGCCGGGCGTGCATGTGGTGGTCACCGGAGTCGCATTACGGCACAACGGCCGCACCGACATTCCGCCGCTAATCGAGATCGGGAAAATCACGATGAACGCGAGTCTTCTGAAGCTGCTCGGCAAAAAAATCAACGTGAGCAGCGTGCAGCTGGAGGGATTGCAGATCCACACGCCGCCCCGCCACCCGGGAGGTCCACCGCTGATCCATGCGACTGACACGAACTTGGCAGAGAGATATCCGGTTGTGATCGACGAAATTATTGCCGACGAAGCGATTCTGGTGCCACTTCCAAAGGATCCCAGCAAGCCCGTGCGTCCATTTTTTATTCATCATCTGGATATGCACAATTTCAGGTTTGACCAGCCAGCTGCCTTCCATGCAATTCTGACAAATCCAAAACCGCTGGGCGAAATCGACTGTATGGGCGAATTCGGGCCGTGGCAAGCGGACGAGCCGAGCGCCACTCCTGTGAACGCGAAGTTCTCGTTCGAGCACGCCGACTTCCGCACGCTGAAGGGGCTTTCCGGATTTCTCTCGTCAAAGGGCAAGTTCAAAGGCCCGCTCGACTATCTTGAGGTCGAGGGCGAAACGGATATGCCGGACTTTGCGTTGAGGACCGCGAGCCACCCGTTGCCCTTGCATACTGACTACTCGGCGATCGTCGATGGGACGAACGGCGATGTGATCCTGAAGAAAGTTACCGCGACGTTTTTGAACACGACGATTGTGGCGCGGGGCGAAGTGGTGGATTTGAGCCTTCAGAAAGGCCGCACGGTCAATTTGGATGCCGTTTCACAGAAAGGGCGCGTTGAGGACTTGCTCGTGCTTGCCGTCAAAGCGGACAAGCCGTCAATGACCGGTTCTGCAAGACTGAACGCGAAGATACGGATTCCGGAACGCGATGAAGATTTGATCGAGCGCATGTCTCTCGACGGGCAGTTTGCAATCGGCGACATCCGGTTCACGAACGAAGAGATTCAGGACAAGATCGATACGCTGAGCCACAAAGCGCAGGGCCAGCCAAAGCGCGGCGCGGAAGGCACTCAAGTTTCCGAGTTCCGCGGTAAATTCACGATGGACAAGGGAATCGTGAACTTTTCGAATCTTACGTTCGGAGTGGAGGGGGCGTCGCTCTCGATGAGCGGCAAGTACGGAATTGATAGCGGGCAGCTGGACTTTCACGGGAAAATGCGGATGGACGCGAAGCTTTCTCAGACGATGACCGGCGCGAAATCGTTTTTTCTGAAGGCAGTCGATCCATTTTTTCGAAAGAACGGCGCGACTGAGATTCCAATTAAAATCACGGGAACAAAAGACGAACCGAAGTACGGTCTGGATTTGCACGACAAGGCGAACACGGAACCTGCGGCTGCGGCGCCGAAATAAGAAAGCGGAATACCACATGTTGGATGCTTGCCTTTAGATAACCGAGCGCGGGGATGCGACGTTGAGATTCTTTGGCGGTCCCGATCGGATGGCCTCAGAATGACAAGGCCTGGTAGGTGGCCGACGCAGGAAATCAGGCGAGCAGTTTTGGAACTAGAGGTCGCGGCGGCCTTCCATCGCTTTCATCATGGTGACTTCGTCGGCGTATTCGAGGTCGGAGCCAACGGGAATTCCCATCGCGATGCGAGTGACGTGAACGCCGAGCGGCTTGATAAGCTTCGATAGATAGACGGCCGTGGCTTCGCCCTCGGCGGTCGGATTTGTCGCGACGATAATTTCTTCCACAGTTCCGCCCTTCAATCGTTCGATCAGGCTTTTGATTTTCAGTTGATCGGGGCCGATGCCTTGGAGCGGAGAGAGCGCGCCGCCGAGGACGTGATAGAGGCCGCTGAACTGGCGAGTTTTCTCGACGGATTGAATGTTCGTTGCTTCTTCGACGACGCAGATGATGGATTTGTTACGAGTGGCGCCGGTGCAGAAGAGGCAGGGATCGGTGTCCGTGATGTTGTTGCAGACGGAGCACTCGCGGATTTTTTCTTTGGCTTCGCGAATCGCGTCGGAAAGCGCGAAAGCTTGCTCACGGTCGGTGCGGAGAAGGTGGAAAGCGAGGCGCTGCGCGGTCTTCTGGCCGATACCGGGAAGGCGCTTCAGCTCGTCGATCAAGCGGGTTATTGAGGGCGCAAAATCAGGCATGTGCGGTCCGTTTCAGGAAAATTGGGATTGGAACAAAAAGCGAGAAGGGAACCGGAGCCGCACTAGCAGGTCCGATTCTTCGAACTTTCATCCGGATCAGAAGAGTCCGGGGATTTTCAGGCCCATAACTCCCGGCACGCCGCCGGCGAGATCTTTTACTTGCTTGGAAAGCTCTTCATCAACGCGGCGGGTGGCGTCGTTCACCGCGGCGCGTATGAGTTCCTGCAACATTTCCTGATCTTTACTCTTGAAGGTTTCCGGTTCGATATGGACTTCGGTGAGCTGCTTCTGGCCGTTCATCTTGACGGTAACCATTCCGCCGCCCGCGGATGCTTCGACAACGAGCCCGTCCATCTGCTTCTCGAGCGTTTCCTGCACCTGACGGAACTGCGACAGCATTTGTTGTAAAGCTTTCACTTCCATGGGTCATTCCTCGCCCGGGCGCTTGATTTTTGAAATCTGACCGCCGAATTTTTTAAGCATCGCCCTAACGATCGGATCCTCTTCGAATCGAGCCTGCAGCTCGGAACTGCGACCCACCGCAGCTGCGCGACCTGAATCCAGTTTAACACACACACGGAGTGGCTGGCCGACGACTTGGTTCAACACTGTGCGCAAACGTTCCATCGCGTCGCGCGGCAACATCTCCGTCATCGTACGATTTTCGGGTGCGAAGAAAAGGCGGAACTCACCACCTTCGATTTCACAACGGATTGCGTTGTCGAGGAACATCGAAAGCAATTTCGAGCCCTGAAGAGCCGCTTTCACTGCATCCAACTGCGCGGACGCGAGGCCGCCGGCTGCGTCTTCCGCGGCGCGGGCGACGATGCGTGGAGGAGATGCGGGCACAGGCGCGGGAGCGGAGCGCGCGGGCGCCAGATTCTCGGTGAGCGAGGGATCAGAAGCCGACAATTTTGCGGCTGGAGCCGCGGGGTACGCAGCGGGAGCCGGCTGCGGCTTGGAGGAAGGTAAAGAAGGTGCCATGCGAGCGGCTGTTGCAGCCGGTGCGCAAGAGGAAGGCGCGGTTGATTGCACTGCTGACATCGTGCGTATAGGAGCGGCCGCCGATGAAGATGAAGAACCTGCGGCTCGAGGTGATTCGCCGTGCGATTCTCTGCGCAGTTCGGCGAGAACTTCTTCGAGAGGCGCGAGACGCTGTGCGTTTACGAGGCGCAAAAGACCGAGTTCGAGATGGAGGCGCGGATCGGGTTTGCGGCGAAGGTCGTCGTCGGTCGAGAGAAGGATTTGGAAGAAGCGCGTGAGGTCTTCTTCGGTAAATTGGGCGGCCTGGTCGGCGAGGCGCGGGCGCTCGTCGAGAGGAGCGGCAACGAGATCGGAATCGGCGCCGCAAACGCGCGCGACGAGCAGATTCCGGAAATGACGAATCGATTCGCGGCAGAAGTGCTGGAGATTCTGTCCGTCGGTGATGAGGCGATGGACGAGGCCGAGAGCGCGCTCGGCGGATTGTGTGGCAATTGCTTCGACGAGATCGTCGAGAACGCTTTCGGCGACGACGCCTAGAAGCTCGCGGACTTGCGTGTCCGTGATTTCATCGCCGGAGTAAGCGATGGCCTGTTCGAGAAGCGAGAGGCCGTCGCGCAGGCTGCCCTCTGCGGCGCGGGCGAGAACGGCGACAGCGCCCGAATCGATTTTGAGATTTTCGGACTTGGCGATGCGTTCGATTTCGCCGGCAATTTCTTTGAAGGTGAGCGCGCGGAATTGAAAGAGCTGGGCGCGGGATTTGATGGTTTCGACGAGATCCTCGGAGCGGGTGGTGGCGAGAATGAAGACGACGCGCTCGGGCGGTTCTTCGAGGGTCTTGAGGAGCGCGTTCGATGCTTCGTCGGTGAGCTGGTGCGCTTCGTCGAGAATAACGACTTTGTAGCGGCTCGACGCCGGAGCGTAGCGGACCATTTCGCGGAGCTCGCGGATCTGGTCGATGCCGCGATTCGAGGCGGCGTCAATTTCGAGAACGTCGAGAGAAGTGCCGGCGGAAATTTCGCGGCAGGAGTCGCAAGTGTTGTCAGGCTCGGCGGTGGGCCCCATCACGCAGTTGAGCGCTTTGGCGAGGATTCGAGCGGTGGTGGTTTTGCCGACGCCGCGAACGCCGGAGAAGATGTAAGCGTGGGCGACGCGATTCGATTTAATGGCGTTGGCGAGAGTTTGGGTGACGTGCTGCTGCCCGACGATTTCGGCGAATGTTTGCGGGCGGTATTTTCGAGCGATGACTTTGTAGCTCAAATAGAATCCGTGACTCGTAATTTGTGACTCGTAACTCGGGACCCGCGATCTTCGCTTCCGGGCGGAAGGTCGGTTTGCGAATTCATCGCTGGACCCTCAGCACCTGCTCCTCGAAGATCCTCAGGGCAAGGGAGGAACTTCGGGTGATCCGCGGCACACGAAGCTGACCCGTTACCGTTGCTCCCTTCCGGGCCTGGCGGGGTTCACGGGGAATCGTTGCACAGAGCCCGAAGTTCCACCGACTGGTGCTCGTTGCAGGAAAATTTCTTCGCTGCACGAGTGCCTGGCAAAGTCTAGCACAGCGGTGGAGGCAGAAAAAGTTTTTGGGCGCCAGGTGGAATTGGGAAACGGGTTGAGCTTAATGCGAGCTGGCCTTACGGGATTCAAAACTTGCCAAAGCGCCGGATTCTTCTTCGAAATTGGGGATTACGTTGAGGAGGCGGAGCATTTCGAGAACCATTTTGACGTTGCCGCGGGGGTCGAGGAGTTTCATGCTGCCGCCACGATTTCTCAAGGAGACGAAGGCGCGGACGATTGTGCTGATACTGGAGCTGTCGAGTTGTGTGGCGCCTGCGAGGTTGAGGAGGATTTTGGATTCGCCGTCGTCGATCAATTTGCGCAGGCTTGTGCTTAGGGAGTCGTTAGTGGGGCCGATGGTGGCGCGGCCTTGAAGGTCGAGGATGACGACGTCGCCGGAACGACGGATCGCGATTTGGAGGCCCATAGCGTCACCTGCCCAGGAGGAGATGTTGGCCTGAAGGGAGTATAGCTGTTCTGGTGGCGGGGTGGTAGGAAAGAGGCCGGGGCGGCAGCGAAAGAAGCACGAAGGTAAGGAGGCACGGAGGTTGGGACGCGGCGAGGTGATTTGAGATTTGGGGAGTTGAGATTTCAAATGAAGGCAATAGCAAAAGAGAGCGGAGCAGAGCAACAGCACCTCGCGAAAACGCAGGTTGAGGTCAAAGCAATTCCGAAGCGTGCCGAAGAGGAGGACGACGATGGACGGAAAGAATCCCGGCGCGGGTCGAGACCGCACCCTCCCGGAGAATCGTCCGGGATCTTCGATGTGCCGTGCTTCTACCGGGAACGAACGGTGCGCGGGGCGGACTGTGAATATGCAGATCCGCTCCGCGCCTTGTCTGAGTCTATTGCGTTGCCTGGGCTGTGGTGGCTGGCGCAGCTTTCAGGGCTGCGCGCGCTTGGGGGACTGCCACGGCTGATTCGATGCGCTCATCGTTGATGGCGGCCAGGGTGACCAGGACTTGCTGGCCTGCAGCTGGTTGGCCGGCCTTGGTCTCGGCATCGGCGAGAAGGCGTAGGGAGAGCGGGTTGCGCGGATCCTCCTGGAACTCCGCGACGGCGGCGGCGTAACGGCCGTCGAGAAGCATCACAGCGCCATTGGCGGAGTGGTACGACTTCTGTACCGGAGTGCTGCGGCTTATCTGTGCCATGGCGGCGAGCGGCGCGAGGGCGCGTTTGGCTGCGGGTTTGTTGTTGGCTTGCGCTGCGACGAAGGTGCGGGTCTGCAGGATGGTGGCCAGCTCGGTATCGTGCTCGTCGCGAGAGAGAGCGTGCTTTTCGGAGAGCACGAGCTCGGCGTCGCGGAGATCGCGCATCGCGCCTTTTGGATCGGGATTAAACAGCGCGAGGGTGCGATGGATTTCGGCTTCCGAGACGGGGAAGCGGCCGTCTTTGTGCGTACTCAGCGCGAGAGCGAGGTATGCCTTGCGGCCTTCCGCGAGGCGATTCTCGCGGAAGTAGGTCATAGCCTGAAGCATTTGGTAGGTGACCATGGTACCGGGATCCTGTTCGAGGGCGATCGCTTTGTCGTATTCGGCGCGGGCGCGCTCTTCGTCACCCATCAAAGCGTATGTGGTGGAAATTCCGATTTGTGAGAAGCCCGGAACCATCTTGTCGGAGGCTTCATAGTGCGCAAGCGCGCCTTTGAAATCGCCAAGCATGCGAAGGATTTCGCCGTAGGAGTCGAGCGGGTTCGGCTGGCCGGGCAGAGCGGCGACATAACGCTCCATGAACGGAGGCGAGAGCTGGGCGTGTCCGGCGTAGGCGTAGCAGTAGGCGATATTGTTGAGCGCAGGAGCGTAGTTGGGATCGTTCTTAAGGACGCGCTCGAGGACGGCGGCGCCGCGGTCATATTCCTGGTCGTTCGAGCAGAGCCATGTGGCGGCCATGGTGGTGAAGCGATGGTCGCGAGGGTAGCGTTCGAAAAGGTCGTTCATGGCAGCGATGGCGGAGACGAGGTGGCCATCTTTCGTGCCGTTGAGGAAGCGGATGAGCGTTTGTTCGTCGACGGTAGTTGACTTCATGTAGAGCCGAGCCTGTGCGCGATGGTGTTCGCCCTCGGCGGGATTGGTGGTGGTGAAAGCGAGCATGGCGTGAGCTTGAGCGAAGGTGGGATCGGCTTTCACGGCTTTGCGAATAGTGTCGATGCCGCGGTCGACGTAGAGCAGATCAAATTCGTCGTGAACGCCCTCTTCGTAGAGGCGACGGGCTTCGGCGGATTTCGTGGTGACGGGGATTGTATCGGACTTGGCGGTCGCATCAGCGGTCTTGCTAGAAGCGGACTGCGCGGGTGGCGCAGCGGATTTTGTTTTTGCTTGCGGGCGGGCCGCGATGCTGGCTGCGCCGGCAGTGGCGACGACAAAAGCGGCGATGAGTGCGTGATGATGGAGCGCTGAGAGTTTCATTTTTCCTCGCAATCGGTTTCGGTTGTGATTCATTGACTCTGACGACCTGTACGTAAATCTAGTGACCTTTTAAGACGTAGCCTGGATCGAAGGGCTGCTTATCGTCGATCTTGATGACTTTTACGCCGCCGGTGATGCTGTAGACGTCGACCACACCGACGGCGGTGGGATTCGTTTCAACAATTTTCACAATTTCTTCATCGCTGCTGAGAAAGACGACCGGGGTGGCACCTTTGCGGGCAGCATCGGACAACAGCGTTTTGCCCTGATCGAGGTCGACTCCCATTATTTTTTCGATGATGAACTTCATGGCGGGCGCGGAGGGCTCGCGCAGGACGACGGTTACGTTGCGGCCGTTCGCCCAGGTGGCGGTCTTGCCTTTGAAGATCTTGCCGAGGTCAGCGAGCGTGACGGCTCGCGCAGGGTTCGCCGGGTTGACGATGACGGCGAAGTCCGTGGCAAAAGCGGCGGTGACGACGGTGAATACCAGCAAGCCAACGATCGAGAGCAGCCGAGTCCGCATCGCGACACCTTGTTTCGAATCGAGGAGTGTGGCGGCGCGTCTGAAGCCCGCCTGCAAGAAAGGTTAGCATTTGAGCGGTGGAGCGAAAGCGGGGAAGCGGGAGGCGCGTGTCGTGCGAGTACCCGACTTTTTGGTGACACCGGGACCTGTACAAGAGGACAGGCGAATTCAGGGGCCGGCGAGGAACGCGAACGAATTTCGGATTTCGAGATAGGGGATCTCAGACGACGGCAAGTGGGCGGTGGGAGGGGAGGACGGTAGACGCCCGCTTGAAAGCGGCTTCTAGAAAGTCAAAGGCTGGAAGGATCATGCCAAGGACGGGGATAGCGGTTTGGAACGGTAATACGGAATTTTGCGCAACCTTTGTTGGAGGTGGGATATCTTATCGTGCGGGTGCATCCTCCACACCCGCACCGCTGCGCCAGCGGCACGCCCCACGATACGGGGTCGCTCGGCCATTGAGCCGAAGCAGAACCTTTCGTGGAGCCAGCAACTCCACTCGAAATACTTCCTGCGAGAAGTCCGTCCGGATTTTTCACAGGTTCAAGGAGGATTCAATGAAGCGTTTGATATGTGTTGGCGCGGTGGTAGCGGTTCTTCTGTGCATTACTCCTGCGGTGCACGCGCAATCGAACCAAATGATCCCGGGGACGCAAGTGCGGCTGACGCTCGTGAGCGGGATTGGGACGAGCGTGGCGCATGACGGCGACCCGTTTACGGCGATCGTGGCGGAACCTGTGTTTGTAGGCAGCCAGCTTGTGTTGCCGGCGGGCGCGAAAGTGCACGGCACGGTTTCGAATGTGACGAGGCCAAAATTGTTTTCGATGTTTCGCGGCGGCGCGTCAATGAATATCAAGTTCGACTCGATCGAAGTGGAAAGCCGGCTGTTCCCGGCGCAGATGAGCATTCTGTCGATATACAGCGGCGGGACGGAAACGGGGAAGCAGCGGAAGGATGTGAAGACGGTCGAGGGCGCAGTGCTGCAGGAGAAGCGCGACATCAAAGGCGACGTGACGGCAGTGGGACTGGGAACGGCGGGCGGGACCGTGGTCGGCGTGGTGTTCAGCAGCGTATTGCGTGGAACGATTCTGGGACTGGTGGGCGGCGGAGCGTATATTGTTGCCAAAAAAGGGAAGGACGTGGAGCTGCCGGCGCAGACGGGAATGCTGGTGCGGATGGATTCGACACTAGCGCTGCCGAACTTGTTGTTACGAAGCGCAGCTTATACGAACACGGGAAAGTAGCCGGAGTTCGGACGTGCGTGCGGCGCGTGCCGGATTCGAGTGATGCACGCGCCGCTGCGTGAACTGAAGCGGAGAGTATCAAGACGCCGGCACGTGAAAGCCTTCAGGTGCGGATGCTACGCCCCAGACCGGCACAGATTGCAGCTTCGATACCCCAAGAGTCCACCCGCAAAGCTGCGGCACCACTCTCTCGACTTGAAATAAGACAGGACGCGAATCGATTTCGCGGCCATTCCGGCGCTCGATTACGCGGAGGGCTACAACTGAGTCTTTTTCCACCTCGACGCGCAACGAGAGCTGGCAGCCGCCGTCGCTTACGTTGGACGTGAGAGTACGCTCGGTGAAGAAGCGGCCGAAGCGGTTGAAGCCGCAGACTTCGACACGAAATGCGCTGGCTATGCGCTGTTCGCGGCGTGGATGGCGGCCAGTTTCTTCCATACGAGTATCGACAAAGCGAGTCCCTGCGTTGGTCATTATCCCCTTCCTCCTTCGGTGCTGCGTGTGGCCGGCACGCTGAAAAATCTGCCGGCCATTCAAAACGGATTGGGCGGCACAAATAGCTACAGCACAGGGCAGCGCAACAGAAGACCTTGCTTGGCACGGTGCGAGACGAAAGTCGCTAGGCGGCGCCCTTAGCTACGGCTTTTTTCGTGGTTCGCTTCAGGAAGCGATAAAGACTGGTGCGGCCGATTCCGAGAATTTGCGAGGCGCGAACGCGGTTACCGTTGCACATTTCGAGGACGCGCTGGATATGAACTCCTCGGACTTCGTCGAGCGGTAGCGGACGCCAGTTTTCTTCGGGGTTGGCGGTGGCGCGGCGCGGTTTCTGGAGATGCACGGGGAGGTCCGTGACATCGATGAAGTCGGCATTGGCGGTAATGGCGGCGCTGGAGATTACGTTTTCAAGCTCGCGAACGTTGCCAGGCCAATCGTGCTGTAGCATGACGATTTGCGCGCGGCGTGAAAGGCCCTGAAAAGTTTTGCCATAGGCCTGGCTGTATTTTTTTAGGAAATGCTGAATGAGGATGGGAATGTCCTCGGCGCGATCGGAAAGGCCGGGAACGCGAATTTCAATGGTGCTGAGACGATAGAAAAGATCTTCGCGGAACCGTCCGGCGAGAACTTCGGCGCGAAGGTCGCGATTGGTGGCGGCGATCAGCCGCACTTCTATTTTTTTTACTTCGGGCGAACCGACGCGCTGAATTTCGCGGTTCTGAATCACACGCAGGAGCTTGGCCTGCATTTGCAACGAGGTTTCGCCGACCTCGTCGAGAAAGACAGTGCCACCGTCTGCGTACTCGAAAAGGCCCGGGCGGGTATCAGTGGCTCCCGTAAAGGCGCCGCGAATGTGGCCGAAGAGCTGGCTTTCAAGGAGAGTGTCAACTAGGGCGGAGCAATTGCAGACGGCGAAGCGCTCCTGGCCGACGGGGCTCATGTGATGGAGGGCGCGAGCGATGAGTTCTTTGCCGGAGCCAGTGGGGCCGGTGACGAGGACGTTCGAATAATGGCGGGCGACTTTTTTGGCGAGGTCGAAAACTTCGAACATCGCGGGACTGCGCCCAACGATTCCGTGGAACTGGAGGTTTTGAAGGAGGCGGTCTTCGAGGTCGCGGATTTGAGAGCGGCGAGTGAAGAGATCGGCGAGGTCGTCGAGAGTCTTCGTGACGCGGGCGAAATCGAGGGGCTTGGCGAGGTAATCATAGGCACCGCGCTTGATGGCGTCAATTGCGGCGTCAACGGAATAGTAGCCGGTGACGAGGATGACATAGATGCCGGGGTCGTATTGAAGAACCTTTTCGAGAAACGCGAGGCCATCCATGGCAGGCATTTTGAAGTCGGCGATGACGGCGCGGCATCCACCGAGACGGATTTTCTGGAGCGCTTCGTGAGGATTGGTGGTGCCGACGGTGGGGAATCCGAGTTTGGAGAGCCGATCGGTGGTGACGTCCACGAGATCGATTTCGTCGTCGAGGACGCAAATGGGGAGATTCTTTCGGGCCATGCTGACAATTGGTTTTTCTTCGAGTGTAATCACGGAGGGGTGTAGGCACGACGTGTGCCAGAACGCCTCATGAAAATAGGCGGAGGGAAATCAGCGCTACAGAGGGCAGCGAGTTTCTTTTGGCAGTTCGTAAGGGATTAACAACGATGGTTTTGGGGAGCGCAGCGAGGAAGGATATGGGCCCGTGCGAAACACTTCAGCGGATCAACCGAAGTCAAAGGTTCACCTCGCGGCATTTCAGTCTGGGACTTCAAAACGCGAACAGTACCAAAACGGAATTGGAAAACGAAAAGCGCACGTTGCGTGAGCGGTGAAGTTGTTGCGCGACGCGCCCTGCGACGATGTTGATCTATGCAACTTTGACTGCGAGGCCGTTCAGTGCGTGGGTTTCCTTATAGCTTGCGCGCGGGCGCAGACGCTCGAGCGAGACGCGCAAAGCGCCGTTTGTATCTCGAACAGCGCTTGTGAGAGCCTCATAAGCGATGGGGAAATTGGCGGCTGTCGCCATCGGCTGGAGGAGGCGGACGAATACGATGCAGCCCGGACGGATTGCGGCTCGGAGTAAGATGGCTTTTTTGTCTTCTGGTTTCCAATCGAGTTGGGTCCTCTCGACGAAGAAATTTTCCTTGGCGTCCCAGCCCGATACTTCTACGCGATAACTGCTCTGTTGGTTCGTATTCGAGTCCATTGTGGCCCCTTACAGTGATTGGTTTCGGAGGTGTGGGTGCAGGACGCGTGCCAAAGTCTGGCTAATCGGATGTTCAAGGATAAGGAGTTAGGAATCTCGAGGCGAAGCGAGAGCGACGAAGACGTGCCATAGAAGCGTGATGTTCGGAATCGAATCAACCTTCTGGAAAACATCAGGGGCGGTGAGGGATGGATAAGACGAAGGACGCTTCTCGATGCGTGAATCAGCCCCAACTGGAGCCGGGGTAAAGCGCGGCAAGGGCAAAGCGGAAGATAGCTCCAAAAATCCTGTCGAAGAGATACCAGGCAAGAATCAGACCGATCATGCCGAAGCCCTGGGTGCGAAACCAATCGTGGAATCCGCGCGCAGCATCTTCGGGCATTAGCAAAGTGATGGCGGTGTTGCCGTCGAGCGGCGGAACGGGAATCAGGTTGAAGGTGCCAAGGAGAAGATTCAGAACGAACAGGATGCTGAGGAATGTGGCGGCAAAACCGGCAAATCCTGGCGCGGATGCTTCTACAACACGCGTGAAGCCGGCAGATTCAGGACGCTGAAACATGCCAGCGAGCATACCGGCATGAATGGCGAGGGCGGCGATGAGCACGAGCGTGAAATTGGCGGCGGGCCCTGCGAGCGCCATCCACGCGGCGCGGCGGGGGTAACGCTGCTGCCAAGACGGATTGTAAGGCGCGCTGGCCCAGCCAATCATCCAGTGCGCAGCGAAGTAGGAAACGATGGGGACAACGACAAGTCCGATGGGCGAGCGGCGAATGTGAGGAATCGGATTGAGCGAAACCTGGCCGCCTTCAAACGCGGTGGGATCGCCGCCGAGTTTGGCGACGAGAGAATGAGCACCTTCGTGGCAGGTGGTAGAGAACAGGAAGACGATGTACCAGATCACGCCGAGAACGAGGAAGTCGGGAGTCATGCCGGCGGTAAGACTAAGCGTTCGCCGGGCGTTGCGCAAGCCTCGCGCTCGCGCGCAGCTGAGGCTGTGGAAGTGGCTCCGGGGCTTGGACTCGAACCAAGATAACCAGCTCCAAAGGCTGGCGTGCTACCAATTGCACTACCCCGGAGAAGCGGGAAACATTTTACTTCAGTATCGCGGGAGCTCAGGGGAAATTTATACAGAGAGAAACGAACGGCTGCTGGCGGTACGAGATACAGATAGCGTACCCGAAAGGTGTAGCGCGACGTGCGGACGCCTAAAACCGCCGCGGCAAAGCATCGATTCTGAATCAACCGTCGCAGCGATGTGGCGGAGAGGGTGGGATTTGAACCCACGGTTGAGTTTCCCCAACACACGCTTTCCAAGCGTGCTCCTTAAACCGCTCGGACACCTCTCCGCATGTTGAGCGCCTTGGAAGCCTAACAAATTGCCGGCGAGGCAGCAAATGGGGATGAACTACCGTTACGCGCGGTCGGCCAGGGCGAAGGAATCGGCAACCGTCGGCTCGCTGACGATGTTGCGGGGGAGCAGGGAGCGAACAGCGAGTTCGAGTTCGTGAGCGGTTTCGACGTGCTCGGGATAGTTGAAGGTCTTGATGTCGGAGGTGAAGCGGCCGATTACACCGGCGGCATCGCTGAGGCCTTCGGCGATGCGGGCGGAAAATTCGCGGGCGTCCAAGACTCTGGCTCCCGGCAGCAGGATTCCAAACGCTCCCAACGAAAAATAGTAGAGAGAATCCTCCCGGCGCAATTTTCGCATCATGGCTTTTGCAGCGTCACCGTAGGCGACCATCACTTCATTGGAATCTTCAACTGAGTTGGCCGGGGTGAGACGGACAACCAGAACCGAGAGCGCGGCTCCGGACTGCACCTCGCGCTTGAACTCCATTACCAGGCGGTCTTGAAAATGATTCAAGCCGGACAATGTGCTGATGAGATCCTTGCCTGCCTGTAAGCGGAGTTGCGTGTACTTCAAATTCTGTTGAGCGATTTCATTGCGGAGCCGGCGAACGACAATCTGGCGGTCGAAAAGATATCCCACCAACAGAACCGAGAGCACGCAAAAACCCAGAAAAATAACGCGAGACGTTACGGCGCCGAAGATAACAGGGTGTGCCGAAATGGTTGGGTACATGAGGAGGGCAGCGCCTGCGGCCAAGATGGCGTTTACCGAAAGCGAGAGGATCGTGAGTTGAACCTCCCGACGCTCGACCCGCTGCGGATCAACCTGATCGAAAACGCGCATTCGCGGTCCACCTCGTGTGAAGTCAACGGCTGGAAGCTCCTATGTTATCGCAGGGAAGCAGGCTGCCGTGACGTCTGATTGGAAGCAGTTGCCCAATGCGTAAGTGCTGGAAGCCCGGAAAGTTGGCGGGCAATCCAGCACTGGCCCGCCCCAACGTCGGCGGATCTTTGATTCAATTCAGGCGCGCGCGGTCACAGCTTTCCGGCCTTCACTCCGGTCTTTTGTCTGGCCTTGGCGGGCATGTTCGAGCTCCGAAAGCCCTTGCAGTAGGTCCTCGACGAGATCGTGGGCGTTTTCGCAGCCGGGCGAGAGGCGGATTAGCGTGTCTGATAGACCGAGCTCCGCGCGAGCTTCGAGCGGAATCGAAGCGTGCGTCATCGTAGCCGGATGACAGAGAAGAGATTTGACGCCGCCGAGACTTTCCCCGAGGGTGAAATATCGGCGGGAAGAGGCGAAGGAGACGACCTCATCGATGGATCCATTCAATTCAAAGGAGACCATGCCGCCGAAACCAGTCATTTGTTTGCGGGCGATGTCGTGGCCTGGGTGAGAGGGAAGGCCGGGGAAGTAGACGCGGCTGACGAGCGACTGGTGTTTGAGCGCATTGGCGATTGCGATGGCATTTTCTTCGTGGCGCTGCATTCTAAGTTCAAGTGTTTTGAGTCCGCGCAAGGTGAGCCAGCAATCGAACGGAGCGGGTACGGCGCCGGTGGCGTTCTGCAGGAATTTGATGGGCTCGAACACGGCCGGATCTTTCGCGAGGGCTGCGCCCTGAATCAGATCCGAGTGACCGGCGAGATATTTGGTGACGCTGTGAACAACGATGTCGGCGCCGAGTTCAAAGGGTTGCTGGAAATAAGGCGTGGCGAAGGTATTGTCCACCGCGACGAGAGCGCCGCGCGCGTGCGCGAGGCCGCAAATGGCGACGATATCATAAACGAGAAGGCGCGGATTCGTGGGCGACTCGATCCAGACGAGCTTCGTGCGTGGAGTGATGGATGCGTCGAGGGCGGACGCGTCGGAGAAATCAATCTGGTGCACGACGACGCCGATGGGCTGGAATACCCTGTTGAGAATGCGATAGGTGCCGCCATAGACGTCGGTCGGGATCGCGATTTCGTCGCCGGGACGCAGATAGGCCTGAAGGACTGCGTTTTCGGCGGCGAGACCGGAAGCGAATAGGGCCGCGTACTGAACGCCTTCGAGTTCAGCGAGGACGGCTTCGAGGCGCTGGCGCGAGGGATTATTTGTACGCGAATAGTTGAAGCCTTTGTCGTGGCCAGGGGACTCCTGCTGGTAGGTAGAGGTCTGAAAAATAGGCGCGACCAGAGAGCCGGTTTCCGGCTCGGAAGGCTGCGCCGCGTGGATCGTCTTGGTTGCGAATTTCATGTTCGTGCTCCTTTTGCATGGTCGATCATGCGTCTCTTCGTAATTCTCGAAATGCATACGGACTTGGATTCTTGGGTCGTGCGGATATTTGTCTTCATGTCACCACCGCTTCGGCGGAGCATGGCGCGGCCCAGGGTGATTCCTCCAGCACTGTGGCGACGCGGCTGAGCGGAGCAGTCTCGTCGAGGCTTCGAATCACGAGGGGAAGATTGCTTTGTGCTGCCGCCTGGATCGCCTGACGCTGAACGAGATCGCAGCCGTTCGCCGCGAAAGCGAGTGCCTGTTCGAATGAGAGTAACGGGACATGGCGAGCGGTGGGATCGCGATGCGGATCGCTGGTGAAGTAGCCGGGGACGTCTTTGAGTAGCTCGCAGCGGCTTGCTTCGAGGCCCTTGGCGAGCAGGACTGCCGTTAAATCGGAACCGCCGCGGCCGAGAGAAACGACGGTGTTCGATGTGTCGGTCGCAAAGAAACCGGGGACGACCGCCACGGGATGGTGAGCGAGGACGGAACGGAGACGGCGCGGATTGACGCGAGTGTGAACTTCCGCGGTGCCCGAGGAGCGAGCTCCGTCGGGGACGCCAAGCCCCGCCTCATGGATGTTCAAGGCTGCGGCGGAAACGCCAAGGGCTTGCAGGTGCAATACGAGAAGCGCAACCGAGCGCAGTTCTCCGGTAGACCAGAGCAGGTCGAGCGCGGACGTGTTTGGCTGGGCGACAATCTGGTTGGCGCTGGCGGCTAGCTTGTCTGTGGCGCCCTCCTGCGCGGAGACAACGACGACGACGCGTTCATCCGGGGAGGCGAGGTGCCGATTGAGAACAAAGCGAGCGGCCCGACGATACGCTCGTGCGTTTTTCAGAATCGATCCGCCGATCTTGATTACCGCAATCGCATAATCGGCCGATATGGTGTCCGACATCGAAAGCCTCCCGTTGCGGACGGAGTAGACTGGGTCCGCGAGCCGCTCTGAGCCAGAAGGCCTGCCAGATGCAGGAATCCTTCGCGCTCAAAGGAGCGACAGTTGCGACCGGAACGTTGCAAGGAAAATCGCACTCGCAAACGCGAATGCTTCCGCATCGTTCAAATGCAGTTTGGGAGTTGAATCTTCAACGACTGGGGTTCCAGCCGATTGAGGATCTTATCTCTCCCCACTGGGCAGGAATTAGCACCTTGGCACATGGACCAGGTTGCTGTGGCGTCACAGGGCCTGTACCCTCAGCCACTCTGGATAAGCGCTGGTGGTAAGCCAGCGAAAAGATAATAACAAATGCAAGACGGGAGTCAAGAGTTGGCTGCGGCTTAAGCGATCGGAACGAGTGGCGCAGGCGAAGCAATGATTTGATTTTCGAGGCGACTGTTCGGAGAGTGTTCGTTTCGGCGAATGTGGGAATCAATTCAGTGGACAGCCCCGTACCATATCAGTCAAATTATGAGCCGGAATCTTAGGCGTCGTCTTCTGGGGGATAATTGCGATGCGATATGTGCTCGTTCTAATCGGAACCGTGGTTCTTGCAACGTTGAGCGTTGCCGCGCAGGGCGTGCCTAGCAACAACTCGTTGCTCGTGGCGCTGCCGTTCGCGAGTCCGTTCGGTGGAAGCGTGGAGCCATCTGAGCCAACCGCCGTGCTGCCGCCCTCGCTCGTGTCGGCGAGCCTCGGGGCACCGATTCCGCTAGCAACTGGAAGTCTGACGGCGAACGCTACGATCGGAACGCCAGATCCTACGCCGACCTCTGAGCCGGAGCCTCAAATCGTGCAAGGTGTGTACCAGCAGTATCAGTGGCAAGCTTATCTGGGATACACATTTTTCCGATTTTACGAGAGTTCACATCCGACGATCCGCGAAAACCAAAACGGAGTGAACTGGTCAATCGTTTATTATTGGAAGAATTGGTTCGGGATCGATGGGGAGATGGCGGCAACGCACGGGTCGCAATTCGGTCAATCGTCTTGGTTCCTGTTTGGAGGCGGTGGTCCGCGAATTCGATGGTCTGGGCCGCGCGGGCTCGAGTTCTGGGGACACGGACTGTTCGGGGGCTCACACTTCACGCCTCAAACACCCTTCGGGAAACAAGAAGCATTCGCCTTCGAAGTCGGGGGCGGAGTTGATATCAATGCACACAATCAAAGGTGGGCGTTCCGTCTCGGCGGCGACATGATCGGCTCGCACTACTTTTCAACCTACCAATACAGCCCCAAGTTCTCCGCCGGGCTTGTTTTCAAGTTCTAGGCGGGCGACGACAGCACCTTCTCTACTGTATTTCCGTCGGGCGGCGTCGAACACGCCGCAATCCGTTTTCGCAAAAGTAAGCTGTTTCCGAGTGTGCGCGAGCTGTGCTTCCAATCCGCGGACGCGCTTTGTCCCAGTAATGGTTTCCGCCCAGGACAAAAACCCCCAATGTAGGGATCAAGTGAAGCGCCTACAGGCCGATTGTGCAGACATGCGCCGCCGGTGTGGCAAGAGGACGCATGAAAAGCGAACCGGCTGATAACTTTCTAGTGGAATTCAACGTGCTTGGTGCTTCGATAGCGCCTGTGGCCGCATCTAACACAGCAAGTAATCGATTCCGGGAAAAGGCTCTTGGGGCAGGCGAGGCGGCACAAATGCTGTTTAGGTCGATCCAACAGACGAAGCGGTTCTTGAAGATACTGTTCGGGTTCACGCTGCTTGCATTGGGCGTGGTGATGCTCGTCACGCCGGGGCCAGGCTGGCTTGTCATCGTTCTCGGATTGGGTGTGCTGGCAGCCGAATTCGTGTGGGCACGCCGGCTACTCGACCGATTGAAGGAACAAGGCGATCGCTTGAAGGATCACGGAATCCGGCTTCGAGACACGCTTCTTTCGCGCCAACCGGCCGACCGCGTTTGACATTCCCCGGTACTTTCCCGCTTTCGAACCGTTTCCGTTTGTGGTTTCATGCCTCGTATTCTTGTGGAGGCATCCTTGAACGACAATTGGCGGGGCAAATGGGCTCTCATTACGGGCGCAAGCGCTGGAATCGGCTGGGAACTGGCGAAGCAGCTCGCTGCCGGTGGGACGCAACTTGTCCTGACCGCTCGTCGAATTGATCGCCTGCAACGGCTCGCTGCGGAACTTGCGACCAAGCACGGCGTGAACGTCGAGGTGTTTGCCGCCGACCTGATCCGATCGGAAGCTCCCGAGCAGATCTACGAGTTCACGACCAGGAAGAAGATCGAGATAGAGCTGCTCGTGAACAACGCCGGGTTTGGCGCGTACGGATATATTCACGAGATTCCTGCCGAGCGGATGATGGAAATGATCCAGGTGAATTGTACCGCGTTGGTACACCTGACGCGGCTATACGTCGCCGGAATGGTTGAACGACGGCATGGCGACATTTTGATTCTCGCATCGACGGCCGCCTTTCAGGCGGTGCCGTTCATTTCGGTGTATGCAGCGACCAAGGCGTTCGATCTACTCTTTGCGGAGGGAATCGCCGAGGAAGTGCGTCCGTTTGGGGTTCGAGTGTGCGCCTTGTGTCCTGGTTCAACGAATACGGAATTTCAGCAGGTGGCGGAACAGCCGGATCGGGCGTTCAGGTCCGCGGAAACCGCTGAAAAAGTCGCGCGCGTAGGGCTTGCGGGCCTTGCGAAGGGCAAAACTCACGTGATCTCGGGCGCGATGAACCGGCTAATGATGGAATCGGAGAGGCTGGCACCTCGAAGCTTCGTCGCGAAGATGGCTGCGAAAATGATGCGGCCCTCGAAGTCGTAACCAGAGGCGTCTCACCTTGCGAGGAACGAGCAAACTCTAGTTACTCGCCATCGGATCCGCAAATCCTTCGCCTACTAGTATCCAGCTTACGCGACCGGAATCCTAGGCTTCTAACATTTGGGAACTATTGGATAGACTGGGCGGAATATGTAACGAGAAGCAGGGCGGGCCGTCCAAAGCTTTACGATGAACAGGGCCATACCAATAACCGACGACGGCCTGCTTCGGCGGATGCAGGCCGGTGACGAGGAAGCGTTTACGCTTCTTTACCGGCGTAGACATCCGGCATTGTACCGGTTCGCTTTGCACATGAGCGGCAATGCGGCGGTGGCTGAGGACGTGACGCAAGAGGTCTTCATGACTTTGATTCGCGACGCGAAACGATTCGATCCCGAACGAGGGACGCTGAGCGGATTCCTTTTCGGAATCGCGCGGAATCATGTGCGAAAACGCTGGGAGCAGGAACGAAGGTCTGTTCCTCTGCCTGACGAAGCCAGCGACATGGGGCAAGCAGGGTTCAGAGCGACGGGCGGGCATGCGAATGGCAACGGAGCGTATGGAAACAGCGCGAAGGGGAACGGGAATGGAGCATTCAGTACCGCGGCCCGGGCGCACGACGAATTTGAATCGCTAGAGACAGTGACGCGGGTCCGGCAGGCCATCGCCACTTTGCCGGAGAATTATCGCGAGGTAGTGGTGCTTTGCGAGCTGGAAGAAATGAGCTACGAAGAAGTGGCGATGGCAGTCGATTGTCCCGTCGGCACGGTTCGATCGAGGCTGCACCGGGCGCGGGCGCTGTTGCTTGAGAAGCTGCGGGAGCCGGCGATGGCACGCGGTTCGGCCGCGGGGCATTAACTGGAAGGTTGCCGGAGAGACATAGAGGTGGAAGAAGCGATGAGAAAAGACGGGAATTTTATGGATTGCGTTCGATTCGAAGAAGTCGTTCACGAACTCGACCGGCCGGGGAGCCGGGGCGCTAAACTTCGCGAAGCGGCGCTGGTTCATGCGGAAATCTGCGGCCGCTGCGCCGCGCTGCTGACGGAGACCGAATCGCTGGATTTCGCACTGGTGAAGATCGCGGATGAGGCTGAGAGAAACGTGGTCCCGTCCCGAGTGGAAGTAGCACTGCTTCAGGAATTCCGGCGCGCGAAAACGAGAGCGGCGCGGCGGCGCATGCAATGGCAAGTGGCGGTAATTGGAGTCGCGGCAGCGGTCTTCCTAGCGATGGGACTTTCGTTGCGGCACCGCGCGGTTACGTCCAGCGGGATCGAAGCCGGGTCACAGGCGAAATTGAGCGTGCCCAAGCCTGGAGCGGACAGCACGGATATTGGAACGCGACAGAAGGATGGCGGAAATACTCAGGGCGTGACCGACTCGTCAGTGGTGCTTGCCGACGACACAGATGAGAACCAGTTAGCGCAAGACTTCACGCTGCTGCCTTATGCGGATGATCCGTCGATGATGGAGGGCGGCACTGTGGTTCGCGTGCTACTGAGCCGGTCGACGCTGGCGTCCTTTGGAGTGCCGGTAACCGACGTCGCGGGCACGGAGCAGATTCCGGCGGATTTGGTGGTGAGCGCGGACGGAACGCCCGAAGCGATTCGCCTTATCTCGCAGAACATGGATTAGGGGTTCGCAGCACCTTTGGAGGAGCGTACATGAGGAAGAACCGGATATTTGGGATGGCAGTGATTGCGACGGGCCTATTCGTCGCCGGCAGTGTGCTCGCTCAGAATGCGCCGGTGGCGCCGCCCCCCGGCGAAGCGGACGTGTTCTTCGAGGCGATGGGGCCGGGCCCCGATGGTCCGCCGGATGCGATCGGGTTCGTGGAGTTCGAGGGAGGAGTGAGCGGGAAGACGGTTTCGGGCGCTCCGTTCACCGCGAGTTTCTCAAGGCAGACGACGCAAGTGCTTTCCGACGGCAATCAGATCCAGCGTTCGACGACAGGCAGCCTGGCTCGAGATAGCCAGGGACGAACACGCCGCGACGTGACGCTGGCATCGATTGGACCGTGGGCTGCAGCGGGCAAGCCCGCGCCGCAGAGGACATTTATCAACGATCCCGTTGCAGGCGCTCAGTATACGCTGGATGCAAATCGTAAGATCGCGCACAAAATGGTCGCGCGGGGTCATAAAGGCGGCGACTTCGCCAGGAGGCTGCGCGCGCGTGGCGGCGCGTTCGCAGCAGAGAGACAGAAGGAAACCACGACTACATCTCTCGGAACTCAAATGATCAACGGTGTGAATGCCGAAGGTACGCGACTCACGCGAACGATTCCCGCAGGCGAAATCGGCAACCAGAAGCCGATCGTGATCACGGTCGAGAAATGGTATTCAGCCGATTTGCAGGAGACGGTGATGACCAAGCGCAACGATCCGCGCATGGGGGAAACCGTGTTTCAGATGACGAATATTCAGCGGACGGAGCCAGCGGCGACGATGTTTCGGGTGCCTGCCGATTATACTGTGAAGGAAGCGGGACCGCACGGTGCGAGGGGGATGCGCCGACATCGCGTTGGTCCGGGATCAGGAGCGCCTGCAGGAGCCGTCCGATTCAAGTTCACCCACCCCGTAATACTCGCACTACTTGCGGGCGGATTCCCACCACGCTCCGCCCGCAAGCTCCTTTTTTCGCACCGACGGGCCTGCCGCAGGGGTTTCCCTCTAGAAATACTTGCACGATTTTCTTGTGGGTTGCAGTCGTGAAGCGCGGCGAGAACGAGTCACTATGAATAATTCGTCGCGCGATCGAGGAGCTCGACTACATGGAGAACTTCCTGACCGGTTTTGTGAATCGAGGCGCCGGCGCGGAGTTGCAAGATGCAGCCAGGATTTGCCGTGATGATAGCTTGCGCTTTCGTGCGGCTGGCGCAATCCATCTTGGCGGTAAGTAGATCGAGCGACGCAGCTGTTTCCGTTACGTTGTAGACGCCGGCGGAGCCACAACATTGCTCCGAGAGCTGCATTTCGACGAACTCGACTCCCGGAACGGCGCGAATCAGTTTACGCGGGGCATCGCGGACTTGCTGGCCGTGGCACAAGTGGCAAGAGTCTTGATACGTGACGCGCAGGGGCACCGAGCGGAGCGGTGCCACGAGTCCGAGATCGGCCAGAAATTGCGTGATGTCTTTGACCTTCGCAGAAAATTCCTCCGCCTGATTGTGCGCCGTATCATCTTCCGCAAAAAACTCCGGATATTCTTTCAGCGTCGAGCCGCAGCCGGCAGCGTTTGTAATGATGGCGTCGAATTCGCCAGGCAGAAACGCATCGTGATTCGTGCGGGCGAGATTGCGGGCGACGTCGCGTACGCCGGCGTGAGCGGCGAGGGCGCCGCAGCAGACCTGGGCGCGCGGCACGACCACTTCGCAGCCGTTAGCTTGAAGGACGCGGATTGTGGCGCGGTTGAGTTCGCTGAACGTCACCTGCGCGATGCAGCCCGCGAAAAGTGCGACGCGAGCTCGGCACGGGCCCTTGGCGGGGTACGTCTTCCCGAGATCCGAGAAGAAGAAATCGGAATCGATTCTTGGCATAAGGCGTTCGCGGTCCTGCAGACCGAAGAGTCGCAGGATTCCGCTGGCGCGTGTCAGAGAAGCGACCCCGCTACGTTGATAGATTTTTAGGAGGCGCGCGGCGGCCGCAATGCGACCCGGGTAAGGAAGCAGGCGACGGTAGACGAAATCGCGTGCAACCCGCGAGAAGAAGGGACGCTTGTATTTCTGTTCGATCTGCGACCGGGCGTGCTCGAGCAATTGTCCGTATTCCACTCCCGACGGACACGCGGACTCGCAGTTCCGGCAGTTCAGGCAGCGGTCAATGTGCAAGACGAACGAATCGCCCAGTTCGAGCCGCCCCTGATCAACCAGCGCCATCTGGCGAATACGCCCGCGGGGTGAATCAGCTTCGCGTCCCCAGAGCCGGTAGGTGGGGCATTGATTCGAGCAAAGGCCGCAGTGGACGCACCGGGAATAGTCTTCGTATTCGGGCTTATCGATTGCGGTGAACCCGCTAAGGGTGAGCGCGAATTCCCGCTGCGCTTCCTGATGAGAGTGTTGTGGAGGCGTGGCCACAGCGCTAGAGGCCCCCAGCAAATCGGCCGGGACTGAAGATGCCGAGCGGATCGAAGATTTTTTTTACTTTTTGCATTTGTGCGATGTCGTTGCGCTCCGGCCCCCAGATCTTCATTGTGCTTTTCCACTCCGCGGGGCACCAAGGAATTGTCATGTTCGCTGCGAGCGGGATACCGGCAGCGAAGATTTGACTGGTGGCGGCGATGACCTGGCGGTGCGTCGCGTCGTTGCGTTCTTTTGGCAGAAGCGCGAAATAGATCACGCCCAATCCATGAATTATCGCCGCCCAGGTGGTCTGGTTCTCATCGGCAGCCTTCGCGGCAGCGGTAAGTGCGTCTTTCATGCGCGAGGGCAAGACGCTGATTTTGACGATGGTCGCGCCACGCGAAGAATCGAGGGCGATGGGCACGAATTCGCGTTTGTGGGCGAACGCGACGGGTTTCGCATCGTCACCGAGAATGCTGACGGTATGGCTTCCGGATTCTGCCGCCATCCGGCGGAGATCAGCTTCGTAGCGGGTGAGAACTTTTTCATTTCCGGAATAGTCAATCGTCAGGGCCCAATGCTCCGGAGAGATCACATTCGACGGCATTGGAGCTCCCGCAATTCGTTCCGCGGCGGCCCCCGCGAAAAGTTCGGCGACGCGCGGGCTCAGAAGTTCGAACGTCATCGGCGTCAGCGCCGATTGCGCAATGCGATGGCGCATATCGATCGCGCCCTCGAGATTCTGAAACGTGGCGACAAATCCGCGGCTCGACACCGGCATCGGAAACGTCTTGAAATTAACGCGCGTGATGATGCCAAGTGTGCCGAGAGCCCCGATCATCAATTTGTGCAGATCGTATCCCGTTACGTTCTTCACGACGCAGCCGCCGCTCTTCGCATGGATGCCTTCGCCGATGACGAATTCCATTCCTAGAACATAGTCCCGCGCGGTGCCGTAGAACTGGCGCAACGGCGTGTCGACGCCGGACGCAATCGTTCCGCCGACCGTTGCGTAGTCAAAGTAGGGAACAGCTAAAGGCAGAAATTGACGATGCTCGGCGAGGACTGCCGCGATTTTTCGGAGGGGGACGCCGGCTTCGACGCTGAGGGTGAGGTCGCCAGGATCGTACGCGATGACGCGATCGAGGCGCGACATATCGAGCGCGAGATCGTAGCGAATCGGAGGCAGTCCGATGCCAAGCTTAGTCCGCGCACCGCAGGGGATCAGGCCCAACTTTTCAGCGGCGGCATACTTGATGATGTCGACGACTTCTTCGTTCGAACCTGGGCGCACGGCGGCGGTGGGCGATTTCCCGTCGACCGCGTAGCCGCTTAAGACTGCTGGGTCGGTAGAAACGTGCTCCGCCCCGGCAATATCCGGCAGACGCGCGGAAACGCTCTTGCTTGCGGTGCTCACGTGAGCGACGCTCCGGCGATGGGCACGGGCCTCACGTGAATTTCACCGCAGCCTTTTTTGTTCGGGAAGATTTTCTCGGGATTCAGGAGAGCGATCGGATTAAATGCGTCGCGGACGCCGCGCATCAGGTCGAGATCCGATTCGCTGAAGAGCAGCGGCATCAACCGATCCTTTTCCATGCCTACGCCGTGTTCGCCCGTAATCGAGCCGCCCATGCTGATGCAGAATTGGATGATCTCGTCGGATGCGGCAATCACGCGCTTCAATTGATTCTCATCACGTGCGTCGAAAAGAATCAGCGGGTGGAGATTGCCGTCGCCCGCGTGAAAAATGTTGCCGATGGGGAATCCGTACTTTTCACTGATTTCCGTGATTCGCCGCAGTGTGGCGGGCAATTTGGTGCGAGGTATGACGCCATCTTGCACGTAATAAGTTGTCGAGAGGCGGCCGACCGCGCCGAAGGCGTTCTTGCGTCCTTTCCAGAGGAGATCGCGTTCGCGCGAATCGCGAGCGACCCGCACTTCGCGGGCGCGGTGGGCGCGGCATATCTCCACTACTTCTTCGGCCTGCGATTCCACGCCTTCGCGCACCCCGTCGACGTCAATCAATAGCACGGCGGCGCTATCGAGCGGAAATCCCGCGTGCACGTAAGCTTCAACGGCGCGCAGCGTGTAACCATCGAGCATTTCGCAGGCCGCGGGTGTGATGCCGCGTGCGGTGATGTCGACGACGGTTTCGGTGGTGTCGTCGAGCGTGTCGAAAATTGCGAGAAGCGTTTTCACGGATTCCGGCAGACGCGTGAGCTTCACTGTGATTTCAGTGAGGAGGGCCAGCGTGCCTTCGGAACCGACGAAAAGCCCCGGCAAATCGTAGCCGGGAGAATCGAGCGCGGAACTTCCGACGCGGATCAACTCGCCCGTCGGCAAAACCATTTCGATTTCGAGTACGTGGTTTGTCGTTACGCCGTAAGCGAGAGTGTGCGGGCCGCCGGAATTTTCGGAGACGTTGCCGCCGATCGTGCAGGCTTTCTGGCTCGAAGGATCGGGCGCGAAATGAAGGCCGGTGTGTGCTACTGCGGCGCTTAGGTCGGCGTTCACGACCCCGGGTTGGACGACGGCGCGCTGATTCTCGACGTCCACTTCGAGAATGCGATTCATTTTCGAAAAAATAGTTAGAATGCCGCCATGTCGAGCGAGCGCCCCGCCTGAGAGTCCCGTGCCGGCGCCGCGGCCAACGATGGGAACTTTGTAGCGATTGGCGATTTCGACGATGCCGAGCACCTGTTGTTTCGTGCGTGGGAACACGACGCAATTCGGACGGGCTATCTCGACCGACCCATCGTATTCGTAAAGGATTAGATCTTCCGGCTGGTGCAGCACTCCATCCGGGCCGAGGAGCCTTTTGAGATCTTGGAGCAGCTGGGAATCCATGTGGTCACGTACGGCGCATAGCGAAACCACGCGCTCCGCTACCGCCATCATCGTCACTATAGACGCGTCCTGAGAGGCAGTCAAACGAGCGCGGGCGCGTGTATGGCCGGCGAGGCCGTGTCTCTTGCACACCCGTAGTGTGACAATTTCGGGTGTATATTACTCATGTTCGAGCGCATTCGTACGAGGTGAGGAGTGAGCAAGCCGAAAATATTGTCGACGCGACCGTTGTTTCCGTCAGCGCGCGCGATTCTGGATCAGCATTTTGACGTTGAGTATTGGCAGCCGGCGGCAAGAATCTCTCGCGCTGAATTGTTGAAGCGTGTGTCGGACAAGGAAGCGCTGATCTGCCTGCTCACCGAGAAAGTAGACGAAGAACTCCTCTCGACCGCTCCCAAACTACGAATAGCGGCAACTGTTTCAGTGGGTTTCGACAACATCGATCTAGCCGCCTGTACGAAACACAAAGTGGTGGCGACGCATACGCCCGGTGTGCTCGACGACACAACGGCCGATTTTGCCTGGACGCTTCTGATGGCGATCGCGCGGCGTCTTCTCGAAGGTGATGCGTGGATTCGCTCGGGAACGTGGCCTGGTTGGGATCTCGACCAGCTTTTGGGCGAGGATGTGTGGGGCAAGACGCTCGGAATCATGGGATTTGGCCGCATCGGCCGAGGGGTAGTGCGCCGCGCGCAGGGATTTCAAATGCGTATCCTCTACAGTGACGCGGTTCGGGCGCCCGCCGATGTCGAAAAGGAATTGCACGCCCAGTTTGTAGACCGCGACCGGCTGTTCCGCGAATCCGATTTCATCAGCCTGCATGTCCCGCTTCTTCCGGATACGCGTCATCTGATCTCGAAAGAAAATCTCGAAAAGATGAAACGGACAGCGTTTCTCATAAACACGTCGCGGGGCCCTGTGGTGGACGAGGCGGCGCTTGCCGATGCGCTGGAGAATAAGAAAATTGCCGGTGCGGCGCTCGATGTATTTGAGGCCGAGCCGAAAGTTCACCCCGCGCTTGTCGGGCGGAAAGATGTGATCCTCACTCCGCACATCGCGAGCGCTTCGGTGGATACACGAACGAAAATGGCCGTGATGGCTGCAAATAACGTCGTAACGCTGTTCGACGGTAAACGGCCGCCCAACGCTCTCAATGCGGACGCGCTCGGCTTGAAGTAAGCAGAACCGATGACAACTTTTGCGCTCTCCTCCGCGGAATAGCGTGAAACAATTAGCGCAACACATTTTCCGCCAAACGCTCGCCGCGATCGATATCCAAGCGGCGCTCGAGCGCAAGCTCGATTGCGACGGCGTCCGCATTCACGCCGACGGGAAAGTAATCAACCTCGACGACTTTTCCGAGTTCGTTGCAATTGCGATTGGGAAAGCTGCTTTCACGATGGCCGCAGGACTAAGCAACGTACTGCCGCCGCGTTGTTCACCGGACGGAATTCTCGTCGCGCCTGCAGTTCCGGAGCGAACCTTGCCCAGCTGGACGACTTTTGTCGGGGGGCACCCGATACCTACGGAAGCAAGTTTCATCGCGGGCCGGGCGATTCTCGACCGCCTCGCGCGCTGCGACGAACGCTCGCTTATTATCTTTCTCGTTTCCGGCGGGGGCTCGGCGCTGGTCGAGCAATCCCTCGATCCGGCCGTTACCCACGAGGATTTTGAAAAGTTGCATTACGCGCTGGTCACATGTGGCGCTCCAATCGAAGAAATCAATGTGGTTCGAAAGCATCTTTCGGCGACAAAAGGAGGAAGGCTCGCCGCTACTGCGCCCCGCTCCATGAAACTCACCTTTGGCGTAAGCGACGTTCCCGAAGGGCATGAAACCGCGCTTGCGTCCGGGCCAACACTCCCTGATCCGACGACGATTGCCGATGCGGAAAGGATTGTAAGCCGATATGAGCTACTGCCGAAGCTGCCCCTCTCAATTCGGGAGATTTTTGAAAAGCGGCGCTTGCGAGAAACCCCGAAGGAATCCGATCCGGCGTTTGCGCGGGCTCACTTCTCGCTCCTGCTGGGTGCACACGATTTAATGCATGCCGCGCACCACGCGCTGGAGGCCAAGGGGCACTTCTGCATCGCCGACAATACAACGGACAATTGGCCGCTGGCGAAGGCCGCCGATCATTTGCTGAACCTGCTCGAATCGATGAAGGCGGACAATCCGGGCCAATGCTGCGCGATTGTTGCCGACGGTGAAGTAAGCAGCCCCGTGACTGGAAACGGAATCGGCGGACGGAATTCTTCCTTCGTTCTGACGTGCGTGCCAAAAATTTCGGGGAAGAATGTCACCGTGATGAGTGCCGGCACCGACGGTATCGATGGAAACAGTCCCGCAGCGGGAGCCGTCGCGGACGGTAACAGCCTGGCGCTCGCACATGCGGCGGGTCTTGACCCGGGTGATTTCCTGAAGCGAAGTGACGCCTATAATTTCTTTCGGCGTCTCGGCGATGCAATCATTACGGGCCCGACCGGCAACAATCTGCGCGACCTGCGAATTCTTATTGCACACTGACTCGCCGCAGCCGCAACCCCTACTTCTTGGCTCCATCACTCAACTGCGATTCGATTTTCGAGAGCCGGCTGTTCACCTCGTCAATTTCCGTTTCGAGTTTCTGAAGAGCGTTGACAACAGATTCATTCCCGCCTGCTGCGCTCGCGCTCGATGCACCGGCTGCAACCTCGTGCGGGTTCTTGCCAAGGCCAACTGCAGATTTGTCGCCTGCCTGCGCCTTCAGCAGCGCAATCTGCGACTCGATATAAGGAGCGGCGCCGATGCTCAGCTCACCGCTCTTTAGCAACGCCTCTAGCGGACCAATCGCATCCTGATCCCCGCGGGAACCAAGAGCAAAGAGCGCTGAAAACTTGATGTTGAAGTATGGTTCCTGGAGGAACGATATGAGAGCCTTCGTGATTTCCTTGTTGTTCTTATCGAGCGCTGCCACCGCCGAGATTGCCGCACTGCGCGTATCAAGTGGCTTCCCGGCTGCGGCCCATTCGAGAAGAATCGGGACAGCGCGATCATCGTCCAGCGAACCAAATGCCTGGAGCGAGGCCTGGCGAATCGTGTCATCGGGCGAGTCCATCTTCACGGCAGCGTTCAGCATGTCAAACGCGTTCGGTGACTTGCTCTGCGCCAGCGCTTTCAGCGCTTCCCCACGCACGCGATAGGCTTTGTCGTTAGCAGCAATGTCCGCCAGCGTCGAAGCGAGTGACGGATCATTCTTGAACTTTCCTAGCTGCGCGACAGCGACGTCGCGGACCCATGGAGTGTCGTCATGTAATGCAGCGAGAACTTCCTTCTGGGCTTCGAGCGTTCCGATTTTGCCGAGCGATTTCAACGATTCAACCCGCACACCCCAGAATCGGTCGTGCTGAGCCGCTTCACCGAGCGCGACGACCGCTTCACGATTATCCTTCACCTTGCCGAGTGCCACTGCCGCATCAGCGCGGTCCGGGACCGTCTCGCCGTTTTTCAATTGGTAGATGAGCGACGCGGGGCTGCGTTTGAAATCGAGCGCTTTCAGAATCTTGTCGCCTCTGTCGAAGACCAGCATCAGTGGCGCGCTGTCGGCGGCAAGCGTGAAGCTTTGGCTCGCCTGATTCACCTGGATGGGGTACGTCTTAGATCCGCTAGCGGTCGTGATTTCGACATCAACGGGCACGTCGAAGAGGCCTACGAGGCGCTCGACCTTTTGCGTCTGCTTCACGTCGAGTTTTACCTGATGCGTGGACGTGTCGAACGTGTAGCTGACTTCGAATTGCGGCGCGCCGGCGCGGTAGAGCCATTGGTGAAAGAATCTGTCTACGTTGACAGAAGTTTCCTGTTCGATCGCTTTTTGCAGATCGGCGGTTACGACGTTGTGTCCCCGATTCGCGTCGAGGTAATGATGCAATCCCGCGAAAAAATAATCGTCGCCCAGCTTTTCGCGGAGCATTCGCAGGACTAAGCTGCCCTTCGTGTAAATGTTGCCCTCGAACTCGATCATGTCCGTGTAGTCATGGGTGACGATCGGGACCGCAAAAAGCTGCTTCTGCGCGAACCACTCGCCCTGATCCTTCCAAAACTCGTATTCCACTTCGTCGACGCCATAGTGATGCTCGTTCCAGTAGTGTTCAAAGTATGTCGCGAAGCCTTCGTTCAGCCAGATGTTGCCCCAGTCGTTGCAGGTGACCAGGTCTCCGAACCACTGATGTGCGAGTTCGTGGGAATCGAGGCCGTCTGAAGCCGCTCGCGCCTCCGCCGCGAGTTTCGGATGGACGAGCCCTTGCGCCGTGAGAGTTGTCGCACTGGTGTTCTCCATTCCCCCGACGACAAAATCGTCGACGGACGACTGAGCATATTGCGCCCACGGATACGGCACATCGAGCCTATCGGAGAACGCGTCGAGCATTTCCTTCGTGCGCGCAAACGTGGTGGGAATCTTGTATTCCTCGCCGCGAGGCACGACGTAACGTACAGGTATGCCGCGCCATTTATCCTGTTGTTCGACGAATTCACCCGCTACCACAGAAATCAGATATGTAGAAAGAGTCTCCGATTGTTTCCATTCCCACGTCTTCGTGCCCTCTGGGTCGTCTTTCACGCCGGCGAGTCGGCCATTCGAAATCGTCGTCCACGTGGCCGGTACGGTGAGGATCATTTTCGAGGTAGTGCGGTCGTTCGGATAATCATAAATCGGAATGTAATAGCGCGTGTCTTCCGATTCGCCTTGCGACCAGACTTCGTGTGGGCGCTGAGGGTAATTCTTGTCAGGAAAAATGAAATAAAGGCCTTTCTTTGGTTCGCCCGCGTAGCGGATAAATACTTCGTGGCGTTCACCGCGCTTCGCCGGGCGATCAAGCGAAACCGTTACGTCATTCGGATTGGTGACAAATTTTGCGGGCTTGCCGTCGAGAGTGACATCTTCAATTTTCAGGTCGACAGAATCGAAGCGGATCTGGGACACGTTATCTCGCAGGATCGAAATGCTGTGGGTTACTTCGCCGCGGATCGTTTTCTTCCCGGCGCTGAGCCACAAGTGCGTGCGGACATTCTGCAGGTCATAGTCGCGACTGCGAGCGTACGGATCGTCAGCTCGGCACGCGACCGGAATAGCCAGCGCTATCGCCAGCAGCAGAGCGCACCGCGCGAGTACGAGGATAAGGCGAGTCCGCCCGCGACCGTATTCCATTCTTTCCTCCGTCAGCAAAATGTAGTTCCCCGTGAAGCAGAGATGAACGAGCGACGATTAGCGACTATAGACGCTTGAGCGGTGCAAACGGCTTCGAAATTTCCTTGTGCCTAGAATTTGGCTGTCAGAGGAGGCCCTTCACCCAGCCCCCGTCAACCGCGATCGTTGAGCCGTTGATCGAACTGGCTCGCTCTGAAGCGAGAAATGCGACGAGCGCAGCGAATTCGTCCGGCCGTGCCAAGCGTCCGATGGGAATCTCGGAGCTCCAGGTATCGAAGATTTGGTCCCGTGGAACACCTGCAATCCTGGCCTGCTTTTCAGCCAATTCATCCAGGCGTTCCGTGAGCGTATAGCCCGGGCAAACGTTGTTCACCGTGATGCCGCTTGAACCAAATTCGTTCGCGAGAGTCTTGGCAAGACCGGCGACGGCCGCCCGCAGGGAATTCGAAAGCAGCAGGCCGCCAATTGGCTGTTTCACTGATACAGAGGTGATCGTGAGCAAGCGTCCCCATCGGTTCTTCTGCATGCGAGGCAGTACTTCCCGAGCGAAGTAGACCGTGCTGAGAAGCGTAAGATCAATCGCCGTGCGCCATTCTTCAAGCGTGATGTCGAGGAATTTCTTGGCCGGGGGCCCGCCGGCGTTGGTGACACAAATATCGATGCGGCCAAATTCCTTCTCAACCGCCGCGGCGAAACTGCTGACTGCTTCAAAGTTCGTCACGTCGAATGCGTGGCGGAAAATGCCGCGGCCGCTCGCTCTTTCGATCTCCAACGCCGTGCGTTCGAGTTCCTCGGCCGTGCGTGCGCAAATCGCGACATGGCATCCTTCCTTCGCGAGCGCTTCAGCGACGGCCCGTCCCAGCCCCTTGCTCGCTGCCGCGACGATTGCCACGCGTCCTTTCAATCCCAAGTCCATGCACTTAATCCTTTTTTATGCCTTGCCGCAGATAGGAATCATCGCCGCGAATCCATTCTTCGCGGCGCGGCGCAAAGAAATCGATGTCCACAGTGTCTTCGAGCGCCACCGCTTCGTGCGGCACGTGAGCGGGAATCACCAGAATTTCACCGGCGCGGACTATGGTCGTCTCGCCACCGTCAAAATTGAACTTCAGAGCGCCGGACAGAATCATCGTGTACTGCTCGCTGCGATGATTATGGCGGGGCACGACGGCTCCGCGGGACAGCTGCACGCGGGCGAGCGTGCCATCTTCACCGCTCACCATCTGGCGCGAAATGATTTCGCTCATCTGGTCTTTCTTGATCTTGTCCCACGGCGTAGCTACCGGCATCGAACGCTCCTTCTTCACGCTGGCAGATCTTCAACCTCTGAATCCTGTAACGAAACGCGGGAATCGTCAATGGCCGGTCCAAAATCAGAATTCGTCCGGCGGGTTCACGAAAATCACTTACGCTCGAGCGCCGGTTCGATTAAGATGCGCCCGTGACCTCAATCCGCTGGCTCGCGGCGCTCGTACTGTTCTTGCAGCTGCCAATTCCACTGTTCTGGTTCGTCGTTCATCCGCAAGTGAGTTTCTGGCGGCAGCACCAGACGGCGGGATACGTTACGGGGGTCTTACTATCCTGGGGACCGGTCACTGTCTGCATGGTCTTGTTTCGCCATGAACTCTTCCGTAGCGATTGGCCAGCCGCATGGATGATCGTCGCCGGCCTTGCACTGATAATTTTTGAGGGCTGGATTTTCTGGCGGGTGAAGCGCGATCTCGGGGCGGCGAGGTTGGTCGGCAAGACGGAGTTGTCGGGCGGCGGCGAAGTAGTACGCCGGGGAATCTACGCTCACATTCGCCACCCGCGTTATCTCGGGTCGTTCCTTGCAATTCTCGGTGCCTGTTTTCTCGCTGGAACGCGGCTGCTTTGGGCAGTCGCAACCGCATGGTCATTGCTGACTCTGATCGCGATTGCCTTGGAAGAGCGAGAACTGCGCACAAGGTTCGGTGGCGCGTATGTGGAATATTGCCGGGGCGTACCGCGCTTCCTCCCGTTGCGATGGAAGCCGCACGAGCGATAGCATTCCGAAATTCCGAGATGCGGTGCACTTTATCAGGAGGTGTCTATGAAGCGGTTCGTGATTCTTTTCGCGGGGTTTGTCGTATTCACAACGACTGCCGCTGCGCAGATTGGCAAGAGCGTTTCCGTCGCGGCCGGCACGCCGGAAGACAAAGACTTGGCCGCGATCTATGCGGCGCCCGACGGGCCAGACAAAATCGTGCTGCTCGATAAGTTCATGGCAGAACACGGAACGGGCGACTTGGCGCTTCTGGGCGATCAGCTCTACGCGCAAAGCTATCTCGCGCAGAAGAACTACGCGAAAGTCTACGAATACGGTGACAAAGCGCTCGCGCTCGATCCAGATGATTTCTCGGCTGTGATCCTGATGGTTCACGCCGCCGATGAACAGGGTGACGTTCAAAAGCTCTACGCAATCGGCGAGAAGGTTGGACCGTTGCTCGCGCACTATCAAGCGTCTCCTGCGCCGGCCGGATTGGCCGATGACCAATGGGCCGCGCAGAAGGCGCAGAATCTTAAGGATGCGCAGGCAGATATCGGTTACGTGCAATATGCGATGGTCAACGCTGCATATAAGACGTCCGCCCTAGCTGCGCGCATTACTTTGTTCGAGCGGTATGTCAAAGCGTTTCCCGATTCGGCCTACGCCATGGGCGTGCGGGAGCAAACGGCCATCGCGTACCAGCAGTCACAAAACACGCCGAAAATGCTAGAGACTGCGCAAGGCATTCTGGCGAAGGATCCCGAGAACATTTCGATGCTGCTTCTCCTCGCTGACAACTGGAGCGAAAACGGCCAGCAACTCGACAAAGCCGCGGCCGACGCACAAAAGGCGCTCGACCTCCTTGGAACAGCGAAGAAGCCAGAAAATCTCAATGACGACCAGTGGCAGCGGCAAGTCTCGATCCAGAAAGGCCTGGCGTATTCCGCCCTCGGCCAGGTGTACGTAAACAATGACCAGAATCCGCAGGCTGTCGCAGCGTTCAAACAGGCGAGTCCGCTTCTGAAATCGGATGCGTCCAGTTACGGCCGCAATCTGTATCGCCTGGGATTTACTCTCGCGAAGATGCAACGGACTGCCGAAGCCCGCACCGTGCTGACGGAAGCGGTTTCGATCAATAGCCCCTATAAAGCCAAAGCGCAGGAAACACTCAATAAGATTGGCGGAGCCGGCCCGAGAAAGGGAGCGCGTAAAGCTTCCTAGAAACAAATTCGAGAGGCAAAGAAAACCGAAAGCGCCCGATCGATCAATCGGTGGGCGTGGCGGGTTTCGGTTCGACCGAACTCTTCAGTTCGTCGAGGTTTTGAACGACCTTCGCCCAGTCCTTTTTGTTTTTCCTGTTCGAGAATGGAGCGTTCAAGTTGCTGTAGTACGAAAGAACAGCGGAACGCAATTCGGGAGAAACCTGTGCGAAATGATTCTCTGCCAGGTGGTCGAGCAGCGCGGCGTAGGTCTTGTCGGCCAGCGGATATTGTCCCGGCCCTGTTACGTTCCCGGTGTCGAAATTATCGTTCATTAGATCCACGCGGCCGTTTTCTCTTGCCCGTTGCATCAAACTTCCGTACTCCGTAATCGTCTGGTTGAAGCTGGCCTCGAACATTTTTTCTGTTTTGGGAGTGGGCGTGCGGAACGACAGAGCTCGGAAAGGCCCGATCTTGGGAATAATTAAAATCAAGAACGACAACAACTTCGTGCCGAAACCGGGCTCTTGATATTTCTCTTTCCAGTTCTTCTCATAACTGGCCCGCGAGAGATGATACAGAAAGTTTTTCTCGGTAATACCCGGCATTGTGCGCTGGATTTCATCCTTCTTCAGATTCCACGCGACCTTCGTCATTTTGGGAATCAGCGAACTGACGCTGTGCCGGTAGGTTGCGATCGCCAGGTCATAGCTGGAGAAAATCGACTTCAATTCAATCGCGTACGTCTCTTGAAAGGCTCGTTCGAGCAGCGGCTGAGCTATCTGGAATCCGATGTAATCATGATAGCTGTCGGGAGCGTAGTGGCCCTTCGCCACTTGCAGCACATCGAATCCGAATTCTGTCTTCAAGTGAGCGGCGGGGTTTTCATCGTAGGTGACAACGTCGCCGTACCTCCTTTGAAGCTTTGGGTAGAGGATCGGGACTGAGCGATTCACGGCAATGCGATGCCCGTTGTTGTCCGCGGTATAGTGTGCCACCGTGCCGAGCGCGAACGCATACTCGTTCAAATCGTTGGAATCGCGAATGAGCGTCTCAATAAAATCTCCCGTTCGGACGTAGTGCACCAAATCGCTGAATAAGTGGCTCCCAAACGGGTAGTAACCCATGTCCTGGATGATCGAACCGCCGTAGGCGTACGCGTGCGCTTCTCGCAGTTCGTCGTTTGTGGCATTGGGAAATCGCTTCAGGAGCAGGGGCCGGATCGAATCCTTCCACGCTGAATCGATGATTGCCTCATGCGTGAGGACGGAGAACGCTCGTGACGAGCCGGGAGAAAACAGCAGCAGAAGAATCAAGAGTGGGACCAAAAGCCGAGAAAATCGAGAACTCATGCGTTCGCGTCCTCGGTCATAGCGAAGCCGCACACGTCCCGGCGGCATTTTCGCTCTGCCGATCAAGCGGAAGTGGATGTCGAGTCAGACTCATTCGAGAGTGTCCGCCCTTCCATGCCGAGTCTCATACAAGTCTTTCATCCGCGGGAATCAGGTGGACTACCGATATCGGTGGGGACGCTCCTGTACGCCGGATATTGTTCGATTCATCGCGTTGATTTCTGCCTAAAGCCCTCACATTTGTTTCCTGAATTCATCTGCGACAACCCGGCGCAGGGCCTTCGTATTGTCGATGCAATCTTGTTTGCGGCCGGGACAAATGCGGGGCTTATCCCATCCGCTCCACTCTTCCTCCCGACCAAATGACCCGGGATAAAATTCCAGACCAGCGGCGGTTTCGGTTTTGAGCAGTGCGATGTCTACATCCAGCGTTTTAGCGAGATAGTCCCTTTCTTCCTGCTTCGAGCACGGACGCGGGTTGCCCTTCTCGCAAGGCATGTAGCTGATGCGGTCGTACGCATAGACGCCCAGAAGTATTTTTGCGTTGGGGAATAATTTCTTGGCTTGTTCTAAATAGTCCGGTGTTTTCAAACCGTTGGCCCGATAGTGAAGGTAGAGATGAACGATATCGAACTTCGCGCGGATTGCGCTTGGGAGTTTGGGGTCGTCAAGTTCAGACAGTTGCAGCTCGTCTTCGTACAGCGTGGCTCCAAATTCAAGTCTGGAACCATGTGATTTCACTCCGTCGATTAGAGAATTTAAAATCTCTTCCGGATTACCTCTGCCACTCGCAAACAGCTTTACGTACTGGCCGGTAAAATCGTCGATTCCAATCTCAACTACGGTGGGAGTTTGGAGCGATAGCCTCGCGTATTCTGACCCATAGTTGGCGGTAACTGCTCTGAGCGGCACCGCTAGAAATACCTTCGTCCCTTCGCGCGATACGGAGGCAGCGTTCTTCATGCAGCTGGCCGGCGTATCCGAACATCCCATGCGCGTTCCGGTCACGCCCAGCCTGCGGTTCCATTCGGGCGTATTCGGTCCCCAAGTGACGATATCCCATCGCTGGGCCGCTCGGGGGCTCGCAGATTCGGCAAGGACAAGTGCGAGTAAGAGAAAACGGAGGGTTAAACGGAAGCCGGGCAAACGAAAATCTGGCGGAGAGGGTGGGATTTGAACCCACGGTTGGGTTTCCCCAACACTCGCTTTCGAGGCGAGCTCTTTCAACCGCTCAGACACCTCTCCTCGTCAAGTCTAGCAAACGCTCCGCGTCCTCACAACTCCAGGGGCCGCAGCCATGATTTTCGTCAGTCCACTTCGAAAGTGATGTACGTCAGTTTTTCATCGCGCTCGATTTGCAAGACGCCCGCACCGCCCGGCGCAATTGCATTGACAGCCGCACGCAGCCCGTCCAGAGTTTCCACGCGCTTTCCATTCACGGCATGGATCACATCGCCAGCTTGCAGTTCCGTCTCGACCCCGGAAAGGTCCGCCGAAAGCGCCGCGACGACTATCCCCGAAGGAATCCGGAGATCCTGTACCTCATCGCCGAAGCGATCGTCAATCTGCACGCCAAAAATTCCCAACTTCGCTACGAGCGATTTTGCCGGATCGACGAGATCAGCGATCCGATCAATTTTCTCCTTCTGTTCCGCCACCGGAATCTCGAGCGAGAATTTGTCGTCGCCACGTAAGACTTCCATTCGGACGGTTGCGCCGGTGGGCTTCGTCGAAATGGTCATCTCCGCGATTGGCAGAGCGCCGATGGGCCGGTCATCCACGCTCAAAATCACGTCTTGAATTTTCAGACCGGCTTTGGCAGCAGGGCCGTCGGGAAGAATATCCGACACGATCACGCCGTCTCGTCGTGAGAGCGAAAGTCCGGACGCAAGATCCGGAGTAATTTCCTGAAGGTTCGCGCCGATGATACTGCGATGGACGCGCCCATGCCTCCGAAGTTCTCCATACACAAATTCCACCAGACTGCTCGGAATCGCGAATCCCAGTCCCTGGCTTCCACCGGTCTCCGAGAGAATGAACGTGTTGATTCCTACGACCTGGCCCTGGGTATCGACAAGCGGTCCGCCGCTGTTGCCGGGATTGATCGGCGCATCGGTCTGAATGTAAACCGTCGGACTATTCGGATCGGCCTGCCGAGCTACGGCGCTGACGATCCCCATCGTCACCGAGTTCTCGAGACCTTCCGGGTTCCCGAAAGCCAGAACGATCTGGCCCTTCTTGAGATTCTTATAGTCCGCGAAGCGGAGTGTCGGCAGCCCTTTCGCTTCCACCTTAAGTAGTGCCAGGTCAAATGTGGGCGCGATGCCAATAACCTTTGCGTCGAGCGGCGGGAGGTGCTCGCCCACGCCGAGGCTGCTTCGAACCTGCCCGTCTGCCGCAGAAGCGGGGGTCAGAAAAACTCGGACGCGCTGCGCGCCCTTCACGACGTGCGCGTTCGTGATGATGTAGCCGTCGGGATCCACGATCACTCCGGAGGCAAGGCTTCGCTGGCGTCCGATCAGGCTCGCATCGGACTCATCCTTGTCTTCTACGGCTCGATAGCCTGTCACGCGCACTTGCACGACCGCTGGCGAGACCCTAGCGGTGAGCTCATCCATGGAGTCGCTGAACTGATTCAGGATATCTTGGCGGGCGTCCTGCGGTTTCGACTGAGCGCGCAGAGGATTCGCAGAGAGGACGCACAAGACAGCAGCCAGAAACAGCACCCAAAGGGCTCTGCCTTTAAGCCTTTGTAAACCTAGCATAACTGTCTTCTCCTTTGCATCCTTAGCCATCGAAACGAAGCCAATTCGAGCAGCAGAAAAGTGTAATCAATTGGGTCGCCGCACGCGAGCGGACTTCACGCGCATAGAACGGCGTTGCAGACTTGAAGCTGCGGCAGACGCTGGGCCGGCTAGGTTAAAATACAAACGTGTCCGAGGCGCAGAATCCATGAAGCGGCCGTCGCGCATCACGTACGACACCGTCCGTCGCACGGGTCTCACGTTTCCGAATGCCGAAGACAGCACTTCGTACGGAACCCCGGCGCTGAAGGTGAAAGGAAAATTGTTCGTGCGCTGGCGCGAAGAGGAAGACGCCGATACCATCGTCCTTAAGATGCCGTTCGAGCGGCGGGAAGAGTTGATGGCGGCCGACGCGGAAACGTATTTCATTACCGATCATTATCGCGAGTACCCCTGGGTGCTCGTACGCCTTTCGAAAGTGCACCCGGACGCGCTCCACGATCTGTTGCTGACGGGTTATCGCGCCGCCTTGCCTGCGAAACGCAGCCGTAAGACTGGGCTGAGCTAACCAAATCTCGCCAGCGTTCTCTCTATCGCTTCGCTGCAAAGAACTCTCTGAGCAACTGTGCGGATTCCTCGGCCATCACTCCGGCAGCCACTTCCACGCGATGGTTCAGCCGTTCGTGGTCAAGAATCGAAAAGCACGACCGGACCGCGCCGCCCTTCACATCGTCCGCGCCGTACACGAGCCGCGCGATGCGCGCCTGGATCATCGCGCCCGCGCACATCGCGCACGGTTCAATCGTGACGTAGAGTGCCGCGTCCAGGAGGCGGTAGTTTCCGATCGCGTGCGCCGCCTCACGCAAAGCGATAATCTCTGCGTGTCCCGTCGGATCGCAATCGGCGATCGTGCGATTCCCCGATCGCGAGACGATGGTCCCGTTGAGCACGACGACCGCACCGACGGGGACGTCGCCGCTTTGCCCCGCGCTGCGCGCCGCTTCGAGCGCGGCTTGCATGAATTTCAGATCGTTTGAATGCTCGTTCATCAGCGCTTCTGAGAATATCACGCTGCGCCCCGGTCCTCCGCCCCTCCGAGTTGCGGAAGCCTTCTCGTCGTTGTAACTTTTCTCCAGTGCGCTGCATCGAATGGAGCCTAGGACGTTCGCGCGAGGCGGGCTTCCCAGAACCGCCTCTAGAAATCAAAATCCTGAGGAAACAAGTGATGAGACGGAGTCAGGCGGTCCATGTTTCATTGAGTCCATCTCCACTCGATCGAAATTTTCCGCTTCGGTTGCTCGGCCTGGCGCTTGCCTTCTTCTTCGCACACGGCGTTTTGTGGGCCGCGCCTCGGCAGTCGCAGCAAGATCTCGCCCAGGAAATCTACGATACGATGGCGAAAATTCCGAGGGCTAAACCAGCCACGCGCCCCGTGCATGCCAAGGGCATCGTTTGCGAGGGGACTTTCACCGCCTCGAGGGCCGCGGCACGTCTTTCCAGGACGGGACACTTCCAGGGAGAACCTGTGCCTGTGACGATTCGCTATTCCGATAGCGGCCTGGATCCTTCGATCCCGGACGGGCATCGAGCTTTCCGATGACGAATTGCCGGTCATCCGTTTGCTCGTATACGGTATTTCAGCGATGCACCGGTAGCTCCGGAATTGGTAGGGTACAAGTTGGTCAGAAATGATTGGCGCCGGAAGCCCGCGCGCTCGAAATTCTTACGACGCATCTCGATTCCAAGGAGGGATCAAATGGTTGAATCGAAATCGGCCGCGAACGAATCCGAGATTTCTCGCGATCGCCTCGCAGAGTTGTTGAACGAAGATCTTTCTCGCGAATACCAAGCCATCATCGCCTACGTCGTCTATTCACAGGTGCTCAGCGGCGCCCAGTACATGGACATCGCCGCGCAGCTCGAAATTCATGCCAAGCAGGAACTGGACCATGCCCTGATTCTTTCGCGCCAGATCGACTATCTGGGCAAAATGCCGGTAGTGACTCCCAAACCGGTCCGCACCTCGAAAAACGCAAAAGACATGCTCCGCTACGATCTCGATAATGAGAATGAAACCATTCGCAATTACCGCGATCGCATCCGGCAGTGCGAGGTCCTCGGGGAATTTGCAATGGCCGAACAAATTCGTCAGATTCTCATGCAGGAACAGGATCATCAGATCGATTTGGCCACTGCGCTCGGCGAAGAAGTTCCCGATCTCGGCGGCGGGCCCAAGGGGCGTTCGCTCCGCAAGCGTCGCTAGCTCGCGCGGCGGCCACTTAATCAGGATTGCGAAGCAGCTCGCGGTTTCCTCGTCAGTCGTATCGCGGGGGGGCCGGCAGGCGAGGCTGCGTGCTAACCGGCGGCTGCCGTTAAAATTGCCTCGACCTTGGCGTCTAGGTCCCGCGCCACTTTCAGTGCGTCAGCATTCCCGTATGACGCGAGGAATCTAGCCATCCGGTCGTATGAAAGCCGCACTCCGTCCGGGCGCTCGTCCACAAGAATGGTTACCGGCGCGTACGAACCTGCATCCGGCACATGTTCGACCATCTGTTTCATGATGAGCGGATTGCCCGCCAGAAGACGCACGCTCCGCGGCGCCTTCTCTCCGTTTGCTTTTCTTAACACCATGCCAAGGTCAAACCGCATGAATTCCATAATCCCGGATGCTCCGGTGGCCTTCTGAACGATTGTCTGCACGTCGGCATAGCTCTTGGCGGACTCAATGCTGTTCATGAACGTGCTCATATTCGGGTGGCCGATTACCGTTTCCAGCGCTTTCAGCACCTCGCTGAACGGTTTGGAGGATGTCACGCTGAACCGCTCGACGCTGATTTGTTTCGTCGTCATTTGTCGTTGCCTTTACACTTCGCTCGCAGATTTTCTCTTCTATTGATTCAGCGCGGTTGGCTGGGTCGTTCTTCTTGGCGTTCTCGCCGGCAAAACACGATCGAGCAACCCTCCAGCATTTCCCCTGCTGGCGACAGTTATGATATGCATGTTGCAGTGGAACCACAGCGATCGGCAGCAAGGAGTCACTCATAGGATGCTTCCACAATTAGCGCGATTCACGGATCTCGCCCTGCTACTCCTGCGCTTCATGGTCGCCCTGGTTTTCATCACGAGCGGCTGGTCGGATCTCAAGAACCCCGTTGCGCGAAGCAAGGACATAGGAATGAGCAAGGGCTTCACGATCTTGCTCGGCGGGGCGGAATGCGCCGGAGGCCTCGGAATCATCTCCGGCGTCTTCGCTCAACTCGCAGCCGTCGGTCTGATTCTGGTAATGCTCGGCGCGATTCAAAAGAAGATCTTCGTCTGGCACACGGGCTTCTGGGGCAAATCGGGCACCAACGGCTGGAGCTACGACTTGATGCTTATCACGATGAATCTCGTAATCGCTACTTCCGGCGGCGGAAAACTATCTCTCATGCAGTTGTTCAAGTAGCATTGGTTCGCCCGGCTAGCCACGCTCACGAGCGAAGGTGGCCGAATGAATAATCTCTTCAATCAGGCTGTTTCGCTTTCGCTCCAGGGAAAAGGATCGGTTCTTCGTGCAAATCGTGGAAGAAGTCACGAACAGTGACGGGCGCCTCGAATGGCCGATGCCGACAATCCGCCTTACGAGGCAGCCCATCAGTCCGGAACCAGCCGCAACGAGCCCGCCTTTCCCCTGCTCGCGCCGCGAGCTCGGCCACCGATTCACGCTGAATTCAGGCCACACTTCAAATTGCGCTTGGAGCCCCGGCATGCTTTACTGACTTTCGCAGATTTCTAGTGAGGCGACGGATGCGCAGAAATATTCTGCTACCAACCTCGGCAATCCTGATATTGGCGGTTTTCGCCCAAGCCAAGCCTCTGGACCAGTCTTGGATCGCGATTAGCAACAACTACTCGAACCTTCTCCTCGCAGTCTCGATCAAGCATCACCCGGAACGCGGCACTCGAGAAGGCCTGAGCCAATACGATGCTCTGATTTCCCAGCCTACGCTTGCTGACGAAAACCTGGAGCGCCAGGAGACGGCGGACGCGCTTGCCAAGTTGAAAGTCGCGGCCGTGCAACAGCAGCAAAAGGAAGTGGCGCAGGATCTGCAGATCATGATTCGAAGTGTTGAGCTTCAGTTCCGGGTGCAGGATTTCCAACGCGCTCACGAAGTGCCGTTCCTCAACGCGAGCGGCATGGTCTTCGCGGGAGTGCAAATCCTGCTCGATGAACAGACCGCGGTTCAGCGCCGTCCGGCAGCTGTCGCTCGCCTGCGCAAGTACGCTGGTCTCGAGCCAGGTTTCAAACCGATTGTGGAGATCTTCAAGCAGCGCGTCATCGAGCAAATGGCGATCCCTGGAGTTGTGTACCCGGCACGCGTCGAAATTGAAACCGAACTCTCGCGAAACTCAAACTATCTCGACGGGATCGCCTCACTGATGAAGAAATACAATCTTGCGGGATGGCAAGAACCGTTTGACGCGCTGAAGTCGCAACTCACGGCGTATGATGCCTGGACGAGAGCGAATGTGTTACCCAAAGCGCGCTCGGATTTCCGTCAGCCGCCGGAAGAATACGCTCTCAATCTGGAACAATACGGCATCGACATCGCGCCTGCCCAGTTGGCTGCGATGGCGCACCAGGCTTTCACCGAAATACAGGGTGAGATGCAGCCGATTGCCGCTGGCATTGCGAAAGACCGCCACCTGCCGTCGAGCGACTATCGCGATGTGATTCGTGAGCTGAAAAAACAGCAACTGGTGGGCGACGCCATCCTTCCGTTCTATCAAAATCGTCTCAAGCAGATCGAACAAATCATTGTCGAGCAGAAAATTGTCGACCTGCCCGATCGCCCGGCGCGCATCCGTATCGCAACGGCAGCCGAGACCGCTCAGCAACCCGCTCCTCACATGGTTGCGCCGCCCTTCCTTCACAATACTGGCCAAAAGGGAGAGTTCGTTCTGCCGCTGAACATTCCGGCAGGCGCTGGCGGGGGCTCCGCGGACGAGTACGACGATTTCACTTACGATGCCGCCGCATGGACGCTTACCGCCCATGAAGCACGGCCGGGCCACGAATTGCAATTCGATTCCATGCTCGAGCGCGGCGTCTCAGTAGCCCGTGCCAAGTATGCGTTTAACAGCACCAACGTCGAGGGCTGGGGACTCTACTCTGAATATTTGATTGAGCCGTACATGCCGGCCGAAGGGCAGCTCATCTCGCTCGACCTCCGTTTACTCCGCGCCGCCCGTGCTTTTCTCGATCCGGAGTTGCAAGCCGGCAAGATTCATCCGGAAGATGCCTACCGCGTGCTCGAGCAGGACGTTGTTCTCTCGCACGCTTTCGCCAAAGAAGAGGTTGAGCGCTTTACCTACCGTTCGCCTGGCCAGGCCAACAGCTACTTCTACGGCTACACGAAACTGCTCGCGCTAAGAAAGGACACCGAGTCCGCGCTGGGGGCAAAATTCAATCAGAAGAAATTCCACGATTTCATCCTGGCGCAAGGACTGCTGCCCCCTGACTTGATGCGACAGGCCGTCCTCGGTGATTTCATCGGCTCGGTGAAGGCTCCGACATCTCAATAGCTTTTTTCGGCGCATCGCGGCTGCCTTGACAATTATTTCTGGGCCAGTCAGACTACGACTCGATGAGAGACCTCCTTCGGCGCCTGTTCCTTGTGGACCTACTCAAGGGAATGTGGCTGACGTTTCGTTACCAGGCCCCCAAAAATATTTATACCGAGCAGTATCCGCTTGAGCGGCCCATGGTCGCCGAGCGTTACCGCGGTGCACCCCGCCTCAATATGAACCCTGAGACCGGAGAATCGCTCTGCATCGCGTGTAACCTGTGTGCGCTTGCGTGCCCGGAAAACCTCATTGTAGTTGGCTGGCTTCGTGACGACGCGACGCGCCGAAAAGTTCTCACCAATTTTACATACGACACTTCACGCTGCATGTTCTGCGGTCTGTGCGAAGACGCCTGCCCCACCGATTGCCTCGAGCTTACGCAGGATTTCGAGATGGCTAATTTCAGCCGCGAAGGCGCTATCTGGGACCGGCATCGCCTTGAAGTGGGCCCGACACCCACGCATTACACTCGCTGATCGTGCGGTTCGATTTGCTCCGAGCGCACCCACGTCCTCTTACAATCGAGCCGACTTCCTTTTGCCCTCCCGCAACGGGCGTTATAAGATGATCGCTGCATTCCTCGTATCGCAAAATGGAACTTCGTAAAGATCCCATTACCCGTAGCTGGGTTGTCGTCGGCCATCCCGAGCGCGAAAAACTTCGCCCCGATCCGTGCCCGCTCTGTCCTGAAAATCGAATTGAGACCCAAGTCCTGCTCGACCTCCCGCGCCAGGGTCCCTGGCAGGTCCGCGCGTATCCTCATTTCCGGCCGCTCTATCGTATCGAAGGGGATCCGGCGCGCAGCGCCGACGGAATCTACGACCGCATGACGGCGACGGGCGCCCACGAAATCATCGTCGAATCGCCCGAGCATACGCTCTACCTCCCGCAGATGGTGGATGAACAGATCGAGCGAGTCTTGGAAGCGTACGCGCTACGAATTGCGGATCTCAAGCGCGACGCGCGCTTCAAATACGTCACGGTATTCAAGAATATGGGCCCGCAATCGGGCGAGGAATGGCCGCACTCTCATTCGCAGGTCACCGCAACCACATTCGTTCCTCGCCGGATCCTTTATGAACTGCGATCTGCCCGCGAATGGTTCCGCGACCGCGAGCGCTGCGTTTTCTGCGACATACTCCGGCAAGAGGCGCGACAGACCAAGCGCATCGTTGATAACGTGGGCGACTACTTCGCATTCTGTCCCTACGCATCGCGCGTGCCTTACGAAGTCTGGCTCATGCCACGCACACACAATCATCAATTCGAGACGCCGTCGCCGGGAGAAAATCGGCGTCATCTTGCGAACCTGCTGGGCCGCACCTTGCGCCGCTTGGGCCAAATTTCCACGGCGTTTCACATGGTGGTCCATACCGCGCCCAATACGCTCCAAACGAAGGGCGAGCTCAGCGATTACTGGCGCACAATCGCCGGCGACTATCATTGGCACATCGAAATCCTTCCGATTGTTGAAACGCGCAGCAAGTCGTACAGCATTAAAGAGGTTTATTTCAACGGCATGCTTCCCGAGGAAGCGGCCGAGCGCATGCGCCAGCTCGACCCCGCGAAATGACTTCTCACTGCGCGGCTCCCCGATCAATTGAGAATCTCCAGCGCGGCGGAATCTTTTTTCGTCTTCTGTTCCTGATATTTGTGGTCGTACTCGCGTTCGTGATTTACCTCGTCCGCTATCCGATTCTCCGCTTTGCCGGCAGTTTCTGGGTTGTCGACGAATCGCCGCAGGTTTCCGACGCAATCGTGATTTTGAGTGATGATGATTTCGACGCCGTCCGCGCCTCGCGTGCAGCCGATCTCTTTCGGGCAAGCTGGGCTCCGAGAATTGTCGCGAGCGGCCGCTCCCTGCGACCTTACGCTTCGATCGCCGAATTGATGCAACGCGATCTCACGGATCGCGGCGTGTCCCCCGGGGCGGTCGTCCGCTTTCCGAATCGCGCGCGTAACACGCTGGAAGAGGCCGGGGCTGTCTCGGAGTTCCTTTCGTCGCACGGCTGGAAGAAGATCATTGTCGTCACATCGAATTACCACACGCGGCGGGCGCGTTTCATATACGAGCATGCGCTGGCTCCCGGCACGGAACTTCGTGTCGTCGCGGCACCCGATCCAGCTTACGATCCGAATAGTTGGTGGCGCACTCGCGAAGGATTGAAGACTTTCTTCCACGAGTCGATTGGCTACCTCGTGGCCCGGTGGGAACTGCGAGATAGCGACGTCCGCACCACCTCCGCTCTTCTGGTGCCCGCGCCTGCGGCCCGTGCCCAATTGACAAATGGCGAGATAGTGGCGATTTACAGCTAGACATCTCTGTACTATAGTTCGTGAACGTTTGGAATCGCCTGCCGCCCGGCGCAGCGATCCTGGCGATTGTGCTCGGGGAGGAATTCTCATGTGGCGTAAACCCGCAGAGGCGAAGCCTTCTTCGCAACGATTAGAATCATCTTCGCCTATTCCGGCGAAACCGCAAACGACGGCTCCGGTTGCGCCGCTACCCACCGCGTCCGCTGAGATTCCGCCGTCGGTTGCGTCGAACGCGGCGGTTGCGGCGGTAGCGCCCGCTGCGCCTGCATCAATTGCGTCACCTGCATTTGCACCGCCGGCTCCGGCTCGCGGGGTTTCGCGCATTTCTTCCGGTATCCGCATCAACGGCGAAATTTCCGGCAACGACGATCTGTACATTGACGGGCAGGTGGAAGGGCAATTTCGCTTTCCGCAGTCGAAGGTAACGGTTGGGCCGAACGGACGGGTGCATGCGAATATCGAAGCGCGCGAAATTGTGGTCGAAGGCACGGTGAACGGAAACTTGAAAGCATCGGCAAGCATTCAACTGGGAGGGTCGAGCCGAGTGCAGGGGAGCCTGACCACTCCGCGAATCGCAATTGACGACGGCGCGCGGCTGCGAGGTAAAGTGGAAATGACGCGCGCGAATGATTCCAGCCAAAGTTCGAGTCTCGCGCCGCTTCCGCCGGCGCCGCCAACGAAGCTGAGCGCTGCGCCGCAAGCGGTCGCAAAGGCTTCCGGAGAATAGATGCGATCATGAATTGGACAGCGAAAACCCGACTGAGTAACGCCGTCACGGCGACGCCTTCAAAGCCCGGCGTTGCGTCGTCCGCATCGGCGACTGCGGCATCGGCGAATTTCCGCATCTCAAACGGCTTGAAGGAATTCTTGTCGCATCTCGAAGACGAAAAGAATCCCCGCATCCTTGATCTCGGGCAGGTTTCGCAAGCGACGCTCACATTTTTCATCGAGAAGGGATTTAAAATCACTACGGAAGATTCGCTGCGTTCGTGGAAGGAATTTTTGACGGCCGAAGAGGAAGGGCTGCGGCTCGCCCCGGTGGGGAATGGCGGCCAGAAGATTTCGCAGGCTTATCTGGCTGAGAAGTTTCTCGAAACCGGCCTGCGTTACGCGGACGAAAGTTTTCACGGCGTGCTGGCGTGGGATTTGCTGGATTACTTCGACGCTGAATTATTGCCGCGCGTGATGGAGCGACTGTACTCGCTGCTGCATCCCTCGGGCGTGGTGCTCGCGATGTTTCACAGCCGAGCAGCCGAACGCTTCCATCGCTACCGGATCGTCGATACGCAAACGATCGAAGTGCTTTCCGCACCGACGCTCGCCGTGCACGCGCACGTGTTTCAGAATCGCGAAATCCTCGATCTGTTCGGCAAATTCCGCTCTTCAAAAACGTTTGTGGGCCGCGACCAGCTCCGCGAAGCCCTCTTCCTGAAATAGTCTGCATTTCCAACCCTCATAACTTCTCCTGGCAACGTTCGCGCGTTATCGCGCCGTCGCACCCGCCTCAAGGCGCCAGCGGCAGGGTGTAGTCGAATTCGTAGGAATGCTTGCCGCCCTCGATGATGACCGTCAGCTTTCCGGCGATGCCAGCCAACTGCCCCGTGCCGGAATCCGGGACCACCGTGATGTTTTGTGTCGGTGCGCCGCGTGTGAGCGTCCCGCTATGCTGCAGGACAAAACTTCCGGTGCGGCCGTTCAACGTTCCGGTGACTCGTTCGATCGCGACGTAGCCAGCTGAGCCCTGTACATCGGTGGCGGCGGTGAGCATTTCGCCTTTAGCGGTTGCTTCGAGGTCGCCGTGGTATTGCTTGTCGAGCGACATTCTAGCGAGCGTTGAGCCTTCGGCTTTGTCCGCCGCGCCTTGGGGAACGACCTTTACGTCGAACGGTCCAGCTGCGTGCTGTGTGGCCACGGGGGCTCCTTGCTTGGGTTCGTTCTGCATTGCGGGGCCGACATCTATACGCGGCGCTGAGTGCGCGCCTCCGATGGCGGCGAGGACGGAGGCTGCGACGGCGAGTCCGACACGGCTCGCGGCGATGGCAGCGGCTCTGAGTGGCGAACGAAACGTCATTTGCTGGACCCCCCCTTTTACCGTAGATTAGAAATGGATCCGATCGAATGTTTTCAATGACTTGCGGGGATTTCTAATCGCGCCACCGTATATTAGAAAGGCGCTGGCAAGTGGCCGGCGGCTGGGGACCATTTTGGGAAGAGTCTAGTTTGGAGATGTGGAGCTGGTTCGTCCCGGGGTTGGTAGTCGGCCGTTGAGCATTCATTTTTCGCATCTCTCCGGCGACCGTAGCACGGGGCGGAGTGGTGTGCAATGGGGCAGTGCGCGTAAACATCTTTGAAGGGGGGCGACGATTGTCGGATGACGTTGGCGTCGCGAAGGCGTCGCGGCAACCGCGGGGATAGCGCTCAACATTGAACAAGTGAGCGCCGTCACAGCGGTGGTGCGATGACTATGGCAAAGTACAACGGAAAAGAGCCGGCAAGATGCCGGCGGTACGAAAGGCGAAGGCAACGGCAACGGTGAAAGCCTCACTTCTGACGGGGCGAGCCACATAGAATCTTTCAAATCATTAGTTCAAAACACGGAATCGGGGAGCTACATGGATTCCAGCATTGGCACCGGGTGCGGTTGACGCTTAGAATTAGGGGAATGTTTCGGGAGGACTCTCTCATGCGAAAAATCTACTTCGTTGGATTGTTGATGTTCGTGCTGTTGGCGCTCCTTATCCCGGTTGGGGCGCGCGCGCAAGTAGGCGTAAGTATTTCGATCACGACTCCACCGCCCGAACTGCCGGTATACGAGCAGCCTTATTGTCCGGGGCCGGGGTATATCTGGACGCCCGGTTATTGGGCTTGGGGACCGGACGGTTATTACTGGGTGCCTGGCACCTGGGTGCTGGCGCCGCGAGTGGGTTACTTGTGGACGCCGGGATATTGGGGATGGGGCGACGGTGTGTATGTGTGGCATGCGGGGTATTGGGGCCCACATGTGGGATTTTACGGCGGCGTGAATTATGGGTGGGGTTACGGCGGTGTGGGATATGAAGGGGGATATTGGCGGCACGGCGTGTTTGCGTACAACACGTCGGTGAATCGGGTGCGCACGACGGTGATTCATAACACGTACCGCAAGACGGTGGTCTACCGGTCGGACAACCGCGTGAGCTACAATGGAGGACGGGGTGGCTTGAGTGCGCGAGCGTCGGCGCGGGAAGAAGCGGCGGCAAGGGACCGCCACGTAGAGGCGACTACCATGCAGCGGAGGCAGGAGAGCGCCGCAAGAAGCGATCGCAGGCAGTGGGCGTCGGAAAACCATGGAAGGCCGTCGGTAGCTGCCACACGGAAGCCCGGGGAGTTCAAGGGCGGAGGCGTGGTGGCTGCGAGGGACCCCAACGCGAAGCCGGAAGCGCGGCCGTCAAGAAACGCGCGGACGAGCGGCACCGAGCGCAAGGGTGGCACGCGAGAGGGGAGTTCGGGTGCCGGTGGAGCGAAGCCAAGCACGGGGAAACCGCCGGAGCGAGCCAGCCGGGAAGCGGGCGCGAAGCCATCGACGGAGAAACCAGCGTCGCGGCCAAGTCGCGAAGGGAACGCAAAGCCGGGCACAGAGCGGACGCCGAGTCGAGCGCCGAGCAGCAAACCGGCAAAGCCATCGACGGAGAAACCTGCGTCGCGGCCAAGTCGCGAGGCAGGAGCGAAGCCGAGTCCCGAGAAGACGGCGCCGCGAGGCGGACACACCGAAAGTGCGAAGCCACGTTCGGGAGGCGCAGCCGCACCGCGGCAGAGCGCGAAACCGGAACAGAAAGCACCGCGTGGCGGCCAGCCAAGTACGAGCCACGCACCTGCGGCGAAATCCGAGAACGCTCCTCACAAGGAGCCCAAGTAATCGGTCTGGCGCGGCATAGGAGGCGGCGAAAATTTTGCTTGCCACGGGCGTTGCGAGGGCGTAAAAGCGAAATTGTAGAAGCTAGCGCACGGGAGGGAGAAAGAATATGACTCCACCGGGCCTAGAACATTGAAAGCCGTTTACACACCGCTTTTGCGGTGCGCGCCGCCGTAAATGCCTTCGGCAATGCGACGGCTTACGGAAAAAGCAAAAACGGGGGGCTGCCAGGCTCCCCGTTTTTTGCGTTTAGGGACGCATTCTAGCGCGTCGAAGAAACGTCAAGCAGGGCGGGTGTCAATTTTCGCGGCAATTAATCCGAAAAAAAAGAATGCTGTTCCACGAGCGTTGAGAATTGGAGCGAGCGTAGCTGTGGAGCGAGAGGCACGACACCCGTTCGGCGGGCGACATGTCGTGGCCTTCAGAAAAAAATACGGGAATCAATCTTGTTCGTGTGGGGCGGGTCTTGCCGGGGCGGCGTGTTGGTGCGAGCGTGCTTTCCAGGCTGAGTAGGCGGCCGGGATCAGGGAGGCGACGATAACGGCGGCGATTACGAAGTGGATGCGCTTGTCGATGTTCGGGACGGTGCGGCCGAGCGTATAGCCGAGGAGCGTCATGCTCCAGACCCAGAGGATGCCGCCGCAGATGTCGTAGATGAGGTACCGGGTGTAGGTCATTTTGGCGGCACCGGCGACAGGAGGGCAGAAGGTACGAATGATGGGGACGAAGCGGGCGAGGATGATCGTCTTGCCGCCGTATTTTTCGTAGAAATTATGGGCGCGTTCGAGATGGCGCTTCCTGAAGAAGCGCGAATCCTCGCGCTTATAGAGGCTTTGGCCAGCCATGCGTCCGATAAAGTATCCGAGTTGATCTCCGGCGATTGCGCAGAGGGTGACGAAGATCAGCAGGACGCTGATGCTGGTGTGGCCCGCGCCTGCAAAGACGCCCGCAGTAACGAGCAGGGAATCGCCGGGCAGAAAGAAGCCGACGAACATGCCGGTTTCGATCAGAACGATGACACAGACGAGAACGGGGCCACCCCACTCGATAATACCTCTGACGTCGTAGAGATGGGCGAGGAGTTGTTTGAGAGATTCGATCATGCGGAGCGGTTCCTTGCGAATTTCGAGCTGAGTCGCGAACCGTACTTCCGCACGGAGAAGTTCGGTGACACAGACGAACCTCAACAATAGCAGAAAATGGGCTTCCCGCGATGGCACGGGGGCAATTGTTTCGGTGATCGAACGAATTGCCAGCACAGGTGACGAAGTTTCGGCGGCCCGCGCGTAACACTCTTTAAATCATATATTTAAGTCATAGTACTACCCTCCTACCAAACGTAGCTCCCTGTACCATTGGCCAGTCCGGAGGCGCGTCCGAAAATGGAGTTGTACGAGGAAGCAACTCTGAGGAGGGGGAACACATGGAAGGCGGCTACGCAGTCTGGATGGGGCAATCGGTGGTTCTAAGGGTAGTGGCTGGGAATCTGCGAGTCCCGCTCCGCGGGCGGATGCTGTCGGAAACGAACGAAGTGGTGAGGTTGCGGATCGCGGATAGCTGGGATATCGACATTTTCAAGTCCATGGTTGTGTGCATCGAGCACGACAACCCCGTGTACGTAGTTAACTAGGCGGGCGGCATGAGCGCACTGGCAAGCAATCGCTGGGATTCACAGAGCGAAGCGAAAGTCGCAGCGATGCCGTTCCCGAAGGATTCGGAGGAAACGGCCATGCGCGACCGAATGAGCGCGCTTCGAGACACACTGTTAGTTCTGGGGCTGCAACTGGTCTTCCGTGCGACGATGATTATGCGGCGCTGGAATTATTAGGCGCTCGAGAGCGAAGAGTTTACGACGCGATAAAAAGTTTACCGGCCCAAGCCCCTCTCAACCCCCCGACCCGGGTCCGTTCACCCCAACGGACTCGGGTTTTTCCTTTTGGGCGAGACAATCCACAAAAAGATCTTTCCAAGAAGCACGTTTATGTAGTATTCGCAATCGTAGCGACGCGGGCGGGAACCGCTTGCTTGAGGCCGCCCGCTTGTGCATTTCACGCGACCCTCTGTAGTGACGTGGGCGGGGCGAAACCCGGAACAAAGGATTTTCGGAAATCGTCGTGGGATATATGGCTCAGTCGAGGTAATATCCACCGAGCCGTTAAGCACCCTTAGGAGCCCGACGAATGAGAATTGCAAGCGTTGCAAGTGCGTTTCCAGAGCATTACCACAAGCAAGAGGTATTGGTGGAAGCGCTCAAGAACTACTGGAATGGCCAGCTGACCAATCCAGGGATTCTCGACCGTCTGGATGAAAGCATGAAGGTGGACGGCAGATACACGGTACGGCCGCTCTCGTATTACGAGACAGAGATGGAAACCTGGGGCGACGCGAACAATGTTTGGATTGAGAACGCGCTGGAACTTGGCGAGAAGTCGCTGTGCCGCGCGCTGGCGAAAGCGGGAATCGAGCCGGACGAACTGAGCGCGATTTTCGTCACCTCAGTGACAGGAATTGCTGCGCCGTCAATCGACGCGCGGCTTGTGAACCGGATGGGACTCTCGCCGAACATCAAGCGCATACCGATCTTTGGACTTGGTTGCGTTGCGGGTGCGGCAGGGATTTCGCGCGCCGCTGATTACGTGCGCGCTTTTCCAGATGAGGCGGCTGCGCTCGTATCGGTGGAGCTGTGCTCGCTGACCCTGCAGCGTGACGATTTGTCGATGGCGCATATAATCTCGGCGCTTTTGTTTGGGGACGGGGCGGCTGCGACGGTGGTGGTGGGATCGGAGACGCAGTCGAGCGGCCCGGAGATAGTGGCGACGAAATCGATTTTCTATCCCAATACGGAACGGGTGATGGGCTGGGATATTTCGGAGAAGGGGTTCCACATCGTGCTGTCACCGGAGGTTCCCGATACGGTGGTGAAGCATCTGGGCGAGGATGTGGATGCCTTTCTGGGCGAGCATGGGATGAAACGCTCCGACATTAAGAGCTGGATCATGCACACGGGCGGACCGAAAGTGCTGGAGGCTACTGCCCAGGCGCTGGGCATCACGGCGAAGGACCTTGCGGCATCGTGGGAGTGTTTGCGGAAGGTTGGCAACATTTCGTCCACTTCTGTGCTCTTAGTACTGGAGGATGTCTACACCCACCGGCGCCCGCCTGCCGGAAGCTACAGCATTCTTGCCGCAATGGGGCCCGGATTTTGCTCAGAGCTGGTGCTTCTGAAATGGTAAAGGGAGCGAGGGTCGGGAGCAATGAAGTCGGATGTGCTAGTTGTAGGGGCGGGCCCGGCCGGACTTGCGACCGCGATCGCTTCCGCGATGAAAGGATTGCGTGTGACGGTCGCCGATGCGCGGCGTCCCCCGATCAACAAGCCGTGCGGCGAAGGATTGCTTCCTGAGGCTGTAGAAGCTCTGCGCCGTCTCGGTGTCAGTTTGGATTCCCCCCTTGGTTTTCCACTCGAAGGTTTCCGGTTTTCTGATTGCACGCGCTCTGCCAGTGCTCCGATTGCGCGTGGACGTGCGTTTGGTTTGCGGCGCACCGTGCTGCATGAATTGCTGGTTCGACGGGCGGCAGAGGCGGGGGTGGAGTTTCGCTGGGGGGCGCGGGTTTCTGATTTCGCGGCAGATGGAGCGCGGATTGATGGCGAGTTTTTCGGTTGCGAGTGGCTCGTGGGCGCAGACGGGCTGAATTCCTCGGTGCGCAGGTGGGCGAAATTGAGCGGGATGCAGCTCGGCCGAACGCGCTTCGGATTCCGGCGGCATTTCGCGATTGCGCCGTGGTCGAAATTTGTCGAGGTGTATTGGGGCGAGCAGTTTCAGATGGTAGTGACGCCAACGCGCGCGGACGAGGTGTGCGTGAGTTTTTTTTCGAGCGATGCGAAGCTGCGAATCGAGAACGGGCTGGCTGAATTTCCTGAAGTGGCACGAAGGCTGGAAAGCGCGGAATTGATGACGGCGGAGCAGGGAAGTCTCGTCGGGCTGACGAGCGCGCGACGGGTGGCGGCGGGGCGGGTAGCGCTGGTGGGTGACGCGTCGTGTTCGGTGGACGGAATTGCAGGCCACGGATTGAGCCTGGGATTGCAGGAGGCGCTCGAACTCGGCGAGGCGCTTTCCCGCGGAGACCTTCGCTACTACGTGTCGGCGCATCGCAGAATCGCGAGCGTGCCGCTGCGTATGACGCGGCTGTTACTTTTGATGGACGCGAGCGGATGGATCCGGCGAAAGACGTTGCGTTTGTTCGAGAGTCAGCCGGAGCTATTTTCGAAGATTATTTCCATTCACACGAGCAAGCCGCAGGGTCGAAAGTTTGACGCGCCGGCGATTATCGGCCTCGGGTGGCGAGTCCTCTGGGCTTAGAGATGATTCTCGGTTCGCGAGTTTGCCGCCACCGCGGGATTCGTGGCGCGCTTTTACTCTTCGTTGTGGCTGCCACTTTGTCGGTTGCGCCGCGCGCAGGCGCGCGGGAATCTGTTTTCACTCTCAATCCAGCGCAGACGAGCGTGGAGTTCACCCTGGGTGCATCCTTCCATACGGTGCACGGAACATTCAAATTGAAGAGCGGCGTGATTCATTTCGACACCGCGTCGGGCAAGGCGAGCGGAGCGATTGTTGTGGATGCGGTGAGCGGCGAGAGCGGGAACGACGGACGCGATAAGAAAATGCATCAGGAAATTCTGGAGAGCCCGAAATTTATGGAGATTGTGTTTGTGCCAACTCGAATTGTGGGCACGATCGCTCCGCAGGGAACGTCTCAGGTGGCTGTTTCGGGTCTGTTGAAATTGCATGGGCAGGATCATGAGATGAGTCTCAACTTCGCGGTTCTGCCGGGCGCGCTGGGACCGACGCAGGCGACGACGCGGTTTTCGGTGCCGTATGTGAAATGGGGATTGAAGAATCCGAGCACGTTTATTTTAAGAGTGAGCGACACAGTCGACATTGATATTCGCGCGAGCGGACGGCTGACGCCTGGCTCGACTTCCCCTCTAATTCCTGGCGATTCGCGTCGCTAGGTTTTCTCTGTACCGCACTTCCTTCGTACGACTCTTTGGAACCTTTGTACGCCCCGAATGGAATCAATGAAGGTAACTATTCCGCGTGGGTGCAGGTTGTACGGGCTGGAAACTCTGGGGCCGTGAGGAGCGAGATGAGAAGCGATCACGCTAGTAGGTATTCGCTGATAGCGAGAAAGGCGGGATTCAAATACTTGCTGCTGGCGATGTTTGCGGCGGCAACGATTCTGGTGGTAGCGGGAAGAGCCGGGGCGCAGACTCCGGCACAAACCGGCTCGCAGGACGCGGCTGCGCCAAAGTTGGCTGGGCAGTGGCAGTTGAACAAGGATCAG